>NZ_LT629710.1:4408413-5013870 GCF_900104535.1 Nakamurella panacisegetis | reverse complement strand
TGGTCAGAGAAGATGGAAGAGCCGACGACGAACTGCGCCCGATCACGTTCACCCGGGGGTTCCAGACCCATCCGGCCGGCTCGGTGCTGGTCGAGTTCGGCGGCACCAAGGTGCTGTGTGCCGCATCGGTGACCCGTGGAGTGCCGCGGTGGCGCAAGGGTCCGGGCTCGGGTGGCTCACCGCGGAGTACGCCATGCTGCCGTCGGCGACTCACGAACGCAGCGACCGGGAATCGGTCAAAGGCCGGGTCGGCGGCCGCACCCACGAGATCTCCCGGTTGATCGGACGTTCCCTGCGGGCCTGTGTCGACCTGTCGGCGCTGGGGGAGAACACCATCGCCGTCGACTGCGACGTGCTGCAGGCGGACGGCGGTACCCGCACCGCGGCGATCACTGGCGCCTACGTGGCCCTGGCTGACGCGGTGACCTACCTACGCCGGGCCGGAGCGCTGTCCGATCCGCAGCCGTTGTCCTGTCAGATCGCCGCCGTGTCGGTCGGGTCGTCGGCGGCCGGGTCCGGTTGGACCTGCCGTACGAGGAGGACTCCCGCGCCGAGGGGACATGAACATTGTTGCCACCGACGTCGGCACCCTGGTCGAGGTCCAGGGCACCGCGGAGGGCGCCACCTACTCGCGGTCAACCCTGGACGCCATGCTGGACTCGGCCCTGGCCGGTATCAAGACGCTCACCGACCTGCAGCGGGTGGCCCTGGCCCAGCCCTACCCGAAGGATCTCGAGGCGAAGCTGTGAGCCGTGTTCTGCTGGCCACCCGCAACCGGAAGCTGGGCGAGTTGCAAAGGATCCTGGGCGACCAGGTCACCGTCCTGGGTCTGGGTGACGTGCCCGAGTTCCCCGACGAACCGGAGATCGGCGCCACCTTCGAGGAGAGAACGCGGTGGCCAAGGCGGTGCAGGCCGCGACCGCGACCGGCGAGATCTCCCTGGCCGACGACTCCGGCCTGGCCGTCGATGCCCTCAACGGGATGCCCGGCGTGCTGTCGGCCCGCTGGGCCGGACGTCACGGCGAGGACGCCGCGAACAACGCGCTGCTGCTGGCCCAGCTGGCCGACGTGCCCGATGACCGTCGAGGCGCCGGGTTCGTCTGTGCCCTGGCTCTGGCCGTTCCCGGCGCCGAACCGGTGATCCGCCGGGGTGAGTGGCGAGGACGCATCGTCAGGGAAGCCGGTGGGAGCAACGGTTTCGGTTACGACCCGCTGTTCGTCCCGGCCGAGAGCGACGTGGCCGGCGACGGCCGGACCTCGGCCCAGCTGACGCCGGCCGAGAAGGACCAGCTGTCGCACCGTGGACGCGCGCCATCGCGCTGATGCTGCCCGATCTCAAACTGGCCCTTGGGCTCTAGCTCAGGCGTCGGCTGCCGATGATGTGGCCGTCGCGCTTGCCCGATGCTCGGGCCAGCGTGGCGGCCACACTCGCCGCCAGCATCATCACGCCGACGATCAGGGTGAAGCCGGCGACGTTCCAGGCATTGAACTGCTGGCCCGAGAAGGCCCACTTCGTCCAGTTGTTGACGTGCGCCAGGCCGGAGGCGCTGAAGAGCGTCCAGCCGCCGATGCCGGTCAGGCCGATGCCCGGGATGACCGTCGCCCATGGGGACCACCCGTTCAGGGCGAGCGCGGCGAACAGCAGGACGGCGCCCGCCGCCGCCATCGACGCATGCTTGAGCACGGAGAGATTCGCTCCGCGGTCGGCTGCGGCGGCGATGCCGTACTTCACCCCCAGATACACGCCCCCGGCGGACAGGACGAGGCCGATCAGGGCGGTCAGGAAGGCCGGACGGACCCGCGAGGACGGCACCGCCTCGGGCGTGGACGTGGTCGGGGCCGCGACCTGGGCCGGAGGCGCGTATGCGGCCGGGTGCCCGGCCGGGGCGTAACCCGGCGTCGAGGGCGGGAAGACGGACGTCATCGTCGGTTGGGACGAGTAGTCCGAGGCCGGGGTGTACGACGGCTTCCAGGCCGGATCGTCCCCGGAGACGGGGGTCACCACTTGGGTCCGGTCGTCGACCGGCGGGTTCGCCGCTGATGTCGGGTGGGAGAAGGGCTCGGCTTGCGCGTCGGGCCCCACCGCCGATCGGTCGGAGCCGCCGGCCCCGGGATGCACGATCTGGGTGTCCTCGGAGCTGTAGTCGCCCCAGGACGCCGGAGTGTCGCGACGATCGTCCTCGGGAGCATTCATGTCAGATCCTTCCACCTGGGTTTTTCGTCCGTGAGCGGCGATTACCCGATCGTCGGACGAAAGTCGGAACGCGAGGATTGTCGCATCGACCTCCTCGAACGCCGGGAGGCGCGTGCAGACCGGCCGCAAGTCCGCCCGTAGACTTCCAACCGGCGCCATCCGAGGGCGATCCGGCCCGAGGCCCGACGGAACGGACGTCCGCACCGACAGCCTGGAAGCATCGACGAGAACAGGGGCGCGTCTTGCGAGACATCGCGGTCTTCAGTGGCAGTGCGCATCCGGAATTGGCCGCGGAGGTGTGCGCCCAGCTCGAGGTGCCCTTGCTGCCGGTGCGAGTACAGCGGTTCGCCAACGATTGCCTCGAGGTGCAGCTGCAGGCCAACTGCCGTGAACGGGACGTCTTCCTGATCCAGCCGCTGGTCACGCCGGTTCAGGAGAACCTGGTCGAGTTGCTCCTGATGCTCGACGCCGCACGCGGCGCGTCGGCCGCGCGCACCACGGTCGTGATCCGCACTACGCGTACGCCCGATCCGACAAGAAGGAGGCGCCGCGTATCTCGATCGGCGCGCGCCTGGTTGCCGATCTGCTGGTGACGGCCGGGGCGTCGCGGGTGCTGGCCATGACGCTGCACTCACCCAGGTCCACGGGTTCTTCAGCGTGCCGTCGATCACCTGCATGCGCTGCGGGAGCTGGCCGGTCACTTCCGCGGCAATGATCTGTCCACACCACGGTCGTCTCGCCCGATCTGGGCACGCCAAGGAGGCCGCGGCCTTCGCGCGGCTGCTCGGGGTCCGGTGGCGGCCGGCGCCAAGCAGCGGTTCGCGGACGACCGGGTGAGCATCAGTGCGGTGATCGGTGAGATCGCCGGGCGCGACATCATCGTGCTGGACGACGAGATCGCCAAGGGCAGCACCATCCTGGAACTGCTCGAACGGCTCCGCGAGCTGAAATGCCGATCGATCCGGGTCGCCTGCACCCACGGGCTGTTCGCCGGCGGTGCCTTGAAACGGATCGGCGATCAGCCGGACGTCCTCGAGATCGTCTGCACCAACACCGTTCCCATCCCGGTGTCCGAGCGCACCGACAAGCTCACCGTGCTGTCGATCGCGCCCGCCCTGGCCGAGGCGGTCCGGCGCATCCACAACGGCGAGTCGGTCAGTGCCCTGTTCGACGGGCCGCCGCCGATGCCGATCGGCGAGCCGTTGTTCTGATCCCGGGCCGGCGCGACCCGTTGCCCGAGAACGGCCTTCCGCCGAGGACGGGTACCCGGCGCCGGCTACAGAGCGATGCGCGACCCCATGACGACCGTCCGGTCCTCCGGGAGGTGGAACGCAGTCGCCGGGTTCGCGGCGTTGTGGGACAGGCCGATGAACAGGCGCTTGCGCCACGTCGCCAGGCCGGGCGCGGTGCCGCGTTCGATGGCGATGCGGGACAGGAAGTAGGACGCCGTCTCCGGGTCGAACTGCAACTCCGAGCTCATCCCGACCGCGGTGCGGAGCATGCGGGGGATGTCCTGATCGTCCTGGAACCCGACCCGGACGGCCAGGTGCACGATGCCGTCGTCGCCGTATCCCAGTTCGTCGACCGTGATCTGCTCCGCGGGTCGACGTGCGGAACGTTCTCGGCCTGCAGGGAGACGATGACAACGTGCTCGTGCAGGACCTGGTTGAACTCGGTGTTGGCCCGTAGGGCCAGGGGTGTCGTGGTCTTGCCGGGGTGCGGAAGACCGCCGTGCCAGGTACTCGCGGCAGTGGGTTCGCCCGCAGCTTCTCCACGAACGCCGGAGCGGCCCCTCGGCCTCGATGCGTCGGCCGGTGATCAACTGCCGACCACGCTGCCACGTCATCATGACGGTGACGATCGCCGCGCGATGATGAGCGGCAGCCAACCCCCGTGGACCACCTTGGTCAGGTTGGCGGCGAAGAAGGTCAGCTCGACGCCGCCGAACACCACCCCGATCACCACCAGCCGCCACATCGGCCAGCGCCAGCTGGAGCCGGCCAGGATCAGGAACAGCGTCGTGGTGAGCAGCAGGGTGCCGGTGACGGCCAGGCCGTAGGCGTGGCCAGCTTGCTGGACGATTCGAAGGTGATCATCAGCACGAACACGCCGGCGAACAGCAGCCAGTTGACTGCCGGAACGTAGATCTGGCCGCCCTCGGCCTTCGAGGTGTGCCGGACGGTCAGCTGCGGCAGGAACCCGAGCCGGACCGCCTGCCGGGAGACGGAGAAGGCACCGGAGATGACGGCCTGGCTGGCGATGACGGTGGCGAAGGTGGCCAGGACGACCAACGGGATCCGAGCCCAGTTCGGTGCCAGCAGGTAGAACGGGTTGGCGATGGCCGACGGCGTGTGCAGGATCAGGGCACCCTGCCGAGGTAGTTGATGACCAGGGCCGGGAAGACGAAGAAGAACCAGGAGGCGCGGATCGGCCGTCGCCCGAAGTGCCCCATGTCGGCGTAGAGCGCCTCGGCTCCGGTGATCGACAGGACCACAGCGCCCATCGCGATGAACGCGGTGTAGGGGTGATCGGTGACGAAACTGACGATGTAGGTGGGGACAGGCCGCGCAGGATCCCGGGGTGGGCGACGATCTGCGGGAGCCCGGTGACGGCCAGCACCACGAACCACACCACCATGACGGGCGCGAACAACCGGCCGATCTTGTGCGTCCCGATGCGCTGGACCAGGAACAGGACAGCGACGATGGCGATGCCGACCGGAAGCACCACGCGGTGTGCGCTGGGGGCGACCACTTCGATGCCCTCGACCGCCGACAGCACCGAGATGGCCGGGGTGATCAGGCTGTCGCCGTAGAACAGTGCCGCCCCGATCACGCCCAGGATCATGGCCACGGCGACCCGCCGGCTGCGGGTTCCGAGCTGGCGCCGGATGAGGGCGGCCAGGGCCATGATCCCGCCCTCGCCGTCGTTGTCGGCCCGCAGGATGAAGACCACGTACTTCACCGACACGATCAGGGTGATCGACCAGAACACCAGCGAGATGACGCCGTAGACGTCGTTCGATGTCGGTTGCACCGCGTTGTGGTCGATCGAGAAGACGGTCTGCATCGCGTACAGCGGACTCGTCCCGATGTCGCCGAACACGACCCCGATCGCGCCGAGGGCCAGCCCGAACAGGCCGGTCCGGTGCGCTGCGGACGGGGTGATCGGCTCGCGGGCGTCAGCCACGGCCGAGCCGGCGGGGGCCGGGCGCGGTTCGTTCTCGGACGTCATGATCGCAAGTGTGCACGACCCGGGGCGGCGGATCATCTGCCTGGGACAAGAGTCGAAGGTCATCGGTGGGTGAGGACCGATGACCGGACGGGAGAGGTCTTGTACGCCTTGTGACTTCGGATCGGCGGATGGTGCACTCGGTGAGTGCGCACAACGCGGAATCGCGGGGCGGGCCCGGCGGTCCTGGTGGCCCTGGTGGCCCTGCTCGGGGCTGCGGCTGGCTGCACGGTCGGAGCACCGGCCGGCCGGTCGATGAACGCATCCACGTCGACCGGAGCGGCGATGGGGCCAGGAATGATGGGTCAGGAACGGGGCTACGTGTTCTCCCGGTTGACGTGCTCCGCCCCGGCCTCGTTGCCCGGCCATCGGGTGGACGTGACGTTGGCCGACATGGGCATGACCCGCATGATGGGTGGCATCGCCCCGGTGGGCTCTCACATGATGCTCCGCGCTCGCCCGTCCACGGTCGCCGCCGGCCAGGTCAGTTTCGTGGCGCAGAACATGGGATGGCGCACCCACGAGTTGGTGATCCTGCCCCTGGCCGCGGGAGCCGCCGCCGGTCAGCGGAGCGTCGGGTCCGACGGCAAGGTCGACGAGACCGGCAGCCGGGGCGAGGCTTCGAACGGTTGCGCGGCTGGGTCGGGCGAGGGGATCGGCGCGGGCCAGGTCGGCTGGGTCACCCTGATGCTGGCTCCCGGGCGTTACGAACTGCTGTGCAATCTGCAGAATCACTACTCGGCCGGGATGTACCAGGAGTTCACGGTGGGCTGAGAGCCCCCGCGCCCGAGGGCCGATCCGGGCGTTGTCGATGGATCTCGTTGATGGGTCCGGTTCGCCAGGTGGGGCCGTTCGACCCTGGTTCCGGCCGGGGCGGCCCGCAGGATGGGTGGGTGACCCGGGCTGGACTGGTGAAGTACCTCAAGGCGAATCTCGAGCCGTGGCTGTTCGGCGTGTCGGCGGCTCTGCTGGGAGCCGGACTCGCGGCGCGGGTGGCGCGGGCCACCGGCGCGGCCGATGGCCTGTGGATTGCCGCCACCGTCATCGGTCTGGTCTTCTCGGTGACGTCGACGGCGAGGGCCCTGTTGAGGCGGCAGCCCAGCGTGGACGTGATCGCGCTGCTGGCGCTCGGCGGCGCCCTGGTCGTCGGCGAACCGTTCGCGGGAGCGATGATCGCGGTCATGCTCGCCAGTGGCGCGCTGCTGGAGGCGCGGGCCGGGGCGCGGGCCCGCCGCGAACTGAGCCTGCTGGTGGCCCGCGCTCCGCAGACGGCCCGCCTCCGGCAGCTGGACAGCATCCGTGAGATCCCGGTCGCGCAGGTTGCCCTCGGCGATCGCCTGATGGTCGGCAGCGGCGAGATCGTCCCCGTCGACGGTCGGCTGCTCGGTCCGGCGGTGCTGGATGAGTCGGCCCTGACCGGTGAACCGTTGCCGGTGGAGCGGCAGAGCGGCGACGACGTCCGGAGCGGGGTGGTGAACGCCGGCCCGGGGTTCGACCTGGTCACCACCGCGACGGCCGCCGAATCCACCTACGCCGGAGTGGTGCGCCTGGTCGAAGCGGCCCAGGCGTCCTCGGCCCCGTTCGTCCGCACGGCGGACCGGTTCGCCCTCTACTTCGTGCCGCTCACCCTGGCCCTGGCCGGCGGAGCCTGGCTGGCCAGCGGCGATGCAGTCCGTGCCGTCGCCGTGCTGGTGGTGGCCACCCCGTGCCCGTTGTTGCTGGCCGCGCCGATCGCGATCATGTCGGGCTTGTCGCGGGCGGCCGGGGTCGGCGTGGTCATCAAGGGCGGCGGGGCCCTGGAGAAACTGGCCGCCGGGCAGGTCATGTTGTTCGACAAGACCGGAACGCTGACCCAGGGCCGTCCCGAGGTCGCCGACGTCCTCACCCGGTCCGATCTGGAGGCCGACGAGTTGCTGCGGCTGGCCGCCTCGCTGGATCAGGTGTCGCCCCACGTTCTGGCCGGTGCGATCGTCTCCGCCGCCGCCCGCCGCCGGCTACCGCTGTCCGCACCGGACGACGTGAGTGAGGTCCACGGATACGGCCTGCAGGGACGGGTGGACGGGCATCGGATCCGCATCGGTAAGGCGGCGTGGATCCTCGGGGACGACACCCCGGACTGGGCTCGCCGGGCGCAACGGCGGGCCGAGATCGACAGCGCCCTCGCTGTCTTCGTGGCCGTTGACGACCAGGCGGCGGGGGCGGTGCTGCTGGAGGATCCGATCCGTCCGGACGCCCCCCGGATGCTCCGCGCCCTACGCGAGGCCGGCATCTCCCGGGTCGTGCTGCTCACCGGGGACCGGCGCGATGTCGCCGAGATGGTGGGCCGCATCGTGGGCGTGGACGAGGTGCTGTCCGACTGCGATCCCGCCCAGAAGCTGGCCGCGATCGGACGGGAGTCGGTCGCCGCGCGGACGATCATGGTCGGCGACGGCATCAACGACGCGCCCGCACTGGCGGCGGCCGGAGCGGGAGTGGCGTTGGCCGCCCGGGGTTCGACCGCGTCCTCCGAAGCGGCGGACGTCGTGCTCACCGTGGATCGCATCGACGCCATCGCGGCGGCGATCCTGATCGCCCGGCGTTCCAAGGGCATTGCGCTGCAGGCGGTGCTCACCGGTATGGGCCTGTCCCTGGTCGCGATGGCCATGGCCGCGGCCGGCCTGCTCGTGCCGGCGGTCGGTGCCGTCCTCCAGGAAGGCATCGACGTCCTGGCCATCGTCATCGCACTGCGTGCGGTGCTGCCGGCCCGTGGACAGCGAGCACCGCTCAGCGGCGCCGAGGTGGCAACGGCGGCGACCCTGCGCGCTCAACACGAAGCCGTCCTACCGGTGGTGGAACTTGTCTGCACCGTGGCCGACGGCCTGTCGGACGACAATGCCGACCTGGCCCCGGTCCGCGCCCTGCTGCACCGGCTGGAGGCCGAACTGCTCCCGCACGAACGCGCCGACGAGCAGGAGTTGGTCCCGCTCGTGGCCCGGGCACTCGGCGGGTCGGACAGCACGGCCGGGCTGAGTCGGACCCACGCCGAGATCGAGCACCAGATCAACCGTCTGCACCGGCTCGTGACCGGAACCGAAGCGACCGACGCCGCCGGAGGTGACGTGGTGGAGCTGCGGCGGTTGCTCTACGGGCTGTACGCGATCCTCCGGCTGCACAACGCGCAGGAGGACGAGGGCGCCATCACGCTCGTTTCCACCCATGCCGGGCCCTCCTGATCCGGTTGCACTCGACCGGCGTGACCGCCGGGGCCGAGAGTGCCGCACCACCTCTCTCGGCCCGGTCGTGATCACCCGCGGGCTCGTGCCGCCGATGGAATGCCTCGGCAGGGCAAACGGTTGGACTGACTAGATACCCCCTGGGGTATACCGTCGAATGACGGTCGGTCCTGAACCAGCACGCCTTGCCGGACTCAGGACCGGGCCTGAGAAGCAACTTCCGAGAGGACTCTCACCGATGGTGGCCATTGTTCCGATCGATACCCCGACGTTGGGGGATCGCAGTTATCTGGTGCATGACGGTCGGGTGGCGTTGGTGGTGGATCCGCAGCGTGACATCGATCGGGTGTTGGAGTTGGCGTCGGCGGCGGGTGTGCGGATCACTCACGTGTTCGAGACGCATCTGCACAACGACTACGTGACCGGGGGTTTGGCGTTGGCTCGGGTGACGGGGGCGGCGTATCACGTCAATGCCGCTGATGAGGTGGCCTTTGATCGGGTGCCGGTGGTGGACGGCCAGGTGGTGGAGGTCGGTCCGTCGATGCGAGTCGAGGTGATGGCGACGCCGGGTCACACGTTCACGCATCTGTCGTATGTGCTGTCGGCGGAGGGGGAGCAGGTCGGGGTGTTCTCCGGCGGGTCGTTGCTGTTCGGGTCGACCGGGCGGCCGGATCTGTTGGGTCCGGATCACACGCATGCTCTGGTGCACCATCAGTACGCGTCGGCGCATCGGCTGGCCGAGTCGTTGCCGGATGCGGCGCAGGTGTTGCCCACCCACGGGTTCGGCAGTTTCTGTTCGGCGACGCAGTCCGAGGCCACGGCGTCGACCATCGGGCAGGAGAAGCGGATGAATCCGGCGTTGACGATGGCCGAGCAGGCCTGGGTCGACGAGTTGTTGGGTGGGTTGGACGCGTGGCCGGCGTACTACGCGCGGATGGGTCCGGCCAACGCGGCGGGGCCGGGGGCGCCTGATCTGTCGGCGCCGGAGCCGGCCGACAAGGCGCAGTTGCGCGCCCGGTTGGAGGCCGGGGAGTGGTTGGTGGATCTGCGGTCGCGGACGGCGTTTGCGGCCGGGCACGTGCGGGGCACGTTCAATTTCGGTTTGGACGGGCAGTTCGCGACGTATCTGGGGTGGCTGTTTCCGTGGGGTACGCCGTTGACGTTGTTGGGTGAGAGCGCGGAGCAGGTGGCGCAGGCGCAGCGGGAGTTGGTGCGGATCGGGATCGATCGGCCGGCGGCGGCAGCCGTCGGCGGGCCGGCGGAGTGGACGGACGATTCGTTGGGCCGGATCGAGCGGGCGACGTTCGCCGATCTGGTCCAGGTCCGTCATCACCGCCCGGTGACGATCCTGGATGTGCGGCGCCGGGCCGAGTGGGACAGGTCCCATATCCAGGGTGCGGTGGGTATCCCGTTGCACGAGTTGCTGGGGCGTCTGGCTGAGGTTCCGGCGGGCGAGGTGTGGGTGCATTGCGCCGGCGGCTACCGCGCCTCCATCGCCGCGTCCATCCTGGCCGCGCACGGCATCCAGGTCGTGGCGGTCGACGACTCCTTCGACTACGCCGGCCAGGTCGGACTACCCATGACCGCGCGCTGAGCGCTCAACCGGCCGGTGGGCAATCCACCAGCCGGTTGGTCCCGGCCCCGAGATCGGCGCTCAGGCCAGCGAGAGGAACATCTTCTCCATGGCCGCCGTGTCGATGGTTTCCTGACCCCCGGATTCCAGCAGGCACTGCTTGAGACCGGTGGCCACGACCGCGAAACCGGCCCGGTCGACGGCGCGGCTGACGGCCGCGAGTTGGGCCACGATGTCCTGGCATTCCCGGCCCTCCTCGATCATCTTCAGGACGCCGCCGATCTGTCCTTGGGCACGGCGTAGTCGATTCACGACAGCGGTCATCTTGCTCGGGTCGAGTTCGACCATGGTGGCTCTCCTCTGGGAAAATGCTGGGCGTGAATGTGGAAACGCTACCGGTGGCGGCAGTCTCGGCGCCGGAGCCCGATCTCGGTACGCCCGGTCGAAGGTACCGATGGACGCAGTTCTCGTGATCCCGGGCCGCTCTTCGACCTGACCTCGAACGATACCCCTACGGGTATACAACGGGCCGATTCCCGGATTGTTCCGTTGCTCGCACGACGGCCGCCGGATACCCCAGGGGGTATAGTCGAACGGGAACCGACCCTTCGTCCTCCAGGAGTGACAAACATGTGCCGAGCAGTGAACTGCCGCCAGTGCGGCAAGACCACCTGGGCCGGCTGCGGCCAGCACGTCGATGCCGTCATGCGCGGTGTGCCCCGCGCCGAGCGCTGTCCCGGACACGCATCGGAGCCGAGCACCTCGGGCGGGGGATTCTTCGCCAAGATGTTCGGTCGCTGAGTCGGCGACCCGGGTCGATGGGCCCCTTGGCGACTAGGGTCTGGGAGGTGGACGAGACCATCCCGTGCGACACCCCGCTGCTCCGGCGCATCCGGGAGTCGGTGATCGGCGACGATCAGGTGATGCCGGGCCCGTACGGGCCGCGGCGCGTCACCTATGCCGACTACACCGCGTCCGGCCGGGCGTTGTCGTTCATCGAGGACTTCGTGCGGGACGAGGTGCTGCCGCGGTACGCCAACACCCACACCGAGTCCAGTGGGACCGGACTGCAGACCACCAGACTCCGCGAGGACGCCCGATCGATCATCTCCGACGCGGTGGGTGGCGATGCCGAGACGGTCGTCATCTTCGCCGGTTCGGGTTGCACCGGCGCCATCGACAAGCTGGTCGGCATCCTCGGGTTGCGGATCCCGGCCGCCCTCGAGGATCGCTACCAGCTCAGTGCGGCCATTCCGGTGCAGGAGCGGCCGGTCGTCTTCATCGGCCCCTTCGAGCACCATTCCAATGAGCTGCCCTGGCGCGAGACGATCGCCGACGTGGTGGTGATCCCGCAGGACGCCGATGGTCACATCGACGTCCGGATCCTGGAAGCGGAGCTGGTTCGTCACGCGGCCCGACCCTTGAAGATCGGGTCGTTCTCCGCCGCCAGCAATGTGACCGGCATTGTCAGTGACACGCACGGCATCTCGCGGCTCCTTCATGAACACGGCGCCCTGTCGTTCTGGGATTTCGCCGCCGCGGCGCCGTACATCGACATCGAGATGTACGGCCCCGCGGGTTCGGATCCGTTGGCGTACAAGGATGCGATCTTCCTCAGTCCACACAAGTTCATCGGCGGTCCGAGCACTCCAGGGGTGCTGGTCGTCCGGCGCGAACTGCTCCGCAATCGCGTTCCGGACGTGCCTGGTGGGGGCACCGTGGCCTATGTCAACCCGACCGATCACCGGTACCTCACCGACCCGGCCCAGCGGGAGGAAGGCGGCACGCCGGCCATTGTCGAGTCGATCAGGGCCGGGTTGGTGTTCCAGCTCAAGCAGGCGGTCGGTGTCACGGTGATCCGCGCCC
The DNA here is from genome assembly GCF_900104535.1 of Nakamurella panacisegetis. NCBI lineage: Bacteria > Bacillati > Actinomycetota > Actinomycetes > Nakamurellales > Nakamurellaceae > Nakamurella > Nakamurella panacisegetis. The sequence continues at coordinate 5,001,794 of NZ_LT629710.1, read as the reverse complement.
ACGAGGATCACTTCCTGCGGCGGGCCATCGCGGCCTGGCAGCAGGAGCCGAACATCGAGATCCTGGGCAACCTCGACGCCGATCGGCTCTCGATCGTCTCGTTCGTGGTTCGCGGGTCGCAAAGCCGGTACCTGCATCACAACTTCGTGGTGTCCCTGCTCAACGACCTGTTCGGGATCCAGTCGCGCGGCGGCTGCTCCTGCGCCGGGCCGTACGGGCACCGCCTGCTCGGCATCGACCTGGACCACTCGCGGGCGTTCGAGCGCGAGATCGCCCACGGCTGCGAGGGAATCAAGCCGGGGTGGGTCAGGATCAATTTCAACTACTTCATCTCCGAGCCGGTGTTCGGCTATCTCGTCGAGGCGGTGCGGCTGGTCGCGCGCGAGGGCAGCCGACTCCTACCGGACTACCGGTTCGACCCCGGCGCCGGCCTCTGGCGCCATCGTCTCGGACCGGTGGAACCGCCGATGCGCCTGGGCCAGATCAGTTACACCGCGGACGGCGAGATGCGGTACCCCCACCAGGATGATCGGGCTCCCGAGAGCGACTTGGAGAAGTATCTGCAGCAGGCACGGGAGATCCTCGCCCGTCCGCGAGCCGCCGCCGATTCGGCTGAGCTGGACCGACTCTCGCTGCCGACGGACTTCGAACAGCTGCGCTGGTTCGATCTCCCGGCGGTCTGCTTGTCGGCCTGAGCCGGGACCGGGCGGGTCAGAGCGCCGGGCGGTGGCGGTGGTGACCGGTGCGGGCCAGGAGGACTGCGATGCAGAGAATCAACGCGCCGGACACCGCGATCAGCAGTGGCACCCGACCCTGTCCGGGGAAGTACCAGACGATGATCCACGGGATGTTGACCAGGAGACCGACCGAGCCGGCCGCCGAGAGCATCAGCTTGTCCCGAACGATGCCGAGTACCACCACCCCAACGGCCGTCGCGGCGCCGAAGGTCGGGGCGAAACCATGCCATTGGTTCCAGGTGAGTGCCGGGCTCGCCAGTACGGTGACGGTGCCGGCCACCTCGACCACGATGGGCAGGCGGGTGAGGCGGCGATCGCCGACGTAGAACAGCGCGAGGCCCGCCACGTAGGTGACCAGTCCGGTCGCCACGGCCGCACCTTGGACGAAGTGGGACAACGTTTCCGGGGTGGCGAGCACCGTCCCGACGGCCCCCGGTAGGCCCAGGACGAACTGATCCTCGCGTTGCGCCGCAATTCCGGGGACCAGGGCGCCGGCCACCAAGGCGAGTGCGGAACCGGTCAGCAGGAGCAGACCGGGACCGGGCCAACCGTTGGAGGCCATCACCCCACCGACGAGGATCGCCACGGCACCGAAGGTTTCTGTCATCCGCGGAGCCTGGATCCGGCGCCGGAGACCGACGGCGACCAGGACGGCCCCGATGGTCCAGACGGCGAGGCCGGCAGGCGCCGGTGGTGCGGCGAACTCGGCCACCGCGGCGGCGGCGAACAACGTGCCTCCGGCGAGGAAGCCCAGTTGTTGAAGCGGTCGGTTGCGTCCCCACCACAACAGCCCGCTCTCGACGGACACCGCTCCCGACGCGGCCAGGATCAGCGTCCGGTCCGCGGTGACGCCCGCCCAGTCCCGCATCGCGACCAGGACCAGCCCGGCCGTGGCGGCCGAGGCCACCAGCCACAGGACCGACCGAAGACGGGCCATCGTCGCGACGGCGGTATGCGGCACCAGAGCGCCACCGACCAACAACAGCACGGTCGCGCCGCCGGTCAGGGCCAGGCGTGCGGTCACGCCCAGGTCCGGCCAATAGCGCGAAACCGACAACACGAGGCCGCCGAGGGCCAGCGCCCCGCCGAGATACCCCAACGCCTCGGCCACGGAGGACATCCCCCGGAATCGGTCCACCGCACGCGGCGCGCCGCGGTCGTCGGTAGCCGACGCTTCGGCCGGCGCGTGCCAACTCGCCGCCTCGGCCGCCGCCTCGTGCGCGCGGATGGCGGCCGACTGCGCCGAAGTCAACAGCCCGGCGGCCACCCACCGGTCCAACTGGTCGTCCAACCTTGGCTGGCCGCCACCGACCCGGTTCGGAGACGACGCGTTCGGTGCGGTCGTCGCCGGCGCTGACGCATTCCGTTGCCTGGTTCGACGACCGGCCAGCACGATGGCCGCCACCGCGATCAAGCCCAACACCAGTACCAGGGATGCGATCATCACAACTCCTAGGCCAGCGCAACCATCTGCCGTTGATCCAGCCAGGCGGCGGCGCACACGCATAGGGCCGTAAGACCCGTCGGGCGCAGGGCCAAAGAATCGTTGCAGGATTACGCGAGCCCCATCGGGGAACTTGTTGGACACGGAGTCGGCCGGGAGTCCACAGCAGGTGAGGCCGAACCGCGCGGCCCCGCTGTGTCCGGCCCCCGGGCTGGTCAGCGGGGCCGCTCCCTCTTCAGTGGCCCGGAACCGATGGCCGCCCGCGACGGAGAGTCGATCCGCAGTTGGCCGGCGATCGCCCGTCGTGGAACGCGTCAGCGATCGGGTAGCAGCGGCCACTCGTGGTGGAGCCGGAGGGACTCGATCCTTCTCCAGCCGCTGGTCAACGTGCCCGAAAGGCCGTGATCGGGGCTCACCGCGTTGGTTGAGCTGGTTGGAAAGTGGTCGTGATCATGGGTGCTGCAGACCAACTGCGGAAGGTGTACAGCTTCGCCAGCGCGCCGGCCCCCACCCATCCGCCAGTCAAGGGCTTCAACCCTGAGCGGGCCGACGCGATTGCTGCCACTGCAGGCCCGGACTTCACCTTTGATTGCGTTGAGCCGCAAACCCCTGACGAGCATCCTGTGCCGACGTCATTGCTACGGCCCGGCGTGGCTGGTGCGGGCTGCCCGTTCCATCCTGGTGTAAAGGATTGCCGTGCCGACCGCCATGCCCAGGAAGCCGGCAGCGAACACCCAGGTCAGCGGTTTGGTCGTGTCAAAGTCGGAGCGCGCCCGGACCGCGGCGATGAAGATCAACACCAGCATGACCCCAGCGACCTGCAGCAGGATCCGCATACTGGTCCACCGCTTGTCAGTAAAGGCACCAAGGCCCGCGGCGCCCAGCGCGAAGATCGCGCCCATTACCCGGGCGGTCAGTTCCGTGAGCGACCATGGCCAGATGGCGATCGCCGCCCTCGGTGTCAAGAAAAGGAACACACAGGTCGCCACCGCAGCGACGCCGGCCACGCCAATGACCAGGGTCGTGCGCGGCCGCAGCATTGGATCGCCGTCGGTTCTCCCGAACTGCTCCCGCCGGTTCCACAACCACGCGGCGAAAACGAGGAAGGGGGTCGTGAAATACAGGGTGACCCACAGCCAGAACGCGATATTGGTGTGAATGAACTTGCCCCAATGCGCGATCGTCGCGACGGCCATCAACGAGGCAAACAGCCCCACTGGAATGAACCCGCCCCCGACCCTATGCCATTGTGTCGCCGTCGCGGCGCGGAAGAAGAAGTAGGCCCCACCAAGGTATACCGATCCGAGCACCATCGAAGTGAAATCAGGAACAATCCGCCAGGCGAACAGGCGTGCCGTGTCGTTGGCAGATGGCCAGAAGAACAACAACACGAACGCCACCAACAGGAAGGGAATGATCACGATCGACAGCGCCCTAGTGGCCGGCAACACGCGATCCCGGGCAACCACAACTCCACCTGCATCAGACATTGGCCAGCCTCCGATCATCAGGTCCAAGGCACGCACCAGCCCTGGACTAACGGCTGCTAAAACCTGGCGATCCGTCGATCTTGCCGTCTGATCTTAGCGACCGGGGTCGCCGGCATCCAGGGTGTTGCGCGGCCGTTACCGAGCTGGGCGATGCGGAGCACTCGAAGGGAAGCGGTTGCGGTACAGCTCTCCGCGGAGATCGCGGGGGAGCATCTCGCTCCCCGCGGGCGTCGGACCTCCGCTAGCCCACTTGGTCCGAACCGGGGGCGCTACTAGTGGGCCGGCGGGGATAGGTGGTGGCGTCGCCGGGTGAGCCACCGGAACGTCGGCGGCGGTGGCGGCGGTACCGGTCCTTCGCCCGGACCGGGTGGCCGCCTTCGACGCAACTCCAACCGAAGGCTTTCCTGGCCGCGGGCCATGGCCCAACGATGGTTGGCGGAGAAGACCGGCTTGAGCAGCCAGCTCAACCGGCGCAGGAGCGGTGTGGTGGCGCTGACCTGCCAGTCGTAACTGATCAGGACCTCCGGTCCGTCGGTGGTGAAGGTCCACCGACCAGTTCCCGTCAGGTCCCCCGTCGCGGTCAGCGCGAAGCCCCTGTCGGTCATCGGCTCGGTGACCGTCAGCGCCCACCGCAGCGTGTACGGAAGCCAGCCCTTGGTGTGAAGGTCAACCACCGCGCCTGTTCCATCCGGTGCCGCGCCGCTGACTTCGACGACGCTCAGATACACCGACGGCCACCACCTGGGCAGAGCCTGGGGGTCACCTAGGACCGCCATCACCTCTTGCACGGTGCCGCCCACCCTCCAGAAGGTGAGGAACCGGTAATCACTGCTCATTCTGCAATCTTGGCCTGTTCGTTGCGACGGCGCAGAAGCCTCATGTGTATCTGACGCACCGGCAGCTCCAGGACCTAGCGGTGGCCGGGGAAGTGCGACACCGTGGTGTTGACCTTGGGGTAGTGCGGACCCCGGCGGGGCGAGATGGCCGGACTGCGGGTGCAGGACCTGAACCTTCTTCGCCGGCGTTTGACTGTGGCTCACCACGCGCTCGGGCTGAACGGATACGTAGAGGTCGGTACACCCAAGTCACACCACCAGAGGACCGTGCCGGTACCGGCGTTCCTGATCGGTCGCTTGGCTCGGCGGTGCGAAGGGAAGGACGGGGATGCGCTGGTCTTCGAGGCCCCGTTGGGGGGGTACATGCGGCAGCCGAACGGCACCCGCGGGTGATTCGAAGCCGCCTGGCGAACCGCTGGCATCCCGAGGGTCACACCGCGCGACCTTCGGCACACAGCCGCGGCCTTGGCGATGTGGCAGGGGCCAACGTGAAGGCCGTTCAGCGAGTGCTCGGCTACGCATCGGCGGCCATGACACTCGATGTCTACGCCGACCTGTTGGAGAACGACTTCGAAGCTGTCGGTGTCGCCCTGGACCTCGCCGCAGATCTCACTGCGGACACCCTGCGGACGCCGGGAGGAATATGACCAAGCACATCCCCTGTGTTCGCAGCCAGAACTGAGTGCCACCAATGTGGGGCCGGAGGGACTCGAACCCTCATAGGGCGCCTGATGAGAGCACCAGAAGCTGAACCGCACTGGGTCTGATGGAGGCTCGAGCTATTGGATTCCGGCCAGGGGTTGGTCGGTCCGTTTCGTAGCGTAGAACGTGGCTTCGTACTCTGCTGGTGGTAGATCGCCGAGGTAGCCGTGCAGCCGGGCCGTGTTGTGCCAGTGCACCCAGCCCAGGGTCGCCAACTCGACATCTTCGACGGTCCGCCACGGTCCGGGTCGTCCGGGTCCGTAGATCAACTCGGCCTTGTAGTAACCGTTCACGGTCTCGGCCAACGCATTGTCGAACGAGTCCCCGACAGTCCCGATCGACGGGGTGGCACCGATCTCGGCCAGCCGCTCGCCGTACCGGATGGATGTAAATTGACTGCCGGCGTCGCTGTGACAGCGCAACCCGTCGATCCGGGTGCCGCGGCTCCACCGGGCCATCTCGATCGCATCCAGGACCGTCTCGGTCCGCATATGGCCCGCGACCCGCCACCCCACGATCATCCGCGAATACACATCGACCAGGAAACACACGTAGGCGATGCCGGACCACGTCGGGACATACGTCAGGTCGGTCACCCACAGCTGGTTCGGTTCCTTCGCGGTGAAGTTCCGTTTCACCAGGTCCGGGTGCCGCGGCGCCGCCGGGTCCGGGCGGGTCGTGCGGATCTGCCGGCCGCGGCGGACACCCTGGATCCCGGCTGCGCGCATCAGCCGGGCAACCTGGTCCCGACCGATGTCGTGCCCGGCCCGACGGGCGGCCTTCCACAGTTTCCGAGCGCCGTAGACCCGATAGTTGCCCTGCCACAGGGCGCGCAGCTGCGGGATCAGCTGCTCGTCCCGCTGTTGGCGCGCTGAGGGCGGCCGGGTCTTGGCGGCGTAGTAGCTGCTCGGAGCGATCGTCACCTCGGCGCTGGCCAGCGTGGTGATGATCGGCTCGACTCCGAACTCGGCGCGGTTGGCGTCGATGAACGCGACTACTTCTTGTGTTGGCGGTCGAGCTCCGCCCCGAAGAAACTGGCTGCCCGCTTCAGAATCTCGTTGGCGCGCTTCAATTCTCGGTTCTCCTGCTCCAGCTCGGCGATCCGGCTCGCCTCGCTGGTCGACACTCCCGGCTTGCGTCCGTCGTCGATGTCGGCCTGCCGCACCCAGGACCGCACCGACTCAGCGCCGTAACCGAGCTGCCGCGCGACCCGGTGCACGGTCCCTTGATCGGTGCCCAGTTCGGAGCGCAACTGCCGGACCAGCCGGACCGCCTGCTCCTTCTCCGCAGGCGAATACCGACGGGTGGTCGGCTTGCCCGGTGAAACCTCAGATCCCATGACTCCATCCACGTTCCCAAGGTCAAGAGTCTCCACCGGAGCCAGTGCGGTTCATACCGTCAAATGACCCTTCCAGTCGTGTGTACCGCCGCGGGAAGGCGACGGTGCACACGACTGCCGCTCGGGAACCGAAAGACGTTCGGGTCGTGCACTGGGCTCCCGGCAGGGGCGGCACAGGGCGTGCTACTCGGGTAGCATCGGGGTATGAAACTGAGCGTTAGCCTGCCCGATGACGATGTGGCTGTGCTGGATGAGCACGCCCGTAGGGCAGGATTGGGATCTCGATCGGCGGCTCTGCACCAGGCCATTCGATTGTTGCGCCGGTCCAGTCTGGAAGACGACTATGCGGCGGCCTGGGAGGACTGGGACCGGTCAGGTGAGCGTGAGATGTGGGAGACGACGGCATCCGACGGGTTGTCCTGATGCGTCGCGGCGAGATTCGGCTGGTCGATTTGGATCCTGTCAGGGGCAGCGAGGCCAACAAGCAGCGGCCCGCGGTGGTGGTGAGCAACGATCGGGCTAACTCCGCCGCTGCGAGGCTGGGTCGCGGCGTTGTCACCGTGGTGCCCCTGACCAGTAACACCGCTCGGGTGTTCCCGTTCCAGGTGCTGATTCCCGCCGACGCTGTCGGTCTGCGCGTGGCCTCCAAGGCCCAGGCCGAACAGGTCCGTTCCGTCGCGGTCGAGCGGGTGGGGCCATCTCTGGGGCTGCTACAGGCATCCTTGTTGGCCGAGATCGACGACGCACTTCGTCTCCATCTAGATCTCTAGAGAGTCGGAACGTCAAGCAGCATCGCTGACCGGTCACCGTTCCTGCACCGCTACAACTACCATCGACCCACACCGCACGACGAGGCTTCCCGCCCGTGCACCGCACGGCGGTCGTCACCAACCGCTCGGGGCAGAACAGCTAAGGAGGTCCTGAGGATGGTGTCCCTTGCACTGGCCGGGTGGCGAACCGACCGGGCCGTCAGCATCGACAACCTATTCGCAGCCCACATGGCAGTCAGTGGCGGAACCCGTGGGCGAAAGTACAACATCGCCGAGATCAACCACGCGCTGATCGTACGGATGGCCTCAGAATTTCAGGGCTTCTGTCGGGAGCTGCACGACGAGTGTCTGAACGCTGTCTTGGACTCCATTCCGCTACCCACCAGACTAGACGAAGTTTTTCGCGTCTTCATGGGTCGCGCTCGAAAGCTCGACACAGGGAATGCCAATTGGGCCAACGTATGCAATGACTTCAGCCCATTTGGCGTTAGCTTGAAAGATGACCTTGGAACCAAGTACCCGAGCCGTTACACACGGTATGTCACAAACATGGACCGACTCAACGACGCGAGAAACGCAATCGCACACCAAGACGCAAAGAAGCTCGCAGAGTGCGGTGCTCAGCAACCCCTTAGCCTAGTGACGTGCAGGAAGTGGCGATCGACGCTCAATCAGGTTGCTACTGGTCTTGACGCCGTGATGCACGCATACTTGAAGGATCTGACCGGACAGCGACCGTGGTAGGAGGCAGGTGACGATGTCGAGCGCGAAGGACTCCGAGCGCAGTGGCACGACGAGCCGGTCTACTAAGTCGGTCGCACGGTCAGCCAAGTCCGCAAGGTCGGTTACCGCTGCGACGTCGACCGCGAGCGTGCGCAAGGTGAAGCCAGCTTCAACGGTGGCTAAGACCGTCTCGCGGTCCGCCAAGTCCGGCCGATTTGTGGCCGGCACCACTGTCAATGTCCCACTAGGTGCGCGTCGGCACGATGCGACGGTCATCGATAGTCACAACGGCCGCGTGCGGGTCGCGATCCATGTCGCTGGCGCCAATGAGGCGCTGGTGTCGTCGTACCGCCCGGATCAGATCGCGTAAGACGCCTCTAGCCCTCCGCGCGGAGCGGCGCGACGGCCACTCCGCACGGAGGTAGTCGGGTCAGACCTGCTGCTGGATCGTTCCGCCGGGATTGCGGTTGACCGTTGCCTGTGTGACGAACTTGCCGGTGGATGCCGACCTGTTGACCGTGCGGCTGTTTGCGGGCTCATCGCAATCGAAGGTGTAGTCCGGGTCTGAATCCGCCGGTTTCCATGAGTGATCGGGCGATGTAGTTGGTGAGGCTGCGGAAGCCCAACGCGGAGCCGCGGAGGTGTTCAAGGCGGCCGTTGATCGCTTCGGTCGGTCCGTTGCTGGTGCCCGGGCGGTCGAAGTAGGCCAGGATGTCGCTGGCTCGTTTCCTCAAGGTTCGGCCGAGGGTGCGGACCTCGATCAGAGCGGCCGGGACGCCGCTGGCGAGGGAGTCGATCAGCTGCCGGATCCGGTTCTTCCCGGCCGCCCGGTTGGGGTCACGGTAGGCGCTGATCATGATTTGGTAGACGCCCCAGGTGGCTTCCACGGCCAGATGCTGCTCATTCGCGAACAGTTCCGCGATTCGCAGTTGCTGTTTCTCGGTGAGCAGGTCGGCGCCGGTACTCAAGGTGCGGCGAGCTGAATACAGCGGGTCGCCGGAGTGGCCCCGGTGGCCGGTGGTGGCCAGTTGGATCCGCCGTCGGCACAGCTCCAGGCATTGCCCGGCCAGGCGCACGACGTGGAACGGGTCCATCACCACGGTGACTTCGTCGAGTTCCTCCACGGCGGCGGTCTTGAAACCGGTGAACCCGTCCATCGCGACGACTTCCACACCAGTGCGCCACGTCTCGGGCCGCTGGGACAGCCACGTCTTGAACACCTGTTTGGACCGGCCCTCCACCATGTCCAGGAGCCGGGCCGGCCCGGTCCGGTCCCGGACCGGGGTCAGGTCGATGATGACGGTGACAAATTTGTCCCCCCGGCGGGTGTGCCGCCACACGTGCTCGTCCACGCCGATGACCCTGACCCCGTCGAAGCGGCTCGGGTCGCTGATCAGCACCCGCCGGCCCTCGGTCAGTACCGCGTCGTTGGCGGTGTTCCATGAAACGCCCAGTGCCTCAGCGATCCTGGCGACGGTTAGGTGCTGGCAGACCAGCGCAGTCAGGGCCCACCGCAACCCGCCGCGCGAGAGCCGGGCCCGCGGTTCGGCCGCCGCCGAGGTGTCCTGCCGCCACACCAAACCGCAGCCGTCGCAGCGGAACCGGCGGACGGTGACCAAAAGGATCGTCGGTCGCCACCCGAAGGGCTCGTGCGCCAGCCGCCGGGTGGTGGAATCCCGCGGCCGGCCGGGCTCACCACACGCCCGACACAGCTCGTCCCCCTTGACGGCTCGACAGGCCAACACCGCCCGGTCCGGCTCCAGAAACTGCCCGGTCACCTGCAGACCGAGCGTGTCCAGCCGGGCGAACGTGGTCAGATCAGGGGTCGCAAAAGTAGAGTCAGCCATGTCGAGGTCTTCCAGATGGACGGCGTAGGAACCACCATCATCGGAAGACCTCGACTCGATCCCCGGAGCGACGCGCCGACCCCCGACTACACCCTCAACTGCGAAGAGCCTGTTTGCGGTGCCCGATCCGACGCGTTCCGTCGTGGTCTTGCCCGGCCACCGAGCGACGGTCGCCTTGCTGACGAACCTGCCTGATCCCGCGCTGCGACTCACACTTCTTGCCATAGCTGGTTCCGCTTGCGGGTGAGCGGCGCACCGGCGGCCCGCCCGCACTGGCACCGCAGGTGGGGTTCAGTTGTGCGGTTTGGCGTAGTCGGCGAAGCCTTGCCAGTCGATGACCACGCAGGGCTCGTCGCCGAGGATCCACGCGTCGTGGCCGGGTGCCATGATGGCGAAGTCGCCTGGGCCGTACTCGATCTCTTCGCCGCTGTCGGTCATGACAACCTTCATCCGACCGGAGACGAAGTAGCCGGTGTGCGCTGCCTGGCAGGACTCGGTGGCGGCGATCGGCTTGACGTGGGTCGACCAGCGCCAGCCAGGCTGGAAGGTGGCCCGGCCAACCGGTCCGGCGTGCAGGTTGACCAGTTCGAGTTGACCGCTGCCGGCCTCGAACGTGCGGACCTCCTCGGGCTCGTCCAGGCTCATCCGGATCAGTCCGGTGCGGTTCAGTTCAGGCATTTCGGTTCCTCCGATTGGTTGCTGATAGTTGGTATCGACGGGGGTGTCGGGGGTGCGTCCCCATTCAGCCCAGGAGCCGTCGTAGACGCGGACGTGGTCGCCGCCGAGTAGCTGGGTGAGGACGAACCAGGCGGTGGCCGCGCGGCCGCCGATGGTGCAGTAGGTAATCAGCTCGCCGGAGCTGTCGAGATCGGCCGAGGAGAACAGGGTGCGTAGGTCGGCCGTGGGAAGGAAGGCCCCGCGCGAGTCGTACAGACCGTCGATTGGCTGGTGGATCGCGGTGGGCACGTGTCCGGCGCGGCCGTCCGGGTCCATGCCGCCGGAGGGCCAGAACCGTTCGCCGTCGTACTCGGGTCGGGAGCGAACGTCGAGCAGCGTGGTGCCCGGATCACCGATCGCGTTGCGCACCGACGCGTGGGTGGCCCGCAGCCGCGGGTCGGGCTGGCCGAGCCGGTAGTCGCCGCTCCGCGGCTGGCGGCGTGTGGTGCTCCAGGGGTGTCCGCCGGTCCGCCACGCCTGTCGTGAGCAGTTCAGGATCCGCACGTCGGTGTGCCCGTAGCACTTGAGTAGCCAGAAGCCCAACGCCGGGGCGTAGCCGTAGAAGACGACCGTCGAGTCCGGACCGATCCCCGTGCGGGCCAGCAGTTCCTCCAGCCCGGTCGTGTCGACGGTGTGGTACTCGGTGTCCTTGAGGTCGGCGTAGACGTTCCAGAGGGCGGCGCCGTCGATGTGCCATTCGTCGAAGGCCGTGGAGTTGACGTCCACCTCGACCACCACTATGTCGGGCTCCCCCAGACGCCCGGCCAGTTCCTCGGCACCGATCAGCACTGCGGGCGACGTGGCTGTCATCGGGAGCTCCTTCGCGGTCGAATACTGCCTACGCGAAGTTCTACGACACCGCCGTTGCCGGGAGGTTGGCGCAACCTTGGCGTGCCGCGACGTCCGGGTACCGGCGCGCGCACGGCTACTCGACCTGGATCCAACCGAGCAGGTCCTGTCGGCTGACCGCCTTCAACAACGCCGGATGGTCGGCGGCCATATGTTCCCGGATCGCACCCACGACCTGATCGTCGGTGTCACCGCGGACTACGAATCCGCACTCGCAGCGGATCATCTTCGCCATCGAACCTCCCGCACCATCAGCATCGGAACCGCTGCCCGGACGGGTCAGGGTGCTGCCATCATGATGGCGTGACCTTGGCGTCGCGGCCAGTGCGGATCCAGATCTGCGGGCAGCTCGCCGTCGAACGCGACGGGCAGCGCCTGGATACAGCTCTGCCCGGGCGGCAGGGCCGACTGCTGTTCATCTATCTGGTCGCCAACCGGCACCGCCACATCCCGCGGGACGAGTTGGCCGAGGCATTGTGGCGCGAGCCCGATCCCGCCGCCTTCGACGCCCGACTCAACCCGCTGATCTCCAAACTCCGCCGCGTACTGGGCGCCGAGGCTGTGGAGGGCCGCGCCACCCTACGGCTCTGCATGCCAGGCGCCTGGGTCGACCTGGAAGCCGCACTCGACGCGATCCACCACGCCGAGTCCGCCGTCGCGCAACGAGACTGGAGCCGCGCCTGGGGGCCGGTCCTGGTCGCGCTGTTCGCCGCCGAACGGGGGTTCCTCCCAGGTGAAGACGCGGCATGGATCAACGAGATCCGAAACCAACTCGACATGCTGCGGCTACGCGCCTTGGAGTGCTACGCCGCCGCTGAACTCGGCATCGCCGGAACCGAGCTCGCCGGCGCGGAACGAGCCGGGCGGCAACTCATCCGACTCGCCCCACTACGTGAGAGCGGCTACCGCTACCTCATGCAAGCCCTCACCGCCCAGGACAACCTCGCCGAAGCTCTGGAGGTGTACCAGCGGCTCTGCGACACACTGCGCGACCAGCTCGGGGTTTCACCGAGCCCGGCCACCCGCAACCTCTACCAACGCCTCCTATCCGCAACCTGACGCCACGGCATTGCCCGATAAGAGATCCGTGACCGGTCGCCGATCGGGTCCGGGACCATCCGCATGAGCCTGGCCGGGTGACTGTGTGGGGTACAGAGCCCGACCGCAGCTGAGTAGCTACCAGGAGCGCTCGTTGCTCACCTGGTCAAATGTCGTCCTGTACGTATCGATTGCGGCCCGGGCGCGCGCCGGGTCACGGCCGAATAGGCCGCCGCGAAGCGGCGCCCAGTCGGCCTGCTGTAGGTCGAGCTGGCTCGAGGCGATCGCCAACATGTTGGGGTGCGAATGGCCGGCCCGCCATGTTGATCGTCCGAACCAGCGAGACCTCCGCCACGACGAGCCGGTACCTTCCGCCCGCTGGAGGCCAATGTCCGCTGAGATCAGGCCCAGCATGATCTCTGCGCGGTCGAATTCCTGGTTATAAGTTTCGTCGTCCGGAAATAGATCAAGAAACATTGGACGGAGGATTGCGTGTAGCCACTCATTGACTGGAGTGTGGTACTGGCCAACCCTGCCGACTGTGAATACAGCGAGCGCGGCGGCTGGTTCTTCGCCAAACACGGTGGCGCGGGCAAGAGCATGTGCGGTCATATCCAGGTTAGCAAAGGGGGACCACGGGGTGGAAACGTTTATCAAGGACTCGGCGGTCTCTGACCCGCGCCCGGTGACCGTGGGGTCAACAACTAGCGCCTTAACGTTCTCCCACCGGTCGCTGCCCACGCCAGTCAGACCAACAGCCATCGTGCTGACCAGCAAAGGGATATGACGTAGATCCGTGATCACGGGGAACCCAGCTCGCACCTTCGTTGCGTCGCTGCCAAAGGAGCGGAGGCCAGCGGTCCAAGGCGCAAGCTGCGTGAGGTCGGCCCATCGGGTGGCAACCTGCAGAGACTCGCAGAATGGCTGCACGAGATGCCAGATAGCCGTTGCATATTCGACCACGCTAACGATTTGCTGGTCCCTAGTGGCGCCCGGAAGAGTATCAATCGGAAACCGCTGAGAATCGTCAAGTGCTGTCAGTACCGTGCGCGTTTCTTGCCTAATGGTGTCGTCTAGTTCGATGCGGCGGGCGGGGTCCGGCAGCATTTCCTTCGTCAGGCGGCGGACCAGAGAAGGACGGTCGCCTTCGTCGGCTTGCGCTACCGCGGCTTGCACGGTCGCCGCATCGGGACCAGACTCGCCCATGAGTCGGCTGACCGCGGCTACGAGCGCGGCCGCGCCCACCGCGTATGCGTCGCCGAAGAGGTCGACGTAATTGAGGTCGCCGAGGGATCGCCCTGCTCCCAGGTCCCAGACGGGTACCGGCCCATCGTCGAATCGGACGGGCATCAACCAGACTCGGCCGGGCGGCATCTTCCGGAACTCATCCACTGCGAGAGTGAGTTCTTCGTTCATGTGGGTCGTGCTTTTGGCGCGTGAGCGCTCCGAAAAACACGGCAAGAAGACCAACGCGTTCGACTGGATGGCCTCGCGGATCTTGGTTTTCCACGCGTCACCGGGCCCAAGGTTGTTGCGGTCTCTCCAGTAAGGGATCTGCGCTGCTTCCAGCACCTTGCAGAGAAGGTCGACCCGGTCAGAGTCCTCATGCACGTACGACACGAACACGTGTTGCGAATCCGTCATCCGCGCAGTCTAGGGATGCCCGAGGTGTGCGGGTGTCCGATTTGGATCATCGATCTGGCCGCCCGTAAGGGGAACCTCACCCGGCCGTATGTTGCGCCGGTGCCATAGCTCAGGTGGTCTGAGCAGGACATTCCCGGAAGACCTGTCCGGTGTTCGTTGTCGTTGGGGTGCCTCCTACGGGACGTGCACGGGCACACAGCGGTGCGGATGATGGTGATGCGGCTGTCCGTGTCAGGTTCGGTTGGTGCGTTTTCTTCGTCCTGGGTTCCTGTTGTCCATGTCATCGGGCTTGTGGGTGGTTGATCAGTTCCAGCCGGTCGCTGCCATCGTGAATCCTGCTTCCGGTGCGGTCGTGGATGTGGTGGGTTGGTCGGAGTTGCCGGCCGCGGCCAGCCTTGTTTGACCCGGGCCGACGCTGATGAGCGACGGGGTTGTCCGTCTGGGCTCAGCAGGAGCGGTTTGGTGCGCTTCTTGGCATCGGACCCGGCGGTGCCCGGACGGTGGCGTGGACCGACGGGATGCAACTGGCTGCCTGCGGGTTGGGTGGGGCGTGGTGCATGGCCGCGCCACTGAATCAGGAACTTCTGCAGGAGGCCGACGCCACGCCCGCAACGCTGACTGATTTCGGCTGGTCGACCGTGCTGCGTGTCCGCGCAGATGGTCAGCAGGACCGGTTGATGATCAACCGGCCGGTACGGGCGCTGCACGCCGCCGCCGAGGCGGTGGTGATCGAAGTGGATGACGACCCGTGGCGTCTGCGGCACCTGGGCGTTGACACCTACGAGGTGCTGCGGACCAGCCCGCTACGTGCCGTTGCCGTGGGGCGCCGATCTACCCGCCCAGTTGGCTGTCACCGCGGACACCAGTACCGGGCAGCCACCGCCCGAGATTGAACGGCCGCCGTCGGAACTGGCGATGACCTGGTACCAGCAGACCGACGACGCCCGCGCCCAATTGCACGCGGCTGGTCTGCGGTGGCGGCTGGGCCGCACCTGGCAAGAGGACACGGAGCATCGTGCGCCGTGGCTGCCGGTCCTGTCACCGCGCACGACGTAGACGGCAGCACCGTCCGCCGCTTCGAGTTGGGCCCGGCAATGTGGTCACTGCCCGGGCGATGGCCGACGACACCGCCGTCGGGGTGGCCATCGCCCGCCCGGGCCCGGGCCGCCCGGTGAAGTTGCTGTCGCTCGCCCCCCGCAGCCGATAGCGTCACCACCCTGCTGGGCGGGGAATGCGGTTGACATCAGCAAGCTGTGTTGGTCGCTGGTGCCACGACCGGTCGAGGCCGATTCCTACGCCGCGCAGGTCGTGGCCCGCAACGGCTCACTGGTGAGACAATCCGTCGATAATGCTGGCGTCGTGATGAATACAATTGAAATGCCGTTCTTGCATTGATTGTGCTGGTATTCGCGTTGGTGGCGGCTGTCGGCAGGTCGGAGCATTGCGGTGGACGTAGTGCCTGGGGCAGAGGTCTGGAGGCCATACGTCTCGGCCCCGCCCGGGGACTCGGCGACGAATAGGAGAACGATGGCAACCATCGAGGCCTACGCACTAGCGAACGGGGCCAGGCGATATTAGGTGCCCTACCGCCGCCTGAATAACCTGCAGACCAAGAAGCGGGGCTTCACGACCAAGCGCTCGGCGGAGGAGTTTGCCGCCCGGCTCGAGGTATCGAAGCTGCAGGGGGAGTACGTAGCACCCGCTGACAGCCGGTTGCCAGTGGGCGAACTGGCCACGAGTTGGCTGACCCGTCAGACACATCTCAAGCCATCGGCCCACCGACCTCTTGAATCTGCGTGGCGTGTCCATGTTCGGGGCATCTGGGCGGAGCGTCAGATCGGCGGGATCAGGCACACCGAGGTGCAGCAATGGGTGTCCGCGATGACTGATCGCGGCAGTGGCGCCACCACGGTCACCAGGGCCTACGGATTGCTGGCCGCGGTACTGGACGACGCAGTCAAGGACCGCCGCATGCTGGTCAATCCGGCCAGGGGAGTGAACCTCCCCCGCAAGATCGGTCGCGAACACACGTACCTGACCCACCGGAGGTGCACGAGCTGGCCGCTGCGTCTGGGAAGTACGGCTCACTGGTGTTGACGCTCGCCTACTGCGGATTGCGCTGGGGCGAGGCCACCGGGCTGCGGGTCATGGACGTGAGCCTGAGCCAGCGCCGCCTCGCCATCGCCCAGAACGCGGTCGGCCTTGGTGCGCACGTGCACGTCGGAACGCCCAAGACCCACCACCGGCGGACAGTTCCCGTGCCGGCCTTCCGCATCCAACGGCTGGCCGAACTGTGCGAGGACAGGCAACCCAGCGATCTGGTGTTCCAGGCCCCGAAAGGTGGCTACCTGCGGCAGCCGAACGGCACCCTCGGCTGGTTCGAGAAGGCGTGGCAGGACGCCGGCGTTCCCCGGCTCACCCCGCACGACCTCCGGCACACCGCCGCTTCGCTGGCAGTGTCCGCCGGTGCCAACGTCACGCCGTATCTGCCCAGGTTGTGCCCATTCCGTGCCCGCGAACCGGACAAAACGGATAGAACGGGGGTGTTTTCGCAGGTCACAGAAGTGGGGCCGGAGGGACTCGAACCCTCACTGGCACGGACCTAAACCGTGTGCCTCTGCCAATTGGGCTACGGCCCCACGCCGCGGGAACGGCGTGGGCCAGCCTACCCAACCGAATCCGGACGTCAGGCCGCCAGGCCGAGCTCCTTGAGGACCCGGGCCACGTGGCCGGTGGCCTTGACGTTCCGCCAGGCCTTGGCGATCTTCCCGTCCGGCCCGATGACGAAAGTGGACCGGATGACGCCCATCACCGTGCGGCCGTAGTTCTGCTTCTCGCCGTAGGCGCCGTAGGCACTCAGCACTTCCCGCTCCGGGTCGCTGAGCAGGATCACGTCGAGACCGCTCTTCTCGGTGAACGCGGCCAGCTTGGCCGGGGCATCGGGGGAGACGCCGAGCACGGTGTAGCCGGCGGTGTCCAGTTCCGGTTTGGCCGCGCTGAAGTCGCAGGCCTGAGTGGTGCATCCCGGCGTCATGGCGGCGGGGTAGAAGTACAGGATCACGTTCCGGCCCGCGAAGTCCGCCAACCTGACCGTGGCCCCGCTGGCGTCCAGCAGGCTGAAGTCGGGTGCGGCATCGCCCACGTCGGGGAGTTTTGAGGTCATGGCGCTAGGGTAGTTTGCTCATGGCCGCATCCCGCGCGGCCTGTACTTACAGGAGGCCCCGTGGCCCGCGACGCGGACACCATCCAGGCGGACATCGAGCGTGCGCGCGATGCGCTCGCCGTGGCCGTCGACGAAATCACCACCAGGGCCAACCCCAAGCGGATCGTCGAACAGGGAAAGCAGACGATCCGGGCCAAGCTGGCCGACCCGAAGATCAAGTACGCCCTGATCGGTGCCGGGGCCCTGGTCGGCATCCTCATCGTTCGGCGCCTCTTCCGCTAGAGCACGCCCGCGTCCGGGTGTGATTCACCCCGGCAGGACCGCGATTCACACCGGGGCTGTCGGTCTGAGCCGGTATTCTTCGCCTCGTCGGCCACTGGCCGGTGGCGGGGGACTACGTCCGCCGAGGTTCAACTCTGTGAGGCGGGTTCGTTTACATGTCTTCTGCACGCCGTCTGGCGCCCATCGCGGCGCTCCTCGGTCTGGCGGTGCTGGTGACAGCCTGTACCTCCAGCGGCACCACGGCCACCGGCTCTTCCGGTGGCTCGACCTCGTCGGTCGAGTCGGTCTCGTCGGCCGCTCCGTCAGGGGCTCCGATCACGGTCGGCAGCGTCTCCACCCCCGCCTCCTCCGGCCCGTCGGGGTCGGCCCCGGCGTCGGCGCCGGTCAGTTCGGTGCTCACGAGCAGCACGCCGACCACCTCGAGCTCGGTTGTCCTGCCTCCGGTGGCCTCGGTCAAGGCCAGCCCGGCCTTCGGTACGTCGAACATGTCTCCGGCCCAGCCGTTGGTGATCTCCGTGGCGAAGGGCAAGATCACCCAGTTCGTCCTCAAGAACCCGGATGGCAAGGTCGTCAAGGGCAGCGTTTCCAAGGACGGTGCGTCCTGGACCCTCGGCGAGGTGCTCGGGTACGGCAAGACATACTCGGCGTCCGGTGTCGCCACCGGTACCGACGGCAAGGCGGTGGCGATCAAGGGGTCCTTCACCACCGTGCAGCCCGACACCAGGGTTCGCGTCAACGTGTCCCCGGGCGACGGTGACGTGGTCGGAGTGGCCGCATCGGTGATCGTTCGCTTCGGCGTCGAACCGACCGACCGGGCCCTCATCGAGAAGAACATGACGATCACCACCACGCCCAAGGTCGAAGGCTCCTGGGCCTGGATCCAGCACGACGACGGGCTATGGGCACTCGACTGGCGGCCGAAGACGTACTGGCCGGCCGGCACCAAGGTGCACGTCGCCGCGAACGCCTACGGGTTGAAGTTCGCCGCCGGTGCCTACGGCGCCGACGACGTCACCACCGACTTCACCATCGGACGCAACCAGGTCGTCTACGCCGACGCGAAGAGCTACAAGATCGTCGTCAAGCAGGGTTGCGCGATGAACGACGAAGCATCGTGCACCAAGACAATCGCCACCTACCCGGCTTCCTTCGGTCGGGGCGATCAGGTCAACGATCCCAATCTGGTGACCCGTTCGGGGATCCACGTCGTGATGGAGAAGCTTCCGGTCCACCTGATGATCGGCTCGCCGCCGTTCAACTACCACTCCACCGAGTACTGGGACGTAAGGATCAGCGACAACGGCGAGTTCATCCACGAGAACCCGAACACCGTCGGCGATCAGGGAAACACCAACGTCAGTCATGGGTGCATCAACCTGTCGCCGACCAGCGCCAAGGCATACTTCAATTCGGCGATGATCGGTGATCCGGTCGAGGTGACCGGGACCAGCGTTCAGCTCTCGGCGTCCGACGGTGATCTGTTCGACTGGACGTACTCCTGGGCCCAGTGGCAGAAGTTTTCGGCGCTCTGACCGACGCCCCCCACCTATGAGCGAGATTCGTATTGCCCCGCTGACCGTTGTGCCGTCCGCCGGGCAGGTGATGCGGAACGCCGAGCTGGCCTTCTGCACCGCGTCCGGTCGCATCACCTACCTGGGTCCGCCGCGCGGGCCGCTCGGTCCTAACGACGTGGACGGCGACGGCCGGCTGGCCATGCCGGGTCTGATCAACGCTCACACCCACTCGGCGATGACGCTGCTGCGTGGGCACTCCGACGACGTCCCACTGCACACCTGGCTCACCCACGTGCGCGCCTTCGAGTTGCGGCTGACCGCGGCCGACGTTCTCGCCGGGCTGCGCCTGGCCCTGGCCGAGATGCTGCGCAGCGGCACGGTGGGATTCGTCGACATGTTCCAGTGGGACAGCACGCTCCTGGGCGCCGTCTCCGAGGCCGGCATGCGGGTATCCGCCGCGCCCGCGGTCTTCGGCTACGACGCGGTCGCCTTCCCGATGGCCGACGCCACTCCCGGCGCCGCAATGCTGGATCGCACCGCCGCGCTGGCCGCCGAGTTCGCCGGGGACCCGCTCGTCGGGCTGGCCTACGGGCTGCACGCGCCGTACACCTGCCCGCCGGACATGATCGCCGACGTGGCCCGCCGCTCCGCCGTCGACGGCATCGGCGTGCACATCCACCTGTCCGAGACTCAGTTCGAGGTGCAGGAATCGCTACGGCGGTTCGGATCCAGCCCGATCCGTCAGGTGGCCGACCTGGGCCTGCTGGACGGCCGGGTGCATGTGGCCCACGCGGTGCACCCGCGCGAGGGTGACATCGAACTGCTCGCGCGGCCCGGCGTCACCGTGGCGCACAATCCCGTGTCGAATCTGAAGCTGGGCGCGGGGATCGCCCCCGTACCGGCGTACATCGCGGGCGGCGTGCAACTCGGCCTCGGCACCGATTCGGTGGCGTCCAACAACACCCTCGACATGTTCGAGGAGATCAAGAACGGCGCCCTGGTCCAGCGGGGGTATGCCGCCGACCCGGCCGTCATCGCCGGCAGCGATCTGTTCCGCATGGCCACGGCCGGCGGCGCCGCCGCGATCGACCCGACGCTCTCCGGTGTGCTCGCCGTCGGCGAAGCCGCCGATATCGTGCTGCTGGACGTCACCGGCACCACCGCCACCCCGTTCGGTGACCCAGGGTCCTTCCTGGCCTACGCGGCCCACGGCACCGATGTCACCGATGTGTTCATCGCCGGGCGCGGCGTGGTCCGGAATCGGGTGGTCCTCGCGATCGACGAAGCCGCCGCCCGCGCGGAGGTCACCGAACGGGCGGCCCGCATCGTCTCCGAACTCGTCGAGGCCTGACGCCCGTTCAGGGCTCGGAAGACGCTCCGCTCAGGAACGCTTGGCGTGGCGGGACCAGGCGAAGCAGTACAGACCGAACGCGGCGATGCCCAACGCCATCAGAGTCAGCAGCACCGGGCCGAACGGCTGGTCCCGCAGCGTGTGCAGGGCAGTGTCCAGCCCGCCGGCCTTGTTCGGGTTGAAGGTGACCGCGGCGACGACGAACAGCACGCCGACGATGCCGAAGGCGATCCCCTTGGCGCAGTAGCCGATCTGGCCCAACCGGACGACCGTCGGCCGCACACCACCCTCCAGGTCGTGGGTGAACTTCTTGGTGACGCCCCGGTAGATCAATCGACCGGCGACGACCAGCACGGCGATCCCGACGGCGATGACCAGTACCTTTCCGAACGGAACGCCCAGAAGCTTGGCGGTGAGCGACTTCTCGCTGCTGTTCCCGGACTTCTTCTGGCCGCCCCCGGCCGCAGTGGTCACCGCGCTGATCCCGATACCCAGGTACACGACGGCCTTGCCTGCCGCACCCAGTCGCTTGAAGACCTTCTTCTTCGGCTTCTCGTAGCTGTAACCCCAGAGCGCGGTGAAGATCTGCCACAGAGTCAGGGCGAACAGGCCGATGGCGGTGATCCACAGCAGCAGGTCACCGAAGCGAGAACTGGCCATCTGCGCCAGCGCGCCCTGCTGCGAGGCCTCGCCCCCGCCTCCGGTCCAGGCCAGTTGCAACGCGATCCAGGCCACCAGGAGGTGCACCACGCCATAGGCGATCAATCCGACCATGACCAGCGCGCCGAACGCGCGGCTCTGCTCGACCTCACGGCCCTGTTGCTCGGCCCCGGACGCAGCGTGTCCGGCCGTGCTCTTGACATTGGCACTCATCGCAAGGATTCCGTCCGATCGGGAACCGCGCCCGGCAGGCGCAGTTCGCTGTCGGTTTCAGTTCCCGCTCGAGACCGCTGTCACACCGATGTCTGCCCGGCGGTGACGATCGCATGATCAGTCCGCCTGAGGCGCGTATTCCGCAGCCAGGGTGGGCGGGGCGCAGCACAGCCAGGCGTCCAGCACGACCTGCTCGACCTGGTGCGGATCAGCCAGCTCGAGTTGGACGAGCACGGCTGGAAAGCCGTCGAAGTGCGGGATCGTGAAGAACGAATCGGGATGTTCCGCGAGGACCGCCTCCTTGTCGGAGAGATCGGCCACGGTGATCGCCGCAATCGGTCCGGACGGGGGTGTCTGGGAACCGAACCGCTTGATGTCCGCCTTGCTGAACGGACGTTCCCAGGCGAAGGACTTTCCGGCGACCGCCCAGGTGCGGTGGTTCCACTTCAGCGTCTCGACCGCCTGCGGCAACGACAGGGCGTAGGCGGCGACGTCGTCGATGGTCATCACTGCAACAGGGTAGATCGGCACGGTCGCGCGGCCCGTTCGGAGGCAAAGAAAACCCCCGCCCGGTGGTACCGGACGGGGGATCTCCAAGCTCTGTGCGCCATCAGGGACTCGAACCCCGAACCCGCTGATTAAGAGTCAGCTGCTCTGCCAATTGAGCTAATGGCGCATACTCACCGTCTCCGGCGGGCGAAGCAGAACTCTACAGGGTCGGAGGCCGACATCGAAAACCGGCAGTTCAGAGACGGTATCGCTCCGTCACTGCGGCCAGAGGTGTGGCTCCGGTCACTGCGCGTCGGGCACGTCGGATATCCGGCCCAGTCGTCCGGCGGCCGGTCGCGGTGCTACCGTTTTTCTCATGACCGCGCGCCACCTCTGCCCCACCAGCTGGTGGCTGACTGCCTGACGGCGGCCGCGACGTCACATCCACCCATCACAGGCCGCCTTCGGGCGGCCTGTGGTCGTTCTGCTCCCGCGCCGGCGACCCAGACCTTCCGAGGTCTCGGCCCTTTGCCAGCAAGGAGCTCAGAATGACCACTTTCCACGATCTACCCGCCGCGCTCGATCCGGAGGACGGGACGGCCGACGAACCGGATCCTTCGTTCGCGCGGGCGGGGCAGCGTTCGGTCGAGCTCGAGACGGAACTGCGGACCACCCCGAGGGAGCATCACGTCATCAGTGGCGACCGCCCGACCGGGGATCTGCACCTGGGCCATCTGCTCGGCACACTGGCCAATCGCGTGCGGCTCCAGCGAATGGGCGTGCCGCTGACCCTGGTGATCGCCGACTACCAGGTGATCGCCGACCGGGACAGCCCAGGACCTCTGACCGCACGGGTGCGCTCGTTGGTCGCCGACTACCTGGCCGCCGGGGTCGACCCTGAGGGCGCAACGATCTTCCCGCACTCGGCGGTCCCGGCTTTGAATCAATTGTTGCTGCCGTTCCTCTCCCTGGTGTCCGACGCCGAGCTGCGGCGCAATCCGACCGTCAAGGCCGAGTCCGAGGCCGCCGCCCGGCCGTTGTCCGGGTTGCTGCTCACCTACCCCGTGCACCAGGCGGCCGACATCCTGTTCTGTGGCGGCACGGTGGTGCCGGTCGGTCGTGACCAACTCCCGCACCTGGAGCTGACCCGGCTGATCGCCCGCCGGTTCAACGACCGGTACGGCCCGGTGTTCGACATTCCCGAGGCCATGCTGTCGACCGTCCCGGTGCTCCTCGGCATCGACGGGAACAAGATGTCGAAATCCCGGGGGAATGCGATCGCCCTCGGTGACGACGAGGACACCACGGCCCGTCTGATCCGTCGAGCGCGGACGGATTCGTTGCGGCACATCGCCTTCGACCCGCTCCGCCGCCCCGAGGTGGCCTCGCTCCTGCAGATGGCGGCGGCATTGACCGGCCGGTCGCCGGTCGACGTGGCGGCGGGAATCGGCAACGGGGGAGCGGGCGCCCTGAAGGCCGCCGTCATCGAAGCGGTGAACGAGACGCTGCGTCCGTTGCGGTCGCGCCGCCGCGAATTGATGGCCGATCCGGGCTTCCTGGACGGGGTACTGCTGGACGGCATCGCCGAGGCCAATTCCATGGCCAGCCAGAAGTTGCACCGGGTCCGGGCGGCGATGGGCATGGACTATCTCCGGTGAGCCGTGGCCCGTCCGCGACCGATGGGCGCCCGGACGACGGTCGCGTACCCGGAAATGCACGAAAGGCCCCGGTGTGAACCGGGGCCTTTCGATCTGGGGTGAGCGACGGGACTCGAACCCGCGACCACCGGCACCACAAGCCAGTGCTCTACCAGCTGAGCTACGCCCACCATGCATCCTGCATCCCGGCGGCTGGCCACCGGGATCAATAGTCTAACCGACGATCCGGGGTACTCCTGCATCCGCTGGCAGTACCGCGTTGACCAGCGATTTTGCCGGTGGATGGGCGGAAGTAACGGCGCTCTTCACACGCCTTTGACATGTGATCATCCGGTCACGTAATGTCACGGCATCGTGGGGGCAGTGGGGACTTCCGGGCCATCGACGGCCATCTCCGGCAGACACGAAACCGCCGTCGTTCACCGGACCAGAAAGATCGCCCATGCGCATGCACAAACTGTTGGTGACCGCTGCCCTCGTCGTCGCCCCGATGACGTTTGCCCTCGGCACCGCTTCGGCCGGAGCGCCCGCACCGACCTTCACCATCTCGCCCAACCCGGCCACGCCGGGCTCGACGGTCGTCTTCAGCGGCACCGGTTGCCGGGGACAGGAAACCGATCCGGAAGGAAAGCAGCCGCACGTCACGCTGTACGCGATCGATGTCACCCCGACGTTGGCCAGTGCGGCCCGCCCGGCCAGGCAGTTCAAGGCGGCTGACAACCAGGTCGTCGCAGTCGTCCCGGTGAATCCGGATGGGACCTGGTCCTTCACCCCGGAGCCTATTCCGGACCCGTATCCCAGCGCCGAGATCGACTTCGGGGCGACCTGTGACACGTACACGGATTCGTTCCAGTACAAGCCGGTTACCTTCACCATCAACGGCAACGTGTCCTCCGCCGCCATGTTCTTGCCGGACTTCCTGATGGACACGCCGATCCTGAACGCCGGCAAGAGCTACGACGTCGACGCACTGGGTTTCGAACCGGGTGAAACGGTCGACCTCTACATCCACAGCACGCCGGTGAAGATCGCCAGCTACGTGGCCGACGCCGACGGGGTCATCGACACCAAGAAGTTCACGATTCCGCTGGACACCGTCGGCGGTGCCCACACCCTCGAGCTGGTCGGTGAAAGCAGCGCCGTCACCACGTCGCTGGCGATCGAGGTGATGGCCGCGCCGGTCAACACGACGACCACCGTGACCGCGACGACCACCGTTCCCACCATGGTGCCCGCGACCTCTGGTGACCCGGCGACGACCACGTCGACCACCGCCGGCGCCACCACGACTACCGGAGCGCCCATCCTGGCCAGCACCGGTGTCAGCGCCGCGCCCCAGATGACGGCCGTCGGCCTGCTGCTGACCTTGGGCGGCCTCGGGACCCTGCTGTTCGCCCGGCGTCGTGGGAGCCGTTCACACTGAGTTCCGTGAGCATCACTGACGACGGGCCGGACATCGCGACTGCGGTGCCGGCCCGTCGCCGTACCCGGCGCAGCCGCGCGGTGAAGGCGTTGTTCGCGGTCCTGTCGGCCGTCCTGGTGCTGATCGCGCTCGACGCGGTGGTGCTGTCGGCGCGGATCGACCACATCACGATCACCCCGACCGCCGGGGCACCGGGGGAGACGTGGGTGATCGTCGGCTCCGACTCACGGGCCGAGATCCCGGACGGGGCCAGCCGGGCGACGTTCGGGACGACCGATCAGGTCGCCGGGGCCCGGGCCGACATCGTCCTGGTGGTGCACCGTTCCCCGGCCGGCGCCGTGTCCACGCTCTCGATTCCGCGGGACATGTTGCTGCGGAACAGTCTCCGCCAGCTCAACCGGATGACCTTGACCTTCCAGGTCAGTCCGCAGAACCTGGTCGACAGTCTCTGCACCACCCTGGGGATACCGACCGACCACCTCGTGGTGGTGGATTTCGCGGTGTTCACCTCCGTGATCGACGATCTCGGCGGGATCGTCGTCGATGTACCGGCGCCGGTGCGCGATGCCTACACCGGACTGGACCTGACCACGGCCGGCCCCCAGCGCGTTACCGGAACGCAGGCCCTGGCTCTGGTCCGGTCCCGCCATCCCGAGCAGTTGGTCGGTGGCCGGTGGCAGCTGATGTCCGACGGGGCGCAGCAGCGCACGTCATGGGGTGGCGTGATCTTCCGGACCGTCGAGCAGGCGGTCGCCGCGTCCGGGAACCCGGCATTGCTGCAGGGACTCGCGTGGACGGTCAGCGGTGCCATGCGGACCGACCACAGCACCTCGCTGGCCGACCTGGCGATCCTGGCCCAGTACGCCGGACCGGTGGTCGACCTCCCGGCCAAGTCGGTGGGGGACGGGTTTGCGGTGGCGGCATCGGACGACACCTACTCGGCGCTGCAGGCGGCCGGATTCGACCGCACCTGCCGGTAGAGGCCGGGATCGGACCACACCCGGCCGTCGGTCAGTCCTCGAGCGTGTCCAGCATCAACCGGGCGGCCACGGCCTGGGCGTGTTCGGACGTCGGGCCGGGCGCCGGGACGAATACGGTCGCGCGGTAGTAGGCGAGTTCCCGGACCGACTCGATGATGTCGGCCAGGGCCCGGTGGGCCATGCCCTTGGCCGGCTGGGCGTAGTACACCCGGGGGAACCAGCGGCGGGCGAGTTCCTTGATGCTGGACACGTCGATCATCCGGTAATGCAGGTGACCGTCCAGCTCCGGCATGTCGCGGGCCAGGAAGCCGCGGTCGGTGGCGATGGAGTTGCCGGCCAGCGGTGCCGTCCGGGGGTCAGGGACGTACTGCTTGATGTAGTCCAGAACGATCTTCTGGGCCTCGTCGAGGGTGACCGTCGACGCCCGGACCTGTTCGGTCAGGCCGGATTTGGCGTGCATCTGCTCCACCACCTCGGGCATCGCAGCCAGTGCTTCGTCGGAGGCGTGGATCACCACGTCGACCCCGTCGCCGAGGATGTTCAGGTCCGCGTCGGTGACCAGGGCGGCGATTTCGATGAGGGCGTCGTTGTGGAGGTCGAGACCTGTCATCTCGCAGTCCACCCAAACCAGTCTGTCGTTCACAGTTAGTGACAGTAGCCGCCCGCGCCGTGACGCGTCGGAAGCCAACACGGCCGGCGGGCCGCGCCGCCCCGGATCCGGCCCTCGCCCGTGCTCAGATCTCCTGATTCACGGGCAGGATCACCAGGTCGCGAATGCCGATGTGGCGTGGCCGGGTCAGCATGAACACGATGGCGTCGGCCACGTCCTCGGATCTGATTCCGGTGCCCGCGGCGACCTTGTTCTCGATCTCGGCCGGTCCGGTGACCTGCCACAGATCGTTGAGCACGACGCCGGGCGCGATGGCGCCGATCCGGATGTCCGACCCGATCAGTTGCCGCCGCACCCCGTGGACGAAAGCCTGGACCGCGTGCTTGGACGCCGAGTAGACGGGCTCCCAGTGGATGGCCTGGTGGCCGGAAACCGAGCTGGTGACCACGATGTCGCCACCGTGACCGGCGTCCCGCATGGCTGTCACCGCGGCCTGCACCGTGGTGATCACCCCGGTCACGTTGGTGCTGATCAGGTTGGCGAAGTCGGCCGGGGCCCCGTCCCACAGATCGCCGGGCACGTAGACACCGGCGTTGGCCACGAGCACGTCCAGGCGTCCGAACGCCTCCACCGCCGCCGCGACCAGGCGGGGCCCGGCATCGGCCGCCGAGACGTCCAACGCCAGAACGGACGTGGGGCCGCCGAGGGAGGCGGCCGCCGTGTTCAGCTTCTCCACCGTCCGTCCGGTGAGCAGCACGGACGCCCCGAGAGCACAGACCGCGGCCGCGGTGGCCAGCCCGATGCCGGACCCGGCTCCGGTGACGGCGACTACCTTCCCGGCCAGCGGTGAGGTCGGATCAGACAATCGAGTAACCGCCGTCGATGACGATCGATTCGCCGACGATGTACTGCGATGCGTCGGAGGCCAGGAAGCAGACCAGGCCGTCGAGGTCGGCCGGCTGGCCCATGCGGCCGGCCGGAATCAGCGACTTCCAGTAATTGCCGAGCTCGGCGTTGGTGTCCAGGAACTGCCTCGTCATGTCGGACAGGAAGTAGCCCGGGGCGATCGCATTGACCCGGATGCCCTTCGAAATCCACTCGACGGCAAGTGATTTCGTGAGCTGGTCGACTGCGGCCTTGGAGGCGTTGTAGGAGACCTGGTTCTGCGGGATGTTGACCACGAACGCCGACATCGACGAGACGTTCACGATGGCGCCGGTGCCGCCGCCGGCCAGAACCGACCGGGCAAAGGCCTGGCAGCTGAAGAAGGTGCCGGTCAGGTTGACGTCGATCACCTTCCGCCACGACTCGGCGGTCACATCGAGGGAGTCGGACCAGGCCGTGATGCCGGCCGCGTTGACCAGGATCGACGGGGTACCGAGCGACCCGGCAACGGCGGCTACGGCGTTGCCGATGGAGGTCTGATCGGTGACGTCGGCGGCGATGCCGACGGTTCGGACACCCTTCTCGCCGGCCAGACGGGCGGCACTGTCGGTGACCTCGGGCAGCAGGTCGAGCAACGCGACCTCGGCGCCGAGTGCGGCGAGGGCGCCGGCCATCTGGTAGCCCAGTCCGCGGGCACCTCCGGTCACGACGGCGACTTTGCCCTTGAGGTCCTCGTACACGGTGTGCTCCTCCTCGTGCGGCAGTTCTCTGCCGGTTGTTCCTGCTCGACTGGCGCCCATCACGATCTCACCGCGAGAGTAGTGCGCGCGCTTTCGGGGGGATCATCGGGCTGCACTAGGGTCGAGCCGACCGGCCCGCACGGAATCTCGAAGGACCAGCCATGATGCCAGCCTCTCCTGATCGCATTCCCTGGCGCCGGCCGATGGCGCCGCGCAGCCGGGACGAGCGGCACCGTGCATCGACCCCGCTCGAGTGTCTGTTCGATCTGTGTTTCGTGGTGGCGGTGTCCAGGGCCGGGATCTCGATCGAGGAGCAGATCGGACAAGGACATCCCGGTGCCGGGGTCCTCAGCTACGCCATGATCTTCTTCGCCATCTGGTGGGCGTGGATGAACTTCACCTGGTTCGCCTCGGCCTACGACAACGACGATGTGCCGTACCGCATCTCGGTACTGGTACAGATCGCCGGCAGCCTGGTGCTGGCCGCCGGAGTGACCCCGGCCTTCGATCCCGAGCACCGCGACTTCACGGTCTTGGTGATCGGATACGTGGTGATGCGACTGGCGACGGTCAGCAACTGGCTCCGAGCGGCGCGCAGCGACCCTGAGCGTCGAATGACCGCCCTCCGATACGCCGGTGGCATTGTCGTCGTGCAGGTCGGGTGGGTTGCCCGGCTCTGGCTGCCGGAGAGCTGGGGCCTGGGCAGTTTCGTCCTTCTGGCGCTCCTGGAGATGGCCGTCCCGGCCTGGGCCGAGCGCACCGCCGTCACGCCCTACCACCCGTCGCACATCGCCGAGCGGTATGGGTTGTTCACCGTCATCGTGCTGGGCGAGTCGGTGACCGCCGTGGTGGTGGCGCTGGAAGCCGGAATCCACGAGACCGACCACAAGGCGGCCATGATCGGCGTGGCGACGGCCGGGATCCTGATCCTGTTCTCGATGTGGTGGGTCTACTTCGACAAGTCGGCCCACGACGCGCTCAACAATCTCAATTCGTCACTGCTGTGGGGTTACGGCCACTATCTGATCTTCGCGTCGATCGCCGCGGTGGGCGCCGGACTCAACATCGCGGTGGAGTACGACCGGCACGAGATCCACATCTCCGGCTGGGCATCCGGGCTGGCCGTGACCGTGCCCGTCACGCTGTACCTGGTTGTCGTCTGGGCCCTGCACCTGCGGCACCGGCACACGCCGGTCGCGTCGATGGCGTTTCCCGTCGTGGCCGTGCTGGTGCTGGCCTCGACCTTCTTCGGCGCTCCGATCCACATCACGGCCGTGCTGATGATCATCCTGGTCGCCATCACCGTGACGACCTCGCGCGGACGATCGCCGGTGGTCGGGCCGACGATCCCAAGTGTGCGCCGCTGATGTTCACTAGGATCGGCCGATGACCGTGCTGATCTGGATCGTTGTCGTGGTGCTGGTCGTGGTTCTGCTGCTCACCTTTGTCGGCCGCCGCGCCCAGGGCGGTGTGGATCCGACGCAGCTGCTGTTCGAGCCCGAACTGATCAACCGCGTGCGCGCCCTGGCCCAGACCAATCAGAAGGTGGCCGCGATCAGGATGTTGCGGGCGGGCACACCCGGCCTCGGGTTGGCGTCGGCCAAGGTGATGGTCGACCGGATGGCCGCCGGACCGGTCCCGCCCCCGCCGGCCGGGCCCGACCTCACCAAACCCGTCGCGTTGTCGGCCGACGAGATGCTGCCCAGCGCATCGTGGGTGCCGCTCGAGGTGGAGTTGCAGGCCCGGTCGCTCAAATCGTCCGGCCAGGCCATCGCGGCCATCAAGTTGGTGCGCGAACACACCTCGTGGGGACTGCGCGAGGCCAAGGACTACGTCGACGGGCTGTGATGCGGGTCAGGCCTCGAAGGATTCGCCTTGGGTCGGCACCACCCAGGTCGCGTCCGCCGGGCCGAACTTCTCCTGGATCCCGTAGAACATCGCCGGGTTGGCCAAGATACCCTCGTGGATCGGGAACGCCACCTTGGGCATGACCGCGCGGTAGTAGTCGACGCTCTCCTTGAGCGCCATCCACGGGGCGGCCGTCGGCAGGGCGAGAATCTCGACGTCCAGGTCGAACACGTCGAGCGCGTCACCGGGGTGCAGCAGACGGCCGCCGATCAGGTACGAGGCGTTGGTGATGGTCGGGATCTCGGGATAGATGACGGCGTGCTGGTCGCCGTGCACCGTCACGGGCGTCCCGACATCGAACGAGTCGCCGGCCGCGACCGCGGTCGCGGCCAATCCGGCGGACCTCAACGTGGCGGCCGAGCCGTGATCGGCGTAGAGGCCGGCCTGCGGGTTGGCCGCGACGAGGGCGGGCAGCCGATCGAGATCGAGATGGTCGAGGTGCTCATGGGTGATCAGGATTCCGGTCAACCCGGTGAGGTTCTCGAAGCCGGAGGAGAAGACTCCGGGGTCGACGAGCAGGTTGGCGTCGCCATCGACGACGTGCAAGCAGGAGTGGCCCAGCTTGGTGATCTGCATGAGGAACCTTTCGCGCGTGAAGTACTTTGTCCCGCTCACGATACGACCGGAGGCAGGGCTATGAACGGCGGGGCCGATGTCGCGTACCGTCTGCTGGGTGGCATTGCGCAAACAGGTCCGGCAGGCCGGCAACATCTTCGTCGGGACGGTGCTCACCGTCGTCGGCGTGATCGCGCTGGTGCACGCGGGCAACGCGCAAAGTCGGGTCTTCGCGGTGTTCGTGCTCCTGATCGGCCTCGCCGCCATCTATCTCGCCATTGCCGCCCTGCGCCGGCGGACCTGACTCCTGGCCCTGCCCTGGCGGCGCGGGTCGTCCGGCGTCAACCGATCCGCGTGAGCCAGGTTCGAGCGATGGGTCGCCGGGGGATCGGGCTGATGATCGTCGCGCTCGCGCTGATCGTCGTGGACGCGAGATATCGGCAACTCGACGTCACTGCTGAAAGCGCGAGAGTTAGCATTCACAAATGACTTCTGCTCTCGCTCGGGCCTCACGCGTGGTGAACCTGCCGTGGCGCCAACGCCCGATGGACATCGTGTTCACCGTCATCTTCTCGATCTTCATCGTCACCTGCATCATCAGTGACTCCGTGGAGGGCCTCGGCCTCGATCAAGTGGCCGATTCCCCGAACATCCTGGTGCGCTGGAACTACACCTACTCTTCGGCCAACGATCCGCTGTATCAGGCACATCCGCTGTGGCTGCGGTTCATCAGCGGAACGTCGGCGTTCGTCTACGTTCTCTTCTACGTGGTGCTGATCGTGGCATTGGTCAAGGCGTACAACTGGATCCAGCTCTACGCGGTCATCTACGCGACGATGATCATCTCGCTCACCGCCATCCCGATCTTCGGCGTCGAGTTCTTCGGTCCGGTCGGCCAGCGCACGCCGCACCCGTTCATCTTCCTGCTCTACAACGCGCCTTACGTGCTGTTTCCGCTGCTGCTGTTGATCCGCATGAGAAAGCCATTGCCGTTCACGCGGAAGTTCTGACCACCGGTCCGCCGAGAGCGCCGCAGACAACCGCCCTTCTCGTCGCCGCCGGCGATTCCGCGGCGGCGTGCTTCGTTCTCGAAGGTGACCGTGTGGCCCGGCTCGGGCCGGGCAGTAGACCTCGTCGACCCGGGACTTGCCGAGCGGGACTACGGCATGGCCGGGTCGTTGGATTCCTGCCGTCCCCGGGCCCGCTCGCTCTTGGCGATCGCCCGTCCGTTGGCGGAGACGATGATCCGGTTCGGATTGGCGACCGCCCTGGTCGGGTGGCCGGTGCCGGGATGCAGTTCAGGTCGGTCGGACATGGTGACTCCTCGCCGAGGGGGCAACGGGCGGTCGTGCTGCCGCTCTGTAGTCGTGGAACGCGCCGAGCGGGTGGGTTCATTCCCGTGCGTGGGAATCTCGGCGGCTGAATGCCTGCCCGCGCGCGTTCGCACGGTCGCGGCCGAGCGGATGCGGACATCGTCGATGCGGCGATCGAGGGATCCCGGCCGTATCAGGCGAGGTCGTGTATCACCTACATCCGCGATCGGCTCTCACCTACAGGGCCGACGACCGACCACGGCTGACCAAGCGCCGGCGGCCGGCCACCCAACGAGGCGATGTCCGGGAGCAAGGTGAACGCACCGATCATTCTGGCCGAGAAGCTCCGCCGTCCTGACGCGAGCGGGCTGTCACGTCCGCGCCTGGAACTTCCCCTCACGAGCGACCGGGGTCCCGGGCTGGATCTTGTTGTGGCGCCGGCCGGTTCGGGCAAGACCACCCTGCTGGCGCGAGTGGCCGACCGGTCCGCGGATCCGGTCGCGTGGTACCGCCTGACCCCGGACGACTGTGATCAGGACGTCTTCCTCGCGCATCTGGTGTGCGCCCTGGGATCGGTCTGCCCCGGGCTTCGCGACCAGTACGACCATGACGGGACGCTGCCGTTCGATGAGTTGCTGGCCACTCTGCACGATGCCGTCGTGTCCGACTGCTTGCTGGTCCTCGACGATGCTCACGAAGTGACCGGGTCGCCGGCCGAACGAAGCCTGGAGAGGTTGCTGCAGTTCCGGCCGCCCGCGGTGCGGGTGATGATCGGATCGCGGGGGGTGCCGGCGGTCAACGTGCCTCGGCTGCGGGTGTCCGGCCTCCTGCGCGAGATCGGCGCTGACGATCTCCGCTTCCGGTCCTGGGAGGTGGAGGAACTGTTCGGGGGTTACGGCGAGCCGATGTCCCCTGAGGCGGCGGCGGCGCTGACCCGCCGGACCGGGGGATGGGCGGCGGGGTTGCAGTTGTTCCATCTGGCCAGCCGCGGACGGTCGGGTGAGCGCCGAGTGCAGATGGTGGCTGAGTTGTCCCGTGGCTCGCGCCTGGTCCGTTCGTACCTGGCCCGGAACGTGATCGACGAGTTGCCGGAGTCCCGGCGCCGGTTCCTGGTGCTCACCAGCACGCTCGGGATACTCACCGGAGACCTGTGCGACGCGTTGCTGGACACCACCGGGAGCGCGTCCGTCCTCGATGAACTCGAGCAACGCCAGCTCTTCACATCATCGGACGACGACGGCCGCTCGTTCCGGTACCACGAGGTGCTCCGCTCGCATCTGGAGTTGACGCTGGTCGAGGAGTACGGCCCGGGCCTCGCTCGCCAGTGGTACGCCCGGAGCGCCGACCTTCTACGCCGGTCCGGCCATCATCGGGCGGCGGTCCGGGCGTACGCGCGGGCCGAGGATTGGTTGGCGGTCACGGAGCTGCTGAGGACCGTCGTGGCCGACGGCGACGACGACCTGGCCCTGCCTGCGGCAATGG
Organism: Nakamurella panacisegetis; assembly: GCF_900104535.1. Taxonomy (NCBI): domain Bacteria; kingdom Bacillati; phylum Actinomycetota; class Actinomycetes; order Nakamurellales; family Nakamurellaceae; genus Nakamurella; species Nakamurella panacisegetis. The sequence goes on along the minus strand of NZ_LT629710.1, from coordinate 4,968,432 downwards.
TGCAGACCGATCCCTGGCTGGCCCTGGCCCAGGCGCGGCGGCACGTCCGGGACGGTGCTCTCGACGAGGGAGTGCGCCTGTTGCGCCTGGCTGAACGATTGCACGACGAGCCGGAATTCCAGCTGCAGTGCCGACAGGAACGCGCACGGGTCCAGGACTGGACGACGGCCACGGCCGTCGGCGCGGGGCGGGGGGACGAGTGGAGCGAGCGGATCCGGGCGGCCACCAGGGGGCAGCGGCAACGCTCCGAACCGAACCCAGAGCGGGGCCGGGAGGTGCTCGGAGAGGCGTTGTGCCGGTTGATCGGCGGGGACCTGGGCGGCGCGGCCGGTCTTCTGCGCCTGGTGCGTAACCATGACGACCCGGTGGTCGACCTGCTCGGCCGGCTGGCGTCGGGGGTGATCGAGTTGATCAACGGCCTGCGCGGACCGGTGGAGGACTGTGCCCTGGCGGAGCTCTCGGTCGACGCCGACCTCGCCGGGTACCCGTGGATCGCTCGCCTGTCCCGCGGCCTGTACGAGCTCGCGCAGATCAACCCCGATTCGCCGGCGTGGCGGGTGACGGCTGCGGCCGGACTGCCCGATGAGTGCGCGCGGCGCGGTGACCGGTGGGGTTCCGCCCTGTTGCGGCTGGCCGGGGCGGTGGTCGCTCACCTGACCGGTGACCCAGCGGCCGGCAGGCAGTATCTACTTGCCGCCGATGAGTTTCACGCGCTCGGTGCACCGGCACTGGCCGTCTGGCCGGAATCACTCGGGCTGCTGACCCGCGATGCCTCGCAGCAGAAGACGCGCGATGCCTCGCAGCCGACCACGGATGAGGCATCGCATCCGACGACGGGTGAGGCATCGCATCCGATGGCGACCGCGGCGGCGGTCGAGCGGGCCGCCGAGAAGCTCGGCAGCCCAGGGCCGCAGGCGGTGGCGTTGCTCGCCGTGGCCATGGCGGCGAATGACCAGGATTGGGTCAGGGCAGCCGCAGACGTGGCCGCCCGGTGCGGTCTGCGAAACGGCCTACGTGCGCTCGTCTCGCATCCGGGCCTGGGGGGCCGGGCCTCGACCCAGGACCGCGTCCCCGCCTCGTCGACCCGGGGCGGAGCCCCGGCCACGTCGCCCGGTCCGGCGGCCGCGCGGACGCTCCTTCCGTCTCCGGTTCCCGTGCCGATGCCGGCCCTCGACCGGCTGGGGGCTCCGGTGGGGTCGGGGGTTGCGGTGGGGTCGGGGGTTGCGGTGGGGTCGGGGGTTGCGGTGGGGTCGGCGGTCGCGGTGGGGTCGGAGGTCGGGGTGGCGTCGGCCGGTTCGTCCCGACGGAGCCAGTCCGGCGCGCCGAGGTCGATCGGCATCCGGCTCTTCGGCGGATTCGCCATCACCCTCGATGGCTGCCCCGTTGATGTGTCCGCCTTGCGACCGAGAGCGTTGGCGTTGCTTCGCTTCATGATGCTCTCACCCGACCGAGATCTGCATCGGGAGACGCTGATCGCCCAGTTGTGGCCGGAGGCCGATCTGGTCGCCGGGACCCGGCGTCTGCAGGTGGCGATCTCGAGCATCCGGCAGGTGTTGGAACGGGCCGAATGGCCGACCGGGGAGAGCCTGGTCCGTCACGGGGATGCCTACCAGCTGCATCTGCCGCCGGGCGCCCAGATCGATGTCCGCGAATTTGTGGACGCGGTGGCGTTGGCCGAAACGGCCACCCGCCGTGGCGATCTGGCCGCAGCCGCAGCGGCTCGTCGACGTGCTCTCGATCTGTACGCCGGAGATCTGCTCCCCGAGGATGGACCGGCCGAGTTCGTGGCGGACCGCCGGGAGGAGTACCGCCTGACCGCGGGCGCCGCCGCCACCGCGCTCGCCGCCGACCTGGCCGCGGCGGGCCACGCCGATGATGCCTTGGCGACCGCGCGGCGTGCCGTCCAACTGGACCCGTACCAGGATCCGCCGTGGCTGTTGACCATCGAACTGCACGAAGCGCGCGGTGATGCGAGTTCGGCCCAGCGCGCCCGGCGCCAGTATCACCGCATGCAGGAAGAACTCGGATTGCCCGTCGGCTGACTGGTTCGGCGTACTGGCGAGTTCGGCGTACTGACGGCGGCGGGGGTGCGGCGGCGGGGGTGCGGCGGCGGTCGTGGGACGCCTGGGATCACTGGTATTACCTGCGAGACCTCGTCACGGCCCCGGCAGCATGACGAGTGGAGGGCCGGTCTTACGAGTCGCCCAACCGGTCACGGCGTATCCACTACCTCGACGCGGTACGGCACGTGGGCCGGGACCGAGGCGGCGATGACCGACTCCAGCCGCCGCACGTCCAGGCCCGGATAGTCGGCCGAGCGGACCCTGACCACCAGTTCTCCACCCGGCGAACCCGGCGAACCCGACGAACCTGACGAACCCGACGAACCTGACGAACCTGACGAACCCGGCAAACCCGGCAGAGGGGCGTCCGGCGACTCCGACCACCGATGGCCGCCGGGATCCTGCAGGTGGACCTCGACGTCCAGGAAAAGCCGGATGGCGGCCCGGAGGCCACCGAGCGTGCCCCGCCGTGCCAGCAGGTCGATCCCGCCCGCGACCAGATCGCGTTGGCGTCGCTCGGGCTGGTTGTCGTCGATGGTCAAGCCGAGCCACCCGGCGAGCCAACCGAGGAGGTCCGGTGGCGCGGTCGCCGGATCCAGGTAGGCCGGGAACGAATCGAGGGTGGCGATCACCGGGGCCAACACCTCGTCCAGACCCGCGCAGATGGCCTGGGCCAACGGGTCGGCGAGGAACAGCGCCGGCAGGCCGGCGCCCAGGGGGTGCGGCGAGACCAGGTCGGGCACGGAGCCTCTCATGGCCGCACCCGGACCTGGTGTTCGAACGAGAACACCAGGGAGGTCGGCCTGAGCGTCAGCCGCTGCGTTTCCTGTCCGCGGCGTCGCGTGACCGGGTCGGCCGGATACAACCGGATCGTCATGTCCTGCGAGAGGTCGACCCCGCGCACTCGCGCCAGGGCGGCGTTGACCTCATGGGCTTGCACGGCCCGGCCGAGCGGCCACCCGGTGCCGTCCGCCCCGCCGATCAGCGGATCGAACAGCCGGTACAGCGCCTGCAGCACCTGCCGGCGGACGTCGTCGGAACGATGGGTGGCCTTGGCCGTCACGCTCACCACGGCGGTCAGCCACTCGTAGCGCGGTGGTGTCACCAGCAGTCGGGTGCCGATCAGCTTGCGCTCGGCCAGGTGGTTGGTGACCCGGTCCAGAGTCTCCGGAAGCGGGGACAGGTCCTCCAGGGCAACCGCTCCGGTCTGTGGATCCCGGCTCAGGTGCGGCACCAGCAGGATCCGAACGCCACCGGCCTCGGCCGGCGCCTCGGCGGCCACACACTGCACCCGGCCCAGTTCAGGCGCCACCTCCAGGGCGAGCTGCACGAAATCGTCCGCCGTGACCGCCCGGCTGCGGGACCGCAGCAGAAGCGGACCGCGGACCATCGCGTCGCCGATCGTCTCGCCGTCGGCGCCTCCGACGGCCGCCGACCGATTGACCACCGACGCGATCTCCGGATTGCTGGTCTTGAGCACCGCCACCTTCCCGGCGGCGACATTGCCGACGCTGCCGCCACCGGTCCGGTAGCAGAGCAGACGCAGGTGCGCCCCCTTGGGCGGGATGGCCCCGAAGCAGCGCAGCGTGCCGTCGGCCTGTCGCACCGCCGGACCGAATTGCACCTCACCGGCGAACGAATCGACGTGGAACACGGTGTCCTGCGGGCCGGACGCCGCGAAGTGTTCGACCGCGGTCCAGGTGGCGACCCCCTCGTCGTCCATCACCCCGAGCGTCATCGGTTCCTCCCACGGAACCACCGGATGGCGGGCCAGCCGGAAGCGTTGCGCGGGCGCCCCGTCCGACCGGCCGAGCTCCTCCTCGCGGATCACCTCCGCGTGGACCATCTTCGCCGTGCCGCCCTTGGTGAAGGCCGAGATGTGGCGCACCTGAGGCGATTCGCTGTAGGTCCGTTGATCCTCGCGCGGGGCCAGCAGCCGGCAGCGCAGCCAACCCGCCCGTTCCCCGCCGATGATCGACGTCTCGTGTGCGTCAGGCACATGCAGGACGACGTCACCCGGCCGGTTGAGGCCGCCGGTCTCGTCCAGGTCGGTCTCGCACGGCTGCCAGCCGGTCGCCGTCCAGGCCTCCCACTGCAGCGGTGGGTCCCGCGGGTCGACACCGACGCCCGACACCCGACAGTCCATGCGCAGCACCACCGCGCACGACGGAACCGCTGCGGACAGACCCACCAGGAGCGCGTCGCCCACCTGCGGTCGCTCCGCGAAGCAGGCGAAGCCACCGCCGGCGGCGAGTGCCGATGTCATGTCGACGACCTCGCCGCCGGCCGGCGCGGCACCGGCCCGTAGGAAGCTGCACGGAACGATCTCGAGGTCGGCGACCGTCGAGAACACGACGGCGTCCTGGGCGTCGGTGCGTGCCGTCGCCACCTCGGTCTCGGCGCGCACCAGTACCGGATAGGGGCGGGCGGCCGCGAGCCAGAAGGTGACCGTTCCCCGGGCCGCGCTCGGTGGGCGTTGCTCGAGCCCGATCAGTTCCAGGAATTTGACGTAGTGCTTGTCGGGCACCCGGTTCAACCGATAGATCAGTTGATCCACCATGCCGGCGAAGGCTTCGATCAGCGTGACTCCCGGGTCGGAGACGTTGTGATCGGTCCAACCCGGGCATCGCTGCTGCACCAGCCTTTTGGCGTCGTCCACCAGATCCTGGAAGTGCCGGTCGTCGAGGTGGGGGACGGGAAGGGCCATCGGGGCTCACCTGCTCGATTCGTCGGGAATGAGGTAGAACGGGAAGACCAGATTGCGTCGATCGTTGTAACCCTTGATGCGATAGGCGATGTCGATGTGCAGGACGCACAGGTCGGCGGTGGCGAAACTGACCTTCACGTCCTGCAGTTCGATGCGTGGCTCCCACGCCTCCAGCGCCGACCGCACGTCGTCCGCCACGGCGGCGGCGGTCGAGGCGTTGGCCGGGGAGAAGACCCGATCGTGTACGGCGCATCCGAACTCCGGCCGCATCGGACGCTCGCCGGGCGACGTGCCCAGGATCAACCGGATGGATTCGGCGATCTCCCGATCGCCCGACACCAGGCCGAAACGCCCGGACGCGTCGATGGAGAGCGGGAAGGACCAGCCGCGGCCGACGAAGTCCGGGGACGTACGGGCGCTCGTCATGCTCATCCTCCGATCAGGACGGTGAATTCGCCGACGACGATCGGAGCGCCGCACGCGGCCAGGTCGCCGACGCGTGCGGCCGGCCGCCCGCCGATCAAGACCGTGGGGCAGCCCGGCGGAACGATGACGGTCGGTGGATGGACGGCCGGCGGCGGGAACGAGCAGATGTGTGGCGTGCCGACGGTGGCCGCCGGGCGACCGCCGATGAGGACGGTCGGCACGCCGGGCGGCCCGATCAGGCCGGGATGTGCTGTGGCGTCGCCGATCCGGGCGGCTGGGGGCATCTGATCCTCCTAGTTGATCTTGACGAGGGTGGCCGACACCGAGCAGAGGGCGCCCCCCTTGACCTCGGTGGTGGTGGAGCCCTCCAACTTGGCCGTCGTCCCGGTCAAGGCCAGCGCGCCGCCGGCCTTGACCGTGACCCCGCCGCCGCTGCTCTCCAGGCTCAGGCCGGTGGAGGCCCTGACCGCGATCTCGCCGCCCTTGAGTTCGAGCTTGGCCGACGCGGCGTCGATGACGATCCCTTTCTTGCCCTCGACGCGGACGGTGCCGTCGCTGTGGACGGTGACCGCGGTCCCGACGGCGTCGAGGGTCAGCTTCAACCCGTCCCCGGCCACCGCCAGGGTGATGCCCTCGACCCGTCCGTCATCGTCGAACAGGTCGATGCGATGCCCACGCCGCGACACCGTCGACCGACGGTTCACCCGTCCCGAATTTGCGTCCACCGCGTCCCCGCCGCCCACCCTGGGCGTGTCGACCCCGTTGAAGAGGCCGCCGACGACGTACGGACGGCGAATGTCGTTCTGCTCGAACAGGACCAGCACCTCGTCGCCGACTTCCGGGACCACCATCCCGCCGCGATCCTTACCGGCTCCGGCCTGCACCGTGCGGGCCCAGTCGCTGGTGTAGTCGTCCGACAGCCACGGCATCGACAACCGGACGCGGCCCTGCGCCTGTGGATCGTGGTTGTCGCTGACCAGGGCGACCATCGGGCCGGCCAGGCCGGCGCCGGTACCGGTCGCGCCGGCGCCGGTCAACCCGAGCAGGCTGCGTTCCTGCCGACCGGTGACCGCGAAACTGGTGGTGTACCCGGTCACCGGGTCGTATCGGTGGCGGGATGTGGTGATGGTGTACTTCCCGTCGAACGGCTCTCCGATGTTGGCCACCGAGATCGCCTGTCCGGCCACCAGTTGCGGGTTCCCGCGAGCCACGCCGTCGAATTCGGCGAAGCTGCCGGCGACCTGCTCGGCCATGGCGGTCGCCGCTGCGTCCACCTCGGCCTGGCTGCGGTAGGGAGTGTCCGTGCTGACCAACACGGGCGAGCCGAAGGTCTCGGCCAGCTTGGCCGGGTTGGCTCCGGGGAGGTCGGCGCTCGTCGTCCGGGCCGGGGCGGTGGAGACCAGAGCCTTCTTGGTCGCCAGATCCCACCCCCGCACCTGCACCTGGCTGACCTGTTCGGCCGAGGTCACCACGGCCCGGAACCGCAGCAGGTCGACCCCCTGCTGCAGGACGAGCGGATCCTCGGTGGGGCGGGCGGTGCCGACCGGCGCGGTGGAAGCCGATGTCGGCTTGGCGAAATCCAGTGCCCCGTCGGTGACCGACACCTCGACGCCGACCTCCCGGGCCAGCGACTGCAGGAATTCCCAGTCGGTGATCCCGCTCTGGGTCAGGTGCTCGTACACCGTGCTGGTCGGGTCCATTCGTCCCGACCGCAGACCGGCCCGTTTGGCCACCGCGGCGGCAACGTCGGCCGCCGTCACCTGCCGGTAGGTGTGGGTCCCTCGGCCGCGGAACAACCGGTGCGACTGGTCGTACCCACGGATGACGGTGAACGTTCCGGTGCTGTCGAAATCGGTTTCCACCGCGGTGATCTCGCCGTCGAGCAACCCCGTGGCGCCCCGGCCCCCGGCCACCTCCACCGAGATCTTCACCTTGGCACCGATTTTCGCTCCCGCTTTGGCCAACACGATGTGGTCGGGATCGCGGAACCGGAGGAGGAACAGGTCCGGCAGCAATCGGCTGTCGTCGACCACGGCCGAGACGAGGCGAGCGCGCACGTCATCGGGCAACGGCGAGCCGCCGATCTCGACGGCGAAGCTGGTGCTGGTGGGCATGACGGTCAACCTTCCGCGCGAGTGAGCTCTTCCGCATCGGGGAGCAACAGCGTGTATCCGGAACCGATGCGCAACGGGTCGTCGATGTCGTTGAACTCGGCCAGCTCCCGCCATCGGGTGGCATCGCCGTACTCGCGGTAGGCCATCGAGGCCAGGGTGTCGCCGCTGACCATGCGATGCACCTTCTTGGTGGTGAGACTGCCGGACGTCGGGTTCTGCTTGCCCTTGCCGCCCGGCATCTCCTCCAGGGACACCGTGCACACGGCGCGGATGGGCGTGCCGTCGGAGGCGAACACCGTGTACTTGGCGCTGACCGACGTGATGAACGCCGGAAAGCTCTTGATCGGGCCCCAGTGGAACTGCACCAGGGGGGGCGACGCGGTGGGTTTGTCGCTGCTCGGAACGCAGCAGTTGAAGAGTTTCTCGACCACGGCCACCACACTGCCGTCGTGCTTGCCCGAGGCGTCGAAGAACATCTCCAGGGTCAGCTTGCACGGCTCGGCCCCCTTGAACTCCGGCGGCGCCGCCTTCTGGGCCGACTTCGCCGGTTTCCGTTCCCACTTGGCCGTCTTGGCGATCGTCAGTTCCTTCGGATTGAACTGGAAGTCGATCTTGTCGAGTTGGGCTCCGAGGGCGGCCCCGCCGACCGCCGGTTTCGATTCGTGGACGGTGATGCTGGCCCGGTCGATCTGCGCGCGGTTGTCGCCGCCGAGCGGCATGGGCGCCGCGGGTGTCCCGCCCGCGTTGGCCGACAGAGCGGTCGCCTCACCCATCACGCCGCCCCGGGAAGGATTCCGTGATGGGCGATCTCGAGCGTCTCGGTGGCCACCTTGGGCGAGTCGTAGTTCAGGCTCGGGCCGGTCCAGCGCACCGGGATGACGCCGATCAACGACCACCGGGCGACCACGCGGTCGTCCCACGACATGGCCGAGATGACCCCGGTGGTCGGCTGCACGCCGTTGACCATCTTGGCGAACCAACCGGTGAGCTTGGCCGAATCGGCGCCGATCGGGCGGGACAGCTTGACGTTGGAGTACTTCAGGCGGGTCGGCAACTGCCAGACCATCGAGTTGTTCCCGCCCTCCTCCCGTTGTTCCATCACCATCTCGATGCCGAGCCCGTCACAGCTGTTGAAGACGCCGAGATCGTCGTCGTCGATGCTGACCGCGAAACAGACGCTAACCGCCGGATCGTTGGTGTCCATGCTCTTCTCCTGGTGCGATAGGTGTGGTGCGCGAACGATTCCCGTGCCGTCAGCGCCGCAGATCGGTGATCAGGCCGGCTCGTTCCCGCTCCATCCAGAGGGCGTTCCGGAGCAGGGCCGACATCGGATCCAGCAGCCGACGGGCCAGTTCGTCCAGGTCGGTGGGCAGCGGCTCGCCGGGGCCGGTCCCCGGGGTGGCCACGGCGGCGACCGCCGGGGACGCTCCGAGACCGGCCCCGGCGACCCCCGGAGGTGGGGTGGGACTGCTGGTCGTGATGGACGGGGAGCCGTTGCCGGTGTCGGTGCCGACGCTGCCGGGGAGGTCCGGCCGGGCGGTGCTGCCTGCGGAGGCGGTAGCGCCCGTCGGCCCGGTCAAGGACGAAGCAATTCCGGGGACAGGCGGGCGGCTCGGCCAGGCGGGCGATCCGGATGGGGCCGACGCACCGGCAATGAGGGGGAGGGCCGACGGAAAGCCCGGTAAGGACGCGGGAAGGGATGCCGGCCCGCCGCTCGGCAATCCGATTCCATCGGGTAGCCCGGCCGGGCCGGACGTCAGGTCCGGTTGATCCAGCGGGAGCTCGGGTCGATGGATCATCCGGTCCCCGAGCGCCGGCCGACCCAGCGGCAGCGCGGCCAGATCGGAAAGGGTTGGTCGAGCCGGCAGGTCGGAGGGCGACGGAACCCCGGGCAGCGACGAGACATCCGGGAGGGCCGGCCACGCCTGCGGCAGGTCGGACGCCGACGGCACGTTCGGCAGACCGGGCACGTTCGGGAGATGCGAGATGTCGGGTGCGCCGGGCAGGGTCGGGAGGTGCGAGAGGTCGGGCACGTTCGGGAGATTCGACATGTCGGGTGCGCCGGGCAGGGTGGGGAGGTGGGACAGGTTCGGCAGACCGGGCACGTTCGGGAGATGCGAGATGTCGGGTGCGCCGGGCAGGGTCGGGAGGTGCGAGAGGTCGGGCATGTTCGGGAGATTCGACATGTCGGGTGCGCCGGGCAGGGTCGGGAGGTGCGACATATCCGGTAGGCCGGGCATGTTCGATGCGTTCGGCACCGTCGGTAGGTGCGGCAGGTCGGGAAGACCCGGCACGGCCGGCGCCGCCGGAAGATGGGGCAGTTTCGGCACGGAGGGCATCTTCGGCAGCGACGGCAAGCCGGGCAGAGATGGGAACGTCTGCACCACGGGGCCGTCCCCACCGGGTCCGGCGCCGCTGGTGACGCGAGGAGCCCCGGACAACGCGCCCGCCGTCGCGGGCGAGGGCGAAGGTGACGAGCCGGGCGAGACGCCCGAGGCCCCGGCGGACGGGTCCAGGGCGGTGGCCTGGATCGGACCGGACAGCAGGTGGGCCAGTCCGATGAGCGGTTGGTCCGAGTCGATCCCAGCCGTCGGATCGGTCGCCGAGGTAGGCCCGGCTGGATCAACCGGGCTCGGCCGCTCGGTCGGCTTCTGCGCGGATTCCTGGCGCTGCAGGACGAATGGTCCTCGCCCCAGCTGCAGCGGCGGCTCGAGAGCGATCGGGCCGGGTGACGGTGCCCCATGCGGCCCGGGGCGGGCCGGCGCCGAGGGAGCCATGTCGCGGACCACCCGTTGGACGCCCACGAAGGGCGCGGACCCGGTCGAGTCGGGCGTCGGTGTCCCCGTCAACGGCATCCCGAGTCCGCGCTCGACGGCGGGGTCCGGAGGGACCGTCCTGGTCGTTGCCCCCGAGGTCGGCCGGTGCCCCGACGAGAGCGGCATCGACGTCATCGGACCCTCGGTACCGATCTCGACGGGCGAGGCCGGCGTGGGCAGCGGAGATCGGTCCGCCGGCGCAGCGTCCGGTACTCGCTGGGCGACGGGCGATGTCACCGGTGCGTCCGACGGCGAGAATGGCTGCGGGGATGACGACAGTGCCGATGGGACAACGGAATCCGTCGTCGCGGCCGTGTCGCCGCTGCGGTCCGCGCCGGTGGGTCGCCCCGCGGTGGGGACGACCGGCAACTCCAGCCGGGGGCCGGTGTCTACGGCCTGGACGGCCTGGGCCACCCGCTGCACCTGTGGCAGGGAAAGGGGCACCACCGGTACCGGCCAGGGCTCTGCCAGAAGGTGCGGCGCGGCCGGTTCGGTCGGCGCGGCCGGTTCGGCCGACCGGGTCAGATCCGTTGCCGAGGAGGTGGTCCGGGACTCCGACGCAGTCGAACCACCGTCGGCGGCGGGAAGACGCTGAGCTGCCCGGTCACCGCCCGGCCGGTCACCGCCCGGCCGGTCGCCGCCCGGCCGGTCGCCGCCCGGCCGGTCGCCGCCCGGCCGGTCGCCGCCCGCCCGGTCGCCGCTGGACCGAGCGGCGACATCGGGCGCCGAGATGATGCGTTGCAGCAGACGCCGCACCGGCGCCGCCCCGCGGCCCGCCGCCGGTGGGGCCGAGGCCAGGACCAGGTCGGGACCGGAGTTGTCGCGTACCGCCGAGACCGGGTGAGCCGTCACCGTTCCGGCCGGCCCGGCGGTGTCCAGCTGGTGGCCCAGCGGGCCGAGCAGACTGGGGTTGTAGGACGTCACCATCGACGGCGTGAAGTCCGGAGCCGCCGGGGGCATGGCCGTCACCGACCGCTGGATGGGCGGCAGCTCCCGCCACCCGGGAGTCGGTTCCAGGCCGAGCGTGGGTGCGGACCGTCCGGACGTCTGCTTCGCCGGCCCGGCGGGTCCCGGCGCCGGCGATGACGTCGGCGTCGCCCGCGGCCACCACCGTGCCATTGTGCGTCACTGCCCCTTCTGGATCCTGGTGTTGATCTTGGCTATCTCGGCGGCGTACCGGCGCCGTTCGGCGTGTTCGAGATCGAGGAGATCGTCGGCCGCCCAATGGAAGTGATAGGCGATGTACGCGACCTCCTCGTACAGCCGGTCCGGTGCGCACGTCGTTATTCCCCCAGGCGCCCACCGGCGATGTCGATCGCGAAATGGTGGTCGCAGTTGGGACAGGTGACCGCTGCGCGGGTGTGCCCCTCGGTGTTGAGCCGCCGATAGAGGTCCTGCAGGAACGCCAGATCGGTGGCGAACATGTTCTCGATGACGCCGGCGTGCACATCGCTGACGGTGCCGATCCGGGTGACCACCCGGGCCAGCAGCACGACGGTCAGATACGCCGGGTTCTCCCGCACGCGGTCGTCCCGGAGTGGCACCAGTTCGTCGCGGGCAGTCGCCAGGCGCATCACGCCGTCCCGGTGCACGGTCCCGCCGGCGTCCACGTAACCCCGCGGCAGCTGGAAGGCGAATTCGGTGCGGAACGGCTCGGGGCGGACCTCGACCTCCCGGGTCCGCTCCGCGGCCGGCCGCTCGGCCAGGGACACCGCCCCGTCGGCCGGACCCCGTCGCATCAGCCGACCTCCATCCGCTCGTAGGTGACCACCAGTTTCTCGGTGAGCACGCTGGTGTCACCGGCCTTGAGCGAGCTGATCTCCAGGCTCTTCGGCCACGCGTTGGTCAGCGTGTACCGCTTGAGCGCGTTGCCCTCGTAGTCGTAGACCACGACGGCCCCGTTCTTGCGGGAGTCGCTCATCTTCCCGAACTGCGAGTCCTTGACCCACTGCTCGAAGCTGGTGTCGTCGGTGAGGCCGCGGGTCAACGTCACCTCGCCGGCCTTCCACCGTCCGGGGAGTTTCTTGATGACGTACTTGCCGTCGACGCCGTTCTCCTTGAGCTCGATCACATCCTGTTCCATCTTCAGACCGCTCACCTCGGTGATCGATTTGATCTGGATGCCGTCGATCTCCAGGCCGAACGAATGCCCGACGCTCGAGTCAAAATCCGCCAGAGCCATTGCTGCACAACCTTTCCGCAGAGATTCGAGTGAGAGGACTATTCGCTGACCAAGCTGGTGCCGCCGGAGAACTGCGAGAGCTGGAAGATGACGAACTCGGCCGGTTTCACCGGGGCGACCCCGATCTGGCAGACGACCTGCCCGGCGTCGATGCCTTCGGCCGGGTTGGTCTCGCGGTCGCACTTGACGTAGAACGCCTCGTCCGGGGTGCGGCCGAAGAGTGCACCCTTGCGCCATTCCATGACCAGGAACGCCGACAAGGTGCGCCGGATCTTGGCCCACAGAGCGTCGTCGTTGGGTTCGAACACCACCCAGTTGGTGCCGGCCAGGATCGATTCCTCGAGATAGTTGAACAGGCGTCGAACGTTCAGATACCGCCAGGCCGGATCGGAGGACAGCGTCCGGGCGCCCCAGATGCGGATGCCGCGGCCGGGGAAGGACCGCAGAGCGTTGATCCCGACCGGGTTCAGCAGGTCGTGCTCGTTCTTGGTGATCTGCACCTCGAGCGAGATGGCGCCTCGCACGACCTCGTTGGCCGGCGCCTTGTGCACGCCCCGGGTGTCGTCGTTGCGTCCCCAGATGCCGGCCACGAATCCGGACGGCGGCATGTAGATGTTCGATTGCGATGCCGGGTCGGTGGCCTTGACCCACGGCCAGTACAGCGCGGCGAACTTCGAGTCGTACCCGGCCTTGTCGACCCGCCATTCCTTCACCTGCTGGGCGTTGAGACCGGGCGGTGGGTCCAGGATGGCAATCCGGTCACCCATCAGTTCGCAGTGCGCGATCATGGCCAGCTGCACCGACTGGACTGTCTCCAGATCGATCGCGCCCTGCTGGTAGGCGCTCATCAGGTCCGGGACGCAGACCATGGTGACCTCGTCGATCGCCTCCAGCCCGGAGAATCCGGTGCGTTCGGACACGTCGCCGACGTAGTCCTCGCTCGACAACCGCGCTGAGGGCACCGCCGCCGGCGGAGGGGGTGCGGTCAACGTGACGCTCGCCCCGATCGGGGGCGCGACCAGGGCGGCTCCGCTGGCCGCCTCCTCGATCTTGATGAGCTTGGAACCGGCGTTCACGGCGGTGGCCAGGTTCTGCCGTCCCCGTCCCGTACCGAGCCGGTCGAACTCCTCCAGAACCTGCTCGCCCTGTCGCACCACGAGCTTGAAGGTGCCCTCCGGGGCGTCACCCTCGGGTCCGCGGATGTCGACCGTGAGTTGCCCCTCCGGAGTGCCGGCGTCCAGGGCGACGAATCGGTAGCCGCCGGAGACCGCTTGCGGACCGGCCAACTCGGGCCGATGGGCGCGGCCGTTCCCATTGCCCGGCTCGGCCCCGATCCGGACGACGTAGGCGTTCCCGCCGCCGTTCTGGAAGTAGGCGTAGACCGACTGGGCCAGGTAGGAGCCGACGACGAAACCGCCGAAGGCGTTGGTGAACTGCGTCCAGTTGCTGACCAGGGTCGGGCTGTTGAACGGCCCCTGTTCGGCGAGCCCGACGAAGGCGGCGACGGCGGTGCCGACGCCTTCGATCGGACGGGATCCGGAATCGACCTCGTCGATGTAGACCCCGGGGGAGAGGTAGGTCGGCATGTGCACTCCTTGACGGTGGTGGGGACAACAGGTTCCGGTCGGCTCGGTCTGACTCCGGCCGCCGGTGATCGGCTCGCCCGGCACATCGGGTGCCGGAACGTCAGGACTCGACTTCCTCCGTCTCGTCCTCCCGTTGGACGTAGGTCTGCACCTCGTCCTCCTCGGTCACTTCCTCGCGCTGGACGGCGGCGCCCGCCCCCGGCACGGTGGTCGGGCCCCCGGCGGTCACCGGGCCGGACATGGCGGCGTCGGCGGTCGCCGCCGCCTCCCGTTCGAACCGGTCGCCCGGATCGCTGACCCTGACCCCGTTTCCGGAATCAGTGCCCTCGACCGGTCCGTTGCGCTGTTGGACGACGTGGGTCAATTCGTGGGCCAGCATGTGCCGGCCCGCCTCCGACGAGGGTTCGTACCGGCCCTGTTGGAACACGACGTCGTGGCCGACCGTGTAGGCCTGCGCGTTCACCGCCCTCGCCGACTGGTGAGCGGCCCCGTCGGTGTGCACCCGAACGTCGGAAAAGTCATGTCCCAGTGCCGCTTCCATGTCCGAACGGACGTCGGAGGCCAAGGGGGCACCGCCCGAGGACAGCACGTCGTGCACCGGTGACGCATCCGGCTCGAGTACCGACCCGACGCCGGCGTTGCCCACCATCCGCTGTAGACCCATCAGTCCGGCCGGACCGAGGACATCCGGACGCCCCTGACCGGCCGCCTGCCACATCGGCGACGACGGCTCCGGTTCGATCCGAGAGGCCTTAGGACGCAGGGCGGAGCCGGCCCGTTCGTGGTCGTGGTCGTGCATCAGATCAACCCCTCCCGCACGGCGTAGGCGACGGCATGGGACCGGTTCTTCAACTGGAGCCGGGTGGTCAGATCGTGCAGAACGTTCTTCACCGTCCGCTGGCTGTAGCACAGCTCGGCCGCGATGGCGGCGGTGTCGTGGCCGTCGGCGACCATGCGGAGCACCTGCGCCTCACGGTCGCTCAGACCGGAGAAGGCCAGACCGCGCGGGGCGAGGACCTGCCGCTGCAGTCGGCCCACCTGGCCGAGCAGTCGGCCGATCAGGTCGGCCGGGATCTCGCCGCCACCGGAGGCCACCTTCATCACGGTCCGCACCAACAGGTCGGGGGTGGCCTCGGTTCGGCGCAGCAGCCCGGCCACCCCGGCTTCGGCGGCGGCGACCAACGTGGCGTCGTCGATCACCCTGGCCACCAGTACGGTCCGCGGCACGCCGCCGCGCTGGACCGCCCGGAGCACCCTGGTCACCTCCTCGTCGAGCGTGTCGGCGACGATCACGGCCACTTCGGCCGCGTCGATCTCGCCCGGACCGAGCACTCTGATCTCCGGGCGCATCCGCAGCTGGCTGGCCACCCCGGCCTGCAGGATCGGGTCGTCGGCGTACACGTAGGTCGGGATGGGAGCGGGCACGAGATCCTCCGGGTGAGCAGATGTTTCGTTGCCGGCCATCCTCCGCACCGTCCTCAACGTGCGCTCAACAAATGCTCAACGCGGCCACAGAATTTCCGCGGCGCCGGGCGAGGCGGGCTCACCGTGCCGTGGACCGGGCCGTGTAGGGGGCGAACTCCCGATCCAGGACGAGCCGACCCAGCTTGCGGTACTCCTGGGCGATGGCCGACACCAGATCGCTCATCTGCACCGGACGGCCGGCACCGGCGGCCAGATAGGCGGCGGTGATCGCCGCGGACCGGATGTTGCCGCCGGACAGGCTGAACGACCGGGCGCAGAAGTCCAGGTCCAGGTCCGGTGCGCACGGCAGTGGGGGCGCCAGGCACCGATGCCAGAGGGCCGCCCGGGCTGCCTCGTCCGGGGCCGGGAAGTCGATGACCGAGTCGAGCCGGCGGGTGAACGCCTCGTCGATGTTGGACCGGAGGTTGGTCGAGAGGATGGCCAGCCCGTCGAAGGACTCCATCCGCTGCAGCAGGTAGGCACTCTCGATGTTCGCGTAACGGTCGTGGGCGTCACGGACCTCGCTGCGCTTGCCGAACACCGCGTCCGCCTCGTCGAACAGCAGCACCGCGTTGACCCCGCCGGCCTCGGCGAAGATGCGTTCCAGATTCTTCTCGGTCTCGCCGACGTACTTGTCGACCACGGTGGCCAGGTTCACCGTGTAGAGGTCCAGTCCGAGATCGGCCGCGATCACCTCGGCGGCCATCGTCTTGCCGGTGCCCGAGTCCCCGGCGAAGAGCGCCAGCACGCCACGACCACGCCCTCCGCCCGGCCGCATCCGCCAGTGGGCGAGGACCCGGTCCCGGTTCCGGGCGCGGATCGACACCTCCTGCAACTGCCCGATGGTGGCGGGTGGCAGGACGAGATCGGGCCATCCGACGGCCGGTTCGATCCGCCGGGCCAGCCGCTCCAGGCCGGCCGCGTTCTGGGCCATGGCGCCCCGCCGCAGCAATCCCGCGTCCAGCGGGGTCCGCTGGAACCGGGCCAGGGCGGTGGCCGCACTCACCGCCCGGTCGATCTGGTCCGGCCCGAGCACCAGCTGCGCGCCGGACGCGCTCTCGGTCCAGGCGGCCAGTGCGCCGTCGTCGTCGGTGCGGGCCAGGGCGTGTCGCCACAGCCCGGTCCTGGTTCCCGCGCTCATCTGACCGGCGGGCACGATCAGCGGCACCAGGGAGCTCCATGACGGGTCCCAGTGGACCGAGCCGACCAGGGCGAGGGGGAGCCCGATCGCCGACAGGCGTTGGAGCGCACCGGGTACGGCGGCCAGGGCTTCGATCGGATGGGCCAGCACCAGGCCGCCGGTCAGGGCGGCCTCGCGGGCGACGACCGTCACCAGGTCGGCGGTCGGCGGGTAGGGCGGCCAGCGGGTCAGGTCGAGACCGATCAACGGGCGGCCGGCGCGGGTCGCCGCCGCCACCACCAGTCCGGTGCCGGTACCCGGGGCCGATTCCCGGACGTACACCAGAGGCTCGCCGGCCAGCAGGCAATCGGCCAGGGCGCCGACCAGCGGGCCGTCGAGCGGACGGCGCTCGGTCAGGAGCTCCAGCAGTTGCTCGTCGGGGGTGTCGTCGCCGAGCAGGTGCGCGGTCACCCGGTCCGGAATCCGCAGTCCGCGGCTCAGGAATGGGCGGTCCGGTTCCTCGATGGTCAGCAGTCCGGTCCGCACCAGCGGCGCCGCGGCGTGCAGCCGGGCTCGGGCGGCACCGTCGGTGGCCGGTATCCGCAACAGTTCCAGGGCCAGGCCGATGGTGGCCCGGCGGCGGGTGACGTCGTCGTTCAGGTAGGCGTAGAGCTTCTCGAACCGGCTGTCCAGGTCGGGAACCAATGCCACCAGCAGCAGCTCGACGTCCAGTTCGGTCAATTCGGCCCGGCGGGCCAGGAGGCGCAGCCTCGACGGTCCGCCGACCCGTTCGTCCTCGTCGGCCGCGGCCTCCACCACCCGAAGCCCATCCCGATCGGCGGGCGGCACCGGGTCCGGTTCCGACAGCACGTGTTCGATCGCCGCTTCGGACAGGTACAGACCCCGGAACGGATCATCCGGCGCCGGGTCGTTGCGGCGCCGGTGCTCGATCAGCCGGCGGACCTCCGTTTCCAGCCGGCGGGCCCGGGCCAGTAGGTGGGCCACGCCCGCCGGCTGCGCGACGACCGCGGACCGGTCATCGAGCACGGCGGACCCGGGCCCTTCTCGTCTCGGCCGGCGCGCGGCCGTCGACGCCTTGCAGGCCGACGGTCAGCGGGGCCTGAACCTCGCTCGCGGCCGGGTAGGAACGGCCGCTGTCGGTCGGCGCCGACACGACGACGTCCAGCGACGGCTTGAGCTCGCCGCCCAGTGCCGTCCAGACGTCGGCGAACGACCGGTCCTCCGGTGGTGGCAGGGCCACCGACACGGGGACCGGCAGTCCGATGTCGGCCAGGGATCCGGTCAGCACGTCGCCCGGCAGCGCGTCGTGGCGCAGGAAGCAGGCCAGCAGGGAGGCGAGCAGCCGGTGCTCGTCCTCCGGCCGCTGGGTCCAGGCGGTCACCAGGTACGACAGGCTGAAATAGCGGGGCGGCAGCCGGCGGCTGACCACCCGGTCGTCGGAATACTCGTTGATCAGGCCCCGCTCCCGGCGACGCAGGTCCTCGCGGATGTCGTAGAGGTAGACGTCGATGGTCGGGACGTTGCGCCGCCCGGCCCATTCCTTGGTCGGTGCGTCCAGCACGACTTCCACGTCCGACGAGTCGGCCGCCTCCCGCTCGATCAGCGCGCGCAGGGCGCTGTCCACCTCGGAGATCACCCGTCAACCCTCCGCCCCCGGCGGGGCCCGGTGAAGGCGCCGCGGGCACATCGGGAGGGAAGCGCCGATTGCCTTTTCGGGCAGGGGTCACTCAGCGACGCCCCACCACGCCGCCGGCGAATGCGCACACCGCGCCGGTGGCCACCATGATCAACCCGATGCCGGGGCCGAACGTGTCGGCTCGCACGACGAAGGCCAGTGAGAACCCGACCACGAACAGGAATCCGAGCATCGCCATGGTCCGGATCAATCGACCCTTGGTGCCGGTCAGACCGAACAGCGTCAACGTCGCGAACAGCAGGACGATCAGGCCCGCCGAGATCAACGCGGCCGGGACGTGGCGCAGTTGCTCGGCGCTGGTGTGCAGCGGCTTCAGGCTGATGTTGGTGTCCTCGGCGAACTCCGGAAGGGAGAAGTTGATGCCGGTGATCCGCCGTGGGGCGGTGGTCCAGGGCAGGAAGACACCGGCGATCATCAGCAGGCAGCCGAGCAGGGTGAGGAGCCGTCCGATCATCGGGCGCCGGTCCGACGACGTCTGGATCAGGCTGCCGGTGGTCGACACCTCGCGGCGCTCGTCCACCGCGGTGACGGTGATCTGCCGGGTCAGTTCCTTGCCCCGCTCGGGGCGGGAGGCGCGCAGGTGCAGGCGCGACGAGGCCCATCCGCCGGGCGGTATGTCCAGCCACGACGGCTGGAAGTCGAAGCGGACGGCCCGTTCCGGGTCGGATCCTTCGAGCTGGATGCGGGCCGGGACAATGCTCTCCCGGTTGTCGGCGATCAGGGTGACGACGGCGTCGGAGGCGTCCTGGATCCGCACCACACTGGGGTCGAGCCGAAGCTCCAGGATGGATGCCGAGGATGTCTGGACGAACGATCCAGTCCCTTCCACCCGGCGGCCGTCGTGGCTGGTCCCGACCACGGTCAGGGGCCGTTCGACCTCCTGGCCGTCGGGCGGGAGAGCGGCGTCCACGCGCAGTTGGGCGGTGAGGATCTCGCCCGGCCCGATCTGGACGACCGGTGGTCCGAATCCGAAGCGCACCGCCCGCTCGGGGTCGGAGCCGGACAGCGTCACGGTCTGCGGACGCCGTCCGGATCGGTTGTCCAGCACCACGTTCAGATATCCGGCGCCGGCGTCCCGGACGCGCAGGATGTTCGGTTCCAGCCACAGGGCCAGGTTCTGGGCCGAGGTCGACTGGGTCAGCGTGCCGGTGGCGGCGATCTCTCCGCGGCCGTCGTGGGCGCCGATGGTGAACCGGCGGGAGATCTCCTGTCCCGGTTCTGGCTCGGGCGCCTCCAGGCGCACGGTGCACACCCCGGCCCCGCCGGGCGGGACGACCAGCACCGGCGGGGTGAAGGTGAAACGCACGGCTCGCTCGTCATCGGAACCCTGCAGGGTCAACCGCACCGGCCTCGGACCTCCGGCCACGGCGGCCACCAGGCGGATGGTGGCCGCGCCGACGTCGCGGATCTTCGTCACGCTGGGCTCGAGTCGAAGGTCCACCTGCTGGGCGGTGCTGGCCTGAGTGAAGGTTCCGGTGGTGGTGAACTCGCGCGTGCCCTCGATGGCGGTCACCGTGAAGGACCGCGTCAGTTCCTGGCCGGGCGGCGGTTCCGGTGCCTGCAGCCGGACCCTGGCCGTGGCCTGGCCGCCGGGCGGAATGTCGAGCCGTGCGGGCTCGAAGATGAAGCGCACGAGCCGTTCCGGGTCAGATCCTTCCAGCCGCAGGCTCAGCGGGCGATTGCCGCCGGTGTTCTCGGCCAGCAGTTCGGTCTGACCGCCCGACGTGTCCCGGACCCGGACGATGCTGGGCGTGACGGTGAGCGTCACCGGGCCGTCCACCACACCGACCGTCAGGTCCACCCGCTGCGAGACCGCGACGCCCTGGTGGGCGGAGGAGCGCACCCGCAGATCGATCGGATATCGCCCGGCCGGCGCCATCGGAGCCGGCACCAGGCCGATGCGCAGGTCCACCGATTGATCGGCGTTCGGCAGGAGGCGCACCTCCGCCGGGACGGCGGTGACGAAGGGGGGCGCCGACAGGAGCTCGACGGTGAAGCGGTCGACGACGCTGGACAGGTTGATCACGTGCACCGAGACCATGGCCGGCTCCAGGCCGGGGATGACCGAGATCGTCGTGGGCTCGACGGCGATCCGGAGCCGCTCGCCGGCCCGTCGTCCGGACCCCGGGTCGACGGCCGGCGGGGAGGTGCCAGGTCGCACTGCGGGCACTCCGCCGACCGGGAGCAGAACCGTACGTTCATCGGGCCCGTTCGCCGGGTCCCAGGCCAGATAGGTGTTGCAGGAGTTGCAGAACTCCGTCATGGGCGAGTTGCTCTCACCGCACGACGGGCACACGAGTTCCGTCACTGCCATTGGTCGAGCGTGCGCAGCTTCGGGTTCCGCATCCAGCGCCCGCCAGCCCGCCGTTCGGACCGTGGATCCTGCCCGAACGGGCAGCGATCAGCGGGCCGGGACGGTGTCCATCGCCTCGGCGGTCAGCTGCACCGACCGCAGCCGGGCGGTCACCGAGGAGGCCTGGTGGGCGATGATCAGTTCGTCGGCGTCCGCGTGCCGGGCGAAGTCCACGAGGTAGTCCCGGACGGCGTCGGGAGTGCCGACCGCCGAATAGCGCACCATCTGCTCGATCTGCCGGCCCGCGTCCGACTCCAGAACGAGGTCGGCCTCCTCATCGGTGAACGTGCGGCCGCCGCGGCCGAACAGGGCGCCGACCCGGGCCCGCTTCACCAGGTGCAACTCCGCCTCGGCGGTGGCGAGGTCGTCGGCGGCGACCACGTTCACCCCCGCGATGGCGTGGGGGGCGTCCAGCTGCGGTCCCGGCCGGAACTCCTCCCGGTAGATGGAGATGGCGTCGTGCAGCGATCCGGGCGCGAAGTGCGAGGCGAACGCGAACGGCAGGCCGAGGGCGGCCGCCAGTCGCGCCCCGAAGAGCGACGATCCTAGGATGTACAGCGGAACGTCGGATCCGTTGCCGGGCACCGCGTTCACGCCCGCGACCACGGTTTCCCCCCGCAGGTAGCCCTGCAGCTCCAGCACGTCCTGCGGGAAGCGGTCGGACGAGGAGGCGTCGCGCCGGAGCGCGTACATGGTGGCCTGGTCGGAGCCGGGCGCCCGTCCGAGCCCGAGGTCGATGCGGCCGGGGTGGATGGCGGCCAGGGTGCCGAACTGCTCGGCGATGGTGAGCGGGGAGTGGTTGGGCAGCATGACGCCGCCCGCCCCGAGCCGGATGCTCGTGGTGTGGGCGGCCACGTGCGCGATGAGCACACTCGTCGCCGAGGAGGCGATGGAGGCCATGTTGTGATGCTCGGCGTACCAGACCCGTCGGTAGCCGAAGGTCTCGGCCTGCCGGGCCAGGGCCACGCTGGCCGCGATGGCTTCGCCGGCGTCCTGGCCCTTGTTGATCGGTGCGAGGTCGAGGATCGAGAGTGGAAGGTTCACCGAATTTGCAACCTCGCCCGGCGGGCGGGTATTCCGGTTTCCCCGCGGGTAACGTCGGGTACTGGAACAGGTTCCAAGAAGCGGTCGGTCCGCGGCCGCGCGAGCGGAAGTGGAGACCGCCGTGAGCATGCCGACACCGGTTCCGGACATCCCCGATCCGGCCCACCCATTGCCCACCCCCGAGCCGGGTCGCCCGCTGCCGACCCCCGAGCCGATCGAACCGCCGCCCTATCCGCCGGATCCGCTGGCGCCGCCGAGCCCGTTCGATCCGCCGGCCCTGTAGATGTCCTCGTCGGGCGCGGCGACCGGCAGTGGAGTCGGTGCCGTCCGCCTCGTCCGCAGCCCGTCGAGGAACAGCACCAGATAGCGGCGCCAGAGGTCAGGCGGTGCCAGTTCGTTGACCGAGCCGACGATGGTGCCGAGCACGGAGAAGTCGGTGAGTTCCACGTCGGGGCGTAGTTGTCCCTGCTCCTTCGCCCGGGTGAGCAAGGCTGCGACCGCCGGCACCAGTTTGTTCTTGGCCTCGATCGAGCAGTCGGCCCACCGGCCGGACATCTCCATCAGTTCCCGGAGCCCCCGGTCGTGCATCTGCATGGCGATGCTGCCCTCCAGGAAGTCGACCAGACCGGCCCAGGCGTCCGGATTCTGCGCGCTGACCCGGGCGAGCTCGGTGAGCTCCCCGAGCCGGTGGGTGAGCAGCGCCTCGATGAGTTCGTCCCGGTGCGGAAAACGTCGGTAGACGGTGCCGGCGCCGACGCCGGCGCGGCGGGCGATCTCGTCAAACCCGGCGTCCAGTCCCTTCTCGGCGAAGACGTCGGCCGCGACCTCGAGGATGAGTCGGCGATTGCGTTCGGCGTCGGCCCGCAGCGGACGGGCGCTCGCGTCGGCGCGGGCAGCGGTGGTCATGGCCCGATCCTACGGGAGACGGAAAGAGCTTTCCGGTTCTTGTGTTCCGCGTCACTATGTGGAGCAACCCTCTCCACTTTCGGCTAGCTTGATCGAAGCGGAAGGAACCTTCCGATTCTGACCATGGAGGCCGTGATGTCCACCAGTACTGCCCGGATCGATCAGGACGGGGCGGCGGCATCAACCATCACGCCCGCGCCCCTCGAGCAGGAGACGGCTTCCGGCCGGCAGCATTCGCGCCGTTGGTGGGTCCTCGTGGTGGCGGCACTGGCGCAGTTGGTCGTCGTCCTCGACGCCACCATCGTCAACATCGCCCTGCCGACGGCCCAAGCGTCCCTTGGGTTCTCGAACGACAATCGGCAGTGGCTGGTGACCGGCTACGCCCTCGCCTTCGGTGCGCTGCTGCTGCTCGGCGGGCGCCTGAGTGACCTGTTCGGCCGCCGCCTGATGTTCACCATCGGCCTGCTCGGCTTCGGTGCCGCCTCCGCGCTCGGCGGCTCGGCGAACAGCTTCGGCCTGCTGCTGACCGCCCGCAGCCTCCAGGGCGTGTTCGGCGCGTTGGTCGCCCCGGCGGCCCTTTCCCTGCTGACCGTCACCTTCACCAACGCGGCGGAACGAGCGCGAGCCTTCGCCATCTTCGGCGCGGTCGCCGGCAGTGGTGGCGCCATCGGGCTGATCCTGGGCGGTGCGCTCACCGAGTACGCCTCCTGGCGCTGGTGCATGTTCGTGAACGTTCCGCTGGTCGTGCTGGCCGTGATCGGCGCGGCCCTGCTGCTGCCCCGCCAGAACAAGGCCGAGGTCAAGCCGAAACTCGACCTGCCGGGAACGATCGTCATCGTGCTGGGCCTGGTCTCGCTGGTCTACGGACTGGCCCAGGCCGAGACCAAGGGCTGGACCAGCGGGGTCACGCTCGGCTTCATCGCCGCCGGCCTCGTGCTGATCGCGGTGTTCGTCAAGGTCGAGACCACGGTGTCGCACCCGTTGTTGCCGATGCGGATCCTGGCCGACCGGACCCGCGGTGGCGCCTACGCCGCCGTCGGGATCGTCGGGGCCGGCATGTTCGCGGTCTTCCTGTTCCTGACCTACTACCTCTCGACCATCCTGGCGTTCACTCCACTCGAGACCGGACTGTCGTTCCTGCCGATGATCGGCGGGCTGATGGTCTCGGTCCAGCTGACGCCGTCGGTCGTGAGCCGGATCGGAGCCAAGGTCCCGGTCCTGGTCGGTATGGCCGTGGCCGCGGTCGGCATGCTCATGCTGACCCAGCTCGACCTGCACAGTGCCTACACGGCGAACATCCTGCCCGGCCTGGTGGTCATGGGCCTCGGTATCGGCGCCGTCATGGGTACCTCGTTCGGAGCGGCCACCCAGGGTGTTGCCGCGGCCGACGCCGGCGTGGCCAGCGCTGTGGTCAACACGGTCCAGCAGATCGGTGGCTCCATCGGAACGGCGGTACTGAGTGCGGTCTCGGCCGCCGCGGCCACCAACTACCTCGTCGGCAAGCAGGCCACTCCGGCCAATGTGGCGCAGGCCGCGATGGACAGCTACACCACCGCCTTCTGGTGGGCGGCCGGTATCTTCACCCTGGGCGCGGTCGTCTGCGGGTTGCTGCTGCGGCACGGCGCGGTGGCGGTCGACCCGGAGGCCCCGAAGGTCATCGCCCACTGATCCCGTCCCGCCTCGAGCGGCGGGCGGCTCGCGGAAACGCGTGCCGCCCGCCGCTTTTCGCTCATCCGACGGCGGAGTACGCACCGGTATCGATGTCCTCGACGAGCCCGGGGCCGGTGGGGGTCCACCCGAGCAGCGCCTGCGTCGCCGCGCTGGAGGTCGCACCCTCCATGGCGAAGTAGCGGCCGATCCAACCGAAATGATCGGCGACGTCGCCCGGGTCGATCGAGACCACCGGCAGGTCGAAGGTCCGCCCGATGGCCTCGGCGATCTCCCGGGTGGGCACACCTTCCTCGGCCACCGCGTGCAGGCGGGATCCGGCCGGCGCCTTCTCCAGGGCGAGCGCCACCAGCCGGCCGGCATCGGACCGGTGAACCGCGGCCCAGCGGTTGGTACCGGCGCCGGGATAGCCGGAGACGCCCTTCTCGCGGGCGATCCCCGCGATCACCGAGATGAACCCGTGGTCACCGGCTCCGTGGACGGTGGGTGCGAAGCGCAGGCTCACCGTGCGGACGCCCCGGTCGGCGAACTCCAGGGCGAGGTTCTCGCTGCCGCCGCGAGGTGACTCCGGACCGTGGAACGGCGACCGGTCGGTCTCCACGGCCGGCCGGCCGTGGGCCAGGCCGACAACCCCGGACGCCAGCAGGAACGGCCGGTTGCTGCCGGCCAGTGCGTCCCCGATGGTCTGAACGGCGCCGCGCTCGGCGGCATTGGACACCGCCGGGTCCGCGAAGTCGTGTTTGTTGGCCAGGTGGACCACCGCGTCGGCCGCTTCGGCTCCGGCGCGGATGCTCTCCAGGTCGTCCAGATCGCCGCGGCGAACGTGAGCACCTTTGGCCTCGACGGCGGCGGCGGACGCGTCGGAGCGGGCGAGGCCGGTGACCTCGTGGCCGGCGGCGAGCAACTCGTCGACGGCGGCGGATCCGATCCATCCGGAGGCTCCGGTGACGAAAACACGCATGATCTTCTCCTTCGGCCCCGCCCACCAGACGGGCGGGGCAATCGGGGTGACGGCAGACTGATGTCAGCCGCAGACATCAATCTACATCTGACGACAGGCGCTGTCATCACTACACTGCACCCATGGCGCGATGGGAACCCGGTGCACGAGAACGCCTGCAGGTCGCAGCGCTGGAGTTGTTCGCCGCCCGGGGCTTCGAACAGACGACGACCGCCGACATCGCCCAGGCGGTCGGACTGACCGAGCGCACCTTCTTCCGCCACTTCGCCGACAAGCGTGAGGTGCTGTTCTTCGGTCAGGAGCAATACCTGCAGGCGTTCCTGGACGGAGTCGAGGCGGCGCCCGACGCCGCGGCGCCCCTGGAGATGGTTGCCTCCGCGCTGAATGCGGCGGCGCGGCTCTTTCCGAACGAGCGTCGGGGCTACTCGAGGGCTCGGCAATCGGTCATCGAGCGGAACCCGGCTCTGCAGGAGCGGGAGCGGCACAAGTTCGCCGAATTGGCCTCGGCCGTGGCCGGGGGCCTGCGCGGCCGGGGCGTCACCGAACCGGCCGCCACCCTGGCCGCGGAGTCGGCGGCCACCGTGTTCGGCATCGCCTTCGCCCGGTGGATCGCCGAGGGGGAGGACCGCCCGTTAGCGCAGATCGCCTCCGATGTGCTCGGCGAACTGCGGAACCTCACGAGTCCGGTGTCCCGGGCGACGACGACCTGATCGTCGGGCCGTCGGCCCGCTGCTCGTCGAGCATGACGGCGCCGACGTCGGCATCATCGACCGGCCCGCCGCCGTCCACTGCTCTCGATTGGTCCGACTTGGTGTCGTCCTCGGTCGGGGGGCCGGCGTCCATGCCGCGGGCCTCGTCGTCGGCGCTCGGGATCTCCTCGAGGTGACCCTCGACCGCGCGGCCGCGACGTTCCAGCAGCGCCTCCTCCAGATCCAGGTCGTGCTGCATCTCGATGAGCACGTTCTCCGACAACTCACCGCTGTTGCGCATCGAGACGATCACCGATCGCTCGATGCCCAGGAGGGAGCGTCGCCAGTCGGACAGGATGCTCAGTCGTTGGCCGAAGGCCCGCGACTTCCCCTCGTCGTCCCAGTTCCGCCAGTCGCGCAGGCCCGCCCACTTGCGCATCAGGTCGGCCTGACGGTCCGACAGCTGCCCGGCCTCCACCAACTCGTCGACGCGTCGATTGATCGCCGCATTGACCTCCGCGTGGGCTGATGCCCGCTCCCGGAGATCGTCGACCGTGCGGTCCTCGGTCAGATGCAGACGCCGGATGAGCAGCGGCAGGGAAGGGCCCTGCAGGCCCAATGTCCCGATGATCACCGCGATCGTGCACACCAGCAGGAGCGATCGGTAGGGCGTGTGCAGCGGCAGGGTCTGCGCGGCGGCCAACGAGACCACCCCCCGCATCCCGGCCCAGGACAGGGCCGCGACCCCGGCCACCCCGGTGGCCGCCGTGGTGACCGGGATCAACCGGACCGCCAGGTGGATGGCGTACAGCCAGAGCGGTCGACTCAGGATCACCGTGGCCAGCACCACCACGATGGCCGGGAGTACCTGATGCCCTTCCATGTCCAAGGAGGCGAAGACCCCTCGCAACTGCAGCCCGACCAAGGCGAACACCGTTGCCTCGAGGGTGAACCGCAGGGTGGCCCAGGTGGCGTCCTCGGTCAGCCGGACGGCCACTGCCACCTCCGCGGGGGAGCGGTGGCCGATGATCAGGCCGCTGACCACGACCACCAGGACTCCCGACGCGCCGGCACTCTCGCCCACGACGTACGCGGCGAACGGGCACAGCAACGTCATGGCCGTGATGGTCAATGCCGACCCGATGTGCCGACGGCCGTAGGCCACGGCGAAGCCGATCGCGGCCCCGATCAGCAGGCCCCCGACCGATGCCCAGGCGAATTCACCGGTGGCGTGCAGAAAGGACACGGAGCCGGCGCCGATGGTGGCCACCGCCACCTTGAGCGTCACCAGTGAGGTGGCGTCGTTGAAGAGCGACTCGCCCTCCAGGACGGTGAGCAGATTGCGGGGCAGGCCCACCTTGCGGGCGACGGCCACCGCGGCCACGGCATCCGGCGGGGCGAGAATGGCGCCGAGGGCCAGGGCGGCTCCGAACGGGATTCCGGGAAGCACCGCGGTGAGCGCGAACGCCACCGTGAACGCGGTCAACAGCACCAGTAGGACCGCCAGTTGCACGATCGGGCGGAGCAGGGCACGAAGGGCCACCGCGGAGGATTCGAAGGCGGCCCCGAACAACAAGGGCGGCAGCAGGACCGACAGCACGACCTCCGGGCTGACCTGGTAGGCCGGGATGCCCGGGAGGAAGGAGACCGCGAAACCGGCGACGACCAGCAGGATGGGCGACGGGATGGAGAGCCGTCGGGCCAGGGCGGTCACCAGCAGGACGCCGGCGAGAAGCCCCAGGACAGGCAAAGTGATGATCATTGATCCGCTTGTTCCCCGTTCGGGGTGATCCGAGCACTTGGACCGCGCCGAAGTGCCCGGGTCCGGGGATGACCCCGGCGATGACATTGTGCACGGCCTGGCGCAACGGGGCGCGGCGGCGTGGGACGGTAACGGGCGTGTCCGGATTCTCGTTGCGACGACCACGTCGGCCGATCACCGGAGCGACCGACGGCAGCCCGCGATCCTTCTGGCCGGCCGCGCGTATCCGGCGTCCGCTCGACATCGGCCGGCTGGTGCTGACATCGGGCCTCCTCGCCGTGGTGCTGACGGTGGCCCCGATCGATCTCGGCCAGTTGCGGGCCATCGCCTCACTGTTGCCCACGGTCCGCTCCGGGTTGCCTCGGATCGTGTTGGCCATCGCGAATGTGGCGGTCTCGGTCGCTGTCTTCGGGGCGCTGACCGCGCTCGTCGTGGATGCCGTGCGCTCACGGCGGCTGGCGCTGACCAGCGCCGCAATGGCCTGTGTGACCGGGCTGGTGATGGCGTTCGGGCTCGGTCTCCTGTTGCGCGTGGTGGCCGGTGACGAGATCGGGAGGTTGTTGACCGGGCCGTGGAGCGGTTCGGCCGGTCTGGCCATCACCGCAGTGATCGCGCTGCTGGTCGGGTCCGACCCGCACGGTCGTCGCGGATGGGTCGCGGCCCGGGTCAGCGTGGCCGGCGCGGTCGCGTGCGACCTGGCCCTGGGCAGCCTGACCGTGCCGAGCCTGGCCTATGCCGCGCTGGTCGGCGCGGCCGCCGGCTTCGCGGTCCGGGTCGCGGTCGGGGTCGTTCCGGCTCGACCACCTGAGGAGGTGTTGCGGGCCGTGCTGGCCGACGCGGATCTGGTGCTGACGGCGCTGACGCCGCTGGAGCAGGCGGCCGGGCGGATCCGATATACCGGGGTGGGTCCGGACGTCGGCGAGGTACGGGTGACCGTGGTGGACCCCGATCGCGGCGGTGTGCCGTTCGTCCGGCGGATCTGGCGGTTGCTGCGTCTACGCACGGCGGTCGTGGGCCGCCCGGCTCTGACGCTGCGGGGCCAGTTGGAGCGGCAGGCTCTGACCGCCGGACTGGCCAAGGCGGCCGGGGTGCCGGCCCCCGAGGTGCTCGCGTTGCTCGCGGCGGGCCCGGCGCTGGTGCTGGTCGAGCGGCCGCTGGTCGGAGTGCGGATCTCGGCGTGTTCGGCCGACGAGGCGGGCCGGGCCGTGGCCGCCGCGTTCGTGGCCCTGCGCCGGCTGCACGGGGTCGGCGTCGCGCACGGAGCTGTCACCGCCGAGGGCATCCGGCTGTTGCCCGACGGGGGAGCCGGTTTCGCCGACTTCTCACTGGCCCAGCCGGCCACCACGGAGCTGCAGCGCGGGTTGGACGTCGCCGCTCTGCTGGTCGTCACGGCGGCCGAGGTGGGCGCGGATGCCGCAGTCGCCGCCCTGCGCGCGACCTACGCCCTGACCCCGGCGACCGAGGCTCGCCTGGCCGCCCTGCTGCAACCGGTCGTCCTGCCTCCGCCGCTGCGCCGGGAGGTGCGCCGCACCCCGCGGCTGGGCGAGGTGCGGGAGGCGATCATCGGCCCGGGCGGACTGCGCGGCATCGTCGGAGCGCCGCGTCTGGAGCGTCTCCGCCCGCGCACCGTGCTCAGCATCGTCGGCGGAACCGTCGCCGTCTATCTCCTGGCCACGCAGTTGTCCCGGGTCAGCATCGGCGCGGCCATCCGGGCCGCGAACCCGGGGTGGCTCGCCGTCGCGGTGGTCGGATCGGCTCTGACCTACCTCGGCTCCGCGGTGGCCCTCCAGGCCTTCGTGTCCACGAGACTGCCGCTCGGCCGGACCGTCTTCGCGCAGCTGGCCGCGTCCTTCGTCGCCCTGGTGACGCCTCCGGCCGTAGGCCATGTCGGTCTCAACATCCGATACCTGCAGAAGTCCGGCCTGTCCACGGCCACGGCGACGGCCGACGTGGCGGTCAAGGAACTGGTCACCGTGATCATCACGGTCCCACTGCTGCTGATCTGCGGCTGGCTCAGCGGTGTCTCGGGGTCCCGGCTGGCCCTGCTTCCGAGCGGCACCGTGCTGGCCATCCTCGGTGCCACGGCTGCGGTGATGGCGGTGATCGCGCTGGCTCCGCCCACCCGGCGGCTGCTGCGCCGCCGGCTCGAACCGCTGATCCGGCGCACCCTGCCCCAGCTGATCACCACGCTCAGCGATCCGAAGCGCCTGGCCACCGCACTGGTCGGGGTGCTGGTGCTGAACGGGGGGTACGTGCTGGCGCTGGATGCGTCGCTGAGGGCCTTTTCCACGTCGCTCGGCCTGCCGACCCTGGTGGTCGTCTACCTCGCCGCTTCCACTCTCGGATCAGCCGCGCCGACGCCGGGCGGGCTGGGGGCGATCGAGGCGGCGCTGGTCGCGGGCCTGACGGCGGCCGGCGTGCCGGTCGGTGCCTCGATCACCGCCGTCCTGGCCTTCCGGGCGGCGACGTTCTGGTTGCCGGCGCCGTTGGGCTGGGGCGCCTTCGTGATGTTGCAGCGCCGTAGCCGGATCTAGCTGTACGCCGGCCGCGGGGGCCGGGCTCGACATCGCCGCCGGGAGGATGGCTGGCCCGAACGAACGCGGCCGGCTGCCCCCTGGTGCGGGGACAGCCGGCCGGAGGTCGGGAGCTGGTGCGTTGTCTCAGGTGTTGATGCCCAGAGCCCTGGTCATCGTGTAGAACAGCTCGGTCTGGTCGGTGACGCCCAGAACGTTGGCCGCCTGCGGGCCGCCGGCGGCGATCCGGACCTGGGTGCCGGTGTGCTCCTGGGAAGACCCGGCCGGGGCGGTGCCGTAGCTGATCGTCATGTCGGCGCCGTCCTTCGTGACCAGGGTGGCGGTCAGGCCGGGCGTGACCGATCCGGCCTCGACGATCTGGCTGGTGTGTCCGTGGTCGGCAGTGACGACGACCAGGGTGTCGGGGTGGCTCTTCTGGTAGCGCAGGGCGGTGGCGACGGCCTTGTCGAATTCGACGGTCTCACCGATCTGGCCGCACGGGTTGGCGGCGTGATCCTGCTTGTCGATGGACGCGCCTTCGATCTGCAGGAAGAAGCCCTTCGACTTGCCGCCCGACTTGCGGTCCAGGACCGAGATCGCGGTGTGGGCCATCGCCGAGAGGTGCGGCTGGGTGTTGGCCCGCGCGGCGTTGACCTGGCAGGTGGAGGGGACGGTTCCGGTCGAGGTCGGGGTCGGGCCAACGTATTCCAGGTCCATGTTGCCCGCGGCGAACGTCCCCAGGATCGGCTTCGTCCAGCTGACGTTGGCGAGCCCGTTGGCGTCGGTGACCACCTGGTAGCCGGCGCTCTGGGCTTGCTGGAGAACCGTCTTTCCGGTGAAGGTACCGGCAGCGATGGTCTCGTCGAAGTACTTCTTGCCGCCGCCGAGCAGGACATCCGGTCGGGTCTGGACGAGTTGCTCGGCGATGGATCCCTTGCCCCCGTACTGCTTGGCGTTCTGCGGGCACAGCTTCAGAGTCGCGGCGGGGCCCTTGCAGTCCCGGTTCACCACGTGCGCGCCGAGAACGGCGGGGGTGGCGTCCTGCAGTTCGGCCGTGGTCACGTCACCGGTGGCGTATCCGGCCTTGCGGGCCAGTTCCAGGACGGTGGGGACGTCCTTGCCGGAGGGCAGGACGGAGATGGCGCCGTTGTAGGACTTGTGGCCGGTCGCCCATCCGGTCCCCGACGCGGCGGAGTCGGTGACGTAGTCGGGCAGCGACGGGTTGTCCTTCTGCACTGAGTACGTGGTGTAGGCGCCGGTCAGCGGCAGCGAATCCATCGACAGCCGCCCGGCGGCGCCCTTGGCGTAGTTCCGGGCGATGGTGATCTCGGAGTCACCCATGCCGTCGCCGATCAGCAGGATGACGTTGCGGGCCTTGCCACCCTTGATCGCCTCGCGTGCTGCCTGCGTGTTGTCCCGGTGCTTGCTGCTGACCACCGTTGCGGTGGCGATCCCGGCCGCACCGATCGTCAGGGTGCCGGCCATCAGTACGACGCCCGCGCGGCGGGTCATCCTTGAACCGAACATCAATTTTTCGCTCCTGCTCGTCTGTGGTGGCGGCACCGCCCGTCGGCGCCGCCACCACAGCACAACCCGCCCGCATTAAAGGGCAAGTAAACCCGTATGAGCAGGGCGCAACGGGGGTATGAACAATGAGCATCTCCGCACTGAAGCGTCCGGCCCGCCGATCCGCAGTGCGGATCGGCGGGCCGGATGGCACGCCACCGCCTGGTCAGTCCCGGCGCGGACGACGCAGGGTGAAGGATTCGAACTCGCGGAGCTGCCCGTCGGTGCCGACGATCTCGTAGTAGGTGACCGCGATGGACGTCGTTCCGCCCCGGCGGGTGCCGGGATCGACGGTGAAGGAGGCGAACCCGTAGGCGTTGGCGGCGTCGCGGTTGGCCGACCAGGGCGCCGGTTCGGAGACATAGACCGGCGGTCGCTTGCCGGTGGTCGGGTCCGGAGTGCCGACGGAGGTGATCACCCGGCACTGCGGCGGCTGGAAGAACAGCGCGTTGGACGGGGCCGAGGTGCCACCGCCACCGATCACCATGTGCACCGTGCCCTTGCTGGTGTCGATCACGTCCGTACGGTCGGACACCGGGATCGGGGTCAAGGTCGCGTTGGCTTCTCGTCCTCGAATCGGGTGGGACCGCTCGTAGTGGTGCTCGTGACCACAGACGACCAGATCCACCCCGTACTGGTCGAACAAGGGGAGCCATTCCTGGCGGATACCCAGATCGGCGCCGTTGAACTTGTCGGCGGTGCTGATGGCCACCTGGTGCATGCACACGACGATCCAGTCGATGTCGGCGTTGCGGCGGGTGGCCGCCAGTTCCCGTTCCAGCCAGACCTTCTGGGCGTTGCCTGAGTAGCCGCGGACGTAGGAGTCGCCGCCGTCCTGGTAGCAGATGTCGTCGTTGTTCAGGCTGATGACCTTCACCGACCCGACGGTGAAGGAGTACCACAGGCCGGCGGTCACGTCCGTCTGTCCGGGCACCGGCGGGACGGAGAAGTAGGTCTGGTAGGCGCGGTAGCCGATCGGGCCGTTGCCCCTTTCGTTCTCGTGGTTGCCGGCCGACGGCATCCAGGGGCGGGATTTGGCGCTGCGGGTGTTGTTGTCCCAGAAGTCGGACCAGGTGCGGACCCGGTCGGTGGCCAGGTTGGCGTAACACAGGTCGCCGTTGAACAGGTGGAACAGGGGCTGCACGCGTTCGACACCGGCCGTGGTGTCACTGGCGGCCGGGGAGCCGAGGTTGTCGTTCACGAACGGCGGGTTGGCGATGGTCACCCCGGCCGGCGGAACGTACTTCTTGCCGGTGGTGGGGGTGCCCTGGTCGCCGAAGCTGGTGAAGGTGAACTTGGCCCGACCCTTCGGCGCGGTGCGGAACGTCGCGAATTCGGGTTCGGCGCCGTCGTGGCCGGCGGCGTACAGGTAGTCGGTGCCCGCCCTCAGCCGGGTGAACTTCGCGTGGTGGGCATTGACGACCTGCCCGGACTTGGCGTCGGTGTAGCTGACGGTCTCGGCGTCCACGGCCCGGAGGAATTCGCCGTCGATGGTGCCCAGCAGCACGCGGGGGCGGTGCACCGGCTGGAGGGAATGCCAGGACACGGTGACCTGGGTGGCGGCGTCGGCCCCGAACTGCAGGTGCAACCCGGCCACGCGTGGGGTGGTCAGCGGATCGCCCGCCGGGCGGGGCGACCACCCCGGCCGGGTCCGGGACTCAGCCGGGGAGGCGCCTGAGGCCGGGGGTGCTGCACTCAGGCTCAGTCCGGCGAAACCGATCCCGGCGGCGCCGGCCGCAGCCAGGAATCGGCGGCGGTTCGGGGCGCCCGGGACGGTGGGGGGATTGTGATCAGCGATGTCTTCAGCCATGGGTCAAGTGTGGAACGACGGGTGCCGATGACGTGCGACAACGTCCTGAACACTGGGCGAACACTGACGTTCCCGGCCGATGACGAGTTGCCCTCCCGTCGATGAAATCCGGTGCCGGATCACCGATCGGAGAAGATCTCCCGAGCGGGCGGTTCGCGCAGCGGCCGGGGTCCGGCCCGGTCGGTCAGTCGTTCTCCACGACGAAGTCCCAGGACGCGACGACGGAATTACCGGGCGCCCAGCGCATGAGTCCTTCACCGGTCTCCATCCGTGTGCGGACCCGAAAGGCCACGGTCTGGCCGGGTCCGATCGCCGCCGGGGGTGTCGATTGTCCCGGGGCCAGGGCCAATCGGTAGGTGCCACCGAGGTGGTCGATGGTGGTGAACTCGTGCAGGTCGATCGGTACGGTCGCCGTCGCCCGATCGAGAGTGATGGTCCAGGTGCAGGTGGTGGCCGGACTGACGTAGGGCAGGCCTTCACCGGGTACGTCCGGTCCGGAAACCGTTGCCCGCACCGACTTCCCATTCCCGAGACGGACCTCGACCTGATCTCCCTGAGTGGTCAGCGCCGGGTGCGCGGCGCTCCCGGTGAGCACGCTGTCGGGCTGTATCGCGGCGGTCGGCAAGTAGGTGGGCAGGGAACCGTAGGCCGGTTCGGTGGTGGCCGGGGCATTGCTGCAACCGGCCACGAACATCGCCGCAGCCGCGAGGGCGACGGTGGCGATCAGGCGCCGGGGGCGCCGGACGGTTGCCCGTCCGGCGTCCCTGGCTGGAATCAACGGTGTCCTCGGGTCCGGACGTTGTTGAACACGTCCCGCCCGAAGGGGGCGAGTCCGGGCTGGGCGGCAAATCCGAGGTGCCCGGCCCGGTCCAGACCGCCGGAAACCGTTCCGGCGACGAGCTTTGCGTGGTCGCCGCCGTGGCTGACTCCGAAGATGTCCTCCATCGTGCGCAGCCAGCTGTAGTGGTTGTAGAACACGCTGCTGGTCGTGCCGGGCTTGATCAGCGGGCTGATCAGCACGCTGCCGGTGTCGCCACCGCCGGGCGTGGCGTCGTTGTCGTCGTACAGCGGGTCGGCGGTCTGGCCGGGCAGGAGGTGCCCGGGGGCGCCTTCCGCACTGAGGGTGACGCTACTGACCGCCCCGGTCGGGGTGACGGCATTGCCCTTCGAGTCGACCAACTGGAACGAGCCGTCGACCACCGAGCCGCTCGAGGACGCGGCCGGTTGCGGTCCGGTGTCGCTCACCGTGCCCACGAAGGTGTCGGCCGGGATCGGGCTGGTGCCACCGGGTCCCGACTTGTCCACGGTGTCGACGACGCCGCGGCCGGTGTCGTCGGCCAGGATCGAGGCGTCCAGGACGTACGACGACGTTGCCATCGCCGCGGCCGAGTCGGTTCGCGCCCCCGGGGTGTTGCCGGAGCCGCCCCGGACGATGCCGGGCACACAGTTGGCCGGCACGAGGGTCGGGGTGGTCTGGGTGCAGGCCGGCGGCCGGTCGATGAACGCGTTGTTCCCGGGACCCGGGTACAGCTGCTGACCGGACGAGTTGTGGCCGAGCGTGGAGTTGGGCCCGGTCGGTTCGGTGTGCACGTTGCGGCCGAACAGGTTCTCGCCCGCGGCGTCGGCGGAGATTCCGGCGCTGGCGTTCGGCTGGTCGCCTTGCGTCGGCCCGTAGGCGTTGGCGTTGTTGAAGCTGTTGCCGCTGTAGGTGAACGGCGGATTTCCCTCGTCGAAGGTGATGTCGATGAGGCCGCCGTCCTTGAAGGCGGCCGACTTCTCGATCATCGGGATGTAGTACTCCAGGAACAGGTCGGAGGCGTACAGGCCGCCGGTGTAGTTCTTGGGGGCCACTGATTCCGGGTTCGGGGTGGGGGACTGGTAGATCGGTTGCCCGGCCGGGCTGAAGGAGCCGGAAAGGTTGTTGCCCTTGCAGATCGCGTCGTGCGCGTCGCTGCAGTTGTTGGGGGTGATCCAGGAGAAGGCCGGTGTCGTCGAGGCGTGCTGCAGGTCCTTGTACAGACCGTTGGAGGCACTGTCGAGATTCGCGATATGTGCGGCGTCACAGTCGCTTCCGCCCTGCGCCGGTGTCGTCAGCCCCGGCGTCGTCCCCCCGTTCGCGGTAACCGTTCCGGTGATCGCGTGGAACCACGGGAAGGGGAAGTGCTTGGCCACGTACTGGTCGTTGGCCTGCGCCCCGGTGAAGCTGGTGACGCCGGTCGGGAACGGGTGCGCGGCGCTGGCGCTCATGTAGGTCGGGTTAGTGGTCGGGTCGTTCGCGGCCATGCCGGGACCACCGCACGCGGCATCCTCACGTCCGGCCTGGTTGCCCAGGTCCTGCGCGTAGCCCTTCCAGGTCTTGCCGGCCGCGTCCAGCTGATTGAACAGAGTAGGCGCTTCGGTGGGGTAGGTGCAGCCGTTCGCACCGTTGGGCGCGTTCGCTCCACTGGGCTGGGCGCCGTTGGCCAGGGAGGCCACCTGCCCGTAGTTGACGGCGTCCTTGCCCGTCTTGGTGGTCAGAATGCTGGAATTGCTGCCGAAGTCGTAGTTCTCGACGCTGCAGTCGGACTGCACGTCCTGCTGCGGGCCCTGGCCCGAGACCATCGAGATGTAGTTGTCCTGGCTGTAGTGGCCCGTGCCGTAGTAGTTCTTCAGCAGGACACCCTGGGCCGGCAACGCCTTCCACAGGTAGCTGTTCTGATTCAGGCCGGTGAACGTGGCATCGTAGGACTTGTTCTCCAGGATGATCAGCCAGACGTGCTTGATGTCGCCGGACTTGAGGCCGGTGCTGGAGATCGTGGTCCCGGCCTGTTCGGCGTCCAGCTGGGCGGCGGCCCGCTGCGCCGCCGTCGGAACGGCGGCATTGGTGGAGGCGACGGCCAGCAGCGATGCGGCGACCGCGGCGACCGCGGCGGCTGCCACCAGCTTGGTGCGATGTCTCCCGAAGGATCGAAACTGCATGAGCAGGCTCCCGGTGTCGGCGAAGGGCGAGGCGGTGTCGCTCGGCCCAACATGGGAGTCTGCTGTCAGTGTCCGACCGGGAGTAGGGCCCTTCGGCGAACCGCGAGTGGCCAGCAGATGAACACGGCGTGGGGATGAAAATCCTTGTGCCACAACGGTAATGAGTCAGTAAAGTCGCCGGCGCTGGTCGGGTGGCGGCGAGTGCTCGTGGTCACCGCCACGGGCTGTTCGCTGCCCGTTCATGGAGGTGGCGCTGCCGTTCACGCCCGTCCGGCATCATGGCGCCGGTGCTGGGACGACGCGGACAGACGATGGCCTTCGCCGGTCTGCTCCTGGTGGCGATCACCTGGGGGACGACGTTCCCGATCTCCAAGACCCTGTTCGGCCGGGTCGGGGTGTGGGACCTGCTGGCCGTGCGGTTCTCCATCGCGGCCGGGGCGATGCTCGTGTGCTGGCTCCCTGCCGTTCGCCGGCTTCCGCGGCGGCTCCTGCGGCACGGCGCCGGGCTCGGTGTGGTCTACGGCGCGGCCCAGATCGTGGCCAACCTGGGGTTGGAGCGGGCGCCGGCTGCGGTGGCCGGTTTCATCACCGGAACCTACGTCGTCCTGACGCCCCTGTGTGCGGCCTTGATCCTGCGAGCGCGCATCGGGGCGAGGGCCTGGGTCGCCGCCGCCGTGGCTGCGCTCGGGCTGGGGACATTGGCCCTGCACGGATTCTCGGTCGGCGTCGGCGAGACCTTGGCTCTGCTCTCGGCCCTGCTGTACGCCCTGCACATCGTGGCGCTCGGGATGATCTCGACGGTCCGTGACGCGGTGGGGCTGGCGGTGGTTCAGATCGTGGCCACCGCCGCGGTATCGGTGGTGGCTGCGCTCGTCGTGCAAGGAAGGATCAACCTGCCCGGCCGCGGGACCGACTGGGCCGTGATCGCGTACATGGCCTTGGTCTCCGGGGCTCTGGCCATGATGATGCAGTCCTGGGCCCAGGCACACCTGCCGGCCACTCGGGTCGCCCTCGTGATGGCCACCGAGCCGCTATGGGCGGCCGCCCTGTCCGTGATGTTCCTGCACGAAGCGGTCACCGCGCGGTTGGTGATCGGCGCCACCGCCATCGTGAGCGCGCTGATCATCGCCGAGACCGGGGCCAGCGACGGACGGCGACCGGGCCGGGCGTCGCGACGACGGGTACGGCGGGCCGGCCGCCGACAGCGGTGATGGCCGAGGCGCCGGCCGCCCTATGGTGGTGCGGTGCACTGCGACTACTTCAGCGCCGGCCGATGCCGCTCCTGCCGGCTGATGGGCGTGCCGTACCACCGGCAGCTGGCCGACAAGCAGGTCATGGCCGCTCAGGCGCTGCGGCCGGTGGCGCCGGAGGTCCGGTGGGCCGATCCGTTCGCCAGCGCCGAGTCCGGTTATCGCAACAAGGCGAAGTGGGTGGTCGGGGGTGACCGGCGGAATCCGACCATCGGGATCCTGGACGAGCGCCGCGAAGGTATCGACCTGCGGCGGTGCGGGATCTGTGAGCCGTCCCTGATCGAGGCGTTCCCGGCGCTCGTCGACTTCATCGCCCGTATCGGCCTGGTTCCCTACGACGTGAACCGCCGGATCGGCGACATCAAGTACCTGATCGTCACCACCTCCCCGCAGGGCCAGTTGCTCGTCCGGTTCGTCCTGCGGTCGCTCGACCGCCTGGACGACATCCGGCGCGGACTGCCCGCGTTGCGGTCCGCTCTGCCCCAGCTCGCGGTCGCCTCGGTGAATCTGCATCCGGAACACAAGGCGGTACTCGAGGGCGATCGGGAGATCCTGCTCACCGAGGAGAGCTCACTGTCCATCCGGCTCGGGGACGTCAGTCTGTATCTGGGGCCGCAGGGCTTCTTCCAGACCAACACGGCGGTCGCCGCCGGCCTCTACCGGCAGGCCGCGGACTGGGCGACGCAGACCACCCCGACCTCGGTGCTGGATCTGTACTGCGGTATCGGCGGCTTCGCCCTGCACTGCGCGCCACCGTCCGCGCGCACCGTTCACGGCGTCGAGATCTCCGCGGACGCGGTGTCCGGGGCGCGGCGCAGCGCCGCGACCCGGCCGGACCCGGGTCGTTTCACGTTCGACGCCGATGACGCGGTGGCGCGACGGTTGGACGCGGATCTGGTGATCGTCAACCCACCTCGTCGCGGACTCGGCGCAACCGTGGCCGACTGGATCGACACCGGCGCCGCGCGCCACCTGATCTATTCGAGCTGCAACCCGGCGACTCTGGCTGCCGACCTGGCCCGGATGCCTTCGCTGCGGGCGATCGAGGCTCGACTGTTCGACATGTTCCCGCAGACCGCGCACATGGAGGTGGCGGTCCTGCTGGAACGGCGGTGATCATGGACGGGCCGCTGGTTCCGCCCCGCCTCGCTCCGGTACCCGGATTGTGGGCCCGAAGGGCGACCGTCGGATGGCCGGGGGAACAGGTCGCCCGATTCGGGCCTTTGTACCCTAGCCGCGTGCCGGACGACTGGTTATCGTCCACCGGATGCCATGGTTCTTTCGAGTGATCGAGCAGGATGACGGTACCTGGGCGTGCCGCCACGGCCGCACGCACTTCGACGTGCACGACCGGCTTGCGCTCGCCGTGGCCCATATCGTGGAACTGGCCAAGGGTTCCGAGCCGGCGCGGATATTCCTCCATCGACTCGATGGCGAGGTTGTCGAGCTGGCCGAATCGTGACGACACACGGCAGACCGGCTCGGGACTCTGCTCGGTCGTAGCGGGCGGTGGTGTGTTGCCCGGTCAGTCTGTGCCGGTCGGGTTCGGCGCCGTTGCACGGGAGGGATCCGTGTTGCTGCCGTTGGTCGACGATGCCCACAGGCGCGGGAGATCCGGAGCGGGAACGGGTGGTGACCAGAAGTATCCCTGCCCGAAATCGCAACCCAGGTCACGGGCAATCTGGGCGTTCCGGCGAGTTTCGACCCCTTCGATGGTGGTCTTGAGATCCAGTTCCGACGTCAATCCGGTGACCGCTGTGGTCAATGCGTTTCCGATGCGGCTACCGAGCGCGAGGGTCAGGGCGCGGTCGATCTTCACCCCGGACACCGGCATGCGCAGCAGGTATTCCAGTGATGACCAGCCGGTGCCGAAATCGTCCAGCCACACTCCGAACCCGGCGTCCCGCAACTGGTGAACCAGGCCGGACGTCACGCGCTCGCCCAGATGCTTCGTCTCGGTCAGTTCCAGGTCTACCGCCTCCGGTGACAAACCGGCGTCGGTCACCGCTGACGCGATCGGGGTGAGGAAATCATCTCGATCGAAATGGCGTCCGGACAGATTGACACTGAGGCGCAGATCGGGTCGTTCCGCGTGCCAGCGCACCACGTCCCGGGCCGCGAGTGAGATGATCGTCAGGTCCAGATCGATGATCAGGTCGCTGTCCTCGGCCAACGGGATGAATCGCGCCGGATTGGTGATTTCTCCTTCCGGGTGCTGCCATCTGGCCAATGCTTCGACTCCGACGATTCGATCGCTATCCAGGTCGACCACCGGCTGATACCAGGGGATGATGTGGCCACCCCGGATGGCCTGAGCCAATTCTTGGGTGAGGACGGACCCGACCTGCCGTTGTTCGTTCAGGCGTCGCATCAGGTCGAGCTGGTCTTCCACAACCGAGCCGAATTCGACCAGGCGGTCGGCCTGGTCGTCCGCAACGTCGCGAGGTCGGGGGTCGATGACGCACAGAGCGCCGATGATCAACGATTCCCGGCCCATCAGGGGGACCCCGATGAAGGTGCCGACATCGCGGCCGGTGACCACCGGGAAGCCGGCGAATCGCGGATCGAGTCCGGCGTCGGTGACCACCAGGGCCGACCCGCTGCGCACCACTGCATCGCACAGCGCCACCTCCCTCGGGGTGGCCATCTTGTCGTCGGTGCCCAGAATGCCGATGGTGTGCTGAGAGTCCTCATCGAGGATGTTGATCATCGCCATCGGGAAGGACAGGGCGCGCGCGGCAAGGGCGATCGTCGTCTGCAGGCGGGTGGAGGTCGCGGCGCCCTTCAGGTAGTGCCGGGCCGATCGACTCCGCAGCAACTCCGGCCCGTCCGTCACGAGGCCAGTGTTGCATATCACTATCGGGCGTGCAGGGTCGATTGTCTAAGGAGATGACGAGGCTCGCGTGCGCTGGATGCGCGACATGAGGGCTCGGGCCGCTGCTTCCACCGTGGGGCGGTCGTAGGTGAGGGCGAACTCGAATTCCCGCTCGTCATCAGGTCCGTTGTCACCAAGGTCGCGGGCCACCAGGGCACACGCGAAGTGCGGGGCCAGGACGATGAGATCCCATTCATTGCGAACCGGGTCGTCATCGGCCAGATTGGCGTACCGCAACCGACTGCTCTCGTCACGGGGAAGGTCGTGTCCGATGGCGGCGACAAAGCCGAGATGCTCGGCCAGGTCGTGGTAGCGGTCGGCGACGCGCGGCGTGAAGTGTTCGGCGATCTGAAAGGTGGCCAACAACATGCAGGTGGAGCCCAGACGCATTGCCTCCCGTTCCAGATGTGCGCTGACCTGTGTCAGAAGTGGCTTACGCGACCGCCGCGGGGTCACCGCCCACGGAAGGCAACCGAAAGGTGAGTTCAGCGAAGGACTCTCGATCGGTTGGGGCAGGCTCAGCCCTTCGATGTGCGTGGGAAGGCGATTGATCGGCCCCGGTCGGCCGAACCTCCAGCCCTGCCCCAAGCGGGCGCCGAGAGCTTCGGCTACCTCGATGTGCTGCTGTTCTTCTATGCCTTCGGCGAGGATGAGGGCGCCGGTCCGTTCGGCGTAGGCGTTGACCGCGTTCATGATTTCGGCGACGGCCGGGCTCGGGCGTCGCTGCACCAGTTGCAGGTCCAGTTTGATGATGTCCGGGCGCAACAATGACATGAAAGTCAACGACAGGTCGTTGGCGCCGACGTCGTCCAGGGCAATTCGCCATCCGGCCCGCCGTAGCCCATTCACGGTGGCCATGAGCTCCGCCGGTCGATCAGCCAGGGCTCGTTCGGTGATTTCCAGTACCAGTTGCAGCCGGCCGGGCGCCGATTCGGCCAGCAGCAGGAGCTCGCGCAACGGTGCGGATTCCAGTATCTCGGGTTCGATGTTGACGAACAGGGTAAGGGGCGCGTAAATGCCGCTGGCGATCGCACCGCGTACTGCGGCGCTCCGGCACAGCTGGTCCAATTCGGCCAACCGGTCGGCTTGCCGGGCCGCGGAAAAGAGCCGGTCCGGTGCGTGCAGCGGACCGACCGGACCGCGGGCGAGCGCTTCGTAGCCAACGACCGCGCCGGTGGTCAGATCGACAATCGGCTGGAAGACGCTGTGCACCAGACGGCCATCGAGCACCGCGTCGATATCGTGTATGGATCTGACCCCTTGGCTCATGCGGCGCTCCCGCAGCCGCACCGATCACGCCGGCAGCTGGAGCGGCCGGGCAGCGACACGACGACGCCCTCGGCCGGTGAGCCTCCCATCAGCCCATACTTTCACAGGCCCAGGTTGGAGCCGGAGCCACGCTGCGCCGAACGGTCGCGTCCAACACCCCAGGAATGGCGGGGCGGGCGTTGCTGCGAGGAGGTCGGAGCGGACCGGCAACGAGGTTCGCTCATCCATCGGGCGGTGTCGCTCGCTGGCGGTAGAGGTCCGCGTCGGCCTCGGCAATCAGCGCAGGTAGGGATTCCTGGTCTCCCAGGTCGGCCAAACCGATCGTTACGGATCCACCACCTGCGCCGTCCTCCGCCAGGAACCTGTTCACCCGGGCGAACCGAGCTCGCGCGGCGGCGACATCGATGCCCTCGATCGCGCAGAGGAACTCATCCCCGCCGTAGCGCATGACCAGGTCGTAGGGTCGCAGGGCGGCCTTGAGGGCATGGGCAACCCGCTGTAACAACAGGTCACCGGCCGCGTGGCCGAGGGTGTCGTTGATTCCCTTGAGGTCGTCAACGTCGATGAACGCCAGCACCATGCCATGCCCGGCGCGCCGTGCTCGCGCCATGTCCAGGTTCAGCTCGACGAGGCCTGCCGCCCGGCTGCACAACCCGGTCAGGCCGTCGACCGAGGCGACGTAGCGATCTTCGGCGGCGGCCTGCCGGTCAGCTGCCGCCTCTTCGCGATCATGCTTGGCGTCGATGCGGTCACCCGCCCCGGCGGTTCGATCGTCCCTGGCGTGGAGCCGGTCGTCCCGGGCCATCGAAGAAAGGGCGGCCTGATCGGCGGCGAGCCGCTCCTCTCGGGCGGAGGCGGCCTCGTCCCGGATGGAGGCGGCCTCGTCCCGTGCGGAGCCTTCCTCGTCTCGACCGACGGCCGCGACATCTCGTTGGCGACCGGCCTGATCCCGGCGTTCCGCGTCCCGCGCCCGCGCCTGTTCACCGAGAGAATTGTCGTTGGCATCGGTCACTTCGTGCCGCACCTTCTGCATCCCACGGCTACAGCGTGACCGGCCGGGATGCCCGAGCTGATACCGCCTAAGTCTAGATCCTTGCCGTGACTGACGACGGCGACGATTTGCCGTTGACCGGGGGACGGTTTGCTGCTCCGCGAGGTTCGCCGGCTCGCGCTCCACCCGCGCTGCGACCTGGACGGGTCCAACTGTCGCCTGGCGTTCATCCGGTGCTTCCTCGACAACCCCGCCCCTTCGCATCATGCCCATAGCTTTTTCGTACCGGACTCACACAGGGGGGTGGAGCATGCAGCGAGTGCCTGCCGTGCGTGCGCGAGGCATCGTCAAGTTCTTCGGTGATGTCATCGCCCTGGACGGCGTCGACATCGACATCGCCGAGGGTCACGTGCATGGCCTGGTCGGCCCGAACGGTGCCGGTAAGACGACTCTGCTCGGGTTGCTGTTGGGTTTGGCGGCGGCCGACAGCGGAACGCTCGAGGTGCTCGGCCGACCGGTGCGCCGCGCCCTCGCGCTGCCCGATGGCGTCGCGGGTTTTGTAGACGGGCCCGGCCTCTATCCGGCG
The DNA here is from genome assembly GCF_900104535.1 of Nakamurella panacisegetis. NCBI lineage: Bacteria > Bacillati > Actinomycetota > Actinomycetes > Nakamurellales > Nakamurellaceae > Nakamurella > Nakamurella panacisegetis. Next base: position 4,925,036 of record NZ_LT629710.1, on the reverse strand, counting down.
CTGACCGCCCGGCAGAACCTGGTAGCGCTGGCTTCGCTGCGTGGTGACCGAAAGCCTGGAATTGATGACGCCCTCGACACGGTCGGCCTGATCGACGTCGCTGACGACCGTGTGCGCGGCTTCTCCCTCGGCATGCGCCAGCGACTCGGGCTCGCCGCCGCTCTGCTGACCCGCCCGCGCCTGCTCGTGCTTGATGAACCGGCCAACGGCCTGGACGCCGCCGGTACCCGCCAAGTTCATCGCGTCCTCTCGCGCCTGGCGGCCGACGGCGCTTCGGTCGTCCTGTCCAGCCACCGCATGGACGATCTCACCGCGTTGTGCACCGAGGTCAGCCTGCTGGCCGCCGGGAGGGTTGTGTTCTCCGGGCCGGTGAGCAAGCTCGCCGCGGAGACCGGTGAGGTCGACTACCGGCTGCGTACTTCCGACCGCGCGGCGACCCGACGTCTCGCCGACCAGGTCCCTGGCGTTCGCGTGCTTCCCGACGACGACCTGCTGCAACGTCAGGATGCCCAGGCTCTCCTGGTTCGGGGATCGACGGAATCGGTTGAGGGCCTCGTCGCGCACCTCGTCCGCGCCGGGGTCGCGGTCCGCGAGCTCGCTCCGGTCGTTTCCCCGCTGGAGTCCGCCTACCTCGCCCTGGTCGGGGCCGAGGAAGACCGGGTCGCCGTTGGCGTTTCGACGGGTGACGGACACCCCATGGCATCGACGACGGGATGACGCTGTGACTGCTCCGACCACCACCGTCCGGCCCGACTCGGCGGAGACGTCCCCGCGGCGTGATATCGCGCCCCCGCCCCTGCGGCGCGCCTATCGCTTCGAGCTCGTCAAGCTGCTGGCCCAATGGCGGCTGCGCCTGATCGTCCTGGTCTGCTGGCTCGGGCCCGGTCTGGCCGTGGCCGTTGTCAGCACCCAGACCACCTTGCCGTCCGACACCGTCTTCGGGCGCTGGATGGGTCAAACCGGCTGGGCCGGGTCCTTGGTCGTGCTGTCCTTCGCGTGTGACTGGGTGCTGCCACTGGTGGCCTCGCTGGTCGCCGGCGATGTGTTTGCCGGGGAGGACCGGCAGGGCACCTGGCGGCACCTCTTGGTAGCGGTGCGGTCACCGCGCCGCATCTTCTTGGCCAAGGCGCTGGCCAGTCTGACGGTGGTGCTCGGGCTGATGATCGCTCTCGCCGTGTCCAGCGCGGTCGGCGGGCTCGCGGCCGCCGGCGACCGGCCGTTGGTGGGGTTGAGTGGCCAGACCATCGCGCCCGGCCACGCCGCGGTGTCGGTGGTCGTGGCGTGGCTGGTCGTGCTGGCACCCACTCTGGTGTTCTCCGCAGTCGGGCTGCTCGGCTCCGTCATGTTCGGCCGATCGCCGATGGGGTTGCTGACCCCGGTTGTGCTCGCGTTCATCCTGGCCCTCGCGCAGCTGCTGCCGCTGCCCGTCCTCGTGCGCGCGGCCCTACCCAGCTGGTCCTTCCTGGCGTGGCGCGGACTCTTCACTGATCCGGCACAGACCGGCCCCGTCGTCGCTGGGGTGGTCGTCGACCTGGTGTGGGCGCTGGTCGCTGCGGTCCTGGCCTTTGTGGTGTTCATGCGCCGTGACTTCACCGACCCGGCCTTCGACGGGGCGAACGTTCGCGTGATCACCCTGGCCCTGGCGCCGCTGGTCGCCTTGCTGGCCGTCACCGTCGCCGTGCTTGGCGCGGTCACCCCGGCCTCTGGTTCAGGCATTGACCGGCCGAAGCTCGAGCTTTCCCTCGCGACCGCCTACGCCCACCTGTATCGGCTGCAAACCGGAGAACTGGGCCGCCCGGACGTGCCCGAGGCGCAGCTGCGCACTGGCGCGTCGTGCGACAAGGGCGGCGACCTGGTGGAGGACGTGGGCCCCGGGAACGACTGGCGGTGTGTCGTCACCTGGCACATTCCGGGCGCCACCGCAGTCGGGTCCGCGATCTATCAGCTGGACGTCACACCCGACGGGCGTTACGTCGCGGACGGCGACGGTCCCCAATCGGTCAACGGATTCTTCCAGGTGCGGACCCCAACGGGCGACGCGCCGAATCCGCTATGGCAGTTCGACGGTTCTGTCGATCTGTTCACTGCCACACAGAAGGGTTGACACATGCAGGTCACACGACAACGACGGCCACGCGCGCGACTCCGCCTCCACCTCGGCCGTCGGTCGCGGATCGTCGCCATCGGTGCCACGGCGATCCTCATCGGCGGGGCCGGCGTCGGATACGCATCCACCACGCCGTTCGGACACCGGCTGGTCGGCACGCAGTACACGGACGGGCTGCAGATCTCCTCCGACCAGGTCATCAAGCCGCTGGGCGATCGCCTCTTCACCAAGTTCGGCAAGTTCATGGCGTCGACCCCCAGCCCGAACGGGCGTTACTTGGCCGTCACGAGCGCTGACAAGGGCATCGTTCTGCAGATGTTCGACCTGAAGGACTACCGCTTGGTCTACACCGTCGGCTCGGCAACGTTCGCGAACCAGTCGACCAAGGACGGCACGGTCGGCCAGGGCGGGCCGGCGTGGTCACCCGACGGCAGGACGCTGTGGCTGCCGCAGGCGAACGGCCTCACCCGCTACCCGGTCCAGGACGACGGCACGCTCGGTGTGCCGATGACCGTCCACCTGCCGACGGTGAACGGCGCCGCGCCGCTGCCGGGTAAGGCCGTCTACTCTCCCGACGGCAAGGCCCTCTACGTTCCGGTCAACGGACAGAACACCGTCGTCTCCCTCGATCCGGCCACCGGCCAGGTGCAACAGACCTGGAACGTCGGCATCGCCCCGCGTGAACTGGCCTTCGTCGGCACCAAGCTGTACGTGAGCAACGAAGGCGGCCGTCTCGCCAGACCAGGCGAGACCACGATCAACTCCTACGGTACCGAGGTCCCCGCCGACGCGTTCTACGGGACATCGACCACCGGCACCCTCAGCGTCATCGACACCTCGTCCACGTCGGCGAGCGTGCGGTCGATCGCCGTCGGCCTGCACCCCACCGCCCTCTACGTCAGCGGCAGAGCGCTGTTTGTCGCCAACACCAACAGCGACACGGTCTCGGTCGTCAACACCGGCAACGACAAAGTCGTCCAGACGATCGCGACCCAGCCATGGCCGCAATCGACCGTCGGCTACCAGCCGACCGGCATCGCGCTCACCAACGGCCATCTGCTGGTGACCTTGGCCCGTGCGAACGCGGTCGCCGTCTACCGCTACTCCGGCGCACCGCAGGACCCGGTGAGCTACCTGGGCCTGCTGCCAACGGACTACTACCCCGAGGACGTCACGGTGGCCGGCGGCCAGGTCGTGGTCACCAACACCCGCGGCATCGACGCCCGCGGGCCTGAGCTGACCTTCGCCAAGGGCCCCGGCACCGTGCCGGCGACGGGACACGGGACCCACAGCACCACCGGGTCGCTGACGAAGTTCGCGCTGCCCAGCGACCAGCAGATCGCGAAGGACACGGCCACCGTGTTCGCTCAGAACGGTTGGAAGACCAAGGACGCAGCCCAGGCAAAGGGCAAGCCCAAGGCCCCCGTTGCCGTGCCGGTCCGGGTGGGGGACCCGTCGACGATCAAGCACGTGTTCCTCATCGTGAAAGAGAACCGCAGCTACGACCAGGTGTTCGGCGACGTCGCCAAGGGCAACGGAGACCGCACGCTGACGCAGTTCGGTGCGAACGTGACGCCGAACCAGCACGCGCTGGCCGACCAGTTCGGGCTCTACGACAACACCTACGACACCGGCACGAACTCCGCCGAAGGTCACAACTGGGTGATGCAAGGTGACAACCCGGAATACACCGAGTCCTCCGCCGCCGAGTACCTCCGCAGCTACGACACCGAGGACGACGTCCTGGGTCACCAGCGTTCCGGGTTCCTCTGGACGGCCGCCGAGGACGCGGGCGCCGGCGTGCGCAACTTCGGTGAATTCACCCAGTTCGAGACCAAGCCGGCCGACGCCACCTGGCAGAAGTACTACTGCGCCGCCACGAACGTCGACCAGGGCGGGGACCCGGCCCAGCTGACCGACCCGTCGATCAAGCAGGACACCGAGTCCCCGATCCCGTCGCTCAACGCGGTCACCAACCACGACTACCCCAAGTTCGACACCAACATCCCGGACATCTACCGCTACAACATCTGGAAGCAGGACTTCGAGAAGAACGGCCCGGCCAACCTGAACATGCTCTGGCTGTCCAGTGACCACACGGGCGGCACTCCCGACCCGCAGGCGCAGGTCGCCGACAACGATGTTGCGGTCGGCAAGATCGTCCAGGAAATCTCTCACAGTCCCTACTGGAAGGATTCCGCGATCTTCGTCCTCGAGGACGACAGCCAGGACGGCGCCGATCACGTCGATGGACACCGGGCGCCGATCCAGATCATCAGCCCGTACGCCAAGCACGGCGTCGTCGACAGCACCTACTACACCCAGATCACCATGGTGCGCACGATCGAGCAGATCCTGGGCGCGCAGCCGCTGAACCAGAAGCTCGCCGCCGCCACACCCATGTCCGGCGCGTTCACCAACAAGCCCGACTTCACGCCGTACACCGCGGTGAAGAATCAGATCCCACTGACCGAAGGCGTGAGCTCCGCACCTGCCTGCGGCCTGGATACCGTCAGCACAACCCGGACGGCTGCGAAGGTGGCGGCGGCGCCGTCGATTCCTGCTATGCAGCAGGGCGTCGCAGCGCAGTGGGCGACTTGGGCCAAGAGCCAGCGTTTCACCGGTGACCGGGCCGTACCCGACTACGCCGACCCCGAGCAGATGAACCGGTACACCTGGTATCGGACCTACGGTTTCACCAAGCCCTACCCGGGCGACCCGAAGATCTACGCTCCGGCGCAGGTCCCGGGTGCCTACATCCCGAGCCCGGACACCGAATGATCTGACCCGCCCCATACGGCGAACGCACCACCAGCACGAAATGACGGCCCGCCGGGACCAACCCGGCGGGTCGTCATGCTGCGGGTCAGCGGGACGGTGTGACTGATCTTGGCTTCTGGACCCGCCGGGCGCAGCTTGGCCGGAAGGAAGGTTGACGACCGAGATCACCGAATCCATGCCGAACCTCAGCGGGATGGATCAGCAGGAGTTCGCGCCGGCTCTGGTCGCCCAGAGCAGGTCAGAGCGTTGTGGAGTTGATCAGGCCGGTAGGGCTGTGGCCTGGTTGACCAGGTGATCGAGAACGACTCCCGGCCGGCAATTTCCTGATCTGCGAGAGTGCGCCCGGCAGGATTCGAACCTGCGACCGGCGGATTAGAAGTCCGCTGCTCTATCCAGCTGAGCTACGAGCGCTTGCGGTCCACAGCGTAACGAACGCGGGGCCATGGCCGGCACATGCGGGCGGGCCGACTCGGATGGTCGCACCGGGACCTTCGTCCCGGCCGGGCGTCCGGCTCCACTGGGTACCCTGACCAGGTGCCCGATGCGACGTCCCTCGACGCCGGTGACGTTCTGGAAACGGATCTGCCGAGCGACCCTGCCCCCACCCCGCCCGACGCGGGAGTGGGTGAAGCGGACGCGGGAGGCCCGATCGAGCCGGCCGAACCGGACGCGCCGCCGGCGCAGACCGGACCGGGTGACCGCTGGCGGGTGACGGCCATCGCGCTGGCCACCGTTGTGATCGGCGCGTGCGTCTCGATCGTGATCTCGATCTTCCTCCCGTCGCGTTACGCGGTGGCCGGTATCGCTGACTCGGGTCAGTTCACCGAGTTGACGCTGGCCGGGATGAAGGCGCTGTTCGACCTGTCGGCCGCGCTCACGGTCGGATGGCTGATCGCCGCCTTTGCCCTGGCGGCGCCGCAGAAGTCCGGCATCTTCGACGTGGGCGGGTACCGGGCGATCCGGGCCGCCTCGCTCTCGGCCTGGGTGTGGACCGCGGTCTCGTTGGCGATGTTGCCGTTGACGGTCGCTGACCAGCGGGGGATCACCCTGGCCAGGGCTCTGAACGCCGACGATCTGAAGGCCGGCATCCAGCAGTTCCCGGTCATCCGCGGCTACCTGATCTGCGCCGTCATCGCCGTTCTCATCGCGCTGATCTCTCGTGTCGTGATGCGCCCGGGCTGGGCGTTCGTGCTGCTGCTGGCGGGCATCGGTGCGTTGCTCCCGCAGGCCCTGGGCGGCCACGCGTCCGGCACCGACGACCACGACGTCGCGGTGGACACCATGATCTTCCATCTGATCGGCATCTCCATCTGGATCGGCGGGCTGCTCGCCTTCCTGGGCATGGTGCGCCAGAACGTTCCGCACCTGCCGTCGATCGCCCGGCGCTACTCGAACCTGGCCCTGATCGCGTTCATCGCGGTCGCCCTGTCGGGTCTGGTCAACGCCTACATCCGCATCACCTACGTCTCCGACCTCTGGACCACCGCCTACGGCCGGCTGGTCGTGGTGAAGGCGATCGCTCTGATCGCGCTCGGCATCTTCGGCTACGCCCAGCGCAAACGGGCCCTCCCGGCGATCGCCGGAGGCAAGCGCCGCCCGCTGGTTCGGCTGGCCATGATGGAACTGGTCGTCATGGGGGCGACCGTCGGTGTCGCCGCGGCCCTGGGCCGCACCGCGCCGCCGGCCCCCAACGGTGTGTTGGCGACCGGGCTGAACGCGACCGTCGAGCCGATTCTGGGGTTCCCGCTGTCCGGTCCGCCCACGTTGCTGCGGTTGCTGTTCGACTGGCGGTTCGACTATCTGCTCGGAACCGCGGCGGTGGTCATGGCCGTGCTGTACCTGGTGGCCGTCCGACGGCTCCGCCGGCGCGGGGACGCGTGGCCCCCCGGCCGCACCTGGGGCTGGATGCTCGGCTGCCTCGTCATCTTGATCGCCACCTCGTCCGGCCTCGGCCGGTACGCCTCGACGCAGTTCTCGCTGCACATGATCGCCCACATGCTGCTGGGCATGGTCGTGCCGATCCTGCTGGTCCTCGGCGCCCCGGTCACCCTTGCGCTCCGCGCGCTCCCCGTGGCCGGCCGGAACAACCCGCCTGGGCTGCGCGAGGGCATCGTGGCCGCCGTGCACGGCCGGATGGCGCGCTTCCTGACCCACCCGCTGGTCGTGCTGCCGTTGTTCATCGGGTCGTTCTACGCGATCTACTTCACCGGGCTGTTCGACTCGATGATCCAGTCGCACTTCGGTCACCTGGTGATGAGCGTCCACTTCATGGTGGTCGGCTACCTGTACTACTGGGTGATCATCGGCATCGACCCGGGCCCGCGCCGGGTGCAGCCGATGGTCAAACTCGCACTGCTGCTCGCGGCGTTGCCGTTTCACGCCTTCTTCGGCCTCGCCCTGATGAACTCCCACTCGCTGCTGGCGGCGAACTACTACCACGACCTGGCGCTGCCCTGGGTGACCGATCTGATCGGCGATCAGCGACTCGGGGGCGCCATCGCCTGGGGCGCCACCGAATTGCCGATCATCATCGTGCTGATCGCCCTGCTGTCCCAGTGGGCCAAGGCCGACGATCGGGAGAACAAGCGCGTCGACCGCCACAAGGACCTCGCCGGCGACGAGGAACTACAGGCCTACAACAACATGTTGGCCGGCATGGCCGGCCCGCCGACTTCCGACTCCAGCCCGCCGACCGCCTCGAAGACGTCCTCCGAGGAGCCTCCGCCGGCCGACGAGTAGCCGACCGGCACGCGACCTCGACGCCGCGGACCGCCGACGTTTGTCCACACACCTCTCGGGCATCCACATTCTCGCTCCGGCCCTTTCCCGTCCGACGGGACGCTGGAACCGTTGACCCATCACGACGAACCGGGCCGGATGTAGCCCGCTGACGAGGGGAACGGACATGAGATTCGACGGGGCAGAGTTGCGGATGTCGGGCCGGGCGGTCACCAACCCGGTGATCTCCAGCAGCAACAGCGAGCGGGTGACGTTCCGCGCGGTGTCGACCGAGCGGCGCTACGACGACGCGGTGGGCGAGTGGGTCGACGGTGACGAGTTCGCCACCACGGTGGTGTGCTGGGGGAAACTCGGCGTTCAGGTGCTGCAGATGGTGCGCAAGGGCGACCCGGTGGTCCTGGACGGCCGGATGGTCAGCCGCCGTTTCGAGCGCAACGGCGCAACCGAGTACATGCAGGAGTGCAAGGCCGACCACGTGGGTTTTGACATCGGTCGGTCCAACAACCGGGTGATGCGCAATCCGCGGCATGCCTCGGAGAACCCGGAGTCGGAATCGGCCACCACGGCCGGCGCGGCGGCTGATGTCGCCGCGGCCGACCCGACCGGCGAGAAGGACCCGTTCGCCCTGGCCCGCACGGCGGCCGAGGAACCGGAGCTGGCCGGCGCGCCGTTCTGATCCTCTTACCGGCACGGACGCCTCGGCACGGACGCCTCGGCACGGACGCCTCGGCACGGACGCCTCGGCACGGACGCCTCGGCGCTGCGCCGGGCGCGAACGCGGCGCGGCAGCTGCGCCGGTTAGGGCAGACTGTGCGGTGGTGTGCGTACCGATCGGGACCGTCCGGTCGCGGGACGCGCCGCCGTCCCCGGGGACCGCCGCCGTCGGTGGCGGACCGACGGAGCCCGCCCGTTTGCAGCGCTAGAGAGGTAAGTCCTTGCCAGAGTTCATTTACACGATGAAGAAGGCCCGCAAGGCCCATGGGGACAAGGTCATCCTGGATGACGTCACCATGTCGTTCTACCCCGGCGCGAAGATCGGTGTGGTCGGGCCCAACGGCGCCGGCAAGTCGACGATTCTCAAGATCATGGCCGGGCTCGACACCCCGAGCAACGGCGAGGCGTTCCTCACCCCCGGGTTCTCCGTCGGCATCCTCATGCAGGAACCGGAACTGGACGAGAGCAAGACCGTGCTGGAGAACATCCAGTCGGCCTACGGCGACATCAACGCCAAGATGGCCCGGTTCAACGAGATCGCCGAGCTCATGGCCACCGACTACTCCGACCAGTTGATGGAGGAGATGGGGGAGCTGCAGGAAGTCCTCGACCACGCCAACGCCTGGGACCTGGAGGCGCAGATCGACCAGGCCATGGACGCCCTGCGTTGCCCGCCCGGGGACGCCGACGTCAAGGTGCTCTCCGGTGGTGAGCGCCGCCGGGTCGCGCTCTGCCAACTGTTGCTGTCGGCTCCGGACCTGCTGCTGCTCGACGAGCCCACCAACCATCTCGACGCAGAGTCGGTGCTGTGGCTGGAACAGTTCCTGTCCAGCTACGCCGGCGCCGTCCTGGCCGTCACTCACGACCGGTACTTCCTGGACAACGTCGCGCAGTGGATCGCCGAGGTCGACCGCGGCCGGTTGATCCCCTACGAGGGCAACTACTCCACGTACCTGGAGAAGAAGGCCGACCGCATGTCGGTCGAGGGCCGCAAGGACGCGAAACTGGCCAAGCGGCTGCGGGAGGAACTGGCCTGGGTCCGGTCGGGGGCGAAGGCCCGCCAGGCCAAGAACAAGGCCCGGCTCGATCGGTACGAGGAGATGGCGGCCGAGGCCGACCGCACCCGCAAGCTCGACTTCGAGGAGATCCAGATCCCGCCGGGACCGCGACTCGGATCGATCGTGGTCGAGGTGGAGAAGCTCCGCAAGGGCTTCGGGGACCGCGTGCTGATCGACGGGCTCTCGTTCACGTTGCCGCGCAACGGCATCGTCGGGGTGATCGGTCCGAACGGGGTCGGCAAGACCACCCTGTTCAAGACCATCGTCGGGCTGGAGGACCCCGACGACGGCCGGGTGAAGGTCGGCGAGACGGTCAAGCTTTCCTACGTCGACCAGAACCGCGGTGGCCTCGACGCCAAGAAGAACGTGTGGGAAACCGTGTCCGACGGCCTTGACTTCATCAAGGTCGGACACACCGAGATGCCCTCGCGGGCCTACGTCTCCGCGTTCGGGTTCAAGGGTCCGGACCAGCAGAAGCCGGCCGGGGTCCTCTCCGGTGGCGAGCGCAACCGGCTCAACCTGGCCCTGACCCTCAAAGAGGGCGGCAACCTGATCCTGCTCGACGAACCGACCAACGACCTCGACGTGGAAACCCTCAGTTCGCTGGAGAACGCGCTGGAGAACTTCCCCGGTTGCGCCGTGGTCATCTCGCACGATCGTTGGTTCCTCGACCGCACCTGCACCCACATCCTGGCCTGGGAGGGCAACGACGACGACCCGGCCCAGTGGTTCTTCTTCGAGGGCAACTTCTCCGACTACGAGAAGAACAAGATCTCGCGAATGGGCGCTGACGCGGCCCGTCCGCACCGGGTCACCCATCGCAAGCTGACCCGCGAGAGCTGACCGCGGGTAAGGCTCAGTTCCGGCGGACCGGGTTCCCCGGGATGGGTCCGTCCAGGTCCTGACGACGACAAGTCGCGCCGGACCCGATCGGCGCCCGTGACACACCAAGGCCAAGGGCCGGACCAGCAGCATCGGTCCGGCCCTTGGCCCTTTTCGGCTTCCGGTAGCGACCGCGCCGGCAGCGCCGACGCAACGAATTGCCGGGGTTGATGAGCAATCTTGCTCGGTGTCCGCCGCCGCCCGATCGACCGTCGTCGCTCCGCGTCGTCCACGATCACGGGGGATAGGCTCGACCCGGCAAAGGGGCCACGGAGAAGCAGAAAGTGGAGTCGATGACTCAGACGGACCAGAACCCGGCCACTCGCGGTGCGAAGGCAGGCGGGATGAGCTCGGTGGATCAGGCGTCACTGCTGCGGCCGGACATCGCCGACCTGCTGCAGGCCTACTACACCCACGTCCCGGAGGAAGATCGTCCACGCGATCCCCAGGACGTACTCGGCATCGTCGACAGCCATTTGCGAGTGGCCCGCCATCGCCGGACCGGCACGGCCGCCATCCGGATCTTCAATCCGAGCGTCACCACCGACAATGGGCCCGGCGGCTGGTCGGCCACCTCCACCGTGATCGACATCGTCAACGACGACATGCCGTACGTGGTGGAGTCCGTGGTGAGCGCGATCACCGCCGCCGGGGTCACGGTTCACCGCGTGCTGCATCCGATCCTCGCGGTTCGACGGTCCGCCGACGGCCGACTCCAGGACGTGGTGGGCGAGTCCCGCCGTGGTCTCGACCCGCAGGACTCGCTTCGGGAGTCCTGGGTGCACATCCTGATCGATCGGTTGTCCGACGCGGAGCGGGCCGAAACGATCGAGGCCACCCTGCACACGACGCTGGAATCGGTCCGGGCCGTCGTGACCGACTCGGCTGCGCTGATCGGTGCGGCCGCCGTGGTCGCCTCCGAACTGCGCTCCTCGTTCTCGCCCCGGTCGACCCAGGAAGTGGCCGAGGCCACCGACTTCCTGTACTGGTTGACCGCCGGCAACCTCACCTTTCTCGGCTATCGGTGCGACGAGGCCGCCCCAGTCGGCGATTCCCATGCGCTGCACCCGGTCCCGGGCACCGGCCTGGGGATCCTGCGGGACGGTCTGGCCTCGGCGGCCGGGTTCGACGACGAATGGGTCAACGCCGACGCGACCGCCGGGCACCTTGTCCTGACCCAGACCTCCGGCGGAACCCCGCTGTCCCGGGAAGCCCCACCGTTCTCCGTCGCCGTGCGGATCCTGGGGCCGGCCGGGCAGATCATCCGCCAGCACCGCTTCCTGGGCATCCTCACCCCCCGGGCACTGAACGCCGAGATCACCGCCACCCCCGTGCTCCGGCAGACCGTGGCCCAGGTGCTCGCGTCGTTGGGTGCCGCGCCGGACTCCTACACCGGGCAGCGGGCGATGGAGTTGCTCGCCACCTACCCCAGGGCCGAGTTGTTCTGGGCGCCCCCGCAACTGGTCCTGGACACCATGAACGGGGTCCTGCAGCTGTCCAGCCGCCGCCGCCTCCGGGCCTACCTGCAGCCCGACCCGTTCGGGCGTTTCACCTCGGTGTTGGTCTACCTGCCTCGGGACCGGTACACCACCGACGCACGGCTGGCCATGCAGCGTGTGCTGCTGGAGACGTTGCAGGGCAAGGACATCCGTTACACCGCACGGGTCGGCGACTCGTTGCTGGCCGCCGTGCACTTCACTGTGGTGACCGACCAGGCCCACCCGGTGACGTTGGACGACGCGGGCATCGTCGAGCTGAACCGCAACCTCCGGGCGACCATCCGGACCTGGGAGGACCGGTTGGTGCAGGCCGTGGTGGGGGGCGACGAGGAACTGGACACCGCTGCGGCGCTGGCCCGCTACGGCGAGGCGTTCGACGAGGCGTACAAGGAGGACTACCAGGTCGACGACGCCGTCTCCGACCTGCGGGCCCTTGATGCCCTGGCCGGCCCCGACGACCTGGGTCTGCGCTTCACCGTGTCACCGGCCCACACCGCCGAGAACCGCCGCCTGAAGCTCTACGTCACCGGCGGTACGGTCACCTTGTCCCGGGTGCTTCCGGTCCTGCAGAGCCTGGGCGCCGAGGTGATCGACGAGCGGCCCTACGAGGTTCGTCGGTCGGACGGAACTCCTTCCCGCATCTACGATTTCGGCCTCCGGTTTCCGGCTGACCTGCTGCCCGACGAGAACGAACTGTCCGCCGTCCGGGAGCGGTTCTCGGCCGCCTTCGTCGCCGTGTGGAACAACCAGGCCGAGATCGACGGGTTCAATTCACTGGTGCTGGTGGCCGGACTGGACTGGCGGTCGGTGGCCGTGTTCCGGGCCTACGCCCGGTACCTACGGCAGATCGGCACCCCTTACACCCAGCGCTATCTCGAACAGGTCCTGATCGCGAACCCGTCGATCTGTGCCGATCTGGCCGCGCTGTTCGCCGCCCGGTTCGATCCGGACGCGTTCGAGGGCGGCCCGGCGATCGGTCCCGCCCGCTCGGCCGAGATCGACCGCCTCACCGAGTCGATCACCGTCGCCCTCGACGAGGTCATCAGCCTCGACGCCGACCGAATCCTGCGGACGTACCTGGCCGTGATCACGGCCACCGACCGGACCAACGTCTACCGGGTCGGCGCTGACGGGGGTTTCCGGGCCGCGATGTCGTTCAAGCTCGACCCGCACAAGATTCCCGGTGTTCCGAAACCCGTTCCGGCTCACGAGATCTGGGTGTACTCGCCGCGACTGGAGGGGGTGCATCTGCGGTTCGGTGCGGTCGCTCGGGGTGGCCTGCGCTGGTCGGATCGCCCGGAGGACTTCCGGACCGAGGTACTCGGCCTGGTCAAGGCGCAAGAGGTCAAGAACGCCGTCATCGTCCCGGTCGGGGCGAAGGGCGGATTCGTCCTCAAGCGGCAGCCCGCGCCGACCGGTGACGCGGCCGCCGACCGAGATGCCTTCCAGGCCGAGGGCGTCGCCTGCTACCGGTTGTTCATCGCCTCGTTGCTGGACCTCACCGACAATCGGATCGGCAGTACCGTCGTCGGGCCGGATCGGGTGATCCGTCACGACGCCGACGACCCGTACCTGGTGGTCGCGGCGGACAAGGGGACGGCCACCTTCTCCGACATCGCCAACGGCGTGGCGGCCGACTACGGCTTCTGGTTGGGAGACGCCTTCGCCTCGGGCGGAAGCGTCGGCTACGACCACAAGGCGATGGGCATCACCGCGCGCGGCGCGTGGGAGTCGGTCAAGCACCACTTCCGGGAGATCGGCGTGGACACCCAGACCCAGGATTTCACCTGCGTCGGGATCGGCGACATGTCCGGGGACGTCTTCGGCAACGGCATGCTGCTGTCCGAGCACATCCGGTTGGTCGCGGCGTTCGACCACCGCCACGTCTTCATCGACCCGGACCCCGACCCGGCCGTCGGCTTCGCCGAGCGCCGGCGGTTGTTCGACAAGCCGCGCTCGTCGTGGGCCGACTACGACACCGCGCTGATCTCGGCCGGCGGCGGGGTCTTCCCCCGCACCGCCAAGGCCATTCTCATCAGCGAGGAGATGCGGCGCGCACTCGGCATCGACGCCGGCATCAAGTCCATGTCTCCGGTCGAGTTGATCAAGGCCGCCTTGCTCGCGCCGGTCGACCTGCTGTGGAACGGCGGCATCGGCACCTACATCAAGGCCTCGACCGAGGTCAACGCGGCGGCCGGCGACAAGGCGAACGACGCGGTTCGGGTCAACGGTGCCGAACTCCGCGCCAAGGTGGTCGGTGAGGGTGGCAATCTCGGCGTCACCCAGCTCGGTCGGATCGAGTTCGCCCGGGCCGGTGGTCGGATCAACACCGATGCCATCGACAACTCGGCCGGCGTCGACACCTCCGATCACGAGGTCAACATCAAGATCGCCCTGCAGCCCGCGTTGGCGGAGCACAAGCTGACCGAGCAGGGTCGGGACGAACTGCTGGCATCGATGACGGACGAGGTCGGCGCGCTCGTACTGGCCGACAACACCGCGCAGAACCGGGTGCTGGGGGTCTCCCGCCACCACGGCGTTCCGATGCTGTCCGTGCACGCCCGCCTGATCGATCACCTGGTGGCCTCCGGCCGGCTCGACCGGGCACTGGAGTTCCTGCCCAGCCACGCACAGATCGCGGCTCGGATCGCCGCCGGCGAACCCCTCACCTCACCGGAACTCTCGGTGCTGCTGGCGTACGTCAAGGCGGCCCTGTCCGAGGCCATGCTCGCCGACGGCCTGCCCGACGAGCCGGCGTTCGCCGACCGTCTGGGCGACTACTTCCCCCAGGCTCTCCGGGCCGCCGCGGCCGACGGGGTGGTCGACATCGCCGGGCACCCGCTGGCCCGGGAGATCGTCACCACGATGACGGTGAACGAGGTGGTCAACGGGGCCGGCATCACCTACCCGTTCCGGCTGTTCGAGGAGATGGGGGCGTCGTACACCGACGCCATCCGGGCCTACACCGTGATCACCCGGGTGTTCGGCCTGCGGGAGCTGTGGGCCGACATCGCCGCGCAGGACAACCTGATCCCGTCCGCCTGCCAGGACTCCCTGTACCTCGAGGCCCGTCGGCTTCTGGACCGAGGTGCGCGATGGATCCTGACCCACCGGCCCAGCCCGCTCGACGTGGGGCAGGAGATCAGCCGGTACGCGGATGCGGTCGTCGAACTGACCCCGAAGATGCCGCGCCTGGTCCAGGGCGTCGAGCACGACAACGTGCGGGCCGATGCCGCCCGGCTGATGGCGCAGGGTGCGCCGGGCGACCTGGCCAATCGGGTCGCCTACTGCCTGTACACGTTCAGTGTGCTGGACATCGTCGACGTGGCGACCCAGGTCGACGCGCCGCTGCTCGAGGCGGCCGAGATGTACTACGCGCTGTCCGCCCATCTGGACTTCGATCGGATCCTGTCCGCCGTCACCGGCCTGGAGCGAGGGGATCGGTGGCACGCGCTGGCCCGGCAGGCCCTGCGGGACGATCTGTACCGCTCCATGCGTCTGATCACGGCCGACGTGTTGACCGGCACCGATGCCGGCGCGGACGTCGCGTGGCGGATCGAGCAGTGGGAGGGGCAGAGCGTGGCCAAGCTGACCCGGGCCCGCGACACCCTGGCTCAGATCGCCGCGTCCGGCGCCGGGGACCTCGCGGCACTGTCGGTGGCGGCCAGCGAAGTGCGATCGATGGTCAGGTAGCCGCCTCGCCGGCCGTCGCGGCCGGCGGATCGACCAGGACGGGCGGTCGGACAAGGGACAATGGCAGTTCACGGTGCCGTCGGGCAGCGCGAGAGCGGAAGGGATGCCCGCACAGTGCACAAGAACCAGCCGGGTCGCCGGTACGTCACCGACGTCAGGGTGCGATGGTCCGACCTGGATGCCTACGGACATGTGAACAATGCCCGGGCCCTGACCCTCCTCGAGGAGGCGCGGGTCGACTGGCTGTTCACCGAGGCCACCCGCCGCGGCGCCGCGGCGCTGACCGGCGGCATGGTCGTGTCACGGATGTCGGTCCACTACAAGCGGTCGATCACCTTCGGCGAGCAGGTCAAGGTCTCGATGGGCGTGGTCGAACTCAAGAGCGTGTCCACCACGATCGACTATGTCGTCACGGTCGACGACCAGGTGTCCATCACCGCCACCACCCAGCTGGTGCCGGTCGATCCGGTGAACTGGCGGCCCCGGCGCTGGGACAGCGCCGAGCGAGCCTTCCTCACCGAATACCTGGCCGGCTGAGGTGGCGCGGCTCTGGCCCGCCGATCGGGCCGACCGGGACGACGCCGCCGCCTTCGCCGGGCGGGTCGCCCGCTGGGATCCGGCCGGTCCGGTCCGGCTCCGGGCCGACGGTGCCGCGGTCCGGATGTTTGCGACCACACCGTTCGACGCCTTGGTGTCGCGCACCATCGCCGGATCTCTGGAGCCGCGGGACGTGACGGTGCACGCCGGCAATCTGCTGTCCGGGCTGGCCGTCTCGGCCAGCGTCGAGGTCGACCCCGGACCGGCCATCGACGCATCCTGGCGATCCCAACTCCCGCCGGCGGGCGGATGGATCAGCGTCGACGAGATCCCGGCCCGGCTGCTGTCGGATCTCGCCGACCAAGGCGTCTCCCAGGCCCGCGACAATCCGGGACCGGCCGGCGGGGCCTCGACGGCCCTGCTGGATTCCGAGGTGCTCACCGTCACCGGCTCGGGGATGAACGTGTCGGTACCGCTCCGGATGTTGTTCGCCCTGTCCGGCATGGGTTTCGCACCGGCGGCCGAGGGCGAGCGGGTCCGGGTCAGTGCCACCGACTCCTGGGTGCGGATCGACGCCCGGTTCGGTGCCGTCCTGCGTCGCCGACACTCCTTGCTGCCGTTGCTGCTGTAGTCGGTAGGGACGTTCCGCAGCGGGGCGGCCGGCGACCTTACGGCGACGGGTTCGGGGGGAGTCCGGCGATGGTGTAGCCCATCGCCCTGAGCCCCGCGATGATCCGGGGAAGGGCGGCCAGGGTTTGTGCGCGATTGCCGCCACCGTCGTGCATCAGGATGATGGCCCCGGGCGTCACGCTGCCCAGCACGTTGCTGACGATCCTGCCGACACCCGGCTTGGTCCAGTCCAGCGAATCATCGGCCCAGGCCAATGGGATGGTGTGGTGCTTGGCCAATTGCGCCTTCAGCCGGGTGCCGTGCCCCCAGTTGCCGCCGGGCGCCCGGTAGTACCTGGGCGTGATTCCGGTCAAGGTACTGATCGCCTGCTGGGTGCGGCTGATCTCCGAATCGATCACCGGCACCGGCTTGGCGGGAAGGGCCTCGTCGTGATCCCACGAGTGGTTGCAGAACGTGTGCCCTTCGGCCTTGATGCGGGCCTCCACGGCCGGGTAGCTGCCGACCTGCTCGCCGATCTGGCAGAACGTCGCCTTGATGCGGTACTTCTTCAGAACGTCGAGAACCCGGCCCGTGTACGGCCCCGGGCCGTCGTCGAAGCTCAGGCTGACCACCTTCCCGCCGCCGATCCAGCCGAGGACGTGGGCGTAGGCCGACGGGACCACCACGGCGGCCGGGGGCGCGGTCGACCGGGTGGTTGCTGCGGCCGCCGTGGTCGGGGCGGTGACGGTCGGCGTCACCACCGCTGGTGAGGATGCGATCGGCCGGCCCGGAGACGACGCGGGAGCCGAGGTGCCGGGCGCGGTCGCAGGGGCCGGCGTGGTGCCGGTGATCGGGCCGGGATCGGGACCGGAGGCCGCGGTCGGATCCACCGACAGGGTGGCCAGCGGTTCGGTGGTCACCGCCGGGTCCGGCAGGTCCGGGACCGTCACCTCAACCTGCACCGGCAGTGACGGTTCGATCGGCGCCGGGGCGGAAGAAACAACCGGGGATGAGGTGGTGACGTTGGGTTCGGTGGCCGAATCCGGCCGCTGCGGGTCGAGCCCCCAGGTTGCCACTCCGGCAGTGGCGAGGCAGATGACGACCGCCACGCCGACCAGCGCCACTCGTCCGATCCTGCTGATTCCCATCTCGCCCCCTAGACGTCCGCCACCGACCCCGGTTGCTCTGGCGGGGGAGCCGCACGCGTCCCTCGCCGTGGTCGGCCCGGGGCGGATCAGCTCTTCGGCACCAGCCAAGCCGCGGCATTCCCAGGCAGGAGACCCTCGTCGGTGAGTTCGGCCGAACTCAAGAGTAGGTCGCCGGGCGGCAGCACGACCGGCACCGCGCCGGAGTTGAGAACGCAGATCAGCCCTCCGCCCCGCCGCCGGAACGCGAAGCAGTCCTCCGGCGCCCCGTACCAATCGACGGCGTCACCACTGAACTCGGGGCGGGTCGACCGCAGTTCCAGAGCCTTCCGGACCAGGCTCAGGGTCGATCGCGGGTCTTCCAGTTGGTTCTCGACGGTCACCAGGCCGTATTCGTCCGGTACCGGCAGCCAGGTGTCGACCGTGGTCGAGAACCCGTAGGGCGTCTGGGTCCCCTCCCAGGGCAGCGGCAGTCGGCAGTTGTCGCGGCCGCGTTCGGTGTAGCCGCTGCGTACCCATGTCGGGTCCCGCAGGGCCTCGTCCGGGATGTCGATGCTGGCCAGACCCAGCTCTTCGCCGTTGTACAGGTAGCACGAACCAGGCAACGCCAACTCCATCAACAGAGCGGCCCGGGACCGGTCGAGGCCGACCTGACCGCCGCCGAACCGGGTGACGGTGCGGAACTTGTCATGATTGGACAGGGTCCACACCGGAACCGCATCGACCGAGGCCGCAGCGGCCAACGAACGGGTCACGGCGTCGCGCAGTTCGGTGGCGTCGAACGCGGACTCCAGGATCGCGAAGTTGAACGCCTGGTGGAGCTCGTCCGGGCGGATGTAGGCGGCGAAGCTGCTGTCGCCGACCCAGATCTCACCGACCGTCATCCGGTCCGGGTACCGGTCGACGACCGACCGGATGAACCGGTGGATGTCGTGGACGTCTTCGTGGTCGAAGCGGGGGTCGCGCCCGCCTTCGGAGATCGGGACCACGCCGCCATCCTGGCCGGACAGATCCTGGAGCTGGTGGACGTCCGCGTCGGCCGCTGCGCGGGCCGCTCGCTCGTAACCGGATCGGTCGAAGGCGGACGGATGTCCGGCCGGCGCGTCCGGCAGACCCTCGGGTTTGGACATCCCGTGCGCGACGTCGATCCGGAAACCGTCGACTCCGCGATCCAGCCAGAACGTGAGGGTCCGTTCGAGATCGGCGTGGACCTCCGGGTTGCGCCAATTCAGGTCCGGCTGTTCGGGGGCGAACAGATGCAGGTACCACTGGCCGTCGGGCACTCGGGTCCAGGCCGGACCGCCGAAGATGGAACCCCAGTTGTTCGGCGGTTCGGAGCCGTCGGCCCCGGTTCCGTCCCGGAACAGGTAGCGGGCCCGTTCGGGACTTCCCGGCGGGGCGGCCAGTGCGGCCTGGAACCACGGGTGAGCGGAGGACGTGTGGTTGGGGACCAGATCGATGACGACCTTCAACCGATGCTCGTGGGCCCGCCGCACCAGGGTGTCGAAATCGTCGAGAGTGCCGAAGGACGGATCGACCCCGCGTGGGTCGCTGACGTCGTACCCGGCGTCGGCCATGGGCGACGGGTAGAACGGGGTGATCCAGATGGTTTCCACCCCGAGAAGCTCCAGGTATCCGAGGTGGTCGGTGATGCCGGCCAGGTCACCGATCCCGTCGCCATTGGAATCGGCGAACGACCGGATGTAGATCTGGTAGCCGACCGTGTCGGTCCACCAGGACCGACCAGTCGGGCGTTGTCCCGCTTCAGTTGTCACGGCTGACGATTTTGCCATGCCCGGGACGGCCGCCGGCCCGATCGGGGTGGCCACGGTCGGCCGTCAGTGCAGGCTGTTGACCATCGAGTCGGCGGCCATCACCAGATAGGCCCACAGACGTTCACGTGCCGAATCGGTCAGCCCGGCCGGTTCGATGGCCTTGGCCATGGCCGCCAGCCACGCATCGCGCTCGGCCGGTCCGATGATGAAGGGCGCGTGCCGCATCCTGAGGCGAGGGTGCCCGCGTTGGTCGGAGTAAGTGCGGGGGCCGCCCCAGTACTGCTCCAGGAACATCCGGAACCGGACCTGTGCCGGCCCCAGATCCTCTTCCGGGTAGAGCGGGCGCAGCACGGGGTCGTCTTCGACGATCGCGTAGAACCGGGCGACGATCCCGGTGAAAGTCGGGCTGCCGCCCACTTCGTCGTAGAAGGATTCGGGGGCGCTCATCGCACCATTGTCCGTCACGTCCGGCGCGGAGATTCGACGGGCCGGCGGTGGGGCGCCCGGCTCGACGGACGGATGCGGAACAACGTGGCGGAAGAAAAGTCTGGCCCAGTGGGCTCGGGCAGGGTTCACTAGAACACGGGTGACGGCTGTTCGGGTGTCGCCGTGATCACTGCTGACCTGACGGGTGGTGAATGTCGACATGACTGTGCCGGTGACGGCGACCGGACGGGTGCTGCTGCTGAACGCCACTCACGAGCCGCTGGCTGTGCTGAACGGTCGTCGCGCGGTCGTGCTGATGCTGGCCGGAAAGGCCGAATGTGTCGTGGCGCGCCCAGCGGGCGAGAAGATGCGCTCGCCCAGCTTCGTGCTGGCCGTCCCGGCCGTGCTCCGGCTGAATCGGTTCGTGCGGGTGCCGTACGCACCCGCCGCAGCCATCACTCGGACCGGGGTGTTGCGACGAGATCGGCGACGGTGCGCCTACTGTCGGGCGCCCGGAGACACCATCGACCACGTAGTTCCTCGGAGTCGTGGTGGTGCTCACTCGTGGGAGAATTGTGTTGCCTGCTGTACGAGATGCAATGCCAGGAAGGCTGACCGACTGCTGTCGGAGTTGGGCTGGGCTCTGACCTTCGTGCCGGAGAGTCCGAAGCGCATAGGCGCCGGACGTCTGTGGCTCAGCGAAGACGCCGATCCGGCCTGGCATCCATGGCTCGGAACCGCTGCATGAGCCGGTCGAGTGCGTCCCGCCAACGCGGGTGACGCGTGTGGGACGAATAGTCCAGGACGACATTGCGCCGTCCGGGTGAACGCGTGCCTGGGGCGACCGAATCGAGTGGCTCGCCGACTCCCGTGCTCAGCACGATCGTGGAGCGTCGATCTCAGATCACTCGCCGGCGGTGTTGAAGCCGAAACGGCCGCCACGAGCCGTGGAGGAGCTGGCCGACGCCGTGCTGAAGCCGAAACGGCCGCCACGAGCCGTGCTCGACGTTGCAGCGAAACCGAAACGGCCGCCGCGGACAGTGGAGGAAGTGTTCGACATGATTGCTCCTAGTAAGTCTGGCGGACTCGGCGGAACGCCTTTGGGTTTCAGTCGCGAATTTTTTCGACGACCGCGGGATCGGGCGGCAGACCGGCCTGACGTGCCAGAAGGTCAGCGAACCGGTTGCCCCCAAAGGGTTGTGGTGCGACCGGTAATGCTGAACACTGGGTGAATCACGTTCCGTTCGGAGCTGCTGGCGAGAATTTTAGAACGTGGTTTTTAGGGCCTGGAGCAAGCCTGCCGGTCGCTAGTTACGCTCCGTGTTTCTCATGCGAGTCAGCCAGGGGGACGGCCGGATGGTTTGGCGTGCGTGAGTGTCAGATCACCCGTTCGCCAGGATGGACGCGCTCGCGAAGTTCACCCCAATGATTTGTATTGCCGTTTCGTCAGGCCTCTCAACCTCCTCTTGGAAGCGCCCAAATGTGATCCAGGTCACTAGATGTAGCTCCTTCGCCGGATCGCGTGGCCGCCGGTCGGGTGTCGGAACCCACGTGGTGCGCGCCGTCGGCCCTTGTTGTGCACGTTCCACCACCGAACTAGCCTCAGGCGAGCTTCGCTCGGCGGTCGGTCGTCCGGTGGGGGATGTCCGGTCGGGAGAGGTCGAAGCGGTCGATCCCTTGCCGATGACGCAGTCCGGGTCAAGGCGCTGAAAGGGGACCAGTGAGGCAGAACGAGTCGTCGTTGCCCGCTTCATTCCGTCGCCTGGTCATCGCCTGGTTCGCCGGGCAGTGCGCGGAGGGCATGAGATTCGCCGCACTTCCCCTGCTGACGCTCACCACAGACGCGTCGCCGACCTCGGTGGCCGCGGTCGCGGCCGCGGCGTCGCTGCCCTGGCTCCTGGTGGCGCTCCCGGCCGGGATCCTGGTCGACCGGATAAGTCCGGCCTGGGCGATCGCGGGAGCAAACCTGGCCCGCGCGATCGTGGTCGGACTCCTCGTCGTCGCCATCCTGGGCGGATTCGTGTCGATTCCGCTGCTCGCGGTGGCCGGGTTCGCGTTGACCACGGCCGAGACATTCGCCGACAGCGGGGCTCAGACGCTGCTCGTCCGGATCGTGCCGCTCAATGCCCTTGAGCGGGCCAATTCTCGGTTCGTCAGCTCCGAGAACGTCGGCCTGGACCTGCTGGGGCCGCTGGCCGCCGGCGTCTTGTTCGTCATGAATCCGTGGGTGCCGTTCGCCATCGGCGGCGTCATCTTCGTCGTCGCCGCCGGCGTCGTCGCAAGTCTGTCCGGATCCCGGCCGACGGATCGGCCGGAGCCCGATCGAACCGGCTCGGAGCCGGGCCCGGCCCGTTCCACCATTTCGGGGGCGTTTCGGATCATCTTCGGAAACCGGATGCTCCGGTCCCTGGTGATCACGGTGACGGTGCTGGCCGCCTCGGCCGGGGCGATGGAAGGGGTTCTCGTCCTGTACGCGACGCAGTCCATCGGCCTGTCCAAGTCGTTGTATCCGACGCTTCTGGCCGGATACAGCGTCGGCCTGCTCATCTCGGCCGGGTTCGTCCCGCGGTTGGCGGCCCGGTATCGGTCGGGGTCGCTCATGCTGGTGGCGGTGGGGGTCGTCGGCGGCGCTCTCGTCCTCCTCGGCGTGCTGCCGCACCAGATCGTCGCCTGGGTGGCGTTCGCCACCATGGGGGCCGCCGGCGGACTCTGGAACATTCTGTCGGCCAGTCGGCGGCAGCGCGGGACGCCGCCGCACGCGACGGCCGCTGTCTCCAGTGCCTTCCGGACGGTTTCCTGGGGCGCCGTCCCCATCGGCGCCGCGGTGGGAGGGCTGGTTGCCGACCGCTGGGGCGTTCCGGCCACCTTCGTGCTGGCCGGAGTGGGTGCGCTGCTGATCGGCGCGATCATGGCCAGGAACCTGCTCGTCTCCGAGCCGATCTCCGAACCGGCCACGGTGGCCGAACCCACCGAGCGTTGAGCCGGCGCCCGAGCCTCCGGATCGGATGATGCCCGCCTCGATCCGGGCAATCCACACGCGGCGACCAGGGAACCCGGACCCGATCTGTCGGATCGGCCGCGTCGTCGGATAGCGTTCCACCCGTGAACATCCTGCAGACCGTGCTGGTCTACGTAGGCGGCCCGCTGGCGGTGTACGGCGTCATCGCCCTGCTGACGCTGGTGCCCAGCCGCGTGAAGAGTCGTCCGAAGTATCGACCCGGCTCCACCTGGGACTATCCGGATCAGTTCTGGGCCGGGGACTACCCGGTGGCACCGGCTGACCCGGCGCTCGTGGGCGCCGGTACCGAAGGAGGCGCACGTGGCACCTGGTGAGGTCATGAAGAGGGCCGACGCCGGCGTCGTCTCGCCCTGGCATCCGCCGACGGTGGGGCCCGTCGGCGACGCGGAACGGCCGCTGGACAGCAAGCAGCTCGAGACGCTCGACGAGGTGATCAGCAGCGCCGAGCGGGTGACCGGCCTGCGGTTCGCGGCGTTCCTGGGTGATCTCGGGAGCGACTCGCGGGCGACCGCGCTCACCCTCCTGGCCGGCCTCGGGACGGATGCGGCGAACGCCGTCCTGGTGGCTATCTCGCCCGGACAACGCATCGTGGAGGTGGTCACCGGCACCATTGCGGCGCTCCGCATCACCGACCGCGCGGCCCGCCTCGCCGTGCTGAACGTGATCTCGTCCGCGACCAACGGCGACCTGATGGGTGCCCTGACCAACGGCATCCGGACACTGGCCGACCAGGCCGGGACCCTGCCCGATCGGAGCAGTTGGTAGTTCATCGTCCCGACCAACGTGAAGGATCCCGCCCGCGGCTGCGGACGGGATCCTTGATCGTTCCTGGGTCGTCGGCCCGACCGATCAGGCCTGGTCGTAGGCCCGGGCCCGCAACGCCCGTTCGGTGCCCGACCGGCCCTCGGAGACCAGGCGGGCCAGAGCCGTCGCGTGCTCGCCGCCGGCCCATTCGACCGCCCGGTCCACCATCTCCGGGCGGATCGACCATCGGGGGTAGAGCCCGACGGCCACCTTCTGTGCCACCTCGATGCTGCGCCGCGACCACACCTGGTCGACGACCTCGAAGTAGCGGGTTGCGTACGGCTCCAACAACGCCAGTTGCGCGGGGTGCGAGAAACCGGCGATGGCCGCGTCCTGCATCGCATTCGCCATGCCGTCGTCCTCGATCAGCCGTTCCCACACGGCAGCCTTGGCGGCGGCGTCGGGCCGGAGCGAGCGGGCGGTCATCGCCCGCCGCTCGCCGGATGCGGTGGCATCGACGGTGGAGGCCGCCTCGATGTCGTCCACCCCCGCCACGCCGTGCGCCACGAGGGCATTGAGCAACGTCCAGGCCAGGTCGGCGTCGACCGTCAGGCCGGCCAGCGGCGCCGATTCGTCACGCCAGCCCTGAATGATCTCGAGCTGGTCGGCCGACAGCGACGCGGCGCACAGGGACTGGACGGCGGCCAGCTGGACATCGCTGCCGGGCTCGGCCGACGTGGCCAGGTCAAGGAGAGCGGCGGTGAACCGCGGCCATCCGGTGGTGGCGGCCCAGTCCGGATCGGAGTACGACCCGATGGCCAGGTGCACCTGCGACAGCACCCGCTGCACGACGCCGATCTGATCCTCGCCGTGGACGCCGGTCAGCGCGAGTTCGACGAAGTCGCGGGCCCGCATCTTGGCGTCGCGGGTCATCTCCCACACGGCCGACCAGACCAGCGTGCGGGGGAGCGAGTCGGCGATATCGCCGATCCGGCTGATCGCCGTGGCCAGCGAATCCTGGTCGAGGGCGAGTTTGCAGTAGGTGAGGTCGTCGTCGTTGGCCAGCACGAGCGCCCCGTGCGCTACCCCGACCAACCCCGGGACGGCGGTGCGGGCGCCGGTGACATCCAGCTCGACGCGGTGGGTCCGGACCAGCCGGCCCTCGGCGTCGTCGTAGATGCCAACCGCCAACCGGTGCGTCCGCAGCTCACCGGCGCCCGGCTCGGCGCCGCCCTGCACCACCTCGAAGGAGGTGTAGCGGCCGTCCGGTCCGACTTCGAACTCCGCGTGCAACGGGTTGATGCCGGTGGTCTGCAGCCACTGACTGGTCCAGCCGGACAGGTCGCGTCCTGATGCATCGGTCAGGTGCTTCATCAGGTCGTCGAGAGAGGCGTTGGCGAACGCGAACTCCCGGAAGTAGGTGCCAAGGCCGGCCAGGAACGGCTCGAAGCCGACGTAGGCGGCCAGCTGCTTGAGGACACTGGCGCCCTTGGCGTAGGTGATGCCGTCGAAGTTGACCTCGACGGCCGCCAGGTCGACCATGTCGGCCGCGATGGGATGGGTGGAAGGCAGCTGGTCCTGGACGTAGGCCCAGGACTTCTCGACGTTGGCGAAGGTGGTCCAGGCGGTGGTGTACTCGGTGGCCGAGTTCTGCGCGACCACCGACGCCCAGGTGGCGAAGGACTCGTTCAACCACAGGTCGTCCCACCAACGCATGGTGACCAGGTCGCCGAACCACATGTGCGCCATCTCGTGCAGGATGGTTTCGCAGCGCCGCTCGTACAGGTAGTGGGTCACCTTGGACCGGAAGACGTACTCCTCCCGGAAGGTCACCGCCCCGGCGTTCTCCATGGCACCGGCGTTGAACTCGGGGACGAACAGCTGGTCGTACTTGCCGAACGGGTAGCGGACGCCGAAGGCACCGTGGAAGAAGTCGAAGCCCTGCTTGGTCTCGGTGAGAATCCGCTCGCTGTCGAGGTGTTCGGCCAGCGTGCTGCGGCAGTACAGGCCCAGATCGATGCCGTCGTGGTGGTCGCGGACGACGTGATACGGCCCGGCGATCAGAGCCGTGATGTAGGTGCTCATCGGCTGCGTGGTGGCGAAGTGGTGGACCGATGCTCCGCCGGAGCCCGGCGGAGCCGTGTCGACACCGGTCGCCGCACCACCGGTCACCACCTGCCAGTGCGCGGGAGCGGTGACGTCGAAGGTGAACCTGGCCTTGAGGTCCGGCTGGTCGAAGCAGGCGAAGAGCCGCTTCGCATCGGCCGTCTCGAACTGCGAGTACAGGTAGACGGCGCCGTCGACCGGGTCGACGAACCGGTGCAGGCCTTCGCCGGTGTTCGTGTACAGGCCGACGGCCTCGATCGCCAGGAGGTTCTCGGCCTCCAGGTCGGTCAGGGCCAGGCCGCCGGCGTTGGTCCAGCCGGACACGTCGACCGGCTTGCCGTTGAGCGTCGCCGTCGCGATGCCGTCGCCCACGAAATCGATGAAGGTGGTGGTGCCGGGGGTCGCGCTGAAACTCACCTCGCTGCGGGTGGCGAAGGTCTTCTCACCCGGTCCACCCGCGCCGTCGGTCAGATCGAGGTCCACCCGATAGGACTGGACCGACAAGGCCGCCGAGCGCTCGGCGGCCTGGGCCCTGGTCAGGTTCGGTGGTTGGGACGGGTTGTGATGGCCGCTTCCGGTGGCGGCGTGAACGACAGACATAGGCTCCATCAGATCAGATGTGGGGCCCTGGTTCGGCGAGGGGAACATTCCCGGCGCCGTCGCGGTTGCCCCTCGTGCACCCGACAGGCCCGTCAACCCAACCGGAGGTCATCCCATGACAGCAACCCTCTCCTCGGAGTCAGCCGGCACCGACGCGGACGGCACCAGACGAGACCGGGCCGGCCTCTGGTTCGATCCGCTGTGCCCGTTCTGCTGGATCACCTCCCGCTGGATCCTCGAGGTGGAGAAGGTCCGCGACATCGAGGTCGAGTTCCACGTCATGAGCCTGGCCGTGTTGAACGAGGGCCGCGACCTGCCCGAGGAGTATCGCTCGCTGATGACCAAGGCGTGGGGCCCGGTGCGGGTGGCCATCGCCGCCGCCCAGGCCAAGGGGGACGGTGTCCTCCCGGCGCTCTACACGGCGATGGGGACGCGGATCCACAACCAGGGCAACAAGGATTACCCGCAGGTGATCGCCGAGTCGTTGGCCGAGGTTGGGTTGCCCGCCGAACTGGCTGCGGCGGCCGACACCGACGAGTACGACGAGGCCCTGCGGGCCAGCCACCACGCGGGTATGGACAAGGTGGGACCGGACGTCGGTACGCCCACGATCCACATCAACGACGTGGCTTTCTTCGGCCCGGTGATCTCCAAGATCCCGCGCGGCGAGGAGGCGGGCAAGCTCTGGGACGCCACCGTGACCCTGGCCGGTTACCCGTACTTCTTCGAGATCAAGCGCACCCGAACCGGTGGCCTCGACTTCGACTGACCGGTCCCGGTGGGCGCTTCGGGTGGCGGTCGAGTGCACGGGCCGCGGAGAACGGCGGGGTGGCCGGGCGGTGGGTGCGGCGTAGATCGCCCGATGGGCTGATTCGGGCTAGGTTGGATCTTGATCCGACCCAGCGAAGGGACCGTGATTTCGATGATGAGTCCGTCCGGCATACCGCTTCCGCCCGATTTGGCCGCAGGCCCCGTCGTGATCGGGGTGGACAACGCGACCACCTGCGGTCGGCCGCTCCGGGCGGCCGTGTTCCTGGCTCGCGCGCTCGGGCGGCCGGTCCTGCTGGTGCACGTCCGGCGGCGCACCATGCCGATGGTCGAGGGATACGTGCCGATCCCCGAGGAGATGGATGCCAACGACACCGCCGAGGAGGCCATCGAGGACGGACTCCGGGCGATGTTGGTCTCCGGCGGCGAACTGGAAGGGGTCGACTGGGAGTTGATCTCGGTGACCGGCGAGGCGGCCGGAGAGCTCATCCGGGTGGCCGAGGAGAAGGACGCTGCCTGCGTGGTGGTCGGCAAGCGGCACAAGGGGTTTGCCGAGCTGGTCCACCGGATCGCTTCCGGATCGGTGTCCCGCGCGGTGATGGCGTCGCAGAAGTTCCCGGTGCTGGTCGTCCCCTGATCGCGCACGGCCGGACCGCCTCTCATCCGGGCCGGTCTCAGCCCCCGTGCTGCGGCCGTCGGCCCCGCTTGCTCTCGGACCGCGGCCGTGGCTCGCGCGACTCGGCCTCCCGCGGTGCGGCCGCCTTCCCGGCCACGAGGGGAGCGGGCGGGACGTAGAAGCGACGGACGATGATCAGCTCCTCCTCCGCCCGGGCCAGATCCGCGGCCGTGGGGTTCGCGACCTCTCGCGCCCGCATGGCCACGGTCGGAGGAAGTTGCGTGGTCCGGGTCGACACCAGGGCCCGAAGTGATCGCTCCATGGCCGATTCCCGGCGTCGGTCGTCGCGGGCCGCCGGAAGGTGACGTTCGCCGCGTGGCGGTCCGGTCGGCTCGTCCGGGGGCGATGCCGGCGGCGCGGTATCCGGACTGCGGGACCCGCCGTCCCGGCCCTGACGTCCCTGCCGCTGGCGGCGGCGATGCTGAGGCGGTTCGTCACTCGCCGCCACCGCCGGACGATCGGCGGCGAGGGCCGGGGTCGGCTCGGCCGCCGGCTCCACCGATTGCGGTGGCGCGACCGGAGCCTCCGCCTCGGCCACCGGGTTCGGCGGTCCGGCGGGGCGGCCGGCCGAGCGGCGACGTGGTCTTTCCATGTGGTCAGCATGCCGTACCGGAGCGCGACCGATCAGAACCCCTCAGGGGTGAACGGGCGCAACGGCGTGGCCATGGCCGCGTCCAGACGGCCGATCGCGGCCGGGTCGCCGGTGACGCGGCCGGCTGTGGCGAGCCGGGCGATGCGGGTGCCGCCGAGGAAGGCGCTGCCCAGATCCGCTATGTCGCAACGGATCTCCGGCTCATCGTCAACCTGATGAGCTCGTCCGCCGTCGGCGTCGAGGTCCAGCGCGAACACGCCGTCGTTCCACGGGCAGAAGCGGTCCGTGACCGCGACGGTCACCCGGGCCGTCGCCGAGTAGGTTCGCCGATCGATCGCGTCGGTCAGGCGGACCAACCGGACCCACACGTGGTCGGAGACGGCGGTGGACAGCGCCCTCGGATCGTCGAGCAGGTCGATCAGGGGTTCGTCGACCCCGGCCAGAGGGACCTGCACGGTCCGGACCAGCGGATAAGACAGCACGTGACGCCACAACGAGGCCCGGGCGGCAGGGGTCGCGGCGCAGATCTCACCGACGGTCAGCTTCGAGTCCGGGCCGCCGTCGCCGAACGAATCCGCGACCCGGAAGGACAGATAGCCGTCCGGGTGCAGGACGAATCGACGCGCCGGGCGACCGGCGGCCGCGAACGGGTGCTCGGACAGCAGGTGTTCCCAGACCGCATCCGTGCGGTCCAGATAGCCGACCGCGACCGGGCGGACGCGATCGTGGATCGCCCGCATCAGCGGCATCGCCTCGGCCCTGGGCATCTCCAGCACCGGATCGGTGACGGTGCCCGGTCGCAGGCGGGCCGGAGTGGTGATTTCCCGCCGGGTCCGGTTGGTGGCCAACCCGTACCCGAAGCGGCCGTAGATCCCGGCCTCGCTGGCCGTGAGCACGGCGATCGGCTCGATGCCGTCGGCGTGCAGCTGGTGGGTCATCACGTGCCGGAGCGCGCCCCGCCGCTGCTGGTCCGGACGGACGGCAACCCAGGTCACGGCCGCGACCGGCGACGGCCCCCGACCCGGGAACGTGAGTGACCGCGATTGGATGCCGCCGAGGCCCACCATCAGATCGCCCAGGGCCGGATCGAAGACACCGGTGAAGCGCCCGAGGTCGTACTGCGGCCGCAGGAAGCGATCGAGGTAGTCGGCGTCGGGGACGTAGCCGAAGGCCAGGGCGTCGACCCGAGTGGCCGCGGCCCAGTCCGCCTCCGAAGTGTCCGAGAGGGCGCGAACGACGAAGCCGCCCGCCCCCGTGGTGCTGGTCGGGGCGGGCGGCTGGTCGTGGGTTCCGGTCATTGGCACGAGCTTGCCGTACGCGGTGGTCGTTGTCCCGCCGTTTTCCGCCGCGGTCAGCCGGGGCGCTGGTTCAGTGGGCGGCCGCGACCGCCGGTGCCTGGCCGATGCCGTCGAGCAGGTCGCGGAACCAGCCGGTGCCGATGTCGAACGGCTTGCCGCCCTTGATCCGGGCGAACTCGATGGCCCGCAACCGATCTCCGGCCTCTTCGTCGTGTCCGATCACGCCCGGTTCGCCGCGCAGCGCGCAGTCGACGGCGTAGTCCGTCATCGACTTGATCAGGCGGAGATCCTCGCTGTTGGCGGCGGCCGCGCGGGAGTAGTAACCGGACTTCTGGACCATCACCTTCTCCGCGCCGAGCTTCTCGGCGAACTGCTTGGCGAACCAGGCCCCCGGATTGACCTCGTCCAGACGGACGTGGCCGAACGGGTCGCGCGGGACGTCGGCGCCCGAGGCCTCCAACTGCGCGACGATCGTCTCCAGCCCCGCACCTTCGGACAGGAAGATGGTCACGTTGCCGACGGTGTCCATCACCTCGCGCAGCCGGGCGGCCTCGGC
Organism: Nakamurella panacisegetis; assembly: GCF_900104535.1. Lineage (NCBI taxonomy): Bacteria > Bacillati > Actinomycetota > Actinomycetes > Nakamurellales > Nakamurellaceae > Nakamurella > Nakamurella panacisegetis. The sequence continues at coordinate 4,894,712 of NZ_LT629710.1, read as the reverse complement.
CTCGAGGTCGAACGCGGCCTCGGGTACGTAGACCGCGTGCACGTCCCAGGCCTCCCGGGACAAGCCGATCTCCGGCAGCCACTCCTGCGTGTCCAGCCACTTCCGGTAGGCCTTCGCGGTGGCCGCGGTCAGCCAGCCGCAGTGGCGGCCCATGACTTCGTGCACGATGAGCATCCGGGAGCCGGAGTTGTGCTCCCCGATGATGTTCCGGGCGAACTCGGCCCCCTGTTCGGCCGCGGTCCACGCACCCAGGGACTGCCGGATCGGGATGACGTCGTTGTCGATCGTCTTGGGCAGCCCGACCACCGTCAGCGCGTAGTCGTGCTGGGCCAGGAAGGCGGCCAGGTCGGCGGCCGTGGTGTTCGTGTCGTCGCCGCCGATGGTGTGCAGGACGTCGACGCCGTCGGCGGTGAGCCGGTCGGCGGCCACCTTGAGCGGGTCGTCGCCGGCGTTCACCAGCCCGCGCTTGACGAGGTCCTTGACGTTGGTCAGCTTGACCCGGGAGTTGCCGATCGGGGATCCGCCGAATCGGTGCAGCAGACCGGCGTTCGCCCGGACCTGGGGCGTCACGGTGATGTAGTCACCGGACAGCAGACCCTGGTAGCCGTGCTTGTAGGCGATGATCTCGACCTCGGGCGACAGTTCCGTGTACCGCTCGATGAGTCCGCCGACCGCGGACGACAGGCAGGGGGCGAAACCCCCGGCGGTGAGCAGTGCGACCTTGCGGACCGTCATCGTTGTTTCAGGCCTTTCCGGGACAGAGATCAGGAGCAGTTCTTCGAGATCGGGCGCGGATGCGACCCCGGCCACTTTAGCGGCTCGGGTGCCGCTACCTCGGCGGCCAGAGGGGGCGGCGCATCACCAGCAGGTACACCGAGCCGGCCAGCAGACCCCAGAACGCCGCGCCGATCCCGCCGAACGCGACGCCCGACGCGGCCACCAGGAAGGTCACCGCGGCCGCTTCGCGATGGCCCCCGTCGGCCAGTGCGGAACCGGCGGCCGAGGCGAAGGTGCCGATCAGGGCCAGTCCGGCGATCGCCGCCATGATCCCGGCCGGTGCAGCCTGGGCCACCGCCGCGACCAGGGCCGACGCCGGTCCGAGGACCAGGTACACCGCCCCGCAGGTGACCCCGGCGACCCACCGGCGCTCCGGGTCCGGGTGGGCGGTGGGACCGGCGGCCAGGGCCGCGGAGATGGCGGCCAGGTTGATGGCGTGGGCCCCGGCGAAGGCGCCGACGACGGTGGCGCCCCCCGTGTAGAGCAGCGGCGGCGCGAGGCGGGGCCGGTATCCGAACGATGCCAGGACGGCCATCCCCGGGATGTTCTGGCTGGTCATGGTGACCAGGAACAGCGGGAGGGCGATGGCCACCACCGTCGCCGGCTCCCACGACGGCGACACCGCGACCACCACCGGTGCCAGGCGGGCGCCGGCCAGGTGGGAGAACGACCCGGTGACGGCCATGACCACGACGGCCACCCCGAGGGCGCCCGGCACGGCCCAGCGCCGGGCCACCCGGGTGAGCACGAGCCAGGTCAGCACCACCGGGGCGATGGCCGCGGGCGATGCGCTCAGTGCCCGGAACGGCTCGACGCACAGGGTGAGCAGAACTCCGGCCAGCATCGCGTTGGCCAGCGCCGGGGGGATGGCGGCCACGGCCCGGCCGAGCGGCCGGATCAGTCCGCACAGCGCGATGAGCGCCCCGGCCAGGGCGAACGCGGGCACGGCGGCGGCAAAACCGTCGGCCGGCATGGCCGACCCGGCCAACAGGGCCGCGCCGGGGGTGGACCAGGCCATCGTCATGGGGATCTTCAGCCGCCACGAGAAGAAGATCGATCCGGCCCCCATGCTCACGCACAGGACCAGCAGACCGGAGGCCGCCTGATCGGTGTCGGCGCCCACCGCCCGCAGCCCGGCCAGCACCACCGCGAAGGAGCTGGTGAACCCGACGACGGCCGTCACGACGCCGGCGACGACGGCTGGCCCGACACCGGTGTCCGCAGTGGGACGTTTCGCCGTGACCGACGTGTGCGTCATGGATTCTCCCGTGTCTCGCGTTCCGTATACAGAACGCGGCTACTCTAACCGGAAGCTGCAACGGAAGGAACGCCGGTGTCCCAGGCTCCACGCCTCGCCCCCAGGGCCGGTGCGACCGCGGCGCCGACCGGCGGCCCACCGGCTCTCGCCGTCCCGGTGATCGTGGGCCGCCGCATCACCGAGTTCCGTCAGCAGGCCGGGCTGTCGCTCTCCGAACTGGCCCGGCGGGCAAACCTTGGCAAGGGCACACTGTCCGAGCTGGAGGCCGGCCGGCGGAATCCGACCCTGGAGACGTTGTATGCCCTGACGGCGCCCCTCGGCGTCGGTCTGGCCAGCCTGATCGACCTGGGGGCGCCGGCCGTCGGGCTCCGCGGGGCGGTCAGCGGCGACGCCGTCACGGCGGTCCTCCTGGACGTGATCGGCGAAATCGGGGTGGGCGCCACCACTGAGGTCTACCGGCTGATCATCGCATCGGGCGGCCGGCGCCTCTCCCCGGCTCACGGGTCCGGGGTGCGGGAGCAACTGACGATCGTCAGCGGTGTGGCCGAGGTGGGAAGAATCGGCCAAGCGCAGCGCGTCGGAGCAGGGGAGACGGTGACCTGGCTGTCCGACGTCGAGCACACCTTCGCGGCGCTCGGAACGGAGCCTGCGGTCGGCGTACTGGTGATCACCAATCCGGCGCCGACCCGGGGCGGGTCCAGGCGGTGATCCGGGTCTGGGGGAGAAGACTGGAGCGGGCGACGAGAATCGAACTCGCGTAATCAGTTTGGAAGACTGAGGCACTACCATTGTGCTACGCCCGCGCTGCCGGCCTCGTTGCCGTGCACGGTAATGGTAGCCCAACGGTTAGGCTGCTCGGGTCAACCGCGCCCCGTCGGCGCCGGGCGGCACGGCAGTCTCGGGATGTAGCGCAGCTTGGTAGCGCATCCGCTTTGGGAGCGGAGGGTCGCAGGTTCAAATCCTGTCATCCCGACTCAGTACGAACGAGCGTGAGCAACGGACGCATTCCACCGGGAAGCCCGGCCGGGACCGGCCCGGTCCCGGGCTCACCCCCAGGGCCCGGCCCCGCGCCGCTGACCATCGTGTGACTTTCGACCCGCGCACCAGGGGCTTTCGGCCGTAGGTCAGCACCGGCCGGGCGCGGCATGCTCGGAAGCCGAAACCGGATCTCAGCACGTCGATGAGGGCGTCGTTGCAACGGGAAGAGGTGCCAGGTGAGCGAGGAAATGACCACCACCGACGAGCAGGAACTGCGGGCGCGGGCGGTGAAGCGGTGGAAGAAGCAGCGTGACTTCCGGATCCACGTGCTCATGTACGTCGTGATCAACCTGGCGCTGGTGGTGATCTGGGCGGTGACCGGGGCCAAGTTCTTCTGGCCGGTGTTCGTCATCGTGCCGTGGGGGATCGGGGTCGTCGGCGCCGCCTGGGATGCCTTCAGTCGCGAGTTGCCGACCGAGACCGAGATCAGGCGGACGATGGACCAGTTGCGGACCCGGTCGTGATCGTCGATGAGCACAGCGGTTGATCGGCGCGTTCCCCCGCAAAGGCTGATCAATGCCATCAACCCTGTGGTGCGCGGACTGCTGCGGTCGCCGCTGCACGGCCTGCTGGACCGGAGCGTCCTGGTGCTGCATCTGCGGGGGCGCAAGACCGGCCGCCGCTACGACATCCCGGTGAGCTACATCGATTTCGACGGCCGGCTGATGGTCACCACCCAACACAGGTGGCGGATCAACGCCCGCGGCCGAACGGATATCGAGGTGACTCATCGCGGGCGGCGCCGGACCATGCGGGCCAGTCTGGACGAGGATTGCCGGTCGGTGGCCACCAATCTCCACCGGGTGATCGAGCGCATCGGGTGGAAGGCCGCCCGGCGTCAGCTGGGTCTGCAGATCACCGTCGGCCGGACCCCGACCGTCGCCGAATTGGAGACGGCGGTGCGCGAGTTCGATCTGGCCACCCTCACGCTCAGCGAGTCGTAGCCGGCACCTGCCCGCTCATTTCAGGCCGCGGATCCAGGTGGTGGCGATCCCGGAGATCACGTCGGCCCGATAGACATCGGCGTGACTCGCGCCCGGGATGATCGTCAGCTGCACCGGATGCCCGGCCCGCCGGAGCGCCGCGGCGAACGTCTCGCTGAAGCTGGTCGACACCAGTTCGTCCGACGAGCCGTGTACGAGAAGCACCCGCAGCGGATGCGACCCCGTTCGCAGGCCGACCCAGGTCATCGGATTGCCTTCCCGCCATTGCGCCGGCTCCGCGGCGGATGACGCACCGAACAGGGGAAATGCGATTCCTTCGGCCTGGCTGATGTCGTACGGACCGGACAGGCCGATCAGACCGTCGGGTTCGACCGCCTGGTACGGGCAGGCGTGCCGGAAGTGCGCTCCGTCCAGCGCCGCCAGGGCGGACAGATGCGCTCCGGACGAGTGACCCATCACGACGATCTGTCCGGGGGAGAACCCGGCGAGACGAGCCTGAGCGGCGGCGTAGTCGATCGCGCACACGATGTCGGCGACCGGCACCGGGAAGGTGACCCCCGAGTCCGCGGCGCGGTAGGTCGCGTTGAGAACCACCATCCCGTTCGCCGCGAGCGCGTCGGCCAGTGGGGCCAGCCCGCCGCGATCGGCGCTCGACCAGCCGCCGCCCGGGATGAGCACCACCGTGGGCGTGCGCCCGGCGGCCGGGGCCGGAAGATAGAGATCCGCCGCGACCCCCGGAAGGTAGTCCTGGGTCTGCTTGAAGTGCGCCAGGGCCGGGGTGGTGCGGTGGGCGCGAACGAGAGTCCAGACGACAGCGGCGACGGCGATGACGACGACGGCCGCGACGGCGAGCACGATCCGCCGTCGGCGGCCCGTCATCCGATGTCCGGTCACGGTCACCTCCGTTCCGGGAGCCTGCCGCGACGCCGCAGCGCCGCCGTCCTGCGCGGTCTGCGGGTATGTGCCGTTGGCCTGCGTCCGGCATCGCCCCTGAACGCCCGATTGTGAAGGCGGCCGGCCGCCCCACCAAGGGCCGAAAGACCCCTCGATGTCCCGCGGCCGAGCCGGCCGGAGCGTTGTCGGCCTGCTCGATCGGTCCGGTGGCACAGCGAGGTGGGGGAAGATGTTCGCCATGCGCATCCGGAACGCTTCGGCCTACTTCATCGCCCTCGGGGTTTCGGCGACTCTGGTCATCAGTGGCTGTGCCGCGGCGTCGTCGGCCGAGTCGGCGGCGTCAGCCGGCGCGGCGGGGGAGTCGACCCCGCCGGCCGCGTCCGCTGCGTCGGCGTCGGCGTCGGCCTCGATGTCGGCGCCGGTATCGGCCCCGGCATCGTCGGGAGTAGCGGGGACCCAGAGCAGCATTCCGTCGGCGCCCGGGACTGCGGGATCGGCCGCGTTGCCGCCGACCGCGGCCGTCGCGCCGGTGACGTCCGGTCCTGGTGAGGTCGCGACGCCGCTGCCGAACTGCACCCCGAGCACTCTCAAGACCCGGACCCCCGGCCGGCTGGTGTTCACGGCCGCAGGTTCCGCCTCAGCGCCGTGGTTCAACGGTGCCCCGTCCGGCGGCAAGGGTTACGAGGCGGCGGTGGCGCTGGCGGTGGCCAAGGAACTGGGCTACTCCGCGTCGTCCGTCAGCTGGTCCACGACCGCGCGCGCCACGCTGCTGGCCGGGAAGGCCAGCGGGTTCGACGTGGCGATCGGCGAGTTCGCGACTCCCGACGTCGGGTCGTCGACGGTGGACTACAGCAGCGGCTACTTCTCGATCTCCAACTCCGTCGTCAGCAAGACGGGCCGCCCGGCCGCCGCGATCACGTCGTCGGCCGGTCTCAAGGGCATGGCGATCGGTGTGGTGGCCGGTGCGCCCGCGGTCGCGAGCGCCCGGACCGGTGCGACGGTGCGCACCTACCCGAATGCGACGGCCGCCCTGGCCGCCCTGACCGGTGGAACGGTCAGCGCCGTTGTCGTCCCGACGCCGACGGCGGTCACCCTCGGAGCGGCCTTCACCGTGGTCGGCCAGTTGCCGGACGGCGACGAGCAGCCCCAGCAGTTCGGCATGGTGCTGCCCAAGCACTCGCCGCTGACGTCGTGCGTGTCCGCGGCCGTGGACCAGCTCCGGGTTACCGGTGTGCTCAGCTCCCTGGTCCGGACCTGGGTACCCGATGCCGCCAAGCCGCTGGGATAGCGCGTCACCTGGGCCGCCCCGATCCAGCGTCGTCTCAGACGAGGTGGTTGTAGACGCCGCCGGATCCTGCCCGGTCGAACGTCATCTGCGGGATCCGGACGGTCGGCTGCGTCACGCCTCCATATCCGGCCCACGACGTCAGGATCGACGCGTGTCCGCGGGATACGCGATAGACCCGATTGGATTGGACCGAGCGCAGCAGCGTCCCGTCGGCCGGCCGCTGCTGCAGGTGTGACCACCTTCCCGCCTGGCCGCCCCGGGCGATCGCGGCCGGATCAATGTCGACCCACCGTGAATAGGGCGCGAGGCCGGTCAGGTCCGGGATGTAGAGGGGGGCGCCGCCGGCCACGCGGTAGATCGAACCACTCCGCGGATCCCGCAACATCGATCCGTTCGTCGGCTTGGCCCGCAGATGCGACCACTGACCACCGCCGCCGGCTCGACTGATGGCCCCGGCGTCGACCGATTGCGCCGGTCGGGCCCCGCCGAACACCGCGAAGGTCGATACATAGATCGGTGCGCCACCCGCCATCACGTAGACCTCACCGCTGCTGGCGGTGGTGCGGATGAACGTGCCGTCGGGCAGGTAGTAGCGGAGGTGGCTCCATCGGCCGGCCTGTCCCGCGTGCCAGATGGCCTGATAGTCGACCTTCGTCGTGGCCCGGCGGCCGCCGAAGTTGGCCCAGCTGGAGACGTACGTCGGCGTCCCCGCGACGATCCGGTACACCTGAGAGTTGCTGCTGGCCGTCACGAACGTGCCGTCCGCCGGGTAGAACGACAGGTGCGACCACACCCCGGCCCGGCCGGCCTGGCTGATTGCATTCCGGTCGACCTGCACCGTCGGCTGCCGGGCGCCGAACGCGGCCCAGCTACTGACGAAAATCGGTGCGCCGCCGACCACTTCGTAGACTTCGCCGCTGACCGTGGCCTGCAGGAAGGTGCCGCTGGCCGGGACCGACCGCAGAGCCTTCCATTGGTCCGCGGTGATGGTCCGGACGGCGGTCGATCCTCGGAAACCGGCGAACGTGCTGACGTAGATCGGGGCACCACCGGCGATCCGGTACACCCCGCCCACACCCGCCGTCCTGACGAAATCACCGTTGCGGACCGGCGCCGGAGCCGTGACCGACGACTGGATCGTCCGGGCCGCGTACGTCGCCGTGGCCCGCGCCGGGTCGGGGTAGGAGTAGGAGTTCTGCAGGATCGCCACGTAGTACTTGTCCGTGTACCCGACGGAGTTGATGACCTTGTTGGCCGCTGACCACACCTGGTCGTCGCCCCAGCCCTGCTTCGACCCGTGGGTGCCGGACAGGGAGTTCATGCCGAAGGCCTGGTTGAACCCGTCGGAGCCGACCGCGGCCACGTGGGCCATCACCGGCATGAGCCACGGGCCGACCTGTGGGTCACGGGCCGCGCGGTAGAGGAACGTCGTCATGTCCTGGGCCGTGATGCGGACAGCTCCCCAGTGCCCGACCCGGTCGGTCGCGTTGATCGTGGAGTGCATGCCGTAACGCGCGGCGATCGTCGGGACGGCCGACGAGGTGAAGTACGAGTTCGCGGTCGCGTCGTCGGAGTACCGGATCATGTAGCTGAGCTGGTTCAGCACCGAAGCACTCTGGTGCTGATATCCGCCCACCAGGACCAGGTAGTACGACGCGATCATCAACTTGACGACCGACTCGGAAGCCACCTGGGTGCCGGCGTTGCCGGACTGGGCCAACACCTGCCCGCTGGCCCGGCTGGTCACGCTGATATGGGTGTTGATGCCGTTGGCCGATGCTTCCGACACGGCCTTCGCGACGGCCTGGGCCGGGGTCAGCTGCGCCACGGCCAGTTCGCCCAACAGCGTCGCCGAGGTAGCGGGCGCGTCCCGGGACGCACTGGCGGGGGCCGGAGAGTCCGATCGAGGTGCCGTCACCGCGGCCGGCGACGCGGCGCCGGCGGACACGACCATGATGCTCGACAGGGCGAGGGCCGTTATGGTTGCGGTGGCGAAGATCGATCTGCTCAAGCGTTTCCCCTAGCATCTGGCGAGCACCGGCGGTGCCGACCCGTCCATTGCTGATCCGGCGGCCCGATGCTAATGCACGGACCTGAGATTCCCGGGTCCTCCCGCCCCATCGCAGATGGCGCGGGAGCCGGTTGCGGTCCGGGGAAATCGCAGGTCCGTGGGTCGCATAGAATTACGGGCGCTGTGAAGAACTTGCATCGACGACCCCACCGCACAGCGGTCGACGGCTGATCTGCCGCCGGCGCACGCGGGGTCCGGCCTGGATGCATCGCGAAGCCATTCCACCCAAGTTGTCGTTACCTCAAGGAGTCCCGCACGTGAAGAGCACTGTCGAACACCTGAACCCGACCAGGGTCAAACTCTCCGTCGAGGTTCCGTTCGACGAACTGAAGCCGCACTTCGCCAAGGCGTACCGCGCCCTGGCCGGAACGGTCAACATCCCCGGGTTCCGGGCCGGCAAGGTCCCCGCGAAGATTCTGGACGCCCGTCTGGGCCGAGGCGCGATCCTGTCCGAGGTCGTCAACGACGCCGTCCCGGTGAAGTACGGGGAGGCCGTCTCCGAGGCCAACCTGACGCCACTGGGTCAGCCCGAGATCGAGGTCACCAAGATCGAGGACGGCGAGACCCTCGAGTTCACCGCCGAGGTCGACATCCGGCCGGAGATCGTCCTTCCCGCGGTCGACGAGATCGCCGTCGAGGTGGCCGACGTCGAGATCACCGAGGCCGACATCGACGAGCAGGTCGAGGCATTGCGCGACCGGTTCGCCAGCATCACCCCGGTCGAGCGGCCCGCCGCCGACGGGGACTCGGTGTCCATCGACCTCCGGGCCGTGGTCGACGGCGAGGAACTGCCGGACGCCAGCACCGACGGGCTGACCTACAAGATCGGTACCGGCGACCTGGTCGACGGCCTCGACGCGGCACTGATCGGGCTGTCGGCCGGGGAGACCGCGACGTTCACCACCGCCCTGGTCGCCGGCGAGCACGCCGGTGAGGAGGCGGAGGTCACGGTTACCGTCAACAGTGTGTCCGAGCGGACCCTGCCCGAGGTCGACGACGACTTCGCCCAGCTGGCCAGTGAGTTCGACACCGTCGCCGAGATGCGCGACGACCTCGTCGAGCGGATCCGTCGGGTGAAGAACATGGGCCAGGGCAGCGAAGCCCGCGACAAGGTGCTGGAGGCCCTGCTCGCGGCCACCGACATCCCGGCCCCGGAATCGATCGTGGCTTCGGAGTACGAGGCGCGCCAGCACGATGCAGTGCACTCGTTCGACCACGACGAGGACCAGCTGAACGCCTACCTGGAGGGCGAGGGCCAGACCCGCGCCGAGTTCGACGCCGAGACCCGCGAGTCGGCCGAGACCGCCGTGCGTACCCAGTTGCTGCTGGACGCCCTGGCCGAGCAGCAGGGCGTTGGCGTGTCGCAGGAGGAGTTCACCGAGCGGATCATCTACAACGCGCAGCGCTTCGGGGTCAGCCCGGACGAGTACTTCAAGCGCCTGCAGGAGGGCAACCAGCTGGGCGCCGTCATCGCCGACGTCCGCCGCGGCAAGGCGCTGGCCAACGCGGTGCAGCTGGCCAAGGTCACCGACGCCTCCGGCAACGCCCTGAACATCGCTGAGCTGTTCGGCGTCGAGATCGTGGACGAGGACGAGGACGACACCGAGGACGCCGCCAACGGTGTCATCGAAGGATCGACCGAGGAGCCGGCGGCCGACGACCAGACCGACCCGGAAGCGGTCACCAGCAAGTAGTAGCGCGTCCCTGCGCCCGCAGGTTCTGCGCAGACGTGCCGGAGCCGGCGCGGTGCCCGTGGTCAAGCCGTCAGCGAACAGGCGGCCCAACGGGCATCGCTCCGGCTCCTTCGTCGTTACTGTCGGGTGAGTCGGCCCCGGGCACCCACCTGCTGTGGTCGCCCACCGATTGCCTTTGTAGCTTCAGTCCCACCAGCACCACCCATACCGATGAACATCCGGGAAGGGCCTCGCGGCCCCGATCGGACTTCTGACAGGAGACGTCAGTGAGCCAACGTCACACGCTTGCGGGCCCGACCGCGCATCAGCTCCGGGCCATCGAGAGCGCCGCTCCGGAGATCTTGCCGGCCGTCATGCGGGGGACCCCAGGGTTGTCGCTGTCGGATTCAGTCTCGGAACGACTGCTTCGCGAGCGGATCATCATTCTCGGCTCCGAGGTCCGGGACACCAACGCGAACGAGATCACCGCGCAGCTGCTGCTGCTCGCCGCGGAGGACCCCGAGAAGGACATCACCCTCTACATCAACTCGCCCGGCGGCAGCGTCACGGCCGGCATGGCCATCTACGACACCATGATGCTGATCGAGCCCGACGTCGCCACCACGGCAATGGGGCTGGCCGCTTCCATGGGCCAGTTCCTGCTCACCGCCGGTGCGCCCGGCAAGCGAGCGGCCCTGCCGCACGCCCGGATCCTCATGCACCAGCCCAGTGCCGGCGTCGGCGGAACCTCCTCGGACATCGCCATCCAGGCCGACATGCTCAACAAGTCCAAGCTCGAGATGGCCGAACTGATCGCCCAACACACAGGCCAGACGGTGGAGCGGATCACCCTGGACTCCGACCGTGACCGCTGGTTCACGGCTCAGGAAGCACTCGAGTACGGATTCATCGACAAGGTTGTCTCCCGCGCATCTGAGAACCCGGCGAGCACGCCGCCGGGCAACTGAACCGGTTCGTCCACGACTCCGTCAAAGAAGATCACAGAGAGAAGCCCCAGAAGATGAACCGTCCCGGCCACCAGATGCCACTGGGCGTCGCTCACGGCAACGCCTTGAACCTCCCGCAGGCCCGTTACATCCTGCCGTCCTTCGTCGAGCGCACCAGCTACGGCGTGAAGGAGTCCAACCCTTACAACAAGCTGTTCGAGGAACGGATCATCTTCCTCGGCGTGCAGATCGACGATGCCTCCGCCAATGACGTGATGGCGCAGCTGCTGACCCTCGAATCGACCGACCCCGACCGCGAGATCGTCATCTACATCAACTCGCCCGGCGGCTCGTTCACCTCGATGACGGCGATCTACGACACCATGCAGTTCGTCCGGCCCCACATCCGGACGGTCTGCCTGGGCCAGGCCGCCTCGGCCGCGGCGGTGCTGCTCGCCGCCGGCTCCAAGGGGATGCGGATGGCTCTGCCGAACTCGCGGATCCTGATCCACCAGCCGGCCACCGAGGGCGTCTACGGCCAGGTGTCCGACCTGGAGATCCAGGCCAAGGAGATTCAGCGCATGCGGAACTCGCTGGAAACCATCCTGTCGCGTCACTCGAACAAGACGCCCGAAGAGGTCCGCAACGACATCGAGCGCGACAAGATCCTCACCGCCGCCGAGGCCAAGGAATACGGCCTGGTCGACGACGTGCTCGAATACCGCAAGATCGACAACTGATCTCGGCGCTTTTTCAGGTGGCGGGAAGCCCGGCGGCCGATACCCTAGAACGGTATCGGCCGTCGGCGTCCCACCCCAGACGTCACGGCCGGCGGCAGTCGAGGCGACATTGCCCCGACTTCGTGTCGTAACCGGCAAACCTCAGCCGGGCGGGCACGCACCGGGTACCGTCGGCAGCAGCTGACCTTCGACCGCCGGCCCAACGGGGCCGCGGTCAGAACCACACACCACTACCGGAACCGGCCAGAAGTTGGCCCTATCCAAGATCGAGAGGGCTCATGGCGCGCATCGGCGACGGGGGCGATCTGCTGAAGTGTTCCTTCTGCGGAAAGAGCCAGAAGCAGGTTCGCAAGCTCATCGCAGGCCCCGGCGTGTACATCTGCGACGAGTGCATCGATCTGTGCAATGAGATCATCGAGGAGGAGCTGGCCGAGACCAGCGACGTCAAGCTCGACGACCTGCCCAAGCCCACGGCGATCCGCGAGTACCTCGACCAGTACGTCATCGGTCAGGACACCGCGAAGAAGGCACTCTCGGTCGCGGTCTACAACCACTACAAGCGGATCCAGGCCGGCCCCGATCGCGGTCCGGAGCCGGTCGAGCTGGCCAAGTCCAACATCCTGATGCTCGGCCCGACCGGGTGCGGCAAGACCTACCTGGCCCAGACCCTGGCCAAGATGTTGAACGTCCCGTTCGCGATCGCCGACGCCACTGCGCTGACCGAGGCCGGTTACGTCGGCGAGGACGTCGAGAACATCCTGCTGAAGTTGATCCAGGCGGCCGACTACGACGTGAAGCGGGCCGAGACCGGCATCGTCTACATCGACGAGGTCGACAAGATCGCCCGCAAGTCGGAGAACCCGTCCATCACCCGGGACGTGTCGGGTGAGGGTGTGCAGCAGGCGTTGCTGAAGATCTTGGAAGGCACGCAGGCTTCCGTGCCGCCGCAGGGCGGTCGCAAGCACCCGCACCAGGAGTTCATCCAGATCGACACCACGAACGTGCTCTTCATCGTGGCCGGCGCGTTCGCCGGGCTGGAGAAGATCGTCGGTGAGCGGGTCGGGCGCCGCGGACTTGGCTTCGGAGCCGAGATCCGGTCCAAGTTCGACATCGATGCGTCCGACATCTTCTCCGACGTGATGCCCGAGGATCTGATCAAGTTCGGCCTGATCCCCGAGTTCATCGGGCGTCTGCCGGTGGTCGCGGCGGTCACCCACCTCGACAAGGAGTCTCTGATCAAGATCCTGACCGAGCCGCGGGACGCGTTGTCCAAGCAGTACATGCGGCTGTTCGACATGGACGGCGTGAAGCTGGAGTTCGACCCGGATGCCCTCGAGGCGATCGCCGACGAGGCGATCCTGCGTGGCACCGGTGCTCGTGGCCTGCGCGCCATCATGGAAGAGGTGCTGCTCCCGGCGATGTACGAAGTGCCGGGCCGGGACGACGTCGAGCGGGTCGTCGTGACCGCCGAGACGGTCAAGAAGAACGTCTACCCGACGATCGTGCCGCGCGCGCCGAAGCGCACCCCGCGGGAGAAGTCGGCCTGATCTCTCCATCGCTTTGTCGTTGTCGGCCCCGTGTACATCTCGCCCACGGGGCCGATCGGCGTCTGCGGGTCCGAGCCGCTGATCTCAGTAGCAGTTCGTGGTGAGCCAGGTCGAGAGGTTCGTGATGGCGGTGGTGACCTTGCCGTCGGTCAACGACATGGCGAGCTCCGTCATGGACTTGCCCGCGGCCCCGCCGGCCCACGACCGCAGCGTCGTGACGTCACCCTGCACCGCGGGCGGAAGCCCCGATGCCGGAAGAGCCTTGAGAGCGGCATCGACGCTCGCTTGAGTGACCTTCGCGTTCATGTCGCCGCTGCTGCTGATCTGGTCGAACAGCGCGGTGAAGGCCTGGACGCCGGCCAGCACCTTGTTGCAGTCGGCCGACAGGCCCGGGACGCTCGACAGGCTCGACGGACCGGACTTCGTGATCGTCCCGTGCGTCGAGGTTCCCGGGGAGGTCGGCGGGACCGGAGTTCCGCTCGTCGACGGCTCCGTGAGACCGGTCGCGCTGGAGGTGGACGAAGAGCCGCCGGACTCCGTCGAACCGGTCGGAGAACTCGCGCTGCTCCCGGTGGAGGTGGCCGGGCTGGACGCCGCGGTGGCTTGGGCCGCCGCGTTCACCTGAGCCTGCCCGCTGACCGTTGTCGCACAACCGCCGACCAGGAGCGCACCGGCCAGAGCGCCGGCAACGGACACCGAACGGAACCTCATGGGGCTGCTCCCAGCGTCTGCCCGGATCGCCGGGTGTGCGGCGGTGATGTCGAGATGATGGTAGGCCCTGCGTCGGCTCAGGCGGCGCCGATCACGCGATCTGCCCCTGAATAGAGATTGAAGCCGTGGTCGCGGGTGAAGCCGATCAGCGTCAGGCCGGTTTCGGCGGCGAGTTCGACGGCCAGCGACGAAGGCGCGGAGACGGCGATGAGCATTCCGATGCCGGCCATCACCGCCTTCTGGACCAGTTCGAACGAGGCTCGTGACGATGTCAGCAGGGCCTCACCGCCCAACGGAACGTCGCCGGCGAGCAAGGCGGCGCCGATGACCTTGTCGACCGCGTTGTGGCGCCCGATGTCCTCGCGGACCAGGCGGAGCGATCCGTCGGGGGAGAGCAGGGCAGCGCCGTGGATGCCTCCGGTGCCGGCAAATGCCTTCTGGTGGCTCCGCAACTGATCGGGAGCGGCGCAGAGAACATCCGGGTCGAAGTGCAGGGTGGCCGGCAATGCGTGGCGGGTACGGAGCTTGAGCTGATCGATCGATGCCGAACCGCAGACGCCGCAGGCCGAACTGGTCACGAAGGCACGGGCGCCGGACCGGGCCGCCACTGGTACGGGCCCGGCGAGCTGCACGTCCAGCACGTTGTAGGTGTTGCGACCCTGCTCGTCGACACCGTCGCAGTACCGCATGGCGACGACGTCCGCGGCCGTGGCGATGATGCCCTCGGCGTGCAGCAGCCCGTGAGCCAATTCGATGTCGTGGCCGGCGGTCCGCATGGTGACCGACATCGACTCGCCGCCGAGACGGATCTCCAGCGGCTCCTCGCCGGCCACCAGATCGGCGCGCGGCGAGAACGTGCCGTCCCGGTACCGCTGGATCCGCGCTCGGGCGGTCACTCTGCTCACCCCGCCAGTATGCGGCGTCCGATCCGCTCGCCGACGGCGCAGTGGCGTCGTCCGTTGGACGGCGGCCCTGCGCGCATCGTGATCACCGGGTCGGCCGGCTCCGGGAAGAGCCGGCTCGGTGGCATCCTCTCGCCCCGCCTGGGCCCGTCGCGCATCTAACGGGACGGGCTCTATCACGGACGGACCGACCTATCGGCGGACCATCCTGATCTCCAGGATGCCGGCCGAATCGATCTTCTCGCTGCCGTCGGGAATGAAGTCGTGATGCACGTAGAAGGCACTCGCCCGGGGGTTGTCGCGGTAGACCCACAGACAGGCCGGACCATCGCCGATCGCTGCCTGCAGCAGATCGTCGGACACGCCTGACCCCTGCCGGCCCTGGCGGACGAAGATCGCGTAGAGCTCCCGCTCGGTGGGCGGATCCTCATCCCGGCTGGGACCGGAGATCGCGATGCCGACCACCTCTCCGTCGACCTCGGCCAGGTAGTGGTCCGCGATGCCGCTCTCGATCTCCTTACGTCGCCGTACGGCCAGTTTGACCGGATCGAACTCGGCGAAACGCTCTGACCCCCAGAGGTTCTCGTACGCTTCCCGCCAGCAGGCCAGGTGGCACGCGGAAAAGGCCTCTGCGTCATCCGGCTCGGCCCGGCGAATCGTCGGAATGCTCATGTATCCACCTTCGGCGCAGCCGTCGGGCGAGGTCGGTCGATGCCCCGGTCAGCGCCTCGACATCACTCACCCGGGTCCAGCACTTTGCCCTCCCAGGCTAGTGCACTGGTCGGACGCCGTTGGGTGCCCCCGTCCGCAGGCTCAGCCCTGCACCGCGGCCCAGGCCGCATTGGTCAACGCGATCATCTGCTGCTGGCCCTCGGCACCGTCGAAGCCCGAGCTGAACACCTGAACCGTCAGCGCGCCGTCCGAGCGCTGACAGGCGGCCGTCAAGGAGTTGCCCGGATCGATCGGGTGGCCGGCGGTGGTCGTCTCCGGGTGCACGACACGACAGCTGATCTGGTCGAACGTCTTGATCTCCTGCTGATTGACGGCCAACCCGAGGTAGGCCGGATCCGTCACCGGCCCGAGGGTCAGGCCGGGTGAGCCGGCCCGGACGGCGATGACCGTTGCGGTCTTCTCCAGGCCCGCATCGGCGTACGAGCGGACGTCGACCGCGGTGGTGCCGTAGGCCGCCTCGTACGACGCCACGGTGAGACTCTTCACCTTCGCCTGGTTGGCCTGCTGGGAGGCCAGCACGGTGGCCTTCCGGCCCGCCGTCGTCGACGACTGGTCCAACTTCGCCTTGTTGGCGGCAACCAGGTCCTGGTAACCGGCCAGAGATCCGGGAAGGGCGATCGCCCTGGTGTCGACCGAAGCCGCCGCACTCGTCCCGAAGTGCATCTTCTTGGTGGCCAGCAGGATTCCGCCCACCGCGACGGCGATCACCAGCCCGATGACCAGACCGACCAGGGTTGCCCCCCATGGCTTCCGGGGCGAGGGAGCGGGCGCGGCCGACGACGCGTACGGCGACCCGCGGTCGGGCGGCACCGGGGCGTTCATGGCGACGTGGCCGGGCTGATACCCGGGCTGACCCGGCTGAGGTCGGTACGGATCGTGAGGTTGTCCCATGTCGAGGACTCTCTCAGAGGTCTTTGCGTCGCGTCAGCAGATTGTCCAACCTGCCGCCCGGGTCACCCGATCGGTTGCCGCCGGACGACTGTCGACTTCCGGGTCGGGACAGCTCCGGTCACCGCGACGGACGGTTCCGGCGCGCGGGACAACACCGATTTGATCGCCGCACCTGGCACCATGGACGCTGTGACCGTCTACCGCGACTCCGGTGTGGTGCTGCGGGTCCACAAACTGGGTGAGGCGGACCGCATCGTCACTGTGCTGACCCGACGGGAGGGTCGGATCCGGGCCGTGGCCAAGGGGGTCCGTCGGACCAAGAGCCGATTCGGCGGTCGTCTCGAGCCGTTCAGCCATGTCGACATGCAGCTCTACGCCGGGCGGAACCTGGACATCGTCAACCAGGTGGTGAGCCTGGATTCGTTCGGTTCGGCCATCGCCGCCGACTACTCCCGCTACACGGCGGCCACCGCCATCGTGGAAACCGTCGAACGGCTGACGTCGGAGGAGCGCGAACCGTCGCTCAAGTTGTACCTGTTGCTGGTGTCCGTGCTGCGGGCCCTGGCCGAGACCGAACGTGACCCGTCGTTGCTGCTGGATGCATTCCTGATCCGGTCGATGTCCCTGGCCGGCTGGGCCCCCGCGCTGTCCGAGTGCGCCCGGTGCGGTGACCCCGGCCCCCATGCCGCCTTCCACGTCCCCTCCGGCGGGCTGCTTTGCGGCAACTGCCGGTCACCGGGCGTCGCCCGTCCCGCGCCCGGGGCGATCGCGTTGATGGCGGCGTTGGCCTCCGGTGACTGGCCCGGCGCCGAGGCGTCCACCGGATTGATGCGCCGGGAAGCGTCGGGGCTGGTCGCCGCGCTGTTGCAATGGCACATCGAACGCGGCCTGAAGTCCCTGCCCATGGTCGATCGGGGCGGATCGAGCCCGTCCCCGGAGCTGGGTGGCTACCCGGCCGCGCGGGGAGCGGCACTGGCCCGGATCGCGGCCGGGCAGACCGGCCCGGCCGAACCCCTCGAGGACGACCCCGGGTTCGACGGCCCTGACGAAGTCGAGCCGCCCCGGGTCGGAACGCAGCAACAGACTGGTGCCCTGACATGAGAGCCCGCAACGTCCCCACCGCCCTGCCTCGCCGGGAGCCCACGCCGCACCCCTCCGGCGCCGTGCCACCGGCCATCGCGGCGTCGGCCGTCCCGCAGCACGTGGCCCTGGTGATGGACGGCAACGGCCGCTGGGCCAAGGCCCGCGGTCTGCCCCGTACCGAGGGTCACAAACTAGGCGAGGCGGCGCTGTTCGACGTGGTCGAAGGGGCGATCCAGATCGGAGTCAAACACCTTTCGGCATATGCGTTCTCGACCGAGAACTGGAAGCGGTCGCCCGATGAGGTGCGGTTCCTGATGGGCTTCAACCGGGACGTGATCCGGCGGCGGCGGGACGACATGCACGCCCTCGGTGTCCGCGTCCGCTGGGCCGGCCGCCGGCCCCGTCTGTGGCGCAGCGTCATCCACGAACTCGAGGTGGCCGAGCAACTGACCGCCGGCAACGACGTCCTGACATTGACCATGTGTGTCAACTACGGAGGCCGCGCGGAGATCGCCGACGCCGCCAAGGCGATCGCCCTCGAGGTGGCCGCCGGCCGGATCAATGCCTCGAAGGTGGACGAAGCGATGCTCGCCAAGTACCTCGACGAACCGGACATGCCCGACGTCGATCTCTTCCTGCGCTCGTCCGGCGAGCAGCGCACCAGCAACTTCCTGCTCTGGCAGTCCGCCTACGCCGAGATGGTCTTCCTGGACACCCTGTTCCCCGACTTCGACCGGCGTGACCTGTGGCGGGCCTGCGAGATCTACGCCTCGCGGCAGCGCCGGTTCGGGGGCGCCGAATCCGATGACCTGACGCCGGCGGCGACGACGGACCAACCGGGATGACGGACGTCAGAGACCGCCCCGCGCCGCCGGCCCCGCGCCGCCGGCCGCGTTACCGGCCGGGATCGCTCGAGATCTTCGCGCTCATCCTGCTGACCGCCGTGCTCCTGCGGAGTCAGCTGGCCAGCCTGCTGACCAAGGTCCTGCCGTCCGGCTGGTCGACCGTCTTCGTCGCCATCTGCGTGCAGGCCACCCCGTTCCTGGTCCTCGGGGTGCTGGTGTCCGGGGCGATCGCCGCGTTCGTCCCGGCCGCCTTCTTCACCAGGTTCATGCCCGAGCGGGCGGTACTGGCTGTCCCGCTGGCCGGCGTGTGCGGGATCGCCCTGCCCGGCTGCGAATGCGGTTCGGTACCGATCGCGAACCGGCTGATGAATCGGGGTGTCCGCCCGTCAGCTGCGCTGGCTTTCCTGCTGTCGGCGCCGGCCATCAATCCGATCGTGCTGGTGGCCACGGCCGTGGCGTTCCAGGCCGAACCGAGAATGGTCTGGGCTCGCCTGGTCGGCGGCCTGCTGACCGCCGTCATCGTGGGGTTGGTCTGGGAGAAGCTGGGCCGGCCGGCCTGGATGAAGCCCCGCCTCCGGGAGCAGTCGGACAGCGAGGACACCGGTCTGAAGGTGTTCCTGCCGACCATGCGCGCCGATTTCACGCAGGCGGCCGGTTTCCTGGTGATCGGCGCCGCGGCCGCGGCCACGCTGAACACGGTGGTGCCGCGGACGTTCATGCAGCACGTCGGGGGCAACGTCGCGCTGGCCGTTCTGACCATGGGCCTGCTCGCGTTCTTCCTGGCCCTGTGCTCGGAGTCGGACGCGTTCGTGGCGGCGTCGTTCTCCACCATCCCGGTGGTCGGCAAGCTGGTGTTCCTGACCGTCGGACCGGCGGTCGACATCAAACTGTTCGCCATGCAGTCCGGCACCTTCGGGCGGAAGTTCGCGGTGCGGTTCGCGCCGGTCACGTTCGTGGTGGCCATCGTCGTCGGTGTCGGCACCGGCCTGTTGTTCTTCGGAGGCTGGCGTTGAACAAGACAACCCAATCCGTGCTGATCGTCCTACTGGGCGGTCTCCTGATCTCGATCACGGTCAGCGGCCGGTACACGTCCTACGTCAAACCGGGCTTCGGGCCGCTGTTGGTGATCGCCGGGGTCATCCTGATCCTGGTCGGCGTCCTGTCCATCGTCACCGGCATCCGCGGTGACCGGAAGGCCGACCTGCAGATGGAAGCCGACGCCGCGCGCGGCACGGATACAGCGCCGTCGGTGCCCGCCCCGCCGGTCGACCATTCGCACGAGGAGGCCGACGGTCACGGGCACAGCCACGACCGGTCCAAGGCGCCGTGGTTGATCCTGGCCCCGATCCTGGTACTGCTCCTGCTGGCGCCGCCGGCGCTGGGCGCCGACGCGGTGAACCGGAACGCCGGGTCGCAGGCGTTGCAGGGACTCACCGGTGTCGCCTCGGCCACCGGGGCCGGCGCTGACGTCGCCGCGGGCGGCTCGTCAGGGGGATATGCACCCAACGACGGCAGCGGCCACGGCATCGGCACCAAGGCCTTCGCCAAGCAGCGCCCGACCATGAAGTTCGCCGCCCTCCCGGCGGGTCAGGATCCGGCCCTGACCCTGAAGGAATTCATCATGCGTGCCCTGTACGACGGCGACAACTCGGTGTCGGACAACAACATCACCGTCGTCGGGTTCATCGCCGGCGCCGGCGACGGCTACACCAGCGGCTACTCGCTGGCCCGGATGACGATCAGTTGCTGCGCCGCGGACGCCAGCCCCATGCGGGTGCACATCGACGCCCCGGCGAAGTACGCCGTGAACACGTGGGTCAGCGCGGTGATCAGCGCCCAGGTCGGAACCGCCGACTCCGGGAACGACTACGTACCGACCGTCGACGTGGTGTCCATGACGCCCATCAGCCAGCCGTCCGACCCCTACGAACACTGAGGTCGACGGCCGCCGGCGGCGGAGCCGGCCGGCCCTGCCGCGGACGAGGCGCGCTCAGCCCAACTCGGCCTGGAGCGCCGCGGTCAGGGTCGGGTGGGTGAATCCGAAACCGGAGTCGAGCAGGGCCTTCGGGATGGCCCGCTGGCCGTTGACGATCTCCTCGGCGAAGTCACCGACGGCGATCTGCAGAGCAAACTTCGGCACCATCCACGGGGTCGGCCGGTGCAGTTGGCGACCGAGTTCCTTCGCGAACTCGGCGTTCGTGACCGGGGCTGGGCCGCAGACGTTGACCGGCCCGGACACTTCCGTGGTCAGCAGGTGCACCATCGCGTCGATGTGGTCGGTGGCCGAGATCCACGGGTAGTACTGCCGGCCGGAACCGAGCCGGCCGCCGGCGAAGAGCTTGGTCAGCAACGCCAGCTTGGGCAACAGTCCGGCCTCCTTCCCCAGAACCAGCCCGGTGCGCAGGTGCGCGACCCGCACCCCGGCCGTCTCGGCCGCCTCGGTGGCCCGCTCCCAGTCCACGCACACGCCGGCCAGAAAACTGGTTCCCGCGTGGGCCGTTTCGTCGATCTCCTCGTTACCGCGCGGGCCGTAGTAGCCGACTCCGGAGGCGCTGAGCATCACCGGAACGTCGGCCTGAGCCGCTCGTGAGGCCAGCAGCGTCGTGGGGTTCACCCTCGAGGAGCGGATCAGGTCGCGGTAGGCGACACTCCACCGCTTGTCGCCCACTCCGACGCCGCACAGGTTGACGATGCCGTCGACCCCCTGGAGGTCGGCGGCGTCGAGCTCACCCCGGTCCGGGTCCCAGGTGACCTGGTTCGCTCCGGTGGGGGCGCGGCGGACCAGTTGCGTCACCCGGTGCCCGTCCGCGGTCAGCTTCCCGATCAATCGTTGTCCCAGGAACCCACTGGCTCCGGCCGCGATGATGTGCACGTCTGGCGTCCTTCTGTCGTCGTCGGTCCGGATCTGTCGGTCCGGATGGACCTGCTCCCTGACCCCGGAAGACGGCTGAAGGCCAACCCCTCGGACGAGTGGTCGGCCTCCAGCCGTGGTTCATGCGTGGGTCACAACCCCAGATCGCCCTCGAAGTCGCCGGCTTCGATGCGCTTCTTGACCGCTCCGAGGAACCGCGAGGCGTCGGCCCCGTCGACGTTGCGGTGGTCGTAGGACATGGCCAGGTACGCCATGGACCGGATCGCGATGACCTCGCCGCCGTCGGGGGTGGTCAGCACCACCGGACGCTTGACGATCGCGCCCGTCCCGAGGATGGCCGACTGCGGCGGCACGAAGATCGGGGTGTCGAACAACGCCCCGACACTGCCGGTGTTGGTGATGGTGAACGTCCCCCCGGACAGATCGTCCGGGCCGATCTTGTTGTCGCGGGTGCGGGCGGCCAGGTCGGCGATCTTGCGGGCGATCCCGCCGATGTTGAGATCGTCGGCTTCCTTGATGACGGGGACGATCAGCCCGCGGGGGGTGTCGACGGCGATGCCCAGGTTGACGTGGCCGTGGTACGTGATCTCCTTGATGTCCTCGGACAGTGACGAGTTGACCACCGGGTAGAGCTTCAGGGCCTCGATGGCGGCCTTGACGAAGAACGGCAGGAACGACAGCTTGACGCCCTCGCGGGCCTCGAAACTGGCTTTCGCCTTTGCCCGCAGGTTTGCCACGCGGGTCACGTCGACCTCGATGACCGTGGTCAGCTGGGCCGCCGTGTGCAGGCCGTACACCATGTTCTTGGCGATCGACTGGCGGATCCGCGGCAGCTTCTGGGTGGTTCCGATCAACGCCGTGGCGGTCGCGTCGGGGACCGGCTTGGCCGCCGAGGGGGCCGGCGTCGCCGAGGCCGCCGGAGCCGGAGCGGCCGCTGCCGCCTTGGCCGCCTTGACGGCCTCGCCGGCGGCGACGACGTCCTCACGGCGGATGCGGCCCCCGACGCCGGTACCGGTCACGGTGGACAGGTCGACGCCTTGGTCGGCGGCCAGTTTGCGGATCACCGGGGTGACGTAGCTGGAGGTGTCGGCCTTGGGGGCGGGCTGCCAGCCCGCGGCGGCGGGCTTGGCCGCCGGTGCCGCAGCGTCGGGCGACGGGGTGACCGGCGCCGGTGCAGCGGCGGGGGCCGGAGCGGCC
Source organism: Nakamurella panacisegetis (assembly GCF_900104535.1). Classification (NCBI taxonomy): domain Bacteria; kingdom Bacillati; phylum Actinomycetota; class Actinomycetes; order Nakamurellales; family Nakamurellaceae; genus Nakamurella; species Nakamurella panacisegetis. The sequence goes on along the minus strand of NZ_LT629710.1, from coordinate 4,872,302 downwards.
GGGGCCGGAGCGGCGGGGGCCGGAGCGGCGGCCGGGGCCGGAGGGGCGGGGGCCGGAGCGGCCGCCGGCGCCGCGGCCTGGGGGGCCGGAGCCGGGGTGGGTGCCGGGGCCGGTGCTGCGCCCTTGTCGCCGATGACGGCGAGCTGCCCGCCGACCTCGACCGTCTCGTCCTCGCCGACACTGATTTCCAGGAGGGTGCCGGCCACGGGGGAGGGCACCTCGGTGTCGACCTTGTCGGTCGAGATCTCCACCAGCGGCTCGTCCACGGCGACGGCGTCGCCGACGGCCTTGAGCCAGCGGGTGACCGTGCCTTCGGTGACCGATTCGCCCATGGCCGGCAACAGGATCGGAGTACCGGAACCGGTCGCCGGGGCGGCGTCGGCCGTCGGCTTCTCGGCCGGGGTCTCCAGGTCGGTCGACGGCTGCTCCGGCTCGGCGGCCGCCGCGGCCGGAACCGCCTCGGGCTCGGGTGCGGCGTCAGCGGCTGCCTCAGGCTCCGGAGCTACCTCCGGCTCCGGGGCTGCCTCCGGCTCCGGAGCCGCCGCGGGCTCTGGTGCCGCCTGGGCGGTGGCGCCACTGCCGTCGCCGATCACGGCCAACTCGGCACCGACCGCGGCCGTCTCGTCCTCGGCGACCACGATCTTCTCGAGCACGCCGGCGACCGGGGAGGGAATCTCGGTGTCGACCTTGTCGGTCGACACCTCCAGCAACGGCTCGTCGACGGCGACCGTGTCGCCGACTTCCTTCAGCCAGCGGGTGACAGTGCCTTCGGTGACGCTCTCACCGAGAGCCGGCATCTGCACGGAGTGCGACATGGATTTTCTTCCCTACCTTGGTCGAGAAAGCAGTTGGACGGGTGCGTCAGTTGTGGACGTGCAGCGGCTTGCCGGCCATGGCCAGCATGGCCTCGCCGATCGCCTCGTACTGGGTCGGGTGCGCGTGGACCAGCGGCGCGACGTCCTCGGGGTTGGCCTCCCAACCGACAATGGTCTGGGCCTCGCCGATCAGATCGCCGATCCGGGCGCCCACCAGGTGGATGCCGATCACCGGTCCGTTCTTCACCCGCACCGCCTTCACACCACCGGCTGTGCGCAGGATCTGCGACTTCGGGTTCCCGGCCAGGTCGTAGACAAACGTCTCGATGTTCTCGGCCCCGTGCACCTCGGCCGCCTTGGCCTCGGTCAGGCCGACCGACGCGATCTGCGGATCGCAGTAGGTGATCTTGGGGATCAGCGAGTCGGGGATGACCTCGGGGTTGAGACCGGCGATGTCCTCGGCCACGAACACACCGTGCTGGAACCCGCGGTGGGCCAGCTGCAGGCCGGGGACGATGTCGCCGACGGCGTACACGTTGGGCAGGTTGGTGCGCAGCCGCTCGTCGGTGATGACGAAGCCGCGATCCATGTTCAGGCCCGCTTCCTCGAACCCGCAGCCGGCGGTGGCCGCGCCGCGGCCGACGGCCACGAGCAGCAGGTCGGCCGAGAAGGTCTTGCCGTCCTCCAGGGTGACCGTGACGCCGCTGTCGTCCTGGGTGACACCGGCGAACCGGATACCGGTGGAGAAGGCGATCTTGCGCTTGCGGAAGGCGCGCTCGAGCAGCTTCTGGGCCCACGGATCCTCGGCCGGAACCAGACTCGGCAGGGCCTCGACGATGGTGACCTTGGTACCGAAGGAGGCCCAGACGGAGGCGAACTCGACGCCGATGACGCCGCCGCCGAGGACGATCGCCGACTCGGGGATCCACTCCAGGCCGAGTGCCTGTTCGCTGGTGATCACGCGACCCTCGATGTTCAGGCCGGGCAGCGACTTGGAGTAGGAACCGGTGGCCAGCACGACGTTGGTGCCGATGTACCGGTCGTCACCGACGACGACGGAATTCGGACCGACGAAGGTGCCCTCGCCCTCGATGACGGTGATGCCGCGCGACTTGACCAACCCGGTCAGCCCCTTGTGGGCCTTGGCGACGATACCGTCCTTGTACTTGTGCAGGCCCGGTACGTCGACCCCGTCGAAGGTGGTGCGCAGCCCGTAGGCCGCACCTTCGCGTGCGTCGTCGGCGACCTCGGCCGCGTGCAGCAGGGCCTTGGTCGGGACGCATCCGCGGTGCAGGCAGGTGCCGCCCAGTTTGTCCTTCTCGATCAGAACCACGGAGGAGCCGAGCTCGGACGCACGCAGTGCAGCGGCGTAGCCGGCTGACCCTCCGCCGAGAACGACCAGGTCGACGGTGGTGTCGGTCATGTGAAAACGAACTCCTCAGGCTCTCGTGGAAGCTGTTCCCGGCCGCTGTCGATGATCACGACGGCTCCGGTGCGGCCTCCATCTTGACATCTCGCCCGACCGCGCGCGTCGCGGGTGCATGTTCGGCCGGCCCCCGCGGCCCGAACGGAGGCCGTCCGACACGCGGAGCAGTCCCGGCTGGTGGCGTTGCTTGACGGGCGGATGGTTGACACTGGTGGCAACAAGTCCGCGGTTCGGCTCCGGTTCAGGGTTCGCCGTGGGCGTAACCACGGCGGGGGACCATCATGGACAGAGCTGGAGTTGGGCGACGATGAGCTGGTTGTCCAGGATGCGGCCGGGCCAGGGATCGCGGTCGGAAAGCCCCCGCGCGCAGCGGCGCGCCGTGGTCGACGGGCTGGTCGACTGGGTGGCGGTGCGGCGCGGTGTCGAGGTCTTCGTCGAACCCAAGACGCCGATGACGCCGGTCACGATGGTTCTGGTCGCCCATGACGGTGAGTTCACCCGGAAGCAGGTCGCGTCGCCCGAGGCCGCCAAGTCGTTCGCCCGGCAGCACCGCCTGCCGATCTACGACGCGACCATCGTCGGATACCCGCAACGGATGCGGGACTACTCCCGCCGTCAGAAGATTCTGCAGGAACGCGCCCGGCGCGATGAGCTGGGCGATCGCTGACGGCGGGAGCGCCGCTCAGCCGGCGGCGATGTCGGCCAGGACGGCCAGCAGCGTCCGGACGGGCACCCCGGTTCCACCGGAGCCGTTGTAGCCGTAAGGCTTTCCGCTGTTGAAGGCCGGCCCGGCGACGTCCAGGTGGGCCCAGGGCAGCCCGTCGGGGACGAAGTTGGACAGGTAGTGCCCGGCCACCAACATGCCGCCGACCCGGTCCCAGTTGATGTTCTGCAGGTCGGCGACCTGGGATTGGATGCTCTCGCCGAGTTCTTCCGGCAGCGGCATCGACCAGCCGCCCTCGCCGACCTCGCGGGCCAGTTCGGCCACCCGGTCGCGGAAGTCGTCGGAGCCCATCACGGCCATGGTGCGGTTGCCCAGGGCGACGACCTGGGCGCCGGTCAGCGTGGAGGTCTCGATCAGGTAGTCCGGTTCTTCCTCGGCCGCCCGCACGATGGCGTCGGCGAGGACCAGCCGGCCTTCGGCGTCGGTGTTCAGGACGTGCACGGTCTTGCCCGGTTCTCCGTGGGCGCCGTAGTGCCGGATCACGTCACCCGGACGGTAGGACGACCCGGACGGGAGGTTCTCGGCCATCGCGGCCCAGGCGGTCACCGCGACCGGGAGACGCAGGGCGGCGGCGGCGATGACGGTGGCCACGACGCAGGCCGCGCCGGACATGTCACTTGTCATGTTCTCCATGCCCTGGGCCGGCTTGATCGACAGCCCGCCGGAGTCGAAGGTGATGCCCTTGCCGACCAGGGCCACGGTCTTGGTGGCTCCCTTGGGGGAGTAGGCCACCCGGACCAGGCGCGGGGGCCGGCTGGATCCCGAACCAACGGCCAGGATGCCGCCGAAGCCCTGAGCTGCCAGCTGATTCTCGTCGAACACCTCGACGGACAGCCCGGCCGCCTCCGCCGCCGCCGTGGCCCGCTCGGCGAAGGCCTGCGGGAACAGGTCGTTGGGTGCGGTGTTGATCAGGTCGCGGGCCAGCAGCACGCCCTCGGCCGTCGCGACCGCGTCCCGCAGGGTCGCCTTGGTGGCCTTGTCGTTCTTCGTCACCGAGAGCGCGATCGATTCGACCGGCGGCTTCGACGGCGTCTTGTACCGGTCGAACACATACCCGCCGAGCAGGTGACCCTCGGCGGCCGCGGTGAGGTCGATCAGGCCCAGGGTCGAGGTGATGGAGGGCTTACCGGCCACTCCACGCGAGGCGATCCCGGCCGCCTTGCGCAGGACCTCGGGAATGAACTTGTCCTCGGCGCCGAGCCCGACCACAGCGACCACGACGGCGGCGACCGAGCCGTCGCCCGGGACCAGGGTGAGTTCGCCCGCCTTGCCCGAGGCGCCGGTGAGGGCGGCCGTCGACACGGCGTCGGCGAAGCGCTGATCGGCCGGGACCGGGCCGTTGGGGCCGGCGTAGGCGGCCACCACCAGCACGTCGGTCTTGGCCTTGGCCGGGTCGGCGGTGGTCAGGGAAAGCGTTGTCATCGGCAAGATGCTCCTTGGGTTCGAGTGCCTGCATGGCACGGTAGCCGTCGCTCCCGACGATGGAGCACTACGGTCTAGAACCATGACTGCCGACTCACCCGCCGATCTGCTGCACTCGCCCCTGCATGACGCCCACCTGGCGCTCGGCGCCACCATGGGTGCCTTCGGCGGGTGGGACATGCCGATCTCCTACGCCGGCGGCGGGGTGGTCGCCGAGCACACCGCGGTCCGCACCACGGTCGGGTTGTTCGATGTCTCGCACCTGGGCAAGGCGTCGGTGACCGGCCCCGGGGCCCGGGACTTCGTGAACCGCACACTGACCGCCGACCTGGGCAAGATCGGGCCCGGCCAGGCCCAGTACACCTTGTGCTGCAACGAGTCCGGTGGCGTGATCGATGATCTCATCGCCTATCTGGTGAGCGACGACGAAGTCTTCCTGGTACCCAACGCGGCCAACACGGCCGACGTTGTCACCGCGCTGGCCGCGGTCGCTCCGGACGGCGTCGTGGTCACCGATCGTCATCGCGAATTCGGCGTGATCGCCGTCCAGGGACCGCAGTCGGCCGACGTCGTGGCCGCGGTCGGTCTGCCCACCCAGCTGGACTACATGGCCTGGGCCGACGGCACCTGGACCGACGGTGCCGGGGTGCCGGTCACGGTGCGGGTGTGCCGCACCGGATACAGCGGTGAGCACGGGTACGAGCTGCTGCCGCCCTGGGACGCCGCCCGTGGCCTCTGGGACGACCTGGCGGTCAAGGCGGCCGAGCGCGGTGGGCGCCCGGCCGGGCTGGGGGCCCGCGACACCTTGCGGACCGAGATGGGTTACCCGCTGCACGGGCAGGACCTGGGCCCGGAGATCAGCCCGGTGCAGGCGAGGTCGACGTGGGCCGTGGGTTGGAGCAAACCGGCGTTCTTCGGCCGGGACGCGCTGTTGGCCGAGAGGGAGAACGGGCCCCGGCGCACACTGCGCGGGCTCGAGGCGCTGGACCGCGGGGTGTTGCGTCCGCACCTGCGAGTGGTCGGCGCCGACGGGACCGACATCGGGGAGACCACCTCGGGCACCTTCTCCCCGACGCTGGGCAAGGGCATCGGCCTGGCGCTGATCGACACCGCCGCCGGCGTCCAGGACGGTGACGAGATCTCGGTGGACGTCCGCGGCCGCTCGTTGCGGGTCCGCGTGGTGCGGCCGCCGTTCGTCCCGTCGCACGTCAGGTAGCAACATCAGGGTCGGCACCAGGCCGTCGGGACAAGGTCGGCAGGGGTTTCGGCGGCCCGGAGGGCGAAATACTAGGACGTCCGATGGTCGTAGTAGATTCGCCTCATGACGACCGCCTTCACCCGCACAAGCAACCCATCACCCGTGCCCGACGAGCGTCGGGCCGAGATTCTGGCGGCGCCCGGTTTCGGCCGGTACTTCACCGATCACATGGTCGTCATCGACTTCGAGAACGGCGCCTGGCGCGACCCCCGGCTGGTTCCCTACGGCCCGTTCACCCTCGACCCGGCCACCATGGTGCTGCACTACGCGCAGGAGATCTTCGAAGGCCTGAAGGCCTATTCGCAGCCGGACGGGTCGGTGGCCACGTTCCGTCCGCAGGCCAACGCGGCCCGGTTGAATCGGTCGGCTGACCGGCTGGGGATGCCCCGGCTGCCGGAGGAGATGTTTCTCCAGTCGCTCCGCGAACTGGCGCTGGCCGACCGGGCGTGGGTGCCGACCGGAGGCGAGGCGTCCCTGTATTTCCGGCCGTTCATGTTCGCGTCCGAGGTCGGACTCGGGGTACGACCGGCGAACAAGTACGTCTACTCGGTGATCGCGTCACCGGCCGGCGCCTACTTCGCCGGCGGCATTCAGCCGGTGAGTGTGTGGTGGTCGACGGAATACGTGCGCGCGGCCCCGGGGGGCACCGGCGCGGCCAAGACCGGCGGCAATTACGCGGCCTCCCTGGCCGCGCAGGCCCAAGCGGCGGAGCAGGGCTGCGACCAGGTCGTCTGGCTCGACGCGGTCGAGCGCCGCTGGGTCGAGGAGATGGGCGGGATGAACCTGTTCTTCGTCTTCGGAGAGGGTGCCGACGCCGAGTTGGTCACTCCTGAGTTGTCCGGTTCGCTGCTGCCCGGCGTCACTCGTGATTCGTTGTTGCAGCTGGCCCGCGATCGCGGTTACCGAACGGCGGAACGTCGGATCTCCACCGACGAATGGGCCAAGCGGAACGAGAGCGGCGAACTGACCGAGGTCTTCGCATGCGGCACGGCTGCCGTCATCACCCCGGTCGGCTCGGTCAAGCACGCCGACGGCGGGTTCGACATCGCCGGCGGCCGGCCCGGAGCCATCACGATGGAGCTCCGGGAAGCCCTCACCGGCCTGCAGCGCGGCCAGCTGGCCGACCCGCACGGCTGGATGGTCCCGCTCGCCTGAGCCCGAGCTTCCTCGGCGCAGACGGAACTGCCCGGCGCAGACCGAACTGCCCATCGGACCGGAAAAACCGGCGTCGATGGGCAGTTCTATCTGCGCAGCCTGATCCGGGTGCCGCCAATTGGTGCCGGGACGACAAAAAGGCGGCGGGACCATCGGTCCCGCCGCCTCTCGGCGCAGTATTGGGGGTCGAACCGGTACTAGCCGCGGACGACCTTGCCGGCCTTCAGGCAAGACGTGCAGGCGTTGACGCGCTTGACGGTGCCCGGAGCAACCTGGGCGCGAACGGCCTGGATGTTCGGGTTCCAGCGACGGTTCGTACGGCGGTGGGAGTGGGAAACGCTCATCCCGAAGCCCGGGCCCTTGCCACAGACGTCACACACGGCAGCCACTTCGGCTCAACCCCTATCGAAGAATGCGATCGCACCCGGTCGGCACGATCAGAAAGTCGCGGAAATTTGCGGTTGCGCCCGATGGGAGCCGGGCAACCCTCCAAGAATAGCCAGCGCGGCCGTTCCGGCCAAATCCGCCGGCCCGGCCCGCGGTGTTCCGGTGGTCCCCGGACGACCGCAGGCTCCGACCGGCCGTGTCCGGCGGCAAGATGGCTGACATGACGACGTTCGACACCGAACTGGTCGACCGGTGGTTCACCGGCCTGCTCGACCCCGACGGCAGCGCCGACCACGCGCCCTGGCTCCGGCCCGAGGCCGACGAGCGCGAGGTCCTGCTGGCCGGCGGCCGGTCGATCGCGGCGGCGGTCGGCTGGTCCGAACTGCCGAAACCGGTCCCGGCGCCGTCCCGCCCGGCCGCCGCGGTGCTGCAGGTGTACCTGGCCGGCGTGGCCACCGGCATCGCCGGCGCGCGCCGCAGCATGGCGGTCGGCCACGAGGTCGACGACGAGTCGTCGACCGACCGGTTGTGCCTGGTCGCAGGCCTGATCGCCGGGGGTGCGGCGGTCGCGGTCGATTCGTCGGCCGACAGCGATCCGGAGGCGGCCGAGCTGGCGCAGGTGGCCGGGAACGCCGCGGCGGAGCTGGTGGTCGACGGAGCCGACCTGCACGCCATCACCCGCGCCGCCGCCGCTGCCGCGCTGCTGGCCGGTCCACCCGACGCGGCCAACCGCGATCCCGGGTACCGGGCGCGGGCCCTGGTCGGCTCGGTCCTGGTCGGTCTCCAGCGGGCCAGTGCGCCGCCCGGCGCACCCGTACGCCGGCCCAGCTGCGGCGCGGGTCCGGGCGCCAACAACGGCATGCCCCTGTTGGCCGAGGTGACGTTCACCATGTTCCTGCCGCCCGACGACGCCGTCGGGCTGGAGCGCACCCTGGCCGGTCTGTCCGACGAGATCGTCGTCCTCTCCGACGGTGACCGTCGCTCCTTCCACGTCCACACCCGGTCGGCGGGCGAGGTGATCGCGGAGTCATACGCCGTCGGGTCGGTGTTCTCCCTCGTGGTCGGGCGGCTGGACTGACGGTCGCGGACGGGGTGACGCCCCGGCTGTCGGTGCCGGCAGGCACGATGGTGCGCGGACCCGGAGGGAGATGACGATGGACGAGAAGCCGAGCGGCGCGATCGGCATGTCGACGCCGCTCAAGCGGGTCCTTGGGGTCCGAGCGGCCAAGCAGCTGGAGGACAAACTGTCGTTGGCGACGGTCGGGGAGCTGTTGCGGTACTACCCCCGCAAGTACGACCGGCGGGGCAAGCTCACCGACATCGCGGGCCTCAAGGTCGGGGAGAAGGTCACGGTCTGGGCCAGCGTCCGCTCGGTGAAGGATCGTCAGCTGGGCCCCGGGCGCAAGGTCCGCAACATCACCAATGTCGTGATCAGTGACGGCAAGAGGGATCTGACCTGCACGTTCTTCAACCGGTGGAACCTGGGCAAGATGTTGCCGGTCGGCACCGACGCTATGTTCTCCGGCACCGTCAGCAGCTTCAACAATCAACTCCAGATCACCTCGCCCCAGGTCGCGGTGGTCAGTGTTGCCGGGGCCGACCGGCTCAGCCCGGCCGCCGCGAAGGGCACGTCGGCCTCTGAGTCGGTCGACGACCGACCCGGAGAGACCAGGGCCAAGGACGCCATCGACGTGCTGGAGTCGTTCGCCGGTGGGCTGATCCCGGTGTACCCGCTGTCCGAGGGCATCACCGGGACGCTGCTCCAGCGTTGCGTCCGCACTGTGCTGGACGTTCTCGAGGTGGTCGAGGACCCGCTCCCGGAGGTGTTGCTGGCCAGCCGGGGGCTGGTCGACCTCGACACGGCGTTGCACGACGTTCATCGCCCCACGGACGAGACCGCCCTGGACGCGGCGCTCGCCCGCCTCCGGTATGACGAGGCGCTGTCCATCCAGCTCGTGCTGGCCCGTCGAAAGGCGCAGATGCGCCACTTCCCGGCCGAGCCCTGCCCGGCCGTCCCGGACGGACTGCTGGCCGAGTTCGACCGCGAGCTGCCGTTCACCCTGACCGCGGGCCAGCGTGAGGTCGGCGAGGCCATCGCCCACGATCTGGCCACCATTCATCCGATGAACCGGCTGCTGCAGGGTGAGGTCGGCTCGGGCAAGACGGTCGTCGCGCTGCGGGCCATGCTCCAGGTGATCGACGCCGGGCGGCAGGCCGTGATGCTGGCCCCGACCGAGGTCCTGGCCGCGCAGCACGCCCGGTCCCTGCGCAGCGTGCTGGGTCCACTGGGCAACGGCGGCGAACTCGGGTCCAGGCCCGGAGCCGTCAAGATCACCCTGCTGACCGGTTCGATGAACACCTCGGCCCGACGCGAGGCCCTCCTGGACATCGCGTCCGGGCAGGCCGGGATCGTGGTCGGTACACACGCCCTCCTGTCCGAGGGGGTGTTCTTCGCCGGACTGGGTCTGATCGTCATCGACGAGCAACACCGGTTCGGGGTCGAACAGCGGAACGCGCTGCGCAACAAGCATCCCGAAGGCAACCCACCGCACGTGCTGGTGATGACCGCAACGCCGATCCCGCGCACCGTCGCCATGACGGTGTATGGCGACCTGGACACCTCCGTGCTGTCGGAACTGCCCAAGGGCCGCTCGCCGATCTCGACCACCGTGGTGCCGGCCGGGGAGCGCCCGGCCTGGGTCGACCGGGCGTGGATGCGGGTGCACGAAGAGGTCGCCAAGGGGCACCAGGTGTACGTCGTGTGCCCGAAGATCGGGGACCAACTGGACGAACCGGCGCGGGCCAAGGTCAAGAAGTCGGCGTCCCTGGAGGACCTGAACTACGCGCCCGACGACTTCGAGTTCGACGAACCGGAGGAGCAGAGCGACAGCAAGCGGCCGCCGCTGGCGGTCGTCGAGGTGGCCGAGCAGCTCGCCCAAGGGCCGCTGAAAGGCCTGCGGATGGGGATCCTGCACGGGCGGCTCCCACCGGTCGAGAAGGATGCCGTCATGTCTGCCTTCTCGGCCGGGCAGATCGACGTGCTGATCGCCACCACCGTCATCGAGGTCGGGGTGGACGTGCCGAACGCCACCATGATGATCATCATGGACGCGGAGCGGTTCGGCCTGTCCCAGCTGCACCAACTCCGGGGCCGGGTCGGCCGGGGCACCGGGCCCGGGGTCTGTCTGCTGGTCACCGAGTCGCCGCCCGGATCCAACGGGAGGGTGCGACTGGCTGCGGTCGAGGCCACCAACGACGGTTTCGAACTGGCCGAGGCCGACCTGGCCATCCGCCGGGAGGGCGACGTGCTCGGGACGTCTCAGGCCGGCCGGTCGTCCGGTCTGCGCCAGCTGTCGCTCCTGCGCGACCGCGAAGTGATCGAGCAGGCCAGGGCCGACGCCACCCAGTTCGTCGGGGACGACCCGCTGATGTCCGGCTATCCCGGTCTGGCCGCGATGGTGGCCTCCGTCATCGACGAGGAGAGCCAGGAGTTCCTGGAAAAGGGCTGATCGGGACGGACGCTCGGGGCGACCCGGAGGCTGCCGACCGCGAGAGCGACTGGGCAGGATAGGTTTGCCTGCGCGTCGCGGCCCTGATGCCGACCGATGCTGTCGCCGGAGTCCGGCCATCGCGGCCGGATCGCGTTCCCACCGAGGAGTCCTCGAACGCCATGTTCAGCAAGATCCTGGTCGCCAACCGTGGCGAGATCGCCATCCGTGCCTTCCGTGCGGCCTACGAACTGGGTGTCGCCTCGGTGGCGGTGTACCCGTACGAGGACCGCAACAGCCTCCACCGGCAGAAGGCCGACGAGTCCTACCGGATCGGAGAGCTCGGGCATCCGGTGCGGGCCTACCTGGACGTGGAGGAGATCGTCCGGGCGGCCCGGGATTCCGGCGCCGACGCGGTGTACCCCGGCTATGGCTTCCTGTCCGAGAACCCGCACCTGGCCCAGGCCCTGGCCGAGGCCGGGATCACCTTCATCGGGCCGCCGGCCGACGTGCTGGAACTGGCCGGCAACAAGTCACGGGCGGTCGACGCGGCGCGGGCCGCCGGGCTGCCGGTGCTGGAGTCCTCCGAACCGTCCAACGACATCCCCACCCTGCTGGCGGCGGCCGAGACGGTCGGGTTCCCGCTGTTCGTGAAGGCAGTGGCCGGCGGCGGTGGCCGCGGCATGCGCCGGGTCGACCGGGCGGCCGACCTGGAGGAGGCGATGGGGACGGCGATGCGGGAGGCCGCATCCGCGTTCGGTGACGACACGGTGTTCCTGGAACGGGCCGTCATCGAGCCCCGGCACATCGAGGTGCAGGTGCTGGCCGATCGCACCGGCGCCGCCGTGCACCTGTTCGAGCGGGACTGCTCGGTGCAGCGGCGTCACCAGAAGGTGATCGAGGTGGCCCCCGCCGTCGGGCTGGCCCCGGAAATCCGGGCCCGCATGTGCGCGGATGCGGTCGCCTTCGCCCGGCACATCGGCTACGTCAACGCCGGCACGGTGGAGTTCCTGCTGGATCGGGACGGTCGGCACGTCTTCATCGAGATGAACCCGCGAATCCAGGTCGAGCACACCGTCACCGAGGAGATCACCGACATCGACCTGGTGTCCTCCCAGATCCGCATCGCCGCCGGCGAGACCCTGGCCGACCTTGGCCTGGCCCAGGAGAACATCCAGATCCACGGGGCGGCACTGCAGTGCCGGATCACCACCGAGGACCCGACCAACGGTTTCCGCCCGGACACCGGACGCATCATCACCTACCGCTCACCCGGCGGAGGCGGCGTGCGGGTCGACGGCGGCACGGTGCACTCCGGGGCCGAGGTCAGTGCCCATTTCGATTCCCTCCTGGCGAAGCTGACCTGCCGCGGCCGGGACTGGAACCAGGCGGTCTCCCGCGCCCGCCGAGCGCTGGCCGAGTTCCGGATTCGCGGCGTCTCCACCAACATCCCGTTCCTGCAGGCGGTGCTGGACGACCCGGATTTCGCGGCCGGGGGTGTCACCACATCGTTCATCGAAACCCACCCGCAGCTGCTCACTGCCCGGCACTCGGCCGACCGGGGGACCAAGCTGCTGACCTACCTGGCCGACGTCACCGTCAACCGGCCCTACGGTGCGCGGCCGAAGGCGCTGATCGAACCGGCGACCAAGCTGCCCCGGGTGGACGGGCCGGCGCCGGCGGGCAGCCGGCAGCGGTTGGCCGAACTTGGCCCGGAGGGATTCGCCCGCTGGCTGCGCGACCGCACCGAACTGGCCGTCACCGACACCACGTTCCGCGATGCGCACCAGTCGCTGCTGGCCACGCGGGTCCGCACCCGGGACCTCGTCGCGGTCGGCCCGGCGGTGGCCCGGATGACCCCGGAACTGCTGTCCATCGAGGCCTGGGGCGGCGCCACCTACGACGTCGCCCTGCGGTTCCTGGCCGAGGACCCGTGGGAGCGGTTGGCCGCAATGCGGACCGCGGTGCCCAACATCGCGCTGCAGATGCTGCTCCGTGGGCGCAACACGGTCGGGTACACGCCGTATCCGGAGGCGGTCACCGATGCCTTCGTCGTCGAGGCGGCCGCCGCCGGGATCGACATCTTCCGCATCTTCGACGCCCTGAACGACGTCGAGCAGATGCGTCCGGCCATCGATGCGGTGCGGGCCACCGGAACCACGGTCGCCGAGGTCGCCCTCTGCTACACCGCCGACCTGTCGAACCCGGCGGAGAAGCTCTACACCCTCGACTACTACCTGCGTCTGGCCGAGCGGATCGTCGAAGCCGGCGCGCACGTGCTCGCCGTCAAGGACATGGCCGGTCTGTTGCGGGCCCCCGCCGCCCGCACGCTGATCACGGCGCTGCGGGAACGCTTCGACCTGCCGGTGCACCTGCACACCCACGACACCGCAGGCGGGCAACTCGCCACCTACCTCGCGGCCGCGGACGCGGGTGTCGACGCGGTAGACGGGGCCAGCGCCCCGATGGCCGGCACCACGTCGCAGCCGTCGCTGTCGGCGCTGGTCGCCGCGTTCGAGCACACCGAGCGGTCGACCGGGTTGTCCCTGCGGGCCGTCATGGACCTCGAGCCCTACTGGGAGGCCGTGCGCGCCGTCTACGCCCCGTTCGAGAGCGGCCTGCGGGCCCCGACCGGGCGGGTGTACTCCCACGAGATCCCGGGGGGTCAGCTGTCCAACCTGCGCCAGCAGGCGATCGCGCTCGGCCTCGGCGGGAAGTTCGAGGCGATCGAGCAGACCTACGCGGCGGCCGACGCCATGCTCGGCCGGTTGGTGAAGGTCACCCCGTCCTCGAAGGTGGTCGGTGACCTCGCGCTGCACCTGGTGGGTTCGGGTACCGACCCGCGCGACTTCGAGACCGACCCGGCCCGGTTCGACATCCCCGACTCGGTCGTCGGGTTCCTGTCCGGCGAGCTGGGCGACCCGCCGGGCGGCTGGCCGGAACCGTTCCGCACCAAGGCCCTGGCCGGTCGGACGGTCAAACCGGCGGTCGCTGCCCTCTCCGCGACGGACTCGGACGCGCTGGCCGACGCTCCGCGGAAGACCTTGAATCGCCTGCTCTTCCCCGGTCCGGACAAGGACTTCCAGGCCGCCCGCGAGGAGTTCGGCGACGTGTCGGTGTTGCTGACCTCGGACTACCTCTACGGTCTGCAGCGGGGCACCGAGCACGTGATCGAGCTCCAGCCCGGGGTGCAGCTCACGGTGGGACTCGAGGCGATCGGGGACGCCGACGAACGCGGACTGCGGATGGTGGTGACGACGCTCAACGGCCAGCTCCGGCCGCTGCAGATCCGGGATCGCACGGTGACCGTCGACGTCCCGGTGGCGGAGCGGGCCGATCCGGGCAATCCGTCCCACATCGCGTCGCCGTTCGCCGGTGTGGTCACCCTCGGCGTTCACGAGGGCGATGCGGTGGAGGCCGGACAGACCGTGGCCACCATCGAGGCGATGAAGATGGAGGCGTCCATCACCAGTCCGATCGCCGGTAGCGTGGTCCGCACCGCGATCAACTCGGTGCAGCAGGTGGAAGGCGGCGACCTCGTTCTGGTCGTCACTCCCGGGCCAACGGCCGGATAGCAGACCAGGAGCGAGACCCGATGACGCGGATCACCGCAGGCACCTACCGCGGCCGGCGGTTGCAGACGCCGCCCGGGGAGACCACCCGGCCGACCAGCGAACGGGTCAGGGAAGCGCTGGCCAACGCCCTGGTCGCCGCCGGTGGCCTGAACGGGGCGCGGGTTCTCGATCTGTACGCCGGATCGGGTGCGCTCGGCCTGGAGCTGCTCTCGCGCGGCGCCGATTCACTGGTCGCGGTCGAGCGGGAGCGGTCGGCCCTGGTCGCGCTGCGGGCGAACGTCGCCGCTCTCGGCGCCGCCGACGCCCAAGTCGTCGCGGCCGATGTGGGTGCCTTCGCGCGCACCCCGGCCGGGCGCGGCTTCGACTTCGTGGTCGCCGACCCGCCCTACGACCTCCCGACCGTCGAACTCGGTGAGATCTTCGCCGCACTGCAGGCCGGTGGCCACCTGAACCCGGGGGCCGACCTGATCGTGGAGCGCAGCAAGAGGTCGGGCGAGATGGTGTGGCCCGAGCCGCTGGTCGAAGCCAGGACGAAGAAGTACGGCGACACCCGGTTGTGCTTCGGTCGCGCGCCGGCGAACCGGAACGGCGAGTCGTGAGAGGGCCCGGAGAGAAGGACCAAGCGGGCGGGGAGGCGACGAGCGCCCGCGCGACGGACCGGAGGGCCCCGACGCACGCGGTGTGTCCCGGGTCGTTCGACCCGCCGACGCTCGGGCACCTCGACGTCTTCGGCCGGGTGGCCGCCCTGTTCGACCAGGTGACGGTGGCCGTGCTGGTCAATCCGGCGAAGTCCGGGCTGTTCCCGCCGGCCGAGCGGCTCGAACTGCTCCGAGCCGTCACCGCACGGTGGCCGAACATCCAGATCGAATCGTTCTCCGGCCTGCTGGTCGACTTCTGCACCCAACGGGGCATCTCGGTGATCGTGAAGGGCCTCCGTGGGGTGTCCGACTTCGACTACGAACTGCAGATGGCGCAGATGAACGCCCGCCTGAGCGGCGTCGACACGCTGTTCCTGCCGACCGCTCCGCAGTACTCGTTCGTCTCGTCCTCCTTGGTCAAGCAGGTCGCCGGGCTGGGGGGCGACGTGTCGGGATACCTGACCCCGGAGGTGCATGCGGCGCTGGCCGCGAAGCTCGGCGCGGCTTGGTGACGAAGCGCGGCGGGATCGGTTCCCCGGTCGGCCCTGACTCCGCCCGCGTGCCTGACGTCTGATCGGGCCCTGTCTTTGGCAGACTGGCCGGGCGGGGTCTGCGCCTGATGTCGATCCCGTACGAGAAGGAGAGGTACCACCAGCGTGTATCGCGTATTCGAGGCGCTCGACGAATTGGTCACCATCGTCGAGGAGGCCCGCGGGCTGCCGATGACGGCTTCGTGCGTCGTGCCGCGGGGTGACGTCCTCGAACTGCTGGACGATGTCCGCGATGCGCTGCCGGGGGAGATGGACGACGCGCAGGACGTCCTCGACCACCGGGACGAAATGGTCAACGAGGCCAAGGCGACGGCCGAGAAGTCGATCGCCGACGCCGAGGCCGAGGCCTCGCGTCTGGTGCACAGCGCCCGAGCCGAGGCGCAGGCCACGGTGTCCGGCGCCCAGGCCGAGGCCGACCGGCTGGTCGACGAGGCGAGTGCCCGGGCCGAGGCCATCCTGGCCCGTGCCCAGGCCGATGCCGACCGGACTGTCCAGAACGGTCAGGATCAACACGATGCCCTGGTCTCGCGAGGCCACGGCGAGGCCGAGCGGCTGGTGGCGGCCGGGCGGGCGACGTACGAGCGGGCCATCGCGGACGGCCGCTCCGAGCAGGCCCGACTGGTATCGCAGTCCGAGGTCGTCCAGGCTGCCCACGTCGAATCGGCCAAGATCCTCGACGCCGCCCACGGCGACGTCGACCGGATGCGGGCCGATTGCGACTCCTACGTGGACGCGAAGCTGGCCGGCCTCGAGGAGACGTTGACCAAGACCCTGCGGACGGTCGGCCGCGGCCGTACCTCGCTCCGGTCGGGCGCGGTCGCCGACTACCGCGACTGAATCCACGGGGCGGGAGCCCATCGCGCCGGAACAGGGCGCGCGACGTTCGGGCGTGCACCGCACGGGATCGGTGGGCGGCCGGCGCACGAATTGGGGCCGGGGTGAACTTCGACTACTCTGGAGTGGTTGCACTCCGGGCCGCGCCCGCCGGGCAGCGGCCCGAGAATTCCTGACGTATCGACTCGAGAATCGAATGATGACCACCACCCGCCCCAACCACGCCTCGCCGTGGGTGTTCGACACCCGCCCGCTGGGGCGGCGCCCGGGCAGCATGAAGACCTATCGCGTCTCCGCACCCGTCGGTGAGCCGATGGGCATTGAGGTCATCGCCGTTCCCCGTGGGTCCGAGATCGACCTGGACATCCGCCTGGAGTCCGTCGCCGAGGGCGTTCTGGTGTCCGGGACCGCCTCCGGGACGGCCGAGGGCGAATGTGCCCGGTGCCTGACCGACATCTCGATCCCGGTCACGGCCGAGCTGCGTGAGCTCTACGCCTACCCGGACTCGACCACCGCGGCCACCACCGACGACGACGAGATCCCGCGCCTGAACGACGATCTGATCGATCTCGAACCGCTGGTCCGCGACGAGCTCGTGCTGACCCTGCCGCTGGCCCCGCTGTGCCGCCCCGACTGCGCCGGCCTGTGCTCGGAATGCGGCGAGCGGTTCGATGACCTGGAACCGGGTCACGCTCATGAGATACTTGATCCCCGGTGGGCCGATCTGGCCGCCAAGTTCGGCGTGCCCGGGCCCTCTTCGGCGCCCTTGCCCGGTGGACGTGTTGTACCGAATGGCTCGACCAGAAGCACCAGCGGAGTCGGAGATTCTGACGCCGGCTCCATCTCAAACAACTAGGAGAAGTAATCATGGCCGTTCCGAAGCGGAGACTGTCGCGCGCCAACACCCACGCGCGCCGCTCGCAGTGGAAGACCACCGTCCCCACGCTGGCGACCTGCCCGAACCGCGCCTGTGGCGCTCTGACGCCGCCGCACCAGGCGTGCACCAACTGCGGCCAGTACAAGGGCCGCCAGGTCGTCGGGGTCTGATACTCCCGGTGACCGACGGGACAGCAGCGACGGGATCGCCCGCCTCGCGCAATGCGATCACGGCGAGCAACATCCCTGACCCGCAGAAGCTTTTCAATGAGCTCGGCGTCGATCTCGACGCCGAGCTCACCGTTCTCGCGCTGACCCACCGATCGTTCGCGTACGAACACGGCGGCCTGCCGACCAACGAGCGCCTGGAATTCCTCGGCGATTCGGTGCTTGGCATCGTCGTGACGGACGCGCTCTATCGCAATCATCCGGACCTGCCCGAAGGTCGGCTGGCCAAGCTGCGCGCGTCGATCGTCAACATGCACGCGCTGGCCGGGGTCGGCCGCCGCATGGGGCTCGGCGACCTGCTGCGGCTCGGCCGTGGCGAGGAACTGACCGGTGGCCGCGACAAGGCGTCGATCGTCGCCGACGCCGTCGAAGCCGTTCTCGGCGCGGTCTACCTGCAGCACGGCCTGGAGACGGCACGCACGGTCGTGCACCGGCTGTTCGCCGATCTGATGGCCGATGCGCCGCGACTCGGCGCCGGCCTGGACTGGAAGACCTCGCTGCAGGAACTCTCGGCGGCCAGGGGACTCGGTGTCCCCGAATACCGGGTGACCGAAGAGGGGCCGGACCACGCCAAGTCGTTCGAGGCCACCGTGTTGCTCACCGGGACCCCGTACGGTCACGGGGCCGGCCGGACCAAGAAGGAAGCCGAGCAACAGGCCGCGTCGGCCGCGTTCACCGCCCTGGAAGTCGCCGGCGACGACAACGGAACTCCGACCGCGATCGCCGAAGCCGGTCCCGCCACCAACGGTGCCTGAACTGCCGGAAGTCGAGGTCGTCCGCCGCGGACTGGTCGAGCACGCCGTCGGACGACGGATCCGTGCCGTCACCGTCCTGCACGAACGGGCCATCCGTCGCCACCTGGCCGGTCGGGCCGACTTCGAGGCGGCCGTGGCCGGCCACCGCGTGATCGACATCCGCCGCCGCGGCAAGTACCTCTGGTGGGTGCTGGACGACGGGGACGCACTGCTGGCCCACCTGGGCATGAGCGGCCAGTTCCGGGTCGGGCCCACCGGAGAGCACAAGCATCCGCACCTGAGGGTGCGGTTCACGTTCGACGACGGCGGCCCGGTGATCGACTTCCTCGACCAGCGCACCTTCGGCGGAATGTCCTTCCTGCCCGGCCAGGCCGACGAGCCGGGACCGTTGGCCCACATCGCCATCGATCCACTGGACGAGCAGTACGACCTGGGCGCCACCGTGGCCCGGATCAAGGCCAAGAACACCGAGATCAAGCGAGCTCTGCTGGATCAGAGCGTGGTGTCGGGCGTCGGGAACATCTACGCCGACGAATCCCTGTGGCGGGCCCAGGTCCACTACGCGCGCTCCACCCAGGCACTCACCGGTCCGGCGATCCGCCGGGTCCTGCAAGCGGCCCGGGACGTGATGACCGAGGCGTTGTCGGTCGGCGGAACGTCGTTCGACGCGCTGTACGTCAACGTCAACGGCGACTCCGGTTACTTCGACCGGTCGCTCGCGGCGTACGGGCAGGAGGGGCGGCCCTGCCCCCGCTGCGGCACGCTGATCCGCCGGGACGCCTTCATGAACCGCTCGTCGTTCTACTGCCCGCGCTGTCAGCCCCCGCCCCGGGTGTCCGGGCGTGGCCGGGCGTCATGACCGACCAGCCCCAGGGTGCCCCGGTCCGGCTCACCGCCTTCGTACACGGCCAGGTCCAGGGGGTCGGCTTCCGCTGGTGGACCCGGGCCCGCGCCCTCGAACTGGGCCTGCGCGGAAGTGCCACCAACCTGCCCGGCGGCCGGGTGCAGGTCGTCGCCGAGGGGCCGCGCGCGGCGTGCGAGGCGTTGTTGGCCCTGCTCCGCGGGCCCGGAACCCCGGGTTCGGTGACCCTCGTGGTCGAGCAGTTCGGCGCCGCTCGCGGCGAGGCGGGGTTCGTCGAACGGTAGGAGAGGGCGGTCCGGCCGGTAATCTGGATCCCTACTCGTTCGATCGCGCACCCGAAGGGACTTCTCACTCGTGTATCTGAAGTCCCTGACGCTCAAGGGTTTCAAATCCTTCGCGTCGGCCACCACCCTGCACTTCGAGAAGGGCATCACCGCCGTCGTCGGGCCCAACGGCTCCGGCAAGTCGAACGTGGTGGACGCCATCGCCTGGGTACTCGGCGAGCAGGGCGCCAAAGCCCTGCGCGGCGGCAAGATGGAGGACGTCATCTTCGCCGGCACCGCCGACCGGCCGCCGCTGGGCCGGGCCGAGGTCACGCTGACGATCGACAACTCCGACGGCGCCCTGCCGATCGACTACAGCGAGGTCTCGATCACCCGCCGGATGTTCCGGGACGGCGGTGGCGAATACGAGATCAACGGCTCCACCTGTCGTCTGCTGGACATCCAGGAGCTGTTGTCCGACTCCGGCATCGGCCGGGAGATGCATGTCATCGTCGGGCAGGGGCAGCTCGACGCGGTCCTGCAGGCCCGTCCGGAAGACCGTCGGGCGTTCATCGAAGAGGCCGCCGGCGTCCTGAAGCACCGCAAGCGCAAGGAGAAGGCGCTCCGCAAACTCGACGCGATGCAGGCCAATCTGACCCGCCTGACGGACCTCACCGGCGAACTGCGGCGCCAGCTCAAGCCGCTCGGACGGCAGGCCGAGGTGGCCCGCCGGGCGGCCGGGGTACAGGCCGACCTGCGGGATTCCAAGCTCCGGTTGCTGGCCGACGACTACGTGACCCTGACCAACCAGATCGCGGCCGATTCGGCCGACGAGGCGGCCGCCCTGGAACACCGGACCACGGTGCAGCGCGCACTGGCCGAGGCGACCGAACAGGCCGAGGTCGCCGCTGAGGCGCTGAAGGCGGCCACTCCGGCCCTGAACGCGGCCCAGGAGACCTGGTTCGCCCTGTCCGCCCTGGCCGAACGGTTCCGCGGCACGGTGACCCTGGCCGACGAACGCAGCCGCAACCTGTCGGCACCCACCGAGGCGCCCCGCCCCGGCCGTGATCCGGACGAGCTGGACGCCGCGGCCGAGGCGGCCGAGGAAGCCCAGGCCGAGAAGGAAGAGGCGGTGGCCGCCGCCCGGGCGGAGCTGGCCGAGGCGGTGGCGCACCGCACCGAGACCGAGAACTCCCTCAAGGCGGCCGAGAACCAGCTGCTGGCGGCGACCAGGGCGATCGCCGACCGCCGCGAGGGGCTGGCCCGGCTCACCGGCCAGGTCAACGCCGCCCGTTCGCGGCAGGCCGCCGGCGGTGACGAGGTCGAACGACTGGCCACCTCGGTCGCCGAAGCCCGTGAGCGGGCGGCCGCGGCCGCCGAGCAGTTCGCCGAACTGCAGGAATCGGTCGGCGACCTGGACTCGTCCGAGGTCGGTCTGGACGAGGACCACGAGTCGGCCGAAGAGGCCATGGAGGCCGCCCGTCAACGGGTCGACGACCTCACCGACGCTCTCCGCGAGGCCCGCAGTCGCCAGACCGGCCTGCGGGCCCGGGTCGACGCGCTGTCCCTCGGCCTCGATCGCCGTGACGGCGCGGGTGCGCTCCTGTCGGCCGACCTGCCGGGTGTCCTCGGCTCGGTGGCGTCGGTGCTGGACGTCGACGCCGGATTCGAAGCCGCCGTCGCCGCGGCCCTCGGCCCGGCCGCGGACGCGGTGGCCGTGGCCGACGTGGCCCAGGCCGCGGCGTCCCTGGCTCTGCTGCGTGACGACGGCGCCGGGCGGGCCGGCCTGCTCATCGGCGGCGCTCCGGACCTGGCCGATCCGTCGACCTGGCCGTCCTTGCCGACCGGCGCCGACTGGGTCTTCGAGCACGTCAGGGTCCCCGCTGTGCTCCGAGCGGCCCTGGCCGGTGCGCTGGACCGGGTCGCCGTCGTGGACGACCTCGATGCCGCGGTACGCCTGATCGACGACCTGCCGCAGGTCAGGGCGGTCACCCGGGAGGGCGACCTGCTCGGCGCCGGGTGGGCGTTCGGCGGCAGCGCCGGCAAGCAGTCGGTGATCGAGATCCAGGCTGCCGTCGACGACGCGGAAACGGCGCTGGCCGAGGTCACCGGACAGATCGCCGACCTCGAGGCCGCGCTGTCCGGTGCCCGCACCGAGGCCGAGATGCGGGCCCGCGAGGCCCAGGCCACGCTGGCCGCGTTGCACGAGTCCGACGCCCGTCTGTCGGCCGTGTCCGAGCAACTCGGCCGGCTCGGCGAGGCGATGCGGTCGGCCAACGCCGAAGCTGAACGGCTGGAACGGCAACGGCAGGCCGCCGAGGCCTCCACCGAGGAGAACCGGGCCGCGGTCGCCGATCTCGAGGCCCGGCTGTTCGCCGCCGAGTCCGAGGAAGCCCCGGAAGAGGTCGACACCGAGGTCCGCGACGCGCTGATGGATCTGACCGCGGCCGCCCGCCAGGTCGAGGTGGAGGCCCGGCTGGCGCTGCGCACGGCGGAGGAGCGGGCTCGCGCGTCGGCCGGCGTCGCCGAGGGGCTGCGTCGTCAGGCCCGTCAGGAACGCGAGGGCCGGGCAAGGGCCCAGGCGGCCGCCGCTCGCCGGGCGACCTCCGCGGCCGTCGCAGCGAAGGTGGCCGAGGTGGGACGTCGTGCCTTGGCGGCTCTCGAGGTGTCGTTGGCCGTCGCCACCGGCGCCCGGGAACAGGCCACCGCCGAACGCGAACGCGCCGACGTGGCGCTGTCCCAGACCCGGGCCGGCGCGCGCGAACTCCAGGCCCAATGGGACGCCCTGACCGACGCCGTGCACAAGGACGAGGTGCAGCGGGCCCAGCAGACGCTCCGGGTCGAGCAGCTCGAGGCCCGCGCCGGAACCGAGTTCGGGCTCGGGGCGGAGGACCTGGTGGCCGAGTTCGGGCCCGATGTGCCGGTCCCGCCGACCGCGCTGGAGGTGACCGAGTACGAGACGGCCAAGGAACGCGGCGATGAGGTCAGCGCCCCGCAGCCGATGGCCTTCGACCGTGACACCCAGGAACGCCGGGCCAAGCGGGCCGAGCGCGACCTCAATCTGCTGGGCAAGGTGAATCCGCTGGCCCTGGAGGAATTCGCCGCCCTCGAGGAACGCCACACCTTCCTGTCCACCCAGCTGGAGGACCTCAAGTCCACCCGTCGGGATCTGCTGACCGTGGTCGGCGAGGTCGACGACAAGATCCTCGAGGTCTTCACCGCGGCTTACCACGACGTGGCCCGTGAATTCGTGACGGTGTTCGCCGAGCTGTTCCCCGGGGGCGAGGGCGAACTGATCCTGACCGACCCGTCGGACATGCTGACCACGGGCATCGAGGTGCACGCGCGGCCACCGGGCAAGAAGGTCAAACGGTTGTCGCTGCTCTCCGGCGGCGAGCGCTCGCTGACCGCGGTGGCCCTGCTGGTGTCGATCTTCCGGGCCCGGCCCAGCCCGTTCTACATCATGGACGAGGTCGAGGCGGCGCTGGACGAGGTCAACCTGACCCGGCTGGTGAAGTTGTTGACCCTCCTGCGGGATTCGTCGCAGCTGATCATCATCACGCACCAGAAGTTCACCATGGAGTCGGCCGATGCCCTCTACGGCGTCTCGATGCGTGGCGACGGCATCACCCAGGTCATCAGCCAGCGGATCCGCACCTCCGAGCCTCCGTCCCAGGTGAGCGCACCGGTGGCGCTCGCCGACGACGTGGTTGATGCTGGGGAAGACGCCGACCTGATCGAGCCGGCGCTGCCCTGACGGGTCGAAAGCTGCAACCGAACGGGCTCCGCCGTCGTCTGAGGAGGACATCCCGACAGGAGCGCTCACATGAAGCTGCATCGTGGTCTGGCCGTACCCGGTCTGGTCCTCGTTCTCGCGCTGACGGCCGGTTGCGCCGGCACATCGCCCGCCGTGCCCGGAACCGCCACCAGAGGCGGGAGCGCGCAGTCGAGTTCGGCCGGCCCGACGACGGCCCTGCCGGCCGGGCAGACCAAGGCCCTCGGGGCATCGCTGGCCCGAGGCGCGGCCGGATTGCCCGCCACCGCCGGCGCCGCCCTGGACGCATTCGGGGCCGGCTTGCTCCGGCAGCAGGCGGCCGAGAACGCCGTGCTCAGCCCGTACTCGATCTACGCCGTACTGGCGATGGCCCGGGCCGGCGCGAAAGGACAGACCGCGGCCCAGCTCGACGCCGTCCTGGGCGGCGCGGCGGCGGCGCAGGCCGGCAACGTGACCGCCGTCGACCAGGCCGTCGCGGCCGCGCTGGTGCAGGGCAAGGCACCGACCGGCGACCCGACCACTACCGACACCCGCCCCGAGGCGGTGGACGTGGCGAACTCGGTCTGGCTCTCGCCGGCCCTGCCCGTCCACCAGGACTACCTCGATTCGCTGTCCCGGGACTTCGGGGTCGGGCTGTACCAGGTGGACTACGCGGCCGATCCGGAGGCCGCGCGGAAGGCCATCAATCGGTGGGTGTCACAGCGCACGCATGCGCTGATCCCGCAGTTGCTGGCCACCGGGACGGTCGACACGACGACCGTCATCACGCTGGTCAACGCGATGTACCTGACGGCGCCCTGGCAGACGCCGTTCACCGTCGAATCGTCGCCCCTTCCGTTCACCACCGTGGGCGGGACCAAGGTCAGCGCGTCCGGCATGTCCGTCAGCGGCGATCTCGACGCGGCTCAGGGCAGCGGCTGGACCTCAGTGACCGTGCCGTATCGCGGCGGCGGGCTGGCCATGACGATCCTGCTGCCCGACGTCGGGCAGTTCGCCGCTGTCCGGGGCGCCCTGGCCACGGTCCTCCCGGCCGCCACCTCCGGATCGTCCCGGCTGGTGCAGCTGACGATGCCGAAGTTCAAGTCCAGCACCAGCCTGTCGCTGGCTCCGGCCATGGAGAAGCTGGGCGTGAAGGACATCTTCGACCCCACCGCGGCTGACATCTCAGGTATCTCCGGCCCACCGCACCGGATCTACGCGACCAACCTGGTCCACCAGGCAGTGATCACGGTGGACGAGAAGGGCACGGAGGCGGCCGCGGCGACGGCGATGACGATGAGCGCGGGCGCCGCCCAGCCCACCGAACCGCCGCTGGACGTGACGGTCGACCGGCCGTTCTTCTACGTCGTGCACGACACCACGACCGGGGCGCCGCTGTTCCTCGGCCAGGTCACCGACCCGACGAAATAGCGGGCCGCCCGCTACGCCCAGGGACCCTTGACCTGGGTCCACTCGCGGATCCGGCGGGCGCTGATCAGCTGCTGCACCTGGAACGGATCGTCGTCCAACTTCGCGGCGACCTCGCCGGCCGACGGGCCCTCGACGATGATCAGAGCGCCCGCCGGTTCGTCGCCCCACGGCCCGGTGGCCAGTGCGGTGACCGGCCCGGTCAGGGAACCGAGGAACTCCCGATGGGCCGGGCGGTGCTGGTCGCGTCCGGCATCGGACTCCTTGGCGTAGTCGTAGAGAACGGCGAAGACGGGCATGGTGGAATCTCCTTGTTGTCGCGTGGTTGTCGGATGCGATGTTGTCGGGTGCGGTGTGCCCCGACCACGACGACACAACCGTCAGCGAATCTACTTCAGGAGGGTGGATGGACCTGTCACCCGGTCTGCTCGGCACGTTCCGCGCGGAGGCCTCGGCCTTGCTCGCAGCCGTCCGCGCCGTCGACCAGGGGGCGCCGGTCCCGGCCTGTCCGGGCCTGACCGTGAACGACATCGTCCGGCACGTCGGAGGCATCTACCGATTGGTGTCGGTCTGGATCGTGCAAGGGTGCCGCCCGGAGACGATGCCGGATGCTCCGGAGGACCCGTTCGACTGGGCGGCCGAGGGGGCGGACCGCCTGCACCGCCAACTGGCCGGGCTCGATCCGGCGGCCCCCTGCGCGACCTGGTTCGCCGCGGACCGGACGGTTGGATTCTGGATACGACGGATGGCGCACGAGACCGCGGTTCACCGGGTCGACGTCATGCAGGCGGCGGGTACCGCGTGGGGGATCGATCACGAGGTGGCCGCCGACGGGCTGGACGAGGCCGTCCAGCTGTGGCTCGGTACCCAACTTGGTGCCGACGTCAACGGATCGGGTCGGGTGGTGCGGATCGGAAACCGCTGGTCCGTGCGCCTGCTGACCGGTCTGGTGGACTATCCACTGCCGTCGGTCGCCGCCGACGCGGTCGTCACCGGTGACCCCGCGTCGCTGTGGGCCTGGGCCTGGGGCCGGACCGACTCCGCCCATCCGGTCGTAATCACTGGTTCGGACGGTGCGGCGGCCGAGGTCAGGGCCGCGCTGGCCCGCGCCCAGCAATGATGATCAACCGGCGGCCAGGAACGCCGCCAGCTCGGCGGCGGCCGGGCAGGTCGCCGGGCCGGTGCGAGTCACCGAGATCGCCGCGGCCGCGTTGGCGATGCGGGCCGCTTCGGCCGGGTGCAGTCCGGCGCCGATCATGGAGATGAACACCCCGGTGTGGGTGTCGCCGGCGCCGTTGCTGTCCACCGCCGCCACAGCAAACCCCTTGACCGGCAACGGGTCCCGTCCCCGGACGGCCAGAACGCAACCGGCTGGGCCGGTGCGGACGATGACTCCGGCCCGTCCGGTTCGCCGACCGAGCCGGGCTGCGGCGGCCATCGACGTCTCGGCGTCGGTGAGCAGGCCCGCCTCACGGGCGTTGCCCGTGAACCAGTCGACCCGGGACAGGACGCGATCGAGATCGAGCGGCAGGATCTGATCGACGAGCGGGCCCGGATCGAAGAACACGGTGGTCTCCGTGGGCAGGGTCGGCAGCCAGCTGATCAGGGCGTCGGCAACGGCCGGATGCAGCAGGCTGTACCCCGAGAGGTGCACGGCATCCCGGGCAGTGACCCCCAGCCGGGCCAGATCGGCGGCATCCAGGGTGGTCTCGGCCCCGGGGCCGGTGACGAAGGTCCGCTCGCCGCCGGGATCGACCATCACCACCACCACTCCGGTGTCCGCCTCCGGCGTCGGCGATGCGGCCACCGTCACGCCCTCGGCGGCCAGCGCCGCCCGCGCGACGTCCGCGAACGGCCCGGTGCCGTGACGCCCGCCGTAGAGAACCGGCAGACCCTGACGGGCCGCGGCGGCGATCACGTTGAACCCGCCCCCCGCCGTGACCTGCGTGGTGCGCGCCAGCAGGTCACCTCCCCGCCGGGGTAGGTCGGGCACCGTCATGACGACGTCCACCACCACGTTCCCGAGGTGGACCAGACGGTCGAACGGCCGGTTCATCGGAGTGCGAGCAGAGCCGTGGCCATCGGCGTCAGGAGCAGGTGGTTCACCGTCGTCACCAGGTGGACCGCGGCGCCGGGGAATGCGGTTGACCCGTACACGGCGCCGCTCATCGCTCCGACCATGGCGGCGATGGTGTCGGTGTCACCCCCCACCGAAGCGGCGATCCGGCAGGCCAGCCAAGGGTTGTCGGCGTGGACGGCGAACACGGCGAATGCCGCCGGCACCGATTCCTGGCTGGCCAGGCTGGTGCCCACCACCTGGTCGATGCGCTGGATCAACTGCGCCGGATCGCTGTCGCGCACGAACTCGATCGCCCATTCGATCCGGGCGGCGACGTCACCGCCGGCCACCCAGTACCCCCGGTGACGGGCCATCCGCGCGGCCGCGACCGCGAGTTCGACGGCTTCGGCGACGGTCGCGCCATCGATGCCGGCGCTGACCGCGGCCGCCACGGCCGCCGCCCCGGCCAGGGCCACCCCGGTGTTGTGACTGAATGAACTGGCGGCCACCACCCGCTGTACCAGCCGCCCGAGATCGCTGACGTCGACGGTGATCCCGACCGGCGTGATGCGCATGGCCGCGCCGTTGGTGGTGCCGTTCCGGCCGGTCTCGGTCGGATCCTGCCCGGCCAGCAGGTTGGAGATCGCGGACCTGGTCGACGGGCCGAGCAGGTCGAGCGATCCGCGGGCGCGCATGTCGTTCTCCCACGACAGCAGCCGGCGGCCGAGTTCGGCCGGGTCGATCCGGCCGTTGTTCTCGATCAGCAGGCGGGCGAGCAGCAGGGCCTGTTCGGTGTCGTCGGTGATCGACCCGGCCTTGAGCCCGGCGGCCAGCGGGTGGTCCGGCGGCGCGGCGTGGAATCCGCCGACGATGTCACCGTATCGACGGACGATCAGCTCGCGGGGGAGCGACTGCGTCGGCATCCCCAGGGCATCTCCGACGGCCAGGCCGGTCAGCGCTCCCAGGGCCCGGTCCGTGGTGTCGCTCATGCCCACCGGGTGAGAACCTCGGCCGTGCTGACGATCTCGATCAGCGGCGCGTACAGGGCCATGGTGTCGAGGGCCTGGCGGTGAGTGACGTCGTTGACCCCGGCACAGGCGTCGGCCACGACCTGGACGTGCACGCCGGAGTCGGCCGCGGCCAGGGCGGTGGACAGCACGCAGCAGTCGGTCGAGACCCCGCAGAGCACCAGCTCGCCCTCGGCGTCGGCGGCCAGCTCCGGGGTCCACTTGCCGAACGTGTTGGCATCCATGGTCTTTCGGCCGGAGTGATCGATTCGCTCGTCCAGCTGGTAGAGCGGCGCGTCGTCCGGTTGCAGGGCGAACGCCCACTGCCGGTAGTAGGACACCCAGGCGCCGGTCGGCTTCTGTGGCGCGACGAACCGGGTGAACGTCACGCGGCCGTTCGCCGCCGCCACCAGTTGGTTGATCGGGTCGATCACGCCGTCGAATCCCGGGGCGGCCCAGGCGCTGTCGGATGCGCCGAAGATGTGCTGCATGTCGATCACGGCCAACCAGGGTTGCGTCATGCTGCCCATTCAACCGGTTCCGCCGACTGCGTGAAGCCCTCGGGTGCGGGCGCCGACCTCGTTGGTGTCGAATGGACGGGTGAGCAATCTGGAATCCGATCCGCCGGAGATGCGCTGCCGTCCGGACGCAGCGCGTTCGGGCGACGTGGAGGTGCTGGTGCCCCGGGAGGTGCCGCTGGGCGGCCCGCGGGCGATGACGGTGCGGAGGACCCTCCCGCAGAAGCAGCGGTCGTTGATCGGTGCGTGGTGCTTCGTCGATCACTACGGACCGGACGACGTGTCCATGACCGGCGGGATGGACGTGGCGCCCCACCCGCACACCGGGCTCCAGACCGTGAGCTGGTTGTTCGCCGGCCAGGTGGAGCACCGGGACTCCGCGGGAGTGCACGCGCTGATCCGGCCGGGGGAGCTCAACCTCATGACGAGCGGCGCGGGTATTGCCCACTCCGAGGTCTCCACTTCGGAGACCTCGGCGCTGCACGGTGTTCAGCTGTGGGTGGCGTTGCCGGCGTCGGCACTGGGCGGACCACGGGATTTCCAGCATCATGTCCCCTCGGCCATCCCGGCCGGCGATGCTTCGGTCCGGGTGTTTCTGGGTGCCCTCGCCGGTTCCACGTCCCCCGTCACCACCTTCACGCCCCTGCTGGGCGCCGAGATCGTCCTGCCGCCCGGTGGATCGGTGCCGCTGGAGGTGGACGCCCGCTTCGAGCACGGAGTCTTGGTCGACACCGGTTCGATCATCGCGAGCGGCACCGAGCTCGCGCGAGCCGAACTCGGCTATCTGGGCCCGGGTCGGTCCGAGATCAGCCTGACGAATCCGGGATCCGGTGATGCGCGGGTGCTGCTGTTGGGCGGGCCGCCGTTCGGGGAGGACATCGTCATGTGGTGGAACTTCGTCGGCCGTACCCATGAGGACATCGTCGCGGCGCGGGAGGAGTGGGAGGCCGGGTCGGAGCGGTTCGGGGTCGTCAGCGGATACGTGGGGCGCCGGTCGCGTCTTCCGGCCCCCGGTCTGCCCGGCGGGCGGTTGCGGCCCAGGGCCCATCCGGATCGGTGACACCCGTCCCCGGCCCTGCATCCCGACCGTCGCGTGGGTGCGGCGTGGATCAACTTCGTCACTCTGGGACGGGAGTGGCAGGAGTGGTCAAGTTCGTGCATGCCTGAGAAGTTGATCCACGCCGGGTGCGGACGCCGCGGGGATGCGCAGCACCGGAGGCACGAGATTGCCGGAGACGCCCGAGGCCCCGACGCATTCGCGCCGGGGCCTCGGGAGTGCAGTCGATCAGGTGGTACCGATCAGATGTCGTAGTACATCGCAAACTCGTGCGGGTGCGGCCGCAGGCGGATCGCGTCGATCTCCTCGCGCTTGAGCTTGATCCACATGTCGATCAGGTCAGGCGTGAAGACGCCGCCTTCGAGCAGGTAGTCGTGATCCTCCTCGAGACGGTTGATCACCGCGTCCAGGGAGGACGGGACCTGCGGGATGTTCGCGGCCTCGTCCGGCGGCAGCTCGTAGAGGTCCTTGTCGACCGGAGCGGGCGGCTCGATCTTGTTCTTGATGCCGTCGAGGCCGGCCATCATCATGGCGGCGAAGGCCAGGTACGGGTTCGCCGACGGGTCGGGGCAGCGGAATTCCAGACGCTTGGCCTTGGCGTTGGTGCCGGTCAGTGGGATGCGGATACACGCCGAGCGGTTCCGGGCCGAGTAGACCAGGTTGACCGGAGCCTCGTAGCCCGGGACCAACCGGTGGTAGGAGTTCACCGTCGGGTTGGTGAAGGCCAGCAGCGACGGCGCGTGGTGCAGCAGACCGCCGATGTAGTAGCGGGCGATGTCCGAGAGCCCGCCGTAGCCGGCCTCGTCGTAGAACAGGGGCTTGCCGCCGGACCACAGCGACTGGTGCGCGTGCATGCCCGAGCCGTTGTCGCCGAACAGCGGCTTCGGCATGAAGGTCGCGGTCTTGCCGGCCTGCCAGGCGGTGTTCTTGATGATGTACTTGAACAGCATCACCTCGTCGGCCGAGGCCAGCAGGGTGTTGAACTTGTAGTTGATCTCGGCCTGGCCGCCGGTGCCGACCTCGTGGTGCCCGCGCTCGACGTCGAAGCCCATGGACAGCAGGTTCGCCGTCATGTCCTCGCGGAGATCGGCCTGGTGGTCGTACGGCGGAACCGGGAAGTAGCCGCCCTTGACACGGGTCTTGTAGCCCTTGTTCCCGCCCTCCTCCTCGCGGCCGGTGTTCCACCAGCCCTCCTCGGAGTCGACGTGGTAGAAGGAGCCGTTCATCGTGGTGTCGAAGCGCACCTCGTCGAAGATGTAGAACTCGGCCTCGGCCCCGAAGTAGCAGGTGTCGGCGATACCGGTGCTGGCCAGGTACTCCTCGGCCTTGCGGGCGACGTTGCGCGGGTCGCGCGAGTACGGCTGCAGGGTCAGCGGGTCGTGGACGAAGAAGTTGCAGGTCATCGTCTTCCGGCGGCGGAAGGGGTCGATCCGCGCCGTGGTGACGTCAGGGAGCAGAGTCATGTCCGACTCGTGGATCGACTGGAAGCCCTTGATGGACGAACCGTCGAAGGCCATTCCGGTGGCCAGCGAGTCGACCGAGACGGTCGCGGCCGGAACCGTCAGGTGGTTCATGAGGCCGGGCAGATCGCAGAAGCGGATGTCGAAGACCTCGACATCGTTGTCCTTGATGTAGGCGACCAGTTCTTCGGGGGTGGAGAACACTCACGCACTCCTTCGTATCGGGAACATGCTGCGCACTTCGGTGGCGGCAAACGTGCCTTCACCTTGACACAGTCGAAGCTAGGGAGGGGGTGTTGCCTTGCCGTCTCCGGCTTGTTTCGCAGGGGTTAACGCGCCTGTGGCGGTGGCCGGCCGGCCAGGTCGGGTGCCGAATGCGCCGGCGCGGGGAAGGGGTTCGCCAGCACCTACGCTGGTCGTCATGGATACCACACAGGGACAGGGCTACCCCGGCAGCCGGCTGGGTCTGCCCCGGAGCGGTGCCGGTTCGGTTGCCGGCATGGGCGTCCGGATCGGCGCCTTCGGCATCGATCTGATCGTGTCCGCCCTCATCGCGCTGTTGTTCACCCGGCCCGAGCTGCCCAGGAACTGGAGCCTGCTGGTCTGGTTCGCCCTCACCGTGGTGGCCGTCGGACTGTTCGGATCCACGCCGGGTCAGGTGGCCTGCGGACTGCGGGTGGCCCCGGTCGGGGGTCGCGCCCTGGTCGGCCTGTGGGCGATCCCGCGGACGGCCATGATCTTCGTCGTGGTGCCGCCCCTGCTGACCGATGCGGATGGGCGCGGTCTGCACGACCGTCTGTGCCGCACCGTCGTCGTCCGGACTCGCTGACGTCATCCGGACTCGCTGACGTCATCCGGACCGGCTGACGTCGTTCGGACCCGGGCGTCGTTCGGATCCGCGAACGCCCCGGCCCGGAAACGACGACAGCCACCCGATCCGCCGGGGCGGAGGGTGGCTGCCGGGTCGGACTCGAACCGCCGGTCAGCGGCGCCGGGCGGCGCGCTGCACGTTGCGGGTCTTGGCCCCGGCCGAAAGCGGGCCCTTGGGCATGCCCTGCTGACCGACGCGAGCACTGAGCGCACTGAGCCGGCCGTCGAGGTCGGAAACCTGGGCAACGGTGATGTTGCGGGGGAGCCGCATCAGTGACTGGTTCAGCTTCTTGAGCGGGGTCTGGCCCTCTTCGTTGCCGACGATGATGTCGTAGATCGGGGTGTCCCCGACGACCCGGGCGATCTTCTTCTTCTCCTGGGCCAGCAGCGGCTTCACCCGATGGGTGGCACCTTCGCCGATCAGGATGATCCCCGGGCGGCCGACCACGCGATGGACGGCGTCGAGATGGGAGGTACCGGCCACGGCCGGCGTGATCCGCCACTTGCCGCGGAGCTGGTTGTTCTGCAGCGACCAGGCGGCCGCGCCGGGCGTCCCGTCGGCCTGCTTGTAGACGTTGGACTGCACCCGCCGGGCGAAGAAGATCATCGCGATCATGGCGCCGATGATGAGGCCGAAGACCAGGCCGGCCCACCAGCTGGCCAACCACCAGCCCAGGAGGGTGAAGACGAGCGCGGACCCGACCAGGCACGCGATCATGTACGGCAGCAGTCGCTTGTCTTCCTTGCGCTGCATCTGGAACGCCTGCCAGATCTGGCCGCGGCGCTCCTTCTTACCGGCCCGGGAGGCGACCTTGGCGGCCTTCTTCTCCTCTTTCGACAGACTGGGGGAGGTGGAGGAGGTCTTGGCCATAACAGAAGGATACGACGGCCGGGCGGGTATTCAGAACGCCGCACACCCGTCGGTGTGCGGCGTTCTGATCTGCGAACTCAGTGAGCGGCCCGGGCCGATACTGCCTGCTTGTAGAGCGTTCCGGCGCGGTAGGACGAACGGACCAACGGACCGGACATCACCCCGGCGAACCCGATCTCCTCCGCTTCGGCCCGCAGTTCGACGAATTCGTCGGGTTTGACCCACCGGTCGATCGGGTGATGCCGCGGGGTGGGCCGCAGGTACTGGGTGATGGTGATCAGGTCGCAACCGGCCTCGTGTAGGTCACGCAGTGCCTGGGAGATCTCCTCGCGGGTCTCGCCCATCCCGAGGATCAGGTTCGACTTCGTCACCATGCCGGCCGACCGGCCCTGCGAGATCACGTCGAGTGACTTCTCGTAGGTGAACGCCGGCCGGATCCGCTTGAAGATCCGCGGAACCGTCTCCAGGTTGTGGGCGAAGACCTCCGGCCGGGCGTCGAAGACCTGCCCGAGCAGCTCCGGCCGCCCGGAGAAGTCCGGCGTGAGGATCTCGACCCCGGTGTTCGGGGCGAGTTCGTGCACCTTGCGCACCGTCTCGGCATACAGCCACGCTCCCTCGTCCGGGAGGTCGTCGCGAGTGACACCGGTGATGGTGGCGTAGCGCAGGTTCATGGTGGCGATCGACTCGGCGACCCGGCGTGGCTCGTCACGGTCCAGCGGGCCGGGCTTGCCCGTGTCGATCAGGCAGAAGTCGCACCGACGGGTGCACTGGTCGCCACCGATCAGGAAGGTCGCCTCGCGGTCTTCCCAGCATTCGTAGATGTTGGGGCAACCCGCCTCCTGGCACACCGTGTGCAGGCCCTCGCTCTTGACGAGGGACTGCAGCGCGGTGAACTCCGGGCCGGTGCGGAGTTTGGTCTTGATCCACTCGGGCTTGCGCTCGATCGGTACCGACGCGTTCCGCACCTCCAGACGCAACATCTTGCGTCCTTCGGGAGCCATGGTCACTTGGTGTTGCCGTCCTTGACCTCGTCGGCCTTGGTCTGTGCGGCCTGGGTGGCGGTGCGGGCGGCGTCGGCCACCTTCTCCTTGGCCGCTCCGGCGTCGGCCGCGGCGTCGTCGGCGGTCGCCTTCGCGCCGGAGACGGCGTCCTTGGCCACGTCGGTGACCTTGGCCGCGGCCTCCTTGGCCACATCGGTGACCTTGGCCGCGGTCTCCTTGGCCGTGTCCGCTGCCTTGGCGGCGGTGGTCTTGACGGCTTCGCCGGCCTTGGTGGCGGCCTCCTTCACCTCGGCCTTGACGTCGTCGATCTTGGACTCGGTCGTGGACTTCGGCGTGGCCGTCGGCGCCGGGGAGCTGTCCGGCGCGGGGTACGACGGCGCCTTCAGGGCCCGGGCGATGGCCACCCCACCGGCGGTGAGCGCGCCGAGCACGACGATCTTGCGAACCGGATGGCGCTTCTTCTGCCCCTTCTTCGCGCTCTTCGCCGCCTTGGTGGTCTTCTTGTCGACGCCGGCCGCGGCCGTGGCCAGGGCGGCGGCGGCCTTCGCGGCCTTGCCCGTCACCTTGGTCGCCCGCTCGGTGGCGGCCACGGTCACGTTGGATGCGGCGTCGGCGGCCTGGGCCCGGCCAAGGGCGGCGAGGGCGTTGGCCTTGGCCGCCGCCTTCCCCTTGCCGCGCTTGGCGGCCTTCTCGGCCTTCTTGGTGGCCTTGGCGCTGGCCTTCCGGGCGCGGCGGGACAGGTTCTGGGCGGAATCACCCAGCGACTGGGCCACCTTCTCGGCCACCGGTGCGGCCTTCGCGGCGAAATCATGAGCTGCGGTATTGGCCATGGCGGCGACCTTGCCGGCGACGTCGGCCGCCTGGTCGGCGACCTTCCCGGCCAGTTCCTGTGCCTGGTCCACGACCTTCTCCGCCACGTCGCCGGCCTTGACCGCGAGATCGTGGGTGGTGCTGCTTGTGGTGGACTTGCTCATCGTGAGCTCCTTGACTTCGGTCGGACTTGGCGTCTTGAGGTGCTTCGGGTGCGGGTCGGACGACATGGTGCTGACGTCTGACGGATCAGTGGCCATCCGCTGTTCATCCTGCCCGATTGTTCCGGTCGATCTACAGGACGGGGTCGAGGTGCCACGTTATGCCCGGGGGCACGGACCTCCGGTGCGGAAGTGACTCCAGGACCGCTGCACTGTCTGTGATCGGCAATTCCCCGTTCAACCCCTGTTCAAGCCGCCGTCGCACGGGCGGGATCGCCGTCTCGACGCCGACCGTGCGGCCGAACTCGGCGGACAGCGAGGTCACCCCGGCGTCACGGATCCCGCACGGCACGATGCGGTCGTACGCGGCCATGTCGGGATCGCAGTTGAGGGCGAAACCGTGGCTGGTGACCCCCTTGGCGATGCGGACGCCGATCGCCGCGATCTTGCGCTCCGGTCGGTGGTCGGCCGGCAACCAGACACCGCTGCGCCCGGCCACCCGTCCGGCGCCGGGGAGGCCGAGGTCCGCGCAGGCAGCGATGAGAACCTGCTCCAGTAGGCGGACGTACTGCACGACATCGATCGGATCGGCCAGACCGACCAGCGGGTAGCCGACCAGCTGGCCCGGTCCGTGCCAGGTGATCCGGCCGCCCCGGTCGACGTCGACGACCGGTGTCCCGTCGGTCGGTCGATCGCCCGGCTCGGTGCGACGACCGGCGGTGTAGACGGCCGGATGGGTGAGCAGCAGAACCGTGTCCGGCCCGCGCCCGGCGGCTCGGGCCTCGGCCAGGTCCCGCTGCCAGTCCCACGCCGCCTGGTAGTCGACCAGGCCGGCTTCGATCATCTGCACTGCCCCGTGTTCGGCGCGGACGGCTCTTCGGGGCGGGGTCCCAGCGGCCACCGGGACGCTCGGATCGGGCTGTCGCATGCGGCAACCGTACGCCCGGTGGCGGACCGGCAGGCGGGACCGCCGGCGGTCCGAGCCGCGTTGTGGACAACCCCGACCGGTCCGTGCCGCTTCGGCCTAGCCTGCTCGGCATGACCTTCGAGGTGGGGGATTACCGGGCCTTCGAGATGATCGGTGCGGGCGCATCCGCGCAGGTCTGGAGGGGTGCACACAAAGGTACCGGTGGTGCGGTGGCGCTCAAGGTGTTCCCCGCCGCCCACCTTCGGGCGGCTCGCCGTGAGGCGGCGCTGGCCGCGGCGGTCGATCATCCGCACGTGGTGCGGGTGATCGAGGTCATCGGTGACGCCGAACGATGTGCGCTGGTCACGGAGTACGCAGGCGGGGGCGACCTGGCCGGGCTGCTCGCGGCCCGCGGCCGGTTGACCGCGGGGGAGACCCTGACCGTCCTGCTGCCGGTCGCCGCGGTTCTCGCCACCGCCCACGAGCGCGACGTCGTACACGGTGACCTGTCGGCCGGAAACGTGGTGTTCGATGCGGCCGGACGGCCGTTGGTGGCCGATCTCGGTGCCGGCCGGGCCGGGGCGGAGGTCGGTCTCCCGGTCAGCGCCACCCCGGCCGATGCGGCGCCCGAACTGGCGCGGGGGGCGACCCCCAGCCCGGCGACGGACATGTTCTCGCTCGGCTCCCTGGCCCTGGCCTGTCTGACCGGGCATCACGCCTGGCCGGCCGACGATCTGCACGACGTACTGATCCAGGCCGCCGGGGGACAGTGGCCGGATCCAGGTGACGACGTCGCTCCGCCGGCCCTGACCGCCGTGATCCGGGCCCTGCTGGAACACGATCCCGAGCGCCGGCCCGGCGCGGCGGCGGTCGTCATGGACCTGCGGGGCGCCGGACGCCCGGCCCCGGTCGAGCTCGCCCAGCCCGCTTCGGTGGACGGGCCGGGAGCGATACCGGGTTCGGGACCGGCGGGGGCCGTCGTCGTCGACGTGCCCGGCTCGTCACCCCGTCACGGAGCGCCCGAGGTGGACCCGCCGTCGGATGGGCCCGACCGACGGTGTCCTGGGCCCGAGCACGATCGGGACCGATTGGTCCGGGAGCGAGCCATCACCAAGATCCGGGCCGACGCCGTTCCGCGTCCGGCCCCCGAATCCGACGCCGGCCGCCTGCGGCGGATGCTGACCCGGTGGCCGGTTGCGAACCGGATGCGACCCGGCGGTGCGGCCGGCCGGGCTCGACCGATACATCGGTCCCGAGCGATCCGGGTCGGTGTCATCGCCGCCGTGTGCGTGCTGGTCGCCTGCGCCGCTGCGGCCGGCGGCCTGTGGTGGGCGGGACTGGACCGCCGCGATCCCGCAGTCGCCACCCGGGGCGGGGCGCACGTGTCGGAAACGGCGGCGGTTGGCCCGTCCTCGGCTGTGGCCCCCGGTCCGTCGGCCGTCGTCCCGCCCCCGCGACCCGGATCCAGCGAACCGGCGGCCACCGAGGCTCTGGCCCGCTCGGCGCCGGCCGGTCCCACCCGAGCCACCACCTCCCGGACGGCGGCGCCCGCCCCGGCCCCGACCCCGCGGAGGGCCGCATCGCCGAGCACGTCGGCCGCCGGGCACGGGGTCGACTGGACCGCGACCGTGCAGAAGTTGGATGCCGACCGGGCGACGGCAGTGACCGCGCGGAGGGTCGGGCTGCTCGACGCGGTCTACACGGCCGGGTCGTCGGCCCGTGCGGCCGACGCCGGCATGATCGAGCGACTGATCGCCAGCCGGCTGCGGGTCAGCGGGGCCCAGCATCGGGTGGCGGCGACCAAGGTCGTCGGGACCTCGCCGATCCGGGTCCGGGTCAGCGACGCACTGCCGGCCTACTCGATCCTCGACGAGTCCGGGCAGGTGGTCGGACGAACCACGGCCCGCCCGGCCGCCGCCCGGGTGTTGGTGCTGGTGGCGACCCCGTCCGGCTATCGGATCAGTGCCGTCGAGTCCGGCTGAGCTGGTCGTTCGGGTGGTTGTGACCAACTGCCCGACCCCGGCCCGGCCCGGCCTTCGGGGCACTGTCGGTCCCCGCCCCTACGGTGATCTTCATGCGATTGCTGCACACCTCGGACTGGCACATCGGCCGGACCTTCCACGGGCAGGACCTGTTGGAGGATCAGGAGTCCGTGCTGTCCGCCCTGGCCGATCTGGTCGCCCAGCACCAGGTCGACGTGGTGATCGTGGCCGGCGATCTGTACGACCGCGC
Organism: Nakamurella panacisegetis; assembly: GCF_900104535.1. Lineage (NCBI taxonomy): Bacteria > Bacillati > Actinomycetota > Actinomycetes > Nakamurellales > Nakamurellaceae > Nakamurella > Nakamurella panacisegetis. The sequence goes on along the minus strand of NZ_LT629710.1, from coordinate 4,834,910 downwards.
GGTGCCGTCATCGGAGGCGGTTCAGGTGGCCACCCGCGCCCTTCGCCGGATCCGCGACGCCGGTGCCGTGATCGTCGTCTCGTCGGGCAATCACGACTCGGCGCCCCGGCTGGGTGCGTTTTCCGATTTCCTGGCGGCCGGTGGCCTGCACCTGCGGACGTCGGTCGCCCGGCTGGCCGATCCGGTCCTGATCCCGCACCCCGACGGTGATGTCGCGGTCTACGCGCTGCCGTTCCTGGAACCGGAGCTCGCGCGGATCCCGCTCGGCGTGGACGGCCGCCCCGGCCATCAGGCGGTGGTCTCGGCGGCGATGGACCGAGTGCGCTCCGATCTCGCCGCTCGGCCGGCCGGTACCCGTTCGGTGGTCGCCGCCCACGCGTTCGTCGTCGGTGGCCGGGCCGGCGGGTCGGAACGGTCGATCGCCGTCGGTGGCGTGGAATCGGTGACGTCCGATGTGTTCGCCGGCATCGACTACGTCGCACTGGGGCACCTGCACGGCGCGCAGCAGATCGAGCCCCGCCTGCGTTACTCCGGCTCGCCGCTGCCGTACTCGTTCACCGAGGCCGGACACGAGAAGGGCGTCTGGCTGGTCGATCTGGCCGCCGACGGCTCGATCACCGACCGCTGGTTGCCGCTCCCCGTGGTGCGCCCGCTCGCCGTGGTCAGCGGGCGGCTGGCCGACGTGCTGCTCGAGCACCCGGACCTGGGCGACCACTACCTCTCGGTGGTGTTGACCGACCCGGTCCGCCCGCTGGAGCCGATGCGGCGACTGCGGGAGCGGTTCCCGCACGCCCTGACGGTCATCTGGGAACCGGCCGGCGATCGCCGGCCCGGACCCGTCCGGCCGGCGGCGTCGTCCACGCCCACCGACGCGGAGATCCTGGCCGAGTTCCTGATCGACTGCCGCGGATGCGCGGCGTCACCCACCGAGGCACAGCTGATCGACGCCGCGCTGAGCTCCGAACGAATCGCCGAGGTGGTGGCATGAGGCTCCATCGGTTGGCCCTGTCGGCGTTCGGGCCGTTCGCCGCCGAGATCGACATCGATCTCGACGAGCTGGGCGCCGACGGATTGTTCCTCCTGCACGGCGACACCGGCGCCGGCAAGACGACTTTGCTCGACGCGATCGCGTTCGCCCTGTACGGGCGGGTCCCGGGGGCCCGCAACGACGCCAAGCGGCTTCGTTGCGACCGAGCCGACGCAGCCCGGAAGACCTTCGTCCGGTTGGAGGCGACCCTCGGCGGCCACCGGGTGGAGATCGTCCGCAGCCCCAGTTACCTGCGGCCCAAGGCCAGGGGAGTGGGCACCACGGAGGAGAAGCATAAGGTGGCGCTCCGCTGGCTGGATGTGCCTCCGGAAGGGGCGAAGGCCGACGGCCTGACCAGGGCGGAGGAGGTCGGCCAGACGGTGATCGACCTGCTCGGCATGTCGGCCGATCAGTTCTTCCAGGTCGTGTTGCTGCCGCAGGGCGAGTTCGCGAAGTTCCTCCGGTCCGACACCGCCGAACGTGAGGTGCTGCTCGAGCGGCTGTTCGACACGGGCCGGTTCGGCACCATCGAGGACTGGTTCGCCGCGGCTCGCCGGGACTCGGCGAACTCGGTCCGGGACCAGAAGGTGATCCTCGGTCAGCTGACCGCACGGGTGGCCGAGGCGGCCGGCGTGCCGGTGGTCGACGAGGAGCTGTCGTCCGGGTGGCTGGCCGACATCCGGGACCGTCTGGCCGACCGGGCCGCCCTGGCCGAGGAGGACGCGGCCGACGCCGGCCTCGCCCGATCCGCCGCCGAGGTGTGCCTCGTGCAGGTCCGGACCTTGGCCGACCGGGTGAGCCGGCTGCGCGAACTGCAGCGGCGGCAGCGGGAACTCGACCGGGGCGCGTTGGACCGCGTGAACTGGCGGCGGGCGCTCACCGCCCACGCCGACGCCCAGCCGGTGGTGGCCGCGGCGGACGCGGCCGCGCGACTGCACCGTCGGTCGCAGGAACAGCACACGGCGGTCGACCGTCTGCGCGCAAACGCGGAACGGCTGGTCGCACCGGACGAGGACGTGCCGAAGGTGGCACGGGACCTGCGTGCCATGAGCGCGGCCGGTCGCGAGACGGCCGGCGCCCTGGCCGGACTGCTGGTGCAGGCGCGCGACCAGGACCGGGACGAGACGGCCCTGGCTGCGGCGTCGGCCACGGCTCGTCAGGTCGGCCGTCGACTAGGGGTTCTGGACGAGCGGTTGGCCCAGCTGCCGGCGCTGGTCGAACGGGCCTCGGTCCGGCTGGACGCCGCCCGTGACGCCGCTCGTGAGCTGGCCGTACTGGGCGAGCGGCAGCAGGACGCGGCAGCGGTGCGCTCGGCCGCCCGGCTGGTTCCGGTCCGCGTGGCGGAGAACGAGCAGGCCGTCGCCGTCGCCGCGGCCGCCGTCGATGCGCACCAGCGGGCGGTCGACCGTCGACAGGAGCTGGTGGAACTCCGGATCGCCGGCATGGCGGCGGAGCTCGCGCTTGGTCTGGATCCCGGGTGTGGGTGCCCGGTGTGCGGGTCGACCGAACATCCGCGGGTGGCGGTCTCCGCGGTCGGTGCCGTCACCAAGTCGCAGATCACGGACGCCGAGCGGGCCGAGCGTGTGGCCTTCGCGGCCCGTGAACGAGCCGCGAAGCAGCGCGAGTCGGCATCCCTGGCCGTCGCGGAGGCCCGGGCGGCGGCCCGCGGGCTCACCCTCGCACAGGCCGAACTCGAATGGGACGACGTCTCGGCGCTGGTCGCGGCGGTCACCGACCGCGCGGCCGATCTGGCGCCGGCCGAAGCCGCCCTGGCCGCGGTCCGGACGGAAGTGGACGCGATCGCGGACGAACGGGCCGAACTGGCCGATCGCCAGTCGACCGCCCTCGCCGAGGTCGAGTTGCTGCAGGCGACGGTGGCCGATCGGGCGGCCCGGCTGGCCCAGGGCCGGGCCGGATACCCGGATGTCGGGACCCGGCGCAATCACCTGTTGGAGCTGGCCTCCGCGTTCGATCGCCTGGCCGCTGCCATCGAGAAGCTGGACGCGGCGGAGCTCAGTCACGCCGAGGCGGCGACCGTCATGTCCGACGTGATCACGGCCTCGCCGTTTCCCGACCTGGAGGCGGCTCGGCAGGCGGCCGGCGTTGACCGGAGCGAACTCGGCGAGCGCCTGCGAGCGGCCGAGGACGAACTGACGGTGGTCACCGCTCTGCTGGCTGATCCGGACTTGGCCGGCGTCGACCCGGCCGTCGTTCCCGATGTCACCCAGGCCGAGACGGACGTCGAGGCGGCGCGCTCCCGGGCCGAGCGCGCCGTCGCCGCCGCCGCATCGTGTGCGGCCCGGCGCGACCAGGTCGCCGTGGCCGCTCGGCGTCTGCAGGCCGCGCAGCGCGCCCTGGAGCCGGTGCTCCGGGCCGACGCCGAGTTGTCGGCGCTGACCGACGTGATCCTGGGTAAGGGGCAGAACAGCCGCTCCATGTCGCTCCGGACCTATGTGTTGGCCGCCAAGCTCGCGCAGGTCGCTCTGTCGGCCGGACAGCGGCTCTCGGCGATGTCCAGCGGCCGGTACACGTTCGTCCAGTCCCAGGAGAAGGAATCCCGCGGCCGGTCAGGAGGTCTCGGCCTGGATATCTTCGACGCCTTCTCCGGTCTTGTCCGGCCGGCGAAGACGCTCTCCGGCGGCGAGTCCTTCCTGGCATCACTCGCCCTCGCCCTCGGCCTGGCCGACGTGGTAGCGGCCGAAGCCGGCGGCCGGCAGCTGGACACCATGTTCATCGACGAGGGGTTCGGCAGCCTCGATGCCGACACCCTGGACATGGTGATGGGCACCCTGGACGAGTTGCGGGCCGGAGGTCGCACGGTCGGCCTGGTGTCCCACGTGGACGAACTACGTCAACGGATCCCGTCCCGCTTGCGGATCCGGCGCACTCCGGCCGGCTCCGAACTGGAGATGTCCACCGGCTGATCGGTGCGTCCGGGTCGCGTCAGTCGGGCAAGATACGCGAATGTTCGTACTGGTTGCGCACTTCCGGGTCCAGGGATCCGACTCGGTTCAGATCCCGCCGGAGGCCGTCGAGCCGCTGGCCCTGCTGGCCGCGTCACCTGACTGCCTGCGCCTGCACTTCGCCCACTCGACCGAGTCGGCGGAGAGGTTCGTCCTGGTCGCCGAGTTCGAGTCGGCGGCGTCCTACCGTCGGGCGCTCGCCCCGTGGCCGATACGGATGACGGTGATCCCGTGGCTGTCCACCGCCGAACCACAGAACACCGAGGTCAGTGAGGTGTTGTTCGCGGCCCTGGACGGCACGGTCGTCGTGTCCGAACCCACCGTTCCCGAGCCCGGCCGCTGACCGGAGCCCGGCCACGGGTGGTCAAGCCGATGGCGGGGGATCGTTAGTCTCTCCACAAGAGAAACGCCGCGCCGGAAGCCACCGTCGCGGTCCAACCCCGGCTGCCGACCGTCCGGTGCGGCCGGGAACAGAACCAACAGGAGTGACTGCTGTGGCAGCCAAAAGCGACGCCAAGATCGATGCCATCGTCTCCCTCGCCAAGCGGCGCGGATTCGTTTACGCCTCCGGGGAGATCTACGGCGGCACCAAGTCGGCGTGGGACTACGGCCCGCTGGGGGTCGAGCTCAAGGACAACATCAAGCGGCAGTGGTGGAACCAGATGGTCCGGGCCCGCGAGGATGTGGTCGGCCTCGACTCGTCGGTCATCCTGCCGCGCCAGGTCTGGGTCGCCTCCGGTCACGTCGCGACGTTCTCCGATCCGTTGACCGAGTGCACCAACTGTCACAAGCGGTACCGGCAGGATCATCTGCTGGAGGAGTACGAGGAGAAGAAGGGGCGCGCGCCGGAGAACGGCATGGCCGACATCGTGTGCGCCAACTGCGGGACCCGTGGCCAGTGGACCGAGCCCAAGGAGTTCAGCGGCCTGCTCAAGACGTTCCTCGGGCCGGTCGAGGACGAGTCCGGCCTGCACTACCTGCGCCCGGAGACCGCCCAGGGCATCTTCGTGAACTACAACAACGTCGCCGGGTCGGCCCGGAAGAAGCCGCCGTTCGGCATCGGGCAGATCGGCAAGTCGTTCCGCAACGAGATCACGCCCGGGAACTTCATCTTCCGCACCCGCGAGTTCGAGCAGATGGAGATGGAGTTCTTCGTCAAGCCGGGCACGGACGAGGAATGGCACCAGTACTGGATCGATCGGCGCACCGACTGGTACGTCGACCTCGGCATCGCACGGGAGAACCTGCGGCACTTCGACCACCCTCACGAGAAGTTGTCGCACTACTCCAAGCGCACCGTGGACATCGAGTACCGCTTCCATTTCCAGGGCAGCGAGTGGGGTGAGCTGGAAGGCATCGCCAACCGCACCGATTTCGACCTGAAGACGCATTCGGAACACTCCGGCACCGACCTGTCGTACTTCGACCAGGAGTCGGGGGAGCGGTGGACCCCGTACGTGATCGAACCGGCGGCCGGCGTCGGCCGCCCGATGATGGCGTTCCTGCTGGAGGCCTACACCGAGGACGAGGCGCCCAACACCAAGGGCGGCATCGACAAGCGGGTGGTCCTCAAGCTCGACCCGCGGCTCGCGCCGGTGAAGGCCGCCGTCCTCCCGTTGTCCCGCAACGCCGATCTGTCGCCGGTCGCTCGCGACCTGGCGACCGAGCTGCGGAAGTCGTGGAACGTCGAGTTCGACGACGCCGGTCAGATCGGCCGCCGCTACCGTCGCCAGGACGAGATCGGCACTCCGTTCTGCATCACCGTCGATTTCGACACCGCAGAGGACCAGGCGGTGACGATCCGCGAGCGGGACACCATGACGCAGGAGCGGATCGCGCTGGACCAGGTGCAGTCCTACCTCGGGGCCCGGCTCGTCGGCGCCTGATCGACGAACATCGTCGGCGGTGCAGGCTCTTGGTCGAGCCTGCACCGCCGCCCCTTTTGCTCGTGCGGCTGACCTTCCGCGCATACCGAAGTTCCCGGCGCTGATGCAACTGCCCAAGATGGCGTCGAAATGCCGGGATTTGGGCCGTGGCGTATGCGCCCGGCAGTTATGTATGCGCGGAAGGGCGGCCTCTGCGCGGAAGGGCAGCCGAAGCGGGGGCTACTTGCCGATGCCGCCGGGGTGCAGGTATCGGGCCGGCGGGACGACGGTGCCGCGGAACCAGGCGTTCATGAACCCGGTGAGGTTCTGCCCGGACAGCCGGCCGGCGTAGGCGACCAGATCGTCGAACGAGGCCGCGCGACCGCCGAAGGTGGCCGGCCAGCCCTTGAGCAAGGCGGCGAAAGCCTTCTCGCCCATCTGTTTCCGCAACGCGTGGATGGCCAGGGGCCCGCGGGAGTAGACCGAGGTGAACTCGTTGCCCGCGCCCATGTCGACCAACGGCGAGGCCCAGAACGACGCGTCGCCGGCGTACTTGGCCATCTCGGCCACCCACTCCGCGTCCAGATCCGCATGATCCACGTCCTGGTGCCACAGCCAGGGTCCGTACGAGGCGAAGCACTCGTTGAGGCAGATGTCGGCCCAGCGTTTGATCACCACATCGTCGCCGAACCACTGATGGGTCAGCTCGTGCACCACCGTGTCCAGGTCGACCCAGTTCGCGTAGACCGGACGGGTCGCCGTTTCCAGGGCGAAGCTCAACTCCTGGTTGGTGTAGATCCCACCGGCCGCATCGAACGGGTAGGTCCCGAAATGACTGCTGAGGACCTGCAGGATCTTCGCCGTCTGAGCGGCCAGCCCGCGGTCCTTGGCGCTGTCGCCCGGGGCGAACACCGACACGATCGGCTTGCCGTCCGCGGTGGTGCCGGTCACCGTGCTGAAGGTGTCGATGTAGATGGTCGACTCGTAGCTGGTGATCGGCTCGTTCTGGGCCCACCGGAAGACCTTTGACCCGCCGGACGGCGCCGGGAGCCCAGTCGTCTGGGCGACGCCGTTGGAGATGACGGACCACTTCTGCGGGACGGTTGCCGTCACCCGGTAGGTGGCCGTGTCCGACGGGTGTTCGTTGACCGGGTACCAGGCCGATCCGGAATACGGTTCACCGATTGCGACGGCACCGCCGGACGGGGTGCGGTACCAGCCGCCGTCACCCATCCCCGCTGTGCCGCCGCCGATGGCGGCCGGTGCCCCGGAATACGTCACGACGACGGTGATCCTGCGGCCCGGGGCCAGGCCGACCCGCGGGGTGACGGTGAGCTCGGCGCCCGAGTGCGTGAAACCGGCGGCGACGGTGTCGACCGTCACCGAGGCGACCTGCATCTGCGGCTGCAGGTCGAGGTTGAACCGGCCCAACTTGCCGCCGGCGGTCACCGTCGCGGAAACCGTGGTGACGGCGGTGAGCGCGTTGCGGGCGGGGTCGTAGGTCAGGTCGATGTCGTAGTGATCGACCTCGTACCCTCCATTGCCCGACCGCGGGTAGTAGGGATCGCCGATGCCGACGCTGCCTACCGCACCGTCCGGGCTGACCGTCGATTCCGTGGTCGAACCGGGGGCCCGCGCGCTGGAGGACGGTACGCCAGGCCGACCCGAGGGGGTGGTGATGCCGGCCGGTCCCGGCGTCGGACTCGGGAGCGCCGCGGTCGGAACGACGGGGCCGAGCCCAGCCGTGCCGGCGATGGAGGCGGTGCACCCGGCCAGGACGGCGGCCACCGCCGTGACGGCAGCCGCGTGCCGCCACCGTGATCTCATCCGCTGACGGTAACCGGGTCCCGTGAACCCGGCCAACGCCGGTGGCCGAGATCGCCGGGTGCCTGCACTGGCCGGGCGGGCCGTCCGCAACCATCTGTCGTCCAGGATCAGGAAGACTTAGGGCCGAGGCAGTCCGGATCGTCACCGAGCGCGGCTGGCTGTAGCGCCCCGCCGGGCCGCACGGAGTGGGAGCCGCCGGCTGGCATGATCGGGAGGTCCGGACGTACCCGTTCGGATTCCGGCGCCGATCGGTGCACGACGAGGGTGAGGCAGCGGGCGTGCGCGTGCTCCGTGGGGTTGGCCGCTATCTGGCCGGGACCCTGCTTGTCGCCGCGCTGATCGTGGCCGGGGTGGTGATCCGCATCGTGCAGACCGCTCACGTCGATCAGCGGGGGCACGCCGACGCGATCGTCGTCCTCGGCGCCGCCCAGTACAACGGGCGCCCGTCCGACGTCTTCGCCGCCCGCCTGGACCATGCGGCCGCGCTGTACCGAGCCGGGGTGGCCTCCCACATCCTGACCATCGGCGGCGGCCAGACCGGCGATCGAGTCACCGAGGGGGAGGCCGGCCAGGTCTATCTGGCCGAAGCCGGTATCCCCCCGTCGGCCCTGGTCGCGGTCGGGACCGGCAACGACACCCTGGTGTCGTTGCGGGCCGCCGACGCGCTGCTGACCCGGCGGGGTTGGACGTCGGTGGTGCTGGTGACCGATCCGTGGCACGCCGAACGTTCCCGGCTCATCGCCCGTGATCTGGGACTGGCGGTACAGGTGTCCTCGGTGTCCACCGGCCCGGCCGCCACTGCCGGCGTCGAGGGCCGATACGTGCAGCGGGAAACGCTGGGCACGCTGTTCTACCTGCTCACCGGTGGATCGTCGGGCGCCGGGTCGGCGGTGTTGTGATGGCCGCCGAGTACTCGGACTCCGACATCGAGCGGTACGTCGAGGAGCCGGGCAAGACGGCCGGCCTGCCCGAGGCGGTCGAGTACGCCGCTCGCCGCCCGTTCGCCCGCGACCGGGCCCGGGTGTTGCACTCGGCGTCCTTCCGCCGGCTGGCCGGCAAGACCCAAGTCGTCGCTCCGGACGAGGATGATGTCCCCCGGACCCGGTTGACCCACTCCCTCGAGGTGGCGCAGATCGCCCGCGACATCGGCGAGAAGCTCGGCTGCGACGCCGATCTGGTCGACCTGGCCGGGTTGGCCCACGACATCGGGCATCCGCCGTTCGGGCACAACGGCGAGGCCGCGCTCGATGCCGCCGGCGGGGCGGCCGGTGGCTTCGAGGCCAACGCGCAGAACCTGCGCCTGCTGACCCGGCTCGAACAGAAAGTGCTCAACGCCGACGGCCGGCCGGTCGGGCTGAACCTCACCCGGGCCTCGCTGGACGCCGTCATCAAGTATCCGTGGCCGCGACCCGCGGACGGCGGCAAGTTCGGGCTGTATGCCGACGACGCGGACGTCTTCGCCTGGATCCGACCGGACGTCGCGGCCGGGGCGCGCTGTCTGGAGGCGCAGGTGATGGACTGGGCCGACGACGTCGCCTATTCCGTCCACGACGTCGAGGACGGCGTCGGTTCCGGGCGGATCGATCTGAATCGGCTGGCCGAGTCGGACGAACGGTCCGCGGTCGCCCAGGCCGCGTCGGCGTACTCCGGGGAGACGCCGGACGACCTGGAGCTGGTGCTGACCGAACTGCTCGCCCTACCGGCGGTGGCCGCCGGGTTGGCGGTCGACGGGCCGGCCGCGGGGGCCGCGCTCAAGACCGTCACCAGCGAACTGACCGGGCGTTTCGTCACCGGGGCGGTGGCCGCCACCCGGGCTGCGTCCGGTCCGGATCCGTTGCACCGCTATGACACCGACCTGGTCGTTCCCCGGTTGCTGCGGGCCGAGGTGGCGTTGCTGAAGGCGATGGCCCTGCGGTACGTGATGGCCGATCCGGCCCGCCGGGCGATCCAGGTGCGCGAGCAGGAGATGCTGACCGAGTTGGTGCACGTGATGGCCGAGCGCGGCACCGAGGCGCTGGATCCGCTGTTCCGCCATCTCTACCGTCAGGCTTCCGGAGACGCGGCCCGGCTGCGGGTGGTCATCGATCAGGTCTCGTTGCTGACCGATGCCCAGGCGGTCGGACGGCATCGGCGGTTGGTGAGCTGAGCAGGGCGGTCGGCGAGGTCTGGGGACGCGGGCGGAAGCCGGCGCCGGCCGACATAGACTCGTCACCGTGGCGGGCAGGATCTCCGATGCGGACAAGGAGCGCGTCCGCGACGCCAATCGCATTGACAGTGTGGTCGGGGACTACGTCGCACTGAAGGGCGCCGGCGGCGGGAACCTGAAGGGACTGTGTCCTTTTCACGACGAGAAGACCCCGTCGTTCCAGGTCAGCCCCACCCGCGGGACCTACCACTGCTTCGGCTGCGGGCAGGGCGGTGACGTCTTTGCGTTCATCGCCGGCATCGAGCACCTCGACTTCGTCGAGGCGGTGCAGCGCCTGGCCGACCGGGTCGGCATCACCCTGACGATGATCGAGGGCGGCACCTCGACCCGGGTGGAACGGGGGAGCCGGTCGCGATTGATCGCCGCGAACAAGGCGGCCGCCGCGTTCTACGCCGCGCAGTTGGCCACCGACGACGCGGCACCGGCCCGGGCCTTCCTGGCCGAGCGCGGATTCGACGACGAGGCCGCCCGCCAGTTCAGCTGCGGCTACGCGCCGGCCGGCTGGGACCAGTTGTTCAAGGCCCTCACCGCCCAGGGCTTCACGGTGGAGGAGTTGGACAAGGCCGGGCTGATCAACCGCAACGGGCAGCGCGGCCCGATCGACCGGTTCCACCGCCGGCTGCTGTGGGCGATCCACGACGCCGCCGGGGACGTCGTCGGTTTCGGCGCCCGCCGCCTGTACGACGACGACCGGCTGGAAGCCAAGTACATCAACACCTCCGAGACTCCGCTGTACAAGAAATCGCAGCTGCTCTACGGGCTCGACCTGGCCAAGAAGGAGATCGCCCGGCAACGTCAGGTGGTGGTCGTCGAGGGGTACACCGACGTGATGGCCATGCACCTGGCCGGGGTCACCACCGCGGTCGCGTCCTGCGGGACGGCGTTCGGCGAGGAGCACATCAGCGTGCTGCGCCGCTACCTGCTGGACAACGAGGTGATCCGGGGACAGGTCATCTACACCTTCGACGGGGACTCGGCCGGCCAGAAGGCGGCGTTGAAGGCCTACGACTCCGATCAACGGTTCGCGTCCAACACGTTCATCGCCGTGGCCCCGGACGGGATGGACCCGTGCGAACTCCGGCAGGCGCACGGCGATGGAGCGGTCCGTGAGCTGGTCGCCGCCCGTCAGCCGTTGTTCGCCTTCGCGATCAAGTCGATGCTGGCCGGCTTCGACCTCGATACCGTCGAGGGTCGGGTGGCCGCGGCGGCTGCGACCATCCCGATGGTCGCCCGGATCAAGGAACCGGACACGCGTGACGGCTATGCCCTGCAGCTGGCCGGATGGCTCGGCGCCGACCTGCAGACCATCGGCTCCCGGGTGCGACAGCACGCGGCAGCCGAGGCGAAGGCGGCGAACATCGCCGATCGTCGGGCGCGCCGGGCGACGGATCAGCCGGACACCCCGGGCCAGCCGGTGGTGGCCCGGCCCAGCCCGCGGGACAGCCGTACCTTCTCCGAGCGGGAAGCGCTGAAACTCGTCCTGCAGCAACCGCTTCTGCTGGCCGGTGACTACAGCCAGGTCGACGAGGCGGCGTTCACCGATCCGGCCTACCGGGCCCTCCACCTGGCTGTGCAGGCGGCCGGCGGCCCGGCCGCGGCCACCACCGCGGGGGCGACCGCCTGGGTCACCTCGATCGGCGAGCACCTGGCTCCCGGGATGCTGCGCTCCTTGATCACGGAGCTGGCCATCGAGCCCCTGCGCACCAAGTCCGACGACGAGACGCGTTACGCCGGAGCCATTCTGGCCGACCTTCAGCTTCGCGTGGCGAAGATCAACGAGGCGGCCCTTCGGTCGGAACTGCAGCGGGCCGAGGCCAGCGGCGACAGCCAACGGGCCGGGCAACTCAACGCCGACCTGGCCGAGATGGCCAAGTACCGCCGGGCGCTGTCCGAACGCGCCCGGGGAGCCTGACCGATGGCGCCGAGGTGGCCCTTCGCGCTCCGCCGTCCGCCGCTGCCGCCGTCCCTGGTGGCCGCGATCGACCCGGGGGAGGACGTCCAGCTGGTGGCCCCGCTGGCCGACGGCCGGTCGCTGGCGGTCAGCCGGTTCGGCCTGTGGGTGGTCGGCGAAGAGGTGGCCCGGTGGAACTGGGAGCTGATCTCCAAGGCCCGGTTGACCGATCTGACCCTGACCGTGGTGGTTGCGGCGCAGGTGGAGATGACGCCGGACGGGACGGCGGTGCTCCTCGATCAGCCCGTCCGGTCCTTCGAGCTGGCCGGGACCAACCGGTTGACCGACGTCGTGCACACCAGGGTCCGGCGCTCGGTGGCCGCGAGTCGACATCTGCCCTGGCCGCGGGCCGGTGGTTGGGTGGTGCTGCGCCGCGTGCCCGGTCGCGATGGCCTGACCACCCAGATCCGGCTCGATCCGGGGGCCGACGCCCACGCCCCAGGATTCCTCGAGGCGGTGGCCGACGTGACGGCAGAACTCCGGGCGCCGTTCCTTCTCGAGTAGCCACCGGCCTCTACGATCTCCAGGGTGACCGACGAAGAACCGACGCCCGTCCCCGCCCCACCGCCGATGCGAGCCTCGAACGAAGACCGGGAACGCGCCGCGCAGCTGCTGCAGACGGCGATGTCCGAGGGCCGGATCTCGATGGCCGAACTCGAGACCCGCCTCGATTCCGTCTATGCGGCAAAGACTCTCGCCGACCTGGTGCCGGTGACCAGCGATCTGCCGGGTGCGCACCTGTCGTTCGTCAAGCCGGTGAGCGCACCCGTGACGCCACCTGAGTCGGCACTGTCCATGGCCGGCGGGGTGCCACGGGGAAAGCTGGTCGCGATCATGTCAGGGGTGGAGCGCAGGGGGCCGTGGACCGCCCCGGCGCACATCAACGTGGTGGCCGTCATGGGCGGCGTCGAGCTCGATTTCTCCGAGGCGACGTTGTCGGGCCGAGCGACCGTCATGAACGTGACGGCCGTCATGGGCAGCGTGCAGATCGTGGTGCCCGCGGGCCTGACCGTGATCGTGGAGGGGGTCGGCATCATGGGCGCGTTCGAGGACAAGGTCAGGCAGAGCTACGGGCCGGGGACGCCGAGCCTGCGGATCAAGGGCGTGGCCGTCATGGGCGGGGTGGAGGTCACAGCCAACCGCGGGCCCATCGCCCCCTGAGACGTCAGGACAGGTGCAGTTTCTCGGACACCTTGGCCTGCACGAATCCGGCCGCACCCTGCACTGCGGGGTGGTCGACGGCGCGGGTCGTCCAACGTTTGATCTGTTCGTAGCGCTCGCGGCCGGCCCGTGAGCCCAGAACGTAGCCCAGGCCGACGCCGGCCAGGAATCGGAACATCAGGTGAACTCCCTCGATCGTTCACACCTCAGTCGGAGCGGTCCACCGGCTCGGCGTTGCTCATAGACGATAGCCGCTGCGGCGGCCGAGCCGGTCGCGGTCCATATATCGGCCACGCTGGACCGGTCAGGACGAGGGCGTGGCGAGGCGGCCCCGAGATCGGGCGCTCCGAGCGCGCGGTACCGGTAGGCGCCCCGGACAGTCGGTCGGCCGGATTCGGCCGCTGACACACACAATGGTTGTGCTATAACAACCATATGACTTCTTCGGTTGACGCTCTCGGGCCCACGGGCCGATCGGGCGCAACGATCGAGCAACCAACCGACGGAGACGATCGCGTGAATCCCGAAGACGCCGGCCACCCGGAAGCTGCGCCGGAGCCGGCCGGGGCGACCCAGATCTGGGCGGACCTCCAGGCCTTCGTGGCCGGACAGGACCGGCGCCGGGCACTGCGGCTCGAGCTGGACCTCGGCCTCGGGAAGGCCGAGGCACTGATCAAGCTGGCCCAGGGACCGATGACGCTGCGCGAGATCGCCGAGACCGCACAGGTCGACCCGCCCGCCGCCACCGTCGCCGTGGACCAGCTCCAACGTCGCGGACTCGTCACCCGAGGGCCACACCCCGACGACAACCGCCGCAAACTCGTCCAGCTGACCGATACCGGACTTCAGGTCGCCGCGGCGGCGAGACGGATTCTCACCGAACCGCCCCCGACCCTGGCCGCACTCGCGCCACTCGACCTCGCGATGCTCGCCCGCATCGTCGGCGCCTTGAACTCACCACCAGAGAACCCCACCCACACGGCACCCCCCGCACCCGCCCACGGACGCAACTCACGCCCGGGACAAGGACCCTCATGACACTGCTCGGCACGCTCCTGCGCAACCAACGCCCCCACGAACGAGAGCACACATGGAACCAACCGCATCTCACGGCGGTGGACACCATCGAGATCACCAGCGCCGATTTCTCCCACGGCAGCCCGCTGGATTCGCGGTACGCCGGCAAACGGGTCGGCGGTGGCAACGTTTCCCCTCACCTGCGGTGGAGCCCGCCCCCGGCCGGCACCACCGAACTGCTGCTGGTGGTCGAGGACCTCGACGCCCCAGCGGTTTCGAAGCCACCTGTCCACTGCATGGCGATCATCGACCCAGCCGGCCTTTCGACACCGAACGAACTCCCCAGCGGCGCCCTCGACAAGGACCATCCCGCGCCCGGAGTCACCCTGCTGCGCTCCACTCTCGGTCGCGGCTACCGCGGACCCGAACCGCTCAAAGGCCACGGCCCACACCGCTACGTCTTCGAGATCTACGCACTGGCCGACCGTCTGATCGACGGCCCCGATGCCGATGGCCTGCTCAAGGCCCGACCCCGCAAGCTCCTGGCCGCGATCAAGGCCTCGGTGGTCGCCCGCGGGCGGATCACGGGGACTCACCAGCGATGAGGGTCGATCAGGTCGCGGCACGAAGTACACGTTGACCGCTTGACCCACTCCGGGCGTTCGGCAAGCCAGGTCGCCGCGCTCGACAACCCCGAGCGGCCCCGAGTGGAAGCGGTGTTCCCGACGTGATCGGGTCGATCGGCCGACACGTTCCCGGCCGAAGGGCGGTTAACCGCAAACGTCAGAGGCGGCCCGCGGACTCACGTCCGGGACCGCCTCTGACCTGCAATGACGCTCCCCCGACTGGACTCGAACCAGTAACCGTCCGATTAACAGTCGGATGCTCTGCCAATTGAGCTACGGAGGACCAGCACGCCCTGCGAGCAGCGCGTGCTGGACAAGAATAGCCCACCGAACGGGGTGGTTCGAACCTGTCGGACCGCTATCGGAGGCCGTCCGGGCCGACTCGCTTCGTTTGCCCTTTTGAGGGCACTGGCGCCCGCAGAAAATCCGGTCAACCGGTCTTGGGCGCAGGCACCCGCGTCGGGTGCCCGACGGTCGTGGCCGCGCCGGGCGAACAGTGGCGCAGGGCGGGCTGGACCCGCGGTGTCGTCGCCTCGAGTGGGTTCCGGGGAGAATCACACGGTGAGCAGCGTCGAACTGACCCGGATGAAGCACAAGGCCGTGACCGATCGAGCCGCGCTGGACGTGCTGCTCGACGAGGTCCACCTCGGCCACTTCGCCTTGATCGTCGGTGAGTACCCGGTCGTGTTGCCGATCGCGGTGGCTCGCGATCGGGACGTGGTCCTGGCCCATGGTTCGACGGGTTCCCCGTGGCTGCGGACGCTGGCCTCGGGCGTCGAGACGTCCCTGGCCGTCACGGCTCTCGACGGGCTGCAGGTCGCCCGGACCGCGTTCGAATCGGGCATGAACTACCGAAGTGCGGTGCTCTTCGGCCGCTGCACCGTGATCGCCGAGACTGCGGCCAAGCGCCGAGCACTGGACGTTCTGACCGACGCTCTCATCCCGGGCCGCCTGGCCGAGGTGCGCGCCTCCACCGCAAAAGAGATGGCCTCCACCCTGGTGCTGGCACTGCCGATCGAGAAGTGGTCCTTGAAGGTGACCGACGGGTGGCCCGAGGACAGCGCCGTCGACATGGCGGGTGACGCCTGGGCCGGTGTGGTGCCGTTGTCGCCGCGATACGGCGAACCGGTGGCGTCGCCCGACCTCCGGCCGGGGGTTCCCGTGCCCGCCTCCGTACTGGGATTGTCGACCGGGCCGGGCGACCATCGGGCCTGATAGTCCATCAGGCCGGAGGCTCATCCGGCACGGCTCGCACGCTCGGTCGGATTCCGGATCCGGGCTCGACTCCCGGTAGGGTTCTCGCCGGGGCGGTAGCTCAGTTGGTCAGAGCAGCGGACTCATAATCCGTCAGGTCGTCGGTTCGAGCCCGACTCGCCCCACGTCAGAGCACCGATCAGGCCGTTCAATCTAGACACTCTTCCCTCTGGTGCCCACATTGCGATCGGGGAAGCAGAAGGAAGATCAACTCCGTCTGTTGAACGCCGCCCTGTCCAGTCGACGTTCCCCAAACTGCAGGTGGCTCGGTCGGCGGCAATTGCCCCGCGTGCCGCCCCAGAGAGTCGTGCGGAACGAACGACCTAGTCCCGGACGTACGGACGGCGGTGTTGGCCAGCGAGGTGCAGCTTCGCCACACGTACTGCCGGGAGTCAGCCGACAAGCGAAACTGGCGGCCGCAGCTGACGAAGGCGGATTTGCTGGCCCAGACTGAGCGTGCCAAAACGACTTGCCGGATCGATCAACCCAGGTGGAAACGTCCCCCTGGGAGCCCGCGTGTCGATGCACGAGCCTCCGGAGCCAGGTGGAAGGGGGCTCAATGGGTGAATACCCCGCCACCTGTTGACAGTCGCGGTGTGATGCAGGACTCTTGTCCCAATCCAGTGACAAACCGATTGGGCGGAGCAAAGATGCAGGCCAGGCCGATGGGTATCCGCGATGTGGCGGACGGTGCCGGCTTCTCTGTCACGACCGTGTCGCATGTGCTCAACGAGGTCCCGGGTAAGCGGATCGCGGAGAGCACCAGGCAGCGTATTCGCGAAGTCGCTGATCAGTTGGGGTATCGGCCGAACCTCCTCGCGCAGGGTTTGCGTAGTCAACGGACCCACACGATCGGGTTCGTTTCTGACTATGTGGCCACCACGCCCTTCGCGGGTCAGATGATCCTCGGCGCACAGGACGCCGCGGCGGAGGCCGGGTCGTTACTGTTGTTGCTGTCCTCGGGTGGCAATACCGACCTCGAGGATGTCGAGGTCAGGGCATTGATCGATCGCCAGGTGGACGGCATCATCTACGCCTCGATGTTTCATCGTGTCCTGACGCCGCCGAGCCGCTTGCGCGGCACCAAAGCGGTTTTGCTGGATGCCCGCACCGAGAGCGGTGAGTTCAGCTCCGTCGTCCCGGATGAAGTCGGTGGGGCCAGGGCCGCGGTCGAGGAACTGTTGTCTCACGGTCATCGTCGGATCGGATTCCTGACGGATTCCGCTGACGTACCGGCAACCCGTGCGCGGCTCATCGGGTACCGGCAGGCGCTTGAGGTCTACGGAATCGCTTTCGACCCTGCGCTCGTGCAGGCCGGGTCCGGAGAATCTCGGGGTGGGTTCGAATCCGCACATGCTGTGCTCAGTAGGTCGGATCGCCCCACCGGGCTGTTCTGCTACAACGACCGAGTGGCTTTCGGCGCCTATCAGGCAGCCGCCGAACTCGGACTATCGGTCCCGGCTGACGTCTCGATCGTCGGATTCGACGACCAGGACATCCTGTCGGCCAGCCTCCGACCGGGGCTGACCACCATGGCACTCCCGCACTATGCGATGGGCCAATGGGCAGTGAAGACCCTCCTTGACCAGATCGACACCGAGGGCAAAGCCCCTGCCCTGCACCAATTGTTGCCCTGCCCGCTGGTGCGTCGTGCATCAGTGAGCTCGCCGCCCCGAGCCTGAGTCTCGTCACAGTCCCGAACTCGGGGCGGCGCTCATCACCACACGAGGAACGACCGTTACCGCGGTCGTCTCGCGATCCGGGCGCGTGCCCGGATCTCAACTACAGGAGGAACCAGTGGCACACCGTACCCTCACGCGCCTCGCGGCAGCGAGTCTAGCCGTCACCTTGGCGGTGACCATGGCCAGCTGCGCCAAAAGCAACAGCGGTTCGGGTGGCAGCAGCGGCAACACGTTGACACTGTGGACACACAACGCTGGCAACCCAGGGGAGCTAGGCGCGATCAACGCCATCGTCGCCGACTACAACAAGAGCCAACCCACCTACCAGGTGAAGGTGCAGGCCTTCCCGCAGGACTCCTACAACCAGTCGGTGACCGCCGCGGCCGCGGCGAAGAAACTCCCGTGCATTCTGGATGTCGACGCCCCGAACGTGCCGAACTGGGCTTGGGCGAAATACCTGTCACCGCTGACCGGTATGGATAGCACTCTCGGGAAATTTCTGCCCTCCACCGTCGGCAAATGGAACGGCCAGACATACTCTTTCGGATACTACGACGTCGCCCTCACGATGATCAGCCGGAAGTCCGTGTTGACCGCGAACGGCATCCGGATTCCGACCATCGACAAGCCATGGACCGCAGCGGAATTCAATGCTGCTCTGGCGAAGATCAAGGCGGCCGGCAAGTTCAAGTACGCCCTGGACCTGGGCACCAGCGCCACCGGCGAGTGGTGGCCCTACGCCTACTCACCGCTGCTGCAGAGCTTTGGCGGCGACCTGATCAACCGGACAGACTTCAAGAGCGCCGACGGTGCACTCAACGGCCCGGCAGCGATGAAGTGGGCCACCTGGTTCCGCTCCATGGTGACCCAGGGGTACATGCCACTCAAGGCCGGCGCAGACCCGGCCGCCGACTTCGGCAACGGGGTCAGCGCCATCCTCTGGTCGGGGCAATGGTCCGCAGCGCCGCTGGTGAAGAAGTTCGGCAGTGACGTCGTGTTCCTCCCACCGGTGGACTTCGGGAGCGGCCCGAAGATTGGTGGCGGCTCTTGGCAGTGGGCGGTCAGCTCCGGGTGCTCGAACCAGGCAGGGGCAATGGACTACATGAAGTTCGCCTCCCAGGACAAGTACGTCGCGTCCGTCGCGACGGCAACCTTCAACATCCCGGCCACCGACGCTGCGGCCAGCACCGTCAAAGGTTACGAACCTGGCGGGGCTTACGACATCTTCCGGCAGTACTCGAAGAAATTCGCCATGATCCGCCCGCCCACACCGGGATATCCATTCATCGCCACCGAGTTCACCAAGACAGCGCAGGACATCCTGAACGGCGCAGATCCGAAGGCATCCCTGGATCAGGCCGTATCGGATATCGACGCGAACCAGAAGTCCAACAACAACTTCTCCTAGCACGCCAGTCGGCCCTGCCCGGGTCATCACATCCGGGCAGGGCCCCAGGGTCATCGAAGGAGCAGACCCATGAGTCAGTCAGTGCAGTTCCGACCACCCGTGGCGCCCAGCGCCGCCCTACACCGCCGCCTCGCCGCCGGGCGCGCCAGGTCGCAGACCACCGTCAGCGCGTGGATGATCGCACCAGCTGCCGTACTACTCGTGACCTTCGTCATCGTGCCGATCGCGTTGACGTTCACCCTGGCGTTCACCGACGCGAAGCTCATCTCGCCGGAGCCCATCCGATTCATCGGGTTCGACAACTTCAGTCGACTGTTCGCCGACCAAACCTTCTGGAAGTCGCTGCGCAATACGATTGTCTTCGGGCTGGTCATTGTCCCCGTACAGGCCGGCCTCGCCCTGTGCCTGGCCCTGCTGATCAACACCAAAGTACGGGGGGTCAACTTCTTTCGCACCGTCTACTTTCTGCCGGTGGTGACGTCCATGGTCGTCGTCTCCATCTTGTGGACCTTCATGTACCAGCCGAACGGGTTGATCAACAGCTTGCTGGGCAAGATCGGCATCCATGGACCGGACTGGTTGGGGAACACCCACACCGCCCTGGCCGCGTTGATCTTCATGTCGATCTGGCAGGCGGTGGGCTTCCACATGGTCATCTGGCTGTCCGGGCTGCAGACCATCTCACCGTCTCTGTACGAGGCGTCGTCGCTGGACGGAGCCTCGTCCTGGCAGAATTTCCGGTTCGTGACCTGGCCGGGGCTACGGCAGACCCGCACCTTCATCCTGATCACCATCACGATCTCCGCCCTGTCCCTGTTCACCCAGGTCAACATCATGACGCAGGGTGGCCCCCTTGACTCGACCAGCACCGTTGTCTACCAGGCAGTGCGCACCGGGTTCCAACAGCAGCAGACGGGGTATGCCTCAGCGATCTCTCTGGTGTTCTTCATCCTGGTGCTGGCCGTCGCGATGGTGCAGCGCTTCCTCACCCGAGACAAGGACGCCCGATGAGCAGCCTCTCCCATGTCGCCGAGTCATCCGTGCATGAGCTTCACCCGCACCTGGCGGGTGAGAGAAAGAAGCGGACCTGGTCTGTCGTCGGACTCGTAGGCCGGATCCTTCTGTGCCTGGTGTTCGGGTTGCCTCTGCTTTTCATGATCATCTCCAGTTTCAAGCCGGACAACCAGATCTTCGCCGACCTCACTTCAGCCAAGGCGTTCCTACCGGTCGGTCGACTGAGCCTGGACAACTACACCGGCGTCTTCGGCACCGTTCCGTTCGGCCAGTTCCTGTTCAACTCGATCCTGATTTCGGTCTGTACCGTCGTGCTCGGCCTGATCGTGAATTCGATGGCCGCCTTCGCCCTGGCCAGGCTCAAATTCCGGGGAAAGATGGTGATCCTGACGGTGATCATCGCTACCTTGATCGTGCCTTTCGAGACCCTGGCGCTGCCGCTGTTGTGGTGGGTGAACAAGCTCCCCTGGCTGGACGTGAACGGTTTCTCTTTGGGCTGGCTGGATACCTACCGGGTGCAGATACTCCCATTCGTGGCCAACGCGTTCTCCATTTTTCTGTTCTACCAGTTCTTTGACTCCATACCCAAGGAACTTGACGAGGCAGCGGTCGTGGACGGGGCAGGTTGGTTTCACATCTACCGAAAGATTGTGATGCCTTTGTCCGGCCCGGCGATCGCCACGGTAGCGATCTTGACGTTCCTGCCCGCGTGGAATTCTTATCTATGGCCGTTGATGGTCGTCCAGTCGGAGAACCTCCGGCCAGCGATGGTGGGTATCGACTACTTCAAGCAGCTCAACGTGTCGTGGGGCCAGTTGATGGCTTACGCGACCATGATCACCGTTCCGGTGCTGGCGCTCTTCGTCGCGTTTCAGCGATCGTTCATCAACTCTATCGCCTCCTCCGGCGTGAAAGGCTGACATCACGATGTTTCGACTTCCCGAAGCCTGGGTGTGGGACTTCTGGCTTGCCGACGACGGTGAGAGCTACCACCTGTTCTTCCTGTATGCGTCCAGGGCACTGGGCGACCCGGACGCGCGTCATCACCGGGCATCCGTCGGTCACGCGATATCGACCGACCTGGTTCACTGGGAACGGGTCCGAGATGCGCTCGTTCGCAGCGATGCGCCAGCCTTCGACGATCTTGCGACTTGGACCGGCTCGGTCGTCAAGCACCCAGACGGCACTTGGTTCCTGTTCTACACCGGGGCGACTCTCGATGCCGACGGACGCAACGTGCAGCGGATCGGATATGCGACGTCTCGCGACCTGACGCGCTGGGAGAAGAGCGCCGACAACCCGGTCCTGGAAGCCGACAGCCGCTGGTACGAACAGGTCGGGGATGATCAGTGGCCGGATGAGGCATTCCGGGACCCCTTCGTTTTCCGGGATCCCGACGGTGCGGGGTGGCACATGCTGATCACAGCCCGAGCCAACAATGGACCGGCCGACGACCGCGGCGTCATCGGCCACGCGACCTCACCCGACCTACGCCACTGGACCATCGGCCCCCCGCTGTCCGGGCCCGGGCAGGGGTTCGGACAGCTTGAGGTCAGTCAAGTGGAAGTCATTCACGGTCAACCGTTCATCATTTTCTCCTGCTTGGACGGTGAGATAGCCTCAAGCCGCCGCCTGGCGGGCGTCACAGGGGGAGTGTGGGCCGCGACGGCCGGCTCGCTGTTGGGTCCTTATGGCATCAACGCCGCGGTGCAGCTGACGGATCGCTCCTTGTACAGCGGACGGCTGATCCAAGAACGCAGCACCGGTGATTGGAAGTTCATGGCATTTCATCACGACGGCGATAGCGGTGCCTTCGTTGGCGAAATATCCGATCCGCTGAACGTTCATGTTGTCGGCGGGGTAATAACGCTAACCCATCCGCAGCTGCCTGCGACGGCCTGAAAGATCGATCGGGCCTACCTGTGCGCCACTCAGCGGTGGTGCGTGGGCGGCCCGGCCCGAGCGAGCACCGCGGCCGCGAAGTTCATGCAGGGGAAGGAGGCTTGCATCGCTATCACGCTGATCGTTCTCTCGAGGCTGCGCGCATGGGGCTTTGAGATCCGCCACAAGATCAGCACGACCAGTTTCCATTGAGCTCATTTCACTATGAAGGGTCCTCCATGAATGCTCATTCATTGAAAGGGTCGAAAACCCTCGCATTGCTGTGCACCGCGGTTCTGTCCGTTGGCTTGGCCGCCCCATCCACGATCGCCGCCGCCGGCTCGCCGCAAGAAGTCAAGCCCGCAACAGCGCGGGCAGCGGCGCCGTCAACATTGCCGCTGTACCACGAGCCCTACCGGCCGCAGTTTCACTACACCACAGCAAAGAACTGGATAAATGACCCGAATGGTCCGATCTTCTACAAGGGCCGGTACCACTTGTTCTACCAGTACAACCCGACCGGGAACTCCTGGGGCAACATCTCCTGGGGCCACGCCGTCAGCAAGGACCTGGTCCACTGGACGGAGCTGCCACTTGCGATCCCCAGTGATGACAAGGAGCTGATCTTCAGCGGCTCGGTGGTCAACGATGCAACCAACAGCAGTGGGCTCGGCACTACGGCGAACCCACCGCTCGTCGCGATCTACACCAGCGCGGAAACCAATGGCACACAGGCCCAGGCGCTGGCGTCCAGTATCGATGGCGGGCTGACCTGGACCAAGTACCCCGGCAACCCGGTACTGGACCTGCAGTCCAACAACTTCCGCGACCCGAAAGTGTTCTGGTACGCCCCGACGAAGAGCTGGGAAATGGTGGTGGCTCTGTCCGACCAGCACAAGATCTCCATCTACACGTCGAAGGACCTCAAGTCCTGGACCCACCAGAGCGACTTCGGACCCGCCGGCGCGATCGGCGGTGTCTGGGAGACGCCGAACATGTTCCCCCTCCCGGTCGACGGCAACCCAAAACACGTGAAGTGGGTGCTGGTGGTCGGCATCAACCCCGGCTCCTACGCCGGCGGCTCCGGTGACCAGTACTTCGTCGGGTCCTTCGACGGCAACGCGTTCACCTCCGACGACAAGGGCAGTTACAGCCCGCCCAAGGGCGTGACCTTCGCCGACTTCGACAGCGGCAGCTACACACCGTGGACGACCACCGGCACCGCGTTCGGCACCGCCCCGGCGACGGCACCGCTGCCGGGGCAGTCCGCTGTCGACGGCGTTGTGGGCACGGGCTTCGTCGACAGTTTCACCGGCGGCGACGGCGGCGTCGGCGTACTGAGCTCACCAGCGTTCAAGGTCACCCGCCCCTACCTGAACTTCGAAATCGGCGGCGGCAACCATCCGCACGTCGACGGCTCGGTCATCAACGCGTCCGTACCGCCCGGCACCACCTTCGCCGACTTCGAAGGCGCCACCTACGGCACCGGCTGGACCACAACCGGTGACTTCGTCGGCACCGGCCCTGTCGCCGGGACAGTGGGCGACCAGCAGCAGGTCAGCGGTTACCTCGGCAAGAAATTGGTGAACACCTTCCTCAACCATGACCTGTCGATGGGCACCATCACCTCACCGACGTTCACCATCTCCAGCGACTACATCGACATGTTGGTCGGCGGCGGCACCCACGCCTACACCGGCGCGCCGACCACCCCGGGGGCCGGCCCCACAGCCGTCAATCTGATCGTCGGCGGCAAAGTGGTCGATACCGCGACCGGTTCGAACGCCGAGAACCTGGATTGGAAGTCCTGGGACGTGTCCGCGCTGAAAGGCCAGCAGGCCCAGATCCAGATCATCGACGAGAACAACGGCGGCTGGGGACACATCAACGTCGACAACATCGTCTTCTCAAGCCAGGCCGGCCAGGTCCGAAACGTGGAAACGGCCGTCGACCTCCTAGTCAACGGCCAGGTCGTCCAATCCGCGACCGGCTCCAACAACGAGGCCCTTGACTGGGCTTCGTTCGACCTCACGCCCTATTACGGTCAGACGGCGCAGATTCAGATCGTCGACCAGAACACGGGCGGCTGGGGTCACCTCAACGCCGACCAGTTCACGTTCGCCGACGCGCCCGCCCTGTCGACCGTACAACGTGCCCACTGGGTTGACTACGGCGCGGACTTCTACGCCGCCACCTCCTTCAACGACCTGCCCCACGGCCAGCAGATTTTGATCGGCTGGATGAACAACTGGAACTATGCCGGCAACATCCCCACCTCGCCGTGGCGCAGCGCGATGAGCGTCCCCCGACAACTCGGCCTGAAGACAATCAACGGCAAGGTGCAGCTCACGCAGCAACCGGTCCGCCAGCTCGGCAAACTCCGCACCGGCAGGCCTGTCGTCGGCTTCAACCAGAGCATCAGCGGCACCCGGTCAGCCGAGATCAGCGGGGGCACCCTGGAACTGGATGGCACGTTCGAGGCCGGCAGCGCCAAGCGCTTCGGTGTCAACGTCCACACCGGCAGTGGTGACCTCACGCAGATCGGGTATGACACCATCACGCACGAGGTGTACATCGACCGCGGCAAGTCAGGTGACGTGAGCTTCGATCCGACCTTCGGTGGCCGGCAATCCGCACCCCTGACTCTGGACCGGTGCGGCCGCGTGCGCCTGCACATCCTGGTCGATACCTCCTCGGTCGAAGTCTTCACCGACCAGGGGCAGATCGTTCTCACCGACCAGATCTTCCCCGGACCGGACAGCAACGGCGTTAGTCTCTTCGCGACCGGAGGCACTGCCAAGCTCGTCGCCGGCATCGGCTGGCACCTGACATCAGCCGTACCGCACAGCTGAACCATGCACCTCGGATGCGCCCGCCGCATGCAAGCCCAGCGGCGCCGCACCCCATCCCCGTATGCGCACCTGACCGACCCGCAGGTAGCACTCACCGACGGCGTGACATCAAGGAACCAACGCGCCCAGAGCCCGAAGAGGTATATGTGAAACTCCCAGTCCAGCGGATCGCGGTCGCCGCGGTCGCTCTCACCGTCACGCTGTCGTTGGCCGCGTGCACCAAGAACAACAATTCGTCGAGTTCCAGCACGTCCAGCGCCGCGGCGGCGGCCTCCGCCGGGCCGGGTTCCTCCGGCTCGGCGTCGGCGGCCTCCGGCGGCGGGAGCACGGGGACGATCAAGATCGGGTTGGTCACCAAGACCGACTCGAACCCGTATTTCGTGAAGCTGCGTGAGTCGGCGAAGGCTTTGGCGGCCACCCAGGGGGCTGAGGTGATCGCTCTGGCCGGCAAGTTCGACGGCGACAACGACGGACAGGTCACGGCCATCGAGAACCTGGTCCAGCAGGGCGTCAAGGGCATCATGATCACCCCGAGCAACTCGGCGGGCATCCTGAATGCGCTCAAGGCGGCCCAGGCCAAGGGCATTCTGGTGATCGCGCTGGATTCGGAGACCACCCCGGTGGACGCCGTTCCGGCCACTTTTGCCACCGACAACCTGCAGGCCGGTGTGATCCTCGGTAAGTACGTCAAGGCCAAGATCGGCAGCACGGCGCCGAAGATCATCACCATGGATCTGGACCCGAGCGCGAGTGTCGGTATCCAGCGGCACAACGGGTTCCTGGAGGGCATGGGCCTTCCGGACGGCACGCCGCCGCAGGTGATCGGCAGTGCGTTGACCGCCGGTGACCAGACCAAGGCGCAGAGCGCGATGGAGAACCTGCTGCAGGCGCACCCGGATGTCAATGTCGTCTACTCGATCAACGAGCCGGCGGGGCGTGGTGCCTACCAGGCCTTGACCGAAAAGGGTCTGCAGAGCAAGGTGATCGTGGGTTCGATCGACGGCAGCTGCTCGGGTGTCCAGTACGTGAAGGACGGTAAGTTCGCCGCCACCGTCATGCAGTTTCCGAAGATCATGGTCGAGGACGGGGTGAAGGCGATCGTGACTTTTGCCAAGACCGGTACGAAGCCGAGCGGGGTCGTCAACACCGGCGCCACGCTGATCACGGACAAGCCCATCGCGGGCATCGACTCGAAGGATTCCGCCTGGGGCCTGGCCAACTGCTGGGGATGATCGACCTGATCGCCCCGGATCCACGGTGTGCGCGCCCGGTCCGGATGCCCCGGACCGGGTGCGGCACCACAGAAGTGTGCACCCGCCCGACCGGGGCTCTTTCCAGGCCCTCTCCAGCGAAATCTCTGAAGAGAATTTGCTATTGACGCGCGCGCCGGTGCGCTCGAACGTCTACCGCGCGATGTCGTTGTTCCGGCCCGTCCTCACCGGCTTCGTCGAGTGCCGAGTCTTCCCGGAAGAACCGCGTCGGGAGTCTTTTTGGGCAAGCGAATGTTTCACGCCGGCGAGCGGATACGGCCGGAGAATGCCGCGTTTCACACGCCGGTCTTCGTCCGGACGCACGAGGAAACGTCAATTCCGGAGCGCGCGTGGGACCATCATCCGCTTGGTCGACCCCGAGGCTCGAGTCCGCACTCGACCAGGCCCGTGAGGCGCCGGCGACCGAGATGTCCGCATCGCGAGCGGCGGCGCGATGATTGTTGACTATGTGAACGCCGGCCCGATCGACGAATTCACGATCACCCCCTCACCCGTGCTGTTCTGCCTCGGAATCCGCCTCTTCGACGGCGTAGACGCGGACCGCTCGCCTTGGAGCAAGTCCTCGCCGAACCGATGCAGGTGTCAGCGTCAGAAGCGAGATCAACTTCACGCGTTCGGCCGGCCCTAGACCCCGGGGTGCGTAAGCGGCACGGTAGCGACAGCCCGAGCTGCGCCTTCGTTGGCGGTGGTCGAGCCGCCGCTTGGCCCCTTGGTGCCGACAACCGCTTCGACAAACCGGCGGCGGCGTCTCGAGCTGGGTGATGTGCGCCATCGGCCGCCGTCTGCTGGGCACGGACGGCGCGTAGGCCGGCCGTGCGGGCCACGTGTGGCCCAGTGGTTGGATTCGCGATCAGTGCGCGACACAGTGGCCGGACGACGAACCCGGAGTGGGCTGTTCGTCACGTGGGCCTGACGATCAGGCAGATCGCGGCCGGGATCGGCCGGAACCCTCGACCGCAACCACGACGGGTAGTGGTTACCACGTGCACCAATGAGCCTGCAGGTAAAGCTGCCGGTCCGTTGACGACCTTTCCCTGCACCTGCCGGCTGGATTGCAACTCGACGGCGGTGCAAATCTGTTCGACGAGGAAGGTTCGCCGCGATCGGCACGTGGAGTCGGCCCGCAGCATGAGGCGAGCGAACTCCTCGATGGCCCCAGGGGGCCGCGTGGGCGCCGTTCGCTGGCGTGATTCCCCGGAAGACATTCCGAATACCCGGGTGGGCAGGTTCCACGCCTAGATGGGGACCTGAAGGATTCGCGAGTTTCGGCGGGTACGCAGCGTCGTGGCGGGTGATCTCGGACCGGACCGTTCCGGACGGGGCCGTACATGCCGCTGTCAAGTCCGGTTGAACCTGGACCCTGCGGGCCCGGGGCGGGTTCTAGTCAACGTCGCAACAGTGGGCGGTCCGTTGAGGCTAGCTAGGTGGCGAACAGATCTGCGGGACGGCGGTTGTCGAAGACGAGCCGGGGGCGTCCGTTGATCTCGTCCTCCACTGCCTGCAGGTGCTCCCGGCTCCAAATGGCTAGGTTGGTGCCTTTAGGAGAATGCTGTCGCAGCAGCCCGTTGGCGTTCTCGTTACTGCCGCGCTGCCATGGCGAGTGCGGATCGCAAAAGTAGATCTGCGCGCCCAACTCAGCGGTGATCGAGACGTGCCGGGCCATCTCGATGCCCTGGTGGCCCCAGGTGATGGATCGGAGCAGGGAAGCGGGCAGGTCGGCCATCCGGTCGGAGATGGCGCGGCGCAGGGCGTCGGCATCCCGGGACGGTAGGTGCAACAGGCGGATCAGCCGGGTCTGCCGCTCGATCAGCGTTCCGATCACCGATCCTTGCTGGCTGCCCACTATCAACTCGCCCTCCCAGTGGCCTGCTTCGGACCGGTCATGGGGCGGGAAGGGACGCTGGTGCACCGACAGCATCGGCTGCTGGAACCGGGGCCGCCGCCGGTCGATGCGTTGGTGAGCTTTTCGATGGTCGCGGCCGGTCCGCAGCGGCGACGGCCGCGGCGACGGGACGGCCGCGGGCCGCACCAGGGCCGATCCGGGCTGGTAGAGGGCCTGATAGATGCTTTCGTGGCACCGCCGCATCGACGCTCGATCAGGGAACTTCACCCGCAGATGCCGGGCGATCTGTGGCGGGCTCCACCGCTGGGCCAGCCGTGCACCAACCTCCTCCCGCAGCTCTGGGTGGATGTCGATGCGTCTGCCGTGGGTGCGGGCTCTGCTGCCGATGGCATCTCGATGAGCTTCGAACGGCCGGTAGTGGCCTGCAGCGGCGGGCAGCCGGCGCAGTTCCCTGGACACCGTGGATGGTGCCCGGCCGATCCGTTGGGCGACCCGACGGATGGACAACCCGGTCTGGCGGAGCTCGGCTATCTCGATGCGTTCGTCCTGCGACCGGTAGCGCGGGCTGATGGTCTTGACCGCCAGCCGATCCAGCGGTTTGACGATCCGCACCACCTCGCCGCGCCGGTAAACCTTGAACGACGCCAGGCACGATCGAGGAAATTCGCTCGCCTGGTCGCGGCCGGCACGCTGCCTGTGCCCGTCGCAGCAAGCTTCCCGATGGGGCAGATCCGCGCCGCGCGGAGCTTCAGACTGCCAGGCTTGTGCATCGAAGCTGCCACCGACGTTTCTGCCGGGGAATAGTCCGCGCCCCTCGACGAACTCAGGCAATGGCCTGCCGCAGCAGCTCGGCGAAATCCCGCACCGCCTGCCGAGCGGCGCTCTGAGCCTTCGAGTACGAGCCGACCTCCGATGGGGTGACGCTCAGGTTGACCGTCTTGCCGTTCAAGGTGAGATGGAGGTCGAGCTCGCCGGCGTCGTACACCGGGTAGCCGAGATCGGGCTGATCGAGCAGCCCGAGTTCGTCTGCTCTTCTCGCGAGCTGCTGAAGTTGCTCATTGGGGACCTTCTTGCCCAGCGCGACTTTGTCGCCAGTCACAGTCCCATCGCCGTGGATCTCAAACCCGTTGCTGGCCTGCTGGTTGCTCGGATTGTACGGAGCGAGATTGCCTACGGCGAAAACGACTGCCGAAGGGGAAGTATCGAACGTCGGCGCTGGATCTGACGCGCCGCGTGCGGCTGATCCGTCGACACTGCAGCCGGCCATGGTGAGCAACGCCATCAGGAGCACCAGCAGCGGGACACTGCGACGGAGGCGAACCGGTGTCGTCTCTTCCGAGCGGGAGTAACGTCTTGTAGCTCTCACGACCGGCTCGTTCATGACGATCCTTCCTCGAGCGACTCGGGTGGCCACGCCCGATCCGGATGACCGGAGTCGAAGCACGGGTCTGACGCGCGCCCCATTCGACAGGTTCCCGCACTCGACGAAGATCTTCTCGGGCAGACGTCCATTGACAGAGCCGGGCCTGGAGACCGGATTCACGGGTCAAGCTAGGAGCGGGGGGAAGGCGGGATCGCTCCGGGAAGGAGGAGATCGTGCGGACCTGGCGGTCCTCCCAAGTTGTCGGCCCCGAACAAAGGCCTCCGCCTGTTCTTGCCCTTCTTTTCCCTTGGGCGTTCCTCGGCATGCTTCTGCCGATGGTGAAGACCTCGAATGCACGCTCGTTCGGTGCCCGGACATCGGCTGCGGTGCTGAGAGACGCTGCGGCGATCTCCAGTGGTCGGATCCGGCTTCCTCGCCGCGTTCACAACATCAGATCGGGTTCGTCGCGGCACCTTCCCCGCTGCCACCCCAGCCGGGGCGGCGTGCTTGCGGAATGCTGAGTGCACTTCTTACCGATTTCGAACGGGTTTCGAACCATTCGGTGACAGGGGTTTCCCTGGGAGCTCCGGCCGCGTTCCATGGGTATCGCCACGGTCCCCAAATGGAGGAGAAAATCATGAAAGCACTCGCATTGATCGGAATCAGCCTGGTCACCGGAACTTCTCTGCTGTTGGCCGGGCCGGCGTCGGCGGGCCCACCCGACCCCGGCGACCGGGAGCGGCCGGCGGTGTTCGTCCAGACGGATAGCTTGACCGGCAACGCCATTGTTGCCTACCGCGCGGCTCCGGACGGAACCCTGCGCCCGGCGGGCACCTATCCCACCGGTGGCCTCGGCGGTCAACTGGCCGGGTCGGTGGTGGACCACCTCGCCTCGCAGGGTTCGCTGCAATGGGATGAGCGGCACCGTCAACTCTTCGCGGTGAACGCCGGGAGTGACACGATCACCGTGTTCGACGTCCGGGGCGATGCTCTGGTCCGCAGCCAGGTGGTGTCGTCGGGCGGGCGGTTCCCGGTCAGCCTGGCCGTTCGCGATGACGAGGTGTACGTGCTGAATGCCTTGGGTGGCGGCTCCATCCAGGGATTCGCCCGCCACGACGGCCGCCTCACCGAACTGCCCGGCCGGCACCGGGAGCTGGGCCTGGATCCGGGGGGAGCGCCTGAGTTCACCCACACTCCAGGCCAGATCGCCGTCACTCCTGACGGGAGGGATCTTCTGGTCACGACCAAGGCGGCCACGAGCAGCATCGACGTCTTCCCGATCGACCGGTCCGGTCGTCCGGCTGACCAGCCGATCGTGACCTCGTTGCCGGGGGCCGTGCCGTTCGCCATGGCGTTCGACGGTCACGGCCGACTGCTGGTGGCCGAGGCCGGCACCAACGCGGTGGCCACCTTCAATATCGGATTCGACGGGCACCTCCGAGGCGTTGATCAGGCGTCGACGGGCCAGGCGGCGACCTGCTGGGTGGTCTCGGTCGGGCGTCACATCTATGTCTCGAACGCCGGCAGCGCTGATCTGTCCGGATTCACCGTCGACCGGCACGGCCGGTTGGTCACGCTGGGCACGACCGGCACTGACTCCGGCACGGTCGATGCCGCGGCCTCGGGTGACGGGCGATACTTGTATGTGCAGACCGGGGCGGCCGGTCTGGTGGACGAATTCGCCATCAACTCGGGCGGATCACTGACCCGGATCGGCACGGTGACGGTTCCCGGCGCCACGGGCGGTGAGGGGATCGCTACCCGGTGACACACAACTCCGGATTCGGCGAGGTGTCGCTCGACGCGCACGGCTATCGATCGGTGGTGGCGCGCAGCCAAGGGGTCAATGCCACGATTTGGGACCTTCGTCCACCGGCACCATGAGGGCCGAGGTGTACAACGAACCCGGCGGCTTGACCGGATCGGCGCCCGACTGACCTCGCCTGATCGTGCCCGCACCGCGGTCGGATACCACTACCGGACGGTGTCGGGAGCGCCGAGCAGTACACCACCTTGCCTCTAGGAGATGGCCCGCTCACCGGCATCGGAGAAGAAGGGATCGGATCGGATCGTCACGCGTGAGCATGTGCTGAGCGGTTGCCGGGGACGGCGCGGCCGCGCACCATCGACGGGACAAGGTGCACCGACCAACCCGGGAGACTCCATGCCTGAGCGACTGCATGATTTCACCGATCTGACGGCGCTGTTCATCAACACGACGCTGACCCGTTCGCCGGGCCGCAGCCACACCCAGCTTCTGATCGACACGAGCGCGAACATCATGGTGAAGCAGGGGGTCACAGTGGATCAGTTCCGCGCGGTCGATCACCAGATCGCTACCGGCGTGTATCCCGATATGCGGGAGCGAGGGTGGGAGGTCGATGACTGGCCGACCTTGTTTCCGCGAGTTCTGGCGGCCGACATCTTGGTCTTGGGTGGCCCGATCTGGCTGGGCGATAACAGCAGCGAGACCAAGAAGGTCATCGAGCGGCTCTACGCCCACTCGAGCGAGCTGAACGAAAAGGGCCAATGGTTGTACTACGGCCGGGTCGGTGGTTGCTTGATCACGGGCAATGAGGACGGGATCAAGCACTGTGCGTCGAACGTGCTGTACAGCCTGCAACATATCGGCTACAGCATACCGCCGCAGGCCGACGCCGGGTGGATAGGTGAGGCCGGGCCTGGCCCGAGCTACGGTGACCTGCTCGCTGACGGCACTCGAGTTGGCTTGGACAACGATTTCACAAATCGCAATACGACATTTATGACTTGGAATCTGCTGCATCTGGCCCGCATGCTGAAAGATTCCGGCGGGGTGCCGGCGTTCGGGAACCAGCGACAGGAATGGGATGCAGGTACCCGTTTCGGGTTCGCCAATCCCGAATATCGCAGTTAGGTGCCCAACGTGGAAGGCCCGGGTGTCACTCTCAGTCTGACCTCCATCGCTTCCAGCGAACCGTTCTCCGGCTGGACCACGACGCTCACCGACCCACGGCTCGGCGCCGCCATCGTCGACTGTTTCACCTTCAACGGCCAGATCATCGAAGGGCGCGCTATCAGCTACCGACTGGAACACGCGAGATCCAACCGGCACCAGAAGGATCTGGTGCCTTCAGCTAACTGCTCATCACCGATCTGCGGCAGGAACGACTCCAGAACTGTTGGGCCCTTGACACCCGGCAGATGGTCGCCCCGACCACGGGCTCCCAACCTGGCATCGGCGGCCGCACCAGAGCCGAACTCTGCAAGGTCACTGCCACGGTCGAGGTCACAACGCACAGCCAGGCGCCATCGTGGGCGACGACGATGTACGGCTGGTTGCAGTATCCGTTGTCTTGGATGATGTGTCCTCGTTGATCACCGGTCCACCGTCCGCAGGACGAGGGCGACCCCGGATTCACATGTACCGTGAAGTCGACGGGGCTGAACCGGCGATTGCTGGGGTCTGGTCCAGCAAAATGATGGTGCCGAGCATCTGAATTGTGGTCGCCATCAAGTGGCGAACGGGGACTGCCCTTCCATGTTGCCGGCCGGGTCGTAGTCGCAGACCCAATAGTCGTTGCCGTCGGGGCCGGTGGCCTTGCCGCACCCGATGCGCGCTGTGGTAGCCCAGACGAGCTGGGTGAAGTGTCCGCATACGGCCTCGGCCATACAGGTCTGGCTGGGGATGTCGTAGTTCGCGTTCTCGTTACCCCAGTCGTCGACCACATCGGTCGGGCGGTACGCGCCTGCGGTGCCCATGAACATGTTCTCGCCGTATCGGTTGTCCGGCCGGTGGTCGAACTGCCCACTGGCCGCGATCTGGTTGGCCCAGTCTTGGGCCACGGCCGCGACGGTGTCATCCCAGACCACCGGGGGAGAGTTGTAGCGAGCACGCCACTGGTTGTGAGCGGCGACCAGGGCAGCTTGTTCATCGGGTGAGGTCATTGCTCAAGTCTGGCCCTTGCCCGCTGGTCGCGCCGGATGAGCGCGACAACGGATGTCGGTGCGCTACGGAAGGTAAGCATCCCGTCACTTCAGGCTTGCGTCCTCCGTAGAGTTCTCGGTAAGGGCTCGCGGCGAGGAGGGTTCAGTCGTCGGTCCAGCAGCCGAGGATGTCGGACGCGATTTCGTAGGCGAAGTCGACTCGCTTTTGCTGTTGGCGGCCGAACACCTTCGGCAGTGTGGTCGCATCGACGGTGAGGGTGAAATCGTCTTTGACGAGAAATACTTTCCCGGCGGGGGTTTCGAAGGCGGTGGCGGTGAGGCCGTTGAGTTTCGTGGCGTCGATATTGTCTCCGCGAAGCTGCCGCGCGTAGTCGGCGGCCGCCGTGGCACTCGCGGACTGTTTGACGGAGATGACGAACTTACCCATCGGCAGGCGGTAGGTGCAGGTGTAGAGCTGGTTTTCCCAGCTTGAGCTGGACGTGGGCGTCGCGGTCAGAGCAAGAACCTTCGTAATGGTGGCGTGGATTTCAGCGGAGCAGACCATTTGAGCGGCGGCCGGCGGTCCTGCCGCCGCTTGCGTGGCGGCGTGCGAAGTGGTCGTTGCCCGCGGCGCTGAAGATGGCGGCAAGGACGAGGGCGGAATGGGGGATGCAGGTGGGACTGTCATCGGTCCCATGGTCGACCCGTCGGGCATGATCATCCCCGGTGTCATGACTGCGC
Organism: Nakamurella panacisegetis; assembly: GCF_900104535.1. Lineage (NCBI taxonomy): Bacteria > Bacillati > Actinomycetota > Actinomycetes > Nakamurellales > Nakamurellaceae > Nakamurella > Nakamurella panacisegetis. The sequence goes on along the minus strand of NZ_LT629710.1, from coordinate 4,801,052 downwards.
CGGACGTCGGTGCGGGCGACTCCTGCCCGGAGACGGAGGGCGACTGGTGGACGGTGGCCGGAGCGGCACGTTCGGTGGAACTGGCTGTGGCGGAGCCACAGCCGACCAGGAACAGGGTGCACGTAGCGACCACGGCGGTGGTGAACAGGTGGCGGTTCATGGGGTTGGTCCGATCTGATCTGTCGGTGCATGCTCAGCTCATGCCGCATGAACCGAAACGAGGGCGGCGTAGACAACGATGTTGCTTTCGTAGCTCTTGATCGAGGGATCGAATGTTCCACCGCAGGTGATCAGGCGTAGTGCCGCGTGGTCGGTATTTCCGTAGACAGCTTGGGTGGGAAACTCCTTCTTGGGATATTCAACGACGCGTTCGACCTCGAAGACGGCGACGGTGTGGTCTGCTCTGGTGATCGATATCTTGTCGCGTTGGCGTAGGTCTCCGAGTTTGAAGAACACCCCGGGGCCGTATGCGGCGGAGTCGACATGGCCGATGATCGTGGCGGGCCCGAGTTGGCCGGGTGTGGGGGACACGGTCAACCAGTAGGCGTGGGAGTCCTGGACCAGTGGGGGAGTCTGGATCGCACCCGAGGAATCCAGACCGATTTGCCGCAGGTCGGACTCGACACCGATGGCCGGTACCGACAGGTGCAGCGGCAGCGAGCGGGGCAGCACCGGCCCGCGGGTGGCAGGGACACGTCCCGGAGTCTGGCTGGGTACGACGCTGGGCTTGCGGGTCGCCGGGCCGGTCGAGGTCGTCGATCCGGCCGGGGGGAGCGACGAGGACGGGGGCGGCGGCTGCGCGGGGGTGGTCGAGGTGGTTCGAGCCTTGGATGCATTCGTCGGCGGCGTGCTGCTGACAATGGGGTCTGCGGATGGGATGACCTGCACGGGGACGGCCGCAGACGCCGGAGGCTGTGGTGCATGCTTCTGACCGACGATCCCCATGACGATCACGGTCACACCCAAAAGGAGCAGCACCGCGCCCACCGCCCCGAGTATTCGGGTGCGGGGGGCGCGGGTTGTGCTCATGTCGGGTGTCGGCCTTTCGGTGTCAGATCGGTCTGGTCTGGGTCAGATCAGTTCTGGCGAGCCACGCGGCGCCGTGCCGCGAACACGCCACCGGCAGCCAAGAGCAGACCGCCGCCCAGGGTCAGCAGTGCCTCGTCCTGGATGCCGGACGTGCTGCCGCCACCAGTGGGGCTCGAGCCCACTGGGGTACTGGACATCTGTGATGCGACCAGGGATCCACACAGAGCCGGCGAGGTTGCCGCGAGCGGCAACGACGCCACCAGGTCGCTCTTCTCGGCCTGCACCTTGGCGCTGAGCGTGGCCGGATCCAAGCCGTGAACCACGATCACTGCCGTGCCGGCCTGGACCGCGGCCACGGTTTTCGAGTCCAGAGTGATCGTCCGCGAGTAGCTGAATGTGTCACCCATCGGCGCAACGCCGAGTGTGAGAGCTGCGGCCGGGCTGGCGTCACCACTGGTCGACAGCGTCGCACCGATCGCACCGTAGGACGGCCCACCTTCAGTGGTGCTGATCAGGCCGTCGCCGCTCGTGTCGGCAGACGCCGTCGGGCAGACCCCCTTGGCGCCGATGTGGATGTGCTGCACGTGGGGGTAGGCCGCCGAGCCGAATTTCGCGGCCAGACCGGAGACCTTTTCGGTGATCGTTGCCTGGTCGCCGTTCAGCTGCAGCGAAAAGGTGCCGGAACCGTGAACCTGGCTCAACGCGACCGGCTGGAGGTCCGCCGTGTAGGAGGCGGAGGCAGGGGCGGCCGAGGCCGCGGCCGGCAGGGCCAGACCCAGACCCAGAACACCCAGAGCGACGATCGGTAGAGCCGAAAGCAGAGTCTTCCTCATAGTGCGGTTCCCTTCGAATCGAGATCACCAGGCATCCCCTGGCGAGCGACTGCAACATCAACACCTCGGACGAGCGGCGGCAGAGAGCACGTTCTGACCCGCTCGCACCACCGACGAGGGGACGGCCAGCCCTGAGGCTGGAGTCCGTCCCTGACGTTCGAGCTGCGCGACGCATCAACGACTCCGGCGCGCAACTACTGGTCATACGGAGCCGCTCCACCGCCGGATTGGTGTCGGCGTTGGATCCCGAACTTCGACCTGGGCCGGAAGTCGAGTGGCACGAACGACGATCAGCTGTTCGGGTGTCCGGCCCGGATGCGTCACAGGATTGATGACCCGGAGGGCGGTCGTGGAGAAGCGTCCGGGTGACGGCACCGCCGTTCGGGCAGTCAATTCCGGGAGCCTATGCATTCCGACTCTTCCTCCGTAAGGTTGGTGGTGGTTGAGCCAGCAGCCAATGTGACGTCGCAAAACGCTCTGGCGATGCCGAGTTGGGCTACGTCGCCGGTCCTCTGGTCAGTGGATCCTCTTGACACGGAACAGTTCGGGGGCACCGCTTGCGTCTGGCATTTCTTGCGCAGGATGCTCCAACGCGCATTTCCCTTCTCGGTCTGCCGACGTCGGCCTCTAACGGTCGGCGTCGCGGGAGCCTTCCCCGCTCCCTGGGGCACGACCACGCGGCCGTGCCCCAGGAGGGCATCAACCCAGTTTCGGCCGTGACCAGGCCGGGACACCGGCCGGTCGGGCTACACCAGAGGGTGGATCATGAACGATGACGGGGGAGTCAACGATCATCAACCGTTCGGGTACCAGGATTCTGGTGAGGCCGGGACGGAGCCTGCACCAGGTCGTCGGCAGGTGACCGAGGCCGGTTCTACGGCCGCGCGACGTGTTGGTCAGAAATTGACCCAGAGCAGGCTGCGCGACATGCAACAGGACATCGAAGATCGTGTTCAAGACATCGTGGAGTCGGCCCGCGAGCGGATGGACGCCCTGCTGGACGCCGTGTTGGCGGTGTCCTCGGGGCTGGACCTGGATGCGACGCTGCGGCAGATCGTGCAGGCCGCGATGGACTTGGTCGACGCACGGTACGGCGCCTTGGGACTGCTGGACGACGCCGGGAATCTGCAGCAGTTCATCCCGATCGGGATCGATGAGGAAAGGGCAAGCCTGATCGGTCCGCTCCCCACCGGCCAGGGTGTCCTCGGCGTGGTCATCGAGGAGGACAAACCACTGAGACTGGCCGACCTGGCCCACCATCCGGTGTCGGTCGGTCTTCCTGCGCACCACCCACCGATGCACACCTTCCTCGGCGTTCCGATCCGAGCCCGCGGTGCCATCTTCGGTCGGCTGTACCTGACCGAGAAACGCGACGGGCAGGAGTTCACCGACGACGACGAGACCGTCGTGCAGGCCCTGGCCGGCGCCGCCGGCATCGCGATCGACAACGCCCAACAGTACGAGCAGGCGCGCCGCCGGCAACGCTGGCTGGAAGCCACCAGCGAAATCACTGCCGCCCTGTTGACCGTCAGTGACACCACCCAGGCCCTGCACCTGATCGCCACGCACGCTCAGCAACTGACCTTGGCGCAGTCCACGCTGATCGCGTTGCCGGCCACCTCGGCCCCGGCGACCACCGAACTTGTCGTGACGATCTGCGCGGGCGCCGACGCCGACCAGCTCATCGGCCGAGCCATACCGATCCACGGGTCGACTGCCGGTGCCGTCTTCTACGATCACACCCCCCGCAGCGTGAAGCGTCTCGCCTTCGACATCGGCGCCGGTCTCGGCATCGACCTCGGGGCCGCCCTGGCCTTGCCCCTTCATGTCGACGATCGGGCGACGGGGGTACTTCTGACCGTCCGGGCCCCCGGCGCCCCGGCATTCAACGACGATGAACTGCAACTCGTGGCCACCTTCGCCGACCAAGCCACCCTCGCCCTGCAACGAGCGCAAACCCAGGACGCCCGTCAAGAACTCGAGATTCTCGCCGACCGCGACCGGATCGCCATGGACCTGCACGACCATGTCATCCAGCAGATCTTCGGCGTCGGACTCGCCCTGCACGCCATCCAACGCCGGATCAAGCCTTCCGACGTCGCCCTGCGACTGAACACCGAGATCAACAAACTCGACCACGTCGTCCGGGACATCCGCACCGTGATCTTCGACCTGCAAGCCGAACCGGCGGAGCAACCGAACCTGCGGGCCGCCCTGGATGCCGTCGTGACCGACCTCACCGGCAACTCCCCGCTGCGCACCACCGTCCGAATGTCGGGCCCGCTGGACATCGTCGGCCCCGCCCTGGGCCAGCAAGCCGAGGCTGCCCTGAGGGAGATGGTCAGCAACGTCGTCCACCATGCACAGGCCACCGAACTGGACGTCACCGTCTCCGCCGCCGACGATCTGGTCATCGCGGTCACCGACAACGGCGTCGGCATCCCGGTCACCGCCGCTCGCAGGGGCCTGAACAACCTCGGCCAACGCGCCGGCGACCACAACGGCACCTGCACCATCACCGCCCCAGCGAACGGCGGAACCCAGATCCTCTGGTCCGTGCCCCTACCCCCGGCACCGGCCTAAAGGTGTGTGTGGCGCCACAAGCGACCAGGGACGTTCGGCCCTGGCGCCCGAGAGGCGACCGTCGGCAGGATGAGGGGTCGGCATGTTTCGCGACCGGGACAGAGCAACAGGCCGCGCCCGTTGTCATCGAGCAACTGGGGAGTTACGTGTCGTCGTCGCTGGTACAGGATCGATCGTCGTTGTTGTCGCCGAGTTCTTCCGAGACAGTCAGGGCGACAGCCGGGGTGGTGGCTGAGAACGGTGATCAGATCACTGCTCTGTTCTACGCAAGCATGCTCGCCGATCACCCGGAGCTACTGAGATTGTTCAACAAGGGCAACCAGGCCACCGGGGAGCAGCCGCGGGCGTTGGCCGCGTCGGTGGTTGCCTATGCCGGATCGCTGATCGATCCCGATGCGCCGTCGTTCCATCACGTGATGCAGAGGATCGCCTACAAGCATGTCTCACTGGGCATCAAGCCGCAGCAGTACACGATCGTTGGCCACTACCTGCTGGGAGCCGTCGGCGAGGTGCTGGGCGATGCGGTCACTCCGCAGATCGCCGAGGCGTGGAACGAGGTCTACTGGCTGTTCGCGACTCAACTGATCGCCGAAGAGACCCGGCTCTACCAGCAGGCCGGGGTCGACGCGTCGCATCCGCTCCGGCCCTACCGCGTGGTGCGGCGGATCGACGAGACGCAGGACGTGATCTCGTTGATCCTGGAACCTGCTGACGGCGGCCAACTCCCGGCGATCAGCCCCGGCCAGTACGTTTCGGTCTTCGTCGATCTGCCGGACGGAGGGCGTCAGCCACGTCAGTACACGGTGTCCTCCACCGCGTTGGGACCACGCCTGCAGATCACCGTGCGGCGGGTCAGAGGGATCAACGGCGCGCCCGACGGGCAGGTCTCCAGCTATTTGCACGACGCCGTGCAACCAGGCGATTTGCTGGATGTCAGTGTCCCGGCCGGGGACTTCGTCGTTCAGTCGTCGGATGGCCCCCTGTTGTTGGCCAGCGCGGGTGCGGGCATCACGACCGTGCTGCCGATCGTGGAGCACATCGCCCGTACGCAACCGAAACGGACCGTGATTGTGGCCCATGCCGACCGCACAGCGCAGGACCACGCCCTCCGGGAGACCGTCCTGCACGTCGCACGCGAGTTGGACGACTTCACGGCCTACACCTGGTACGAGACCCTTGACCCGGGCAACGACCGCTCGCGGCAGGGCTTCATGGACCTCTCCGAGGTGCCGTTGCCGGACGACGTCCAGGTGTTCACGTGCGGGCCGCTGCCGTTCATGCGGCACGTCCGATCGACCTTGTTGGCGCGGGGAATCCCGGCCGACCGGATCCGGTACGAAGTGTTCGGGCCCGATCTGTGGGCGGCCCAGATCCCGGCCGAAGACCGCGGAGATCGCTGATGTGCAGCTACTGCGGTTGCCGCAACATCCCCCTCATCGCGCAACTGACCCGGCAGCACGAGAACATCACCAACCACACCACCGCCCTCAGAGCGGCGGAGCGCTCCGATGACCCGGTCACTGCGGCGGCCGCCGCGTCGGTGCTGAGCGAGTTGCTCCACCCGCACACCGAACTCGAGGAGCAGGGTCTGTTCGCCGAGATGCGCGCAGACGACATGTTCAGTGAGCACATCGAGTCACTGTGTGCCGAGCACGAGGCCATCGACGCCGGGTTGGCTGCGGTCGAGGCCGGTGACCTGTCGCGGGTCGGACCGCTGCTCACATTGCTGGCCAACCACATCGACCGGGAGGAGAACGGGCTGTTCCCGGCGGCACTGGCCTATCTGGATGACGAGCAGTGGAATCACCTGCACGAGGTCGGCGGCGTCGCCCGTGAGGTCGGGGTCGGTCACGACCACCTCGACGCGGGCAGCGCCGAGCATCATCACGCCCGATGAACCCCGGACTTGGTTGACTGTTCGCATCGGCCGGCCAGCTGAAGCGCGACGTCGATCACCAGCCTCGGCGGCGGGGCTCGGACCCGATGGGTGCGCCAGGGCGGCCGGCGGCTCGGGATCGGTAGACGATGTACGGGCGGAACAGGTAGGCGACCGGGGCGCTGAAGGCGTGCACGAGTCGCGTGAACGGCCACAGTGCGAACAGTGTCATGCCGATGATGGCGTGGATCTGGTAGGAAATCGGCGCCAGTGTCATCGCCTCGCCGTCGGGTTGCAGGATGAAGATGGACCTGAACCAGACGGACACCGTGAGCCGATAGTTGTGTTCCTCTCCCACGAGTCCGGATCCCAGCAGCGTCGTGGCCAGGCCGGCCACGATGGCCAGGAGGAGAACTGCGTACATGAGCTTGTCGTTCCGCGTGGTCGCGGTGAACACCGGTCCCTTGGCGCGACGCCGGTAGACCAGGATCGCCGCCCCGCCGAGAGTCGCGATCCCCGCGATGGTGCCGAGGACCACGGCTTGGATGTGGTAGGCCGTCTGACTCAGGCCCAGAGCGGTGGTCCACGACTCGGGGATCAGCAGGCCGATGACGTGACCGAAGATCACCACCAGGATGCCGAAGTGGAACAGGGGACTACCGATGCGCAGCAACCGGCTCTCGTACAGCTGCGAGGAACGGGTGGTCCAGCCGAACTTGTCGTACCGGTAGCGCCACCAGGTTCCCACCACGAGGATGGCGATGGCGACATAGGGCACGACGTCCCAGAAAACGGCGGCGGCGTTCACTTCGACCCGCCGCGTACGCCGATGGTCAATGCGAACGGTTCCAGCCCAACCGATTCCACCGGCGGTCCCTGCATGGCCAGGCGCCGAGCCTCCTTCAGATCTGCCGCCGTCGCCGTGGGGAGCGTCGCGGAAACGGCGCCGATGACCCCGGCGTAGATCGGCGACACACCGATCAACCCGTCGTGCAACAGGTCGATGGGGGTGCGATGTCGGCTGAGCAGTTCATATCCGGACTTCTCGTCGACCGTGGCCGCGAACTCCAGCAATACAGCGAGGTGGTCCGGCAGCTCGCGGGCCGGGGGGACGGCACCGGCCGCGCGGTACACGTCGGAAAAGGCCAGCAGGGCCATGCCCCGATTGCGGGTGTCGCCGGCTGTGTAGTAGGTCAGGAAGAGAGTGCGTCGGCGTTTCCAGTCGAAGACGTCGGCGTACTGGGAGCACGCGTCGATCAGCGGGGTCGACCTTAGGTGCCCTACGGCTGCCGACAGGGGCAGTCGTGTCGCCGCGTCCAGGACGGCGACCGCGCGGTCGACCATGTCCAGCCGTCGGTCCTGGCCGTGGTCAGGATAGGCCAGCAACAAGGATGCGGCCTGCCAGATGATGCGCCGATGCTGCGCCGGGCCGCTTCGCCGTGGTGACATCTTCATCGCTCGTCTCCGCCAGGGGGTAGCCGCGGCGAACCGGGCCGTGGGATGAACATCGCACCGGGGGAGCCCCTGCCGTCCCAGTTCAGCAGATTGACCCGGGACGTCCGGTGTGCGCCCGCACCGGCCTCCTCTGAGGTCTGCCGGTCCTTGAGCGCCTGGAACGATTCCACCGCCATCGGCACGGGCTGGCCGCTGGCCTCGCCGAACGGTCCGGAACCCGTCGTGTACATGCCGGGACCGCCGTCGAAGTCGAGTGCGCATTCGGTGACGCTCTCCTCGAGTCGATGTCCCTCGGTGGCGTATGCCGTCGGGATCACGTACCGCGCTTCGTATTTGGCAATCGCAAGCAGGCGATACATCTCGTACATGAGTTCCTCGCCCATGCCCACCGACGCGGGGATCTCGCTGCGCGGGTCGCGACCGAGGTTGATGTCGCGCATGTAGGCCCGCATGGCGGCGAGCTTCTTGAGCACGTTCGTCACGATCGCCGTGTCGCCCGCGCTGAACAGCCCGGCCAGGTACTCGATCGGGATTCGTAGCGCGTCGATGGCACCGAAGAGGTTCTGGGGATCCTCCCCGTCATGGCCGTCGCGGCTGATGGCATCGACCACCGGTGACAGGGGAGGTACGTACCAGACCATCGGCATGGTCCGGTATTCCGGATGCAGCGGCAGAGCGATCCGGTAGACCTTGGCCAGGGCGTAGACCGGTGACCGTCGCGCGGCGTCCATCCATTCGTCGGAGATCCCGGATTCCCTGGCGCCGGCGATCACCTCGGGATCGTTGGGGTCGAGCATCACGGCCAGCTGCGCTTCGTACAGATCCGCCTCGTTCTCCGTTGACGCTGCATCCAGCACCCGGTCGGCGTCGTAGAGGATCAACCCGATGTACCGGAGCCGGCCGACGCAGGTCTCGGAACACACCGTGGGCAGCCCGACCTCGACCCGGGGATAGCAGAAGGTGCATTTCTCGGCCTTGCCGGTGCGGTGGTTGAAGTAGACCTTCTTGTAGGGGCAACCGCTCACGCACATCCGCCACCCTTTGCACTTGTCCTGGTCGACCAGGACGATGCCGTCCTCCGATCGCTTGTACATCGCGCCGGAGGGGCAGGATGCGACGCAGGACGGGTTGAGGCAGTGCTCGCAGATGCGCGGCAGGTAGAACATGAAGGTCTGCTCCAACTCCAGCTTCACCTCAGCGCTGACCTTGGCCAGGATCGGGTCCCCGGCCAGGATTTCCGTGCTGCCGCCGAGGTTGTCGTCCCAGTTGGCGGACCACTGCACTTTCATCGGTTGCCCGGTGATCAGGCTGCGCGGAGGTGCGACGGGCATCTGCTCGCCCAGCGGCGCATTGGTCAGGTTCTCGTAGTCGTAGGTCCACGGCTCGTAGTAGTCGTCGATGGACGGCATCTTCGGGTTCGAGAAGATCGTGGCGAGCTTGCGGATCCGCCCGCCCGCCCGCAGCCGCAGCCGCCCGCGCTTGTCCCGGATCCACCCGCCCTCCCACTTGTCCTGGTCCTCGTACGTCCGCGGATATCCCTGTCCCGGCCGGGTTTCCACGTTGTTGAACCACGCGTACTCGACTCCGGGACGGTTGGTCCAGGCCTGCTTGCAGGTGACCGAACAGGTATGGCAGCCGATGCACTTGTCCAGGTTCATGACCATCGACAGCTGAGCCATCACGCGCATCAGTACTGCACCTCCTGCGAGCGTCGGCGGACCATGGTGACCTCATCGCGTTGGTTGCCCGTCGGTCCCAGATAGTTGAAGGCAAAAGACATCTGCGCGTACCCGCCGGCCAGGTGACTGGGTTTGACGAGCAACCGGGTCAGCGAGTTGTGGATGCCGCCCCGGTTCCCGTTCGCCTCCGAGAGGGGAACGTCGATGGTTCGTTCCTGGGCGTGGTGCACGAACACAGTGCCTTCCGGCATTCGGTGCGAGATGACCAATCGGAGCACCATGACGCCGTTGCGGTTCACGGCCTCCACCCAATCGTTGTCCTTGGCGCCGATCTTGCCGGCGTCCTGCGGACTCATCCACATCGTCGGACCGCCGCGGGACAGCGACAGCATGAAAAGGTTGTCCTGGTACTCGGAATGGATCGACCACTTCGAGTGCGGAGTCAGGTATCGCACGCACAAGCCCAGGCCCTCGGTCGTGGAGCCGACCCTCGGCTCGTCGAACAGGGCAGCCATGTCCAAGGGCGGCCGGAAGACCGGAAGTTGCTCTCCGAGTTCCTCGATCCAATCGTGGTCCAGGAAGAAGTGCATCCGCCCGGTCAGGGTGTGCCAGGGCTTCAGCTTCTCGACGTTGACCGTGAATGGGGCGTACCGCCGACCGCCGGTCTCGCTGCCGGACCATTCCGGACTCGTGATCACCGGTACCGGCCTGGCTTGACAGTCGGCGTAGGTGATGCGCTTCTCCTCGCTGCCCTCGGACAGGTCCGTCATCCGGCGGCCGGTCCGACGCTCCAACTGTTTGAAACCCTCGACGGCCAACCGGCCGTTGGTGGTTCCGGACAGCGACAGAATGGTGTCGCACATCTTCACGGCCGTGTCGATGGCCGGCCGCCCGGCGCCGGCCCCGTGGCCCATGACCCCATGCTTGGCGGCCAGCTCTTTGACTTCGACGTCGGGAAAGACGGTGACTCCCTTGGTCGTGAGGCCCAACGTGTCGACCAGCGGTCCCAACGTCTCCCACTGTTCGGCCAGGGCCGGATAGTTCCGGGTCACGACGGTCACGTTGGCCATGGTCTTCCCGGGAACCGGGACTTCACCGATCGCCCGCCAGTCCCGCTGCGTGCCGCCGGGATATGCCGTTTCACCTGGTGTGTCGTGTTGCATGGGCATCATGACGACGTCACGGCGAACCCCGAGGTGGGTTTTCGCCAGTCGGCTGAATACCCGGGCGATGGTGTGGAAGGCGTCGAAGTCCGTTCGCGATTCCCATGGTGGGTCGATGGCCGGGCTGAAGGCATGGACGAACGGATGCATATCCGTCGAGGACAGGTCGTTCTTCTCGTACCAGGTCGCGGCCGGCAGCACGATGTCCGACAGCAAGGTGGTCGACGTCATCCGGAAGTCGATGGACAGCATCAGGTCGAGCTTCCCCTCGGGAATCTCATCGCTCCAGGCGATGTCCCGTGGACGCAGCTCCGGGGCAGTGGGAGTCGCGCGGAGATTTGTCCGGGTGGTGCCCAGGAGGTGCTGCAGGAAGTACTCGTTACCCTTGCTGGACGAGCCGAGGAGGTTCGCCCGCCAGGCAGTGAGGACCCGTGGCCAGTTCCGCGGATCATCCGGGGCGGTGACGGCCAGCTTCAACTCTCCCGAGGCGAGTTGTTGCGCTACGTACTGCGGCGCTGGGATGTTCGCCGCCTCGGCCTCGTCGGCCACATCCAGACTGTTGCGGTCGAATTGCGGGAAGAACGGCATCCATCCCATGGCGACCGAGGCGGCCAGCACATCCATCGTGTGCATGCCGGCAAACCGGCCCCGACCGAGTGGGGTGGACAGGGCGTCGGCGCGGTAGCCGTCATAACGCCACTGGTCGGTGTGGGCGTACCAGTAGGCGGTGCCGATCATCTGTCGCGGCGGCCGCACCCAGTCGGTGGCTCCGGCCATCGTCGCCCACCCGGTGACCGGGCGGCATTTCTCCTGCCCCACGTAGTGGGCCCACCCGCCGCCGTTACGCCCCATGGATCCGGTGAGGATGAGCATCGCCAGGATGGCGCGGTAGGTGGCGTCCCCGTGGAACCACTGGCAGATGCCGGCCCCCATGATGATCATGGACCGGCCGCCGGACTCCTCGGCGTTGTGCGCGAATTCCTGCGCGATCCGGACGACTTGCGACGCGCTCACCCCGGTGATGGGTTCCTGCCAGGCCGGTGTGTAAGGCTCCGATGCGTCGTCCCAACCGGTGGGCCACGTACCCGGCAGACCGGGGCGGTGGACGCCGTACTGGGCGAGCATGAGGTCGAAGACGGTGCAGCAGAGAACACCTCCGATTCGTCGCACGGGCACACCGCGGGTCAACACCTCGGCGTGCCCGTCCGGGGTGTCGAATCGGGCCAACCGCAAGATGGCCGTCTCGCCGCCACCGGACTCCGCCGAATCGCCCAGCACCGTCAACCGGGGCACGACATCGCCAAGATCCAGATTCCATTTACCGACACCGCTGTCGGTGTAGCGAAAGCCCAATGATCCGTTCGGCACCACCACGTCACCGGTGCGTCCGTCGATCAGCACCGGCTTGAACGCTGCCCCCTCGGTGTCATCCCCCAGATCCGCGGCGGTGAGGTTCTTTCCGGTGACGTAAGCGCCGTCCCGTTCCTCGAGACGGACGAGGAAGGGTAGATCGGTGTACTTCTGGATGTAGTCCACGAAGAACGGCGTCCGTTTTTTGACCAGGAACTCCGACAGGATGACGTGGCCCATGGCCATCGCCATGGCGCCGTCGGTGCCCGGCGCGCAGGGCATCCATTCGTCGGCGAACTTGGTGTTGTCGGAGTAGTCGGGGCTGACCGCCACGATCTTCGTTCCGCGGTAACGGACTTCGGCCATCCAGTGTGCATCCGGGGTCCGCGTGACGGGCACGTTGGAACCCCACATCATCAGGTAGGAGGCGTCCCACCAGTCGCCGGACTCGGGTACGTCGGTCTGGTCGCCGAAGACCTGGGGTGAGGCCACCGGAAGGTCGGCGTACCAGTCGTAGAAGGAGGTCATGGCGCCGCCCATGAGTTCGACGAATCGAGAGCCGGCCGCGTGCGAGACCATCGACATCGCCGGGATAGGAGAGAATCCGGCGATGCGGTCGGGTCCGTATCGGGCGATGGTGTGGACGTGGGCGGCAGCCGCGATTTCGGCGGCCTCGTCCCAGCTGACCCGGATCAGACCACCTTTCCCGCGAGCCTGGTGGTACTTCCGGCGGCGTTCGGGATCGTCCTGGATCTCGGCCCAGGCCAGGACGGGGTCGCCCAGGCGGATACGGGCCTCCCGGTACATCTCGATCAGAACGCCTCGGGCGTACGGATAGCGAACCCTGGTGGGGGAGTAGGTGTACCAGGAGAAGGCGGCCCCTCGCGGGCAACCGCGTGGTTCGTAGTCCGGCCGGTCCGGCCCCACGGTGGGATAGTCGGTTTCCTGGGTTTCCCAGGTGATGATGCCGTCTTTGACGTAGACCTTCCAGGAACAGGAACCAGTGCAGTTGACCCCGTGGGTGGACCGAACCACCTTGTCGTGGCTCCACCGGTCGCGGTAGAAGACGTCCCCCTGCCGGCCACCCGTCTTGGTCACCGTTCGCAGATCGGCCGACACGTCGGTGCGGGTGAAGAATCGGCCACTGCGCAGGAGGAGATCCTCGAGCGGGCCGTCCAGACCTACTGCGCCGTTGGGTCCCGATCCGGGGCTCGCGGGGGTGACGGCGGTCTTTCGCACAGTGTGGCCTTCCATTTGATTGAAGTGACTTGTCTGTGGTGCGTGTCCCGCAATCGGGCCCAGAAGAGGTCCCGATCGATGTCCGGCAACGCCTCCGCAGGTGAGAGCGAGCAGTGCCGGGCCGGGGGAGTCACGCGTGTGGGATCGGAGTCGAGGTTCTCAGTGCCCGGGTGACGACCGTGGCCGTGAAGACCGCGGACGCCGCAGCGACGAGGGCCAGGAGGGCCAGCCCGAGCCCGTAGGAGCCGTAGGCGCCGTACAGGCCGCCCATGACCAGCGGTGGGATGAAACCGCCGAGACCGCCGGCGGCGCCCACGACACCGGTCACGGAACCGACCGTGTTCGGTGCTGCCCTCAGCGCGACGAAGGCGAAGACGGCGCCGCTACCGGCCCCCAACGCACCGGCCATGGCCAGGAAAGCGATGGTCCCGAGCGGTGACAGGGACGGGGTGAAAGCCTGGACGGCGGCGCCGACCGTGACAACGGCCAGCGCCGCACCGAGAACTCGGGTGGGCCCGATCCGATCGGACAGCCATCCACCCACCGGACGCATCAGAACCGCCAGCAGGACGAACCCGGCCATTCGGTTCGCGGCATCGGCCTGCGCCAGACCGTAACCGGTCTTGAGATACGTCGGGAGATAGACGGAGAAGGCCACGTACCCGCCGAAGGCCACGGCATACAGCAGCGAGGCTTGCCACGTCACCGGTAGCCGGAACGTCGCCGCCAACCGGGTGGACAGCGGTTCGGACGGAATGACCCGACCCGGCGCGTCACGCAGTACCACCCACGCCACCACCGCGTAGACGGCAAGGACGCCGGCCATCACGAGGAACGGAGTCGCCAGTCCGTGGGCCTTCGCCAGCTTCACCGTGGTCAAGGCGCTGACCGCAGTTCCGCCCATGCCCGCACCGAAGATCCCGATCGCGAGGCCGCGCCGGGCCGGCGGGTACCAACTGCTGACGAACGGCACCCCGACGGCGAACGCGGTGCCCCCGATACCCAGGAAGAATCCGCCGACCAGCAGGGCAACCAGGGTGGAATGCCCGAACAATCCCAGGTACAGGACTGGAACAATCGTCGCCGCGGAAACCAGCGGAAACATCACCCGCCCACCGAACCGATCGCTCAAAGCACCGATCGGAATCCGCCCGAGGGAGCCCACGACGACCGGCACGGCCACCAGGAGCGCCTGTTGGAAGGCGCTGAGATGAAGGCTCTCCTTGAAACTTGGCCCGAGCGGACTCAAGAGGGCCCAAGCCCAGAAATTGACGGCGAAACCGAGCGTGGCCAAGGCCAACATCAGAGCCGGTCGCGGCTGCTTGCCGCCCTCGCGCCCGCTGACTCGCTTGCCTGGCTTCGACGCGATGTCCATCGAACCTTCGATCTCGGGTCGGCGTGTGGCCAGCGCGGTACTCCGGCGGCCCAGCTGAGCGTTGATCATCGCGTGCGGGGCGCGCAAGGGTCTTAGGTCCCGAACCAGTCGGCCCCCGAGCGGGTGAGAACACCTGCATCAACTGGGTATTCGTGTGAACCGTGTCCGTGTGTCCGGACCTCCGCGGGCAGCTACACGCTCCGAACGGCGCGGCCCGGCGCGAAGCAGCAATTCCATATCGACCGCCGTGCAACGTCAGGGCGCTACCCGCCTTGGCGATTGCAGGGGATGCCGATGAGCACGGTCGTGTCGCTCATCAACGCCCCTCTAGACTCGCCGGGTGCCCGATAGTCGTCGCCTCCCGCTGTGGGCGGGACGTACGGCGGCGCTGCTGGGCATCGTGCTCGTGGCCTTCACCCTGCGCCAGGCGGTGGCGGCGATATCGCCGATACTCGGCGACATCCGCGTGGACATCCCGATCTCGGACATCGACGTCGGATGGCTCGGCACCCTGCCGCCCATCCTGTTCGCGGCGTCCGGGTTCATGGCGCCGCGCGTCGGCCGGAGCATCGGTCTCGACGGCGGTGTCGTGCTCGCCCTTGTGCTCATCACCACGGGCCACCTCGTCCGCGCATTGGCTCCCGGATTCGCGGCGCTGCTCGTCGGCAGCATCATCGCGTTCGTCGGCACGGGCATCGGCAACGTGCTGCTGCCCTCCGTCGTCCGGCGGTACTTCCCGGACCGAGTCGCCCTGCTGACCGCGGTCTACGCCTGCATCGTTGGCGTGAGCACCGCCGTGCCGGCCGCCCTCGCGGCGCCGGTGGCCGAGCTGAGCAGTTGGCGGTTCTCGCTGGGCATCTGGTCGGTGTCCTCGATCGTGGCGCTCGTTCCGTGGCTTCTCATCATCGCGCGGGAGCGCCGCCGGCGCCTCTCCGACGCCGTCGCCGTCGAGTCACCACCGCCCGCCATCGTCACGCGCCTGTGGCGATCACGCGTGGCCCTGTCGATCACCGTGGTGTTCTCCACCAGCGCGATCTGCACGTACGCGGGTTTCGCCTGGCTCCCCGAGATCCTCGTCGACATCGCCGGGTCCACCCCGACCGAGGCCGGCGTAATGCTCGCGGTGACCGGCATCATCAGCGTGCCGGGCGCGCTCGTCACGCCGCTGCTCGTCGCCCGGCTACGCAATGTCGGCTGGCTGATCGCCGCCGGCAGTGCGAGCTTCGTGCTCGGCTACCTCGGGCTGCTGCTCGCCCCCGGATCGCTCATCCTGCTGTGGGTCCTGCTCATCGGGATGGGGTCGATCCTGTTCCCGGTCAGCCTGGTGCTCATCAATTCGCGCACGCGCACCCACGGCGGCACGGTCGCGCTCAGCGGCTTCGCTCAGGGCGTGGCGTACGCGCTCGGCGGGCTCGGTCCGCTGCTCGTGGGGCTGCTGCACGACGTGACCGGTGCGTGGACCCTGCCGCTGCTGTTTCTGCTCGCTGTCGCCCTCGTGGCGACCATCCCGGCGATCACGCTGGCCAAGCCCGCGTTCGTCGAGGACGAGCTCGCCCAACCGCTCCGCTCGGGTGCGCGGGGTCTCGTCAGGCGGCCTTGACCCGACCCGTTGAATTGTGCGGATCGAGGACGAACTTCTTGGCCACTCCGGAATCGAAGTCCGCGTAGCCGCGGGGTGCGTCGTCCAAGCCGATGACGGTGGCGTTCACGGCGTCGCCGATGTGGACCTTGTCGGCCAGAATGGCGTTCATCAGGCCGCGGTGGTACTTCATGACGGGGCACTGTCCGGTGGTGAAGGAGTGGGATTTGGCCCAGCCCAGCCCGAGCCGGATGGACAGGGAGCCGATCTTGGCGGCCTCGTCCCCGGCTCCCGGATCTCCGGTGACGTACAGGCCGGGAATACCGAGCGCGCCACCGGCCGCCGTCACTTCCATCAGCGAGTTGAGTACCGTGGCCGGAGCTTCGGTCCCGGAATCCTTTCCGTGACCGTGGGCTTCGAATCCCACGGCGTCGACTCCGCAGTCCACCTCGGGCACACCGAGTATCTGTTCGATCTGGTCGCGGGGATCACCCTTCGAGACGTCCACCGTCTCGCAACCGATCCTGCGGGCCTGCTCGAGTCGGTCCTGGTTGAGGTCGGCGACCAGCACCGCCGACGCGCCAAGGAGCTGTGCCGAGACGGCTGCGGCGAGCCCGACCGGACCTGCGCCGGCGACGTACACCGTAGAACCGGTCTTGGTGCCCGCCGTATAGGCGCCGTGGAATCCGGTCGGGAAGATGTCGGACAGCATGGTGAGGTCGGTGATCTTCTCCATGGCTTGGTCCTTGTCCGGGAACACCAACAGGTTCCAGTCGGCGTACGGCACCAGCACGTAGTCCGCTTGCCCGCCGACCCAGCCGCCCATGTCGACGTAGCCGTAGGCGGAGCCGGGACGGTCAGGATTTACGTTCAGGCAGATTCCCGTCTTGCCCTCCTTGCAGTTCTTGCAGCGCCCGCATGCGATGTTGAACGGAACCGAGCAGAGGTCGCCGACCTTCACGAACTCGACCCCGGGACCCACCTCCACCACTTCGCCGGTGATCTCGTGGCCGAGGACCAGGCCCTCCGGGGCCGTGGTCCGGCCGCGCACCATGTGCTGGTCGGATCCGCAGATGTTGGTTGTGACCACCTTCAAGATTGCGCCATGGGGGACCTTGCGACCGACGTTGGCGGGATTCACGCCTGGCCCGTCCCTGAGCTCGAACGTCGGATAGTCGATGTTCTCCACCATGACCTTCATCGGTCCCTGGTAGGTAACGGCGCGGTTGGCAGTCATCCGGTGTCCTCCTCGTCGAGGTGATCCGATCCGATCCGAATCGGATCCGGGATTCGCCGCCCAAGGGCGGCCTTACACCCTTCCTACTCCCGGTCGACGCCGGATTCAAAGGGTGGCGGTCAGAAGGGTTGCTGCGCAGGTCCGGGGAGCCGGAACCCGACCTGGTCCCAGACGGTGGTGAGGTCATCGACCCGCTGGTCGGTGGACGACCTCCGTCGCGGCGTGCCCGTCCGACTACGCCAACGGTCCCGTTCCGCTGGGCGCCCGTCCGGCTTCGGCCGGGCGCCCAGGAGGGGCAGACGTCGGAGCGGCTCGCAGTTCTCGCTGTGACTTGATCGTGCGGCGATTCGAGAGAACATCATGCCCGGGCGGGTTGTGCCGGAGCCGTTTGGCGTGGAGCAGGTCGGCGTCGGCCGCAGCCAGAACGGCGGTGACGTCTTGGCCTGGCTGCGCCTGGGCAAGGCCGACGGACCAGCTCGCCTCGTGGACCCGTCGTAACTCCGCCAACCGTTGGTTGGCCTGCTCGACGGACGTGCCGGGCATCAGCACGACGAACTCGTCACCGCCGAACCGGCCGAGCAACTCGTCGCTGCCCAGGGCAGCCGCCCATGCCCGCGCCACGGTGGAGAGCAACTCGTCGCCGACCAGATGGCCGTGCTCGTCGTTGACCGCCTTGAAGTTGTCCAGGTCCAGCAGCGCGATGGTGATCGGTTGGCGCCTGAGTTCCTGGCGGGCGAGCTGGAGCCAGATACTTCGGTGCAGGGCGCCGGTCAAAGCATCGGTGGCGCCCCGAAGGTGCAACTGGTACGCGAGGTTGCTCAACGTGGCCGCCACCGCACAAGCGACGGCGATCGCCACCCCGACGGAGACCCACGCCGTGGTGATCCCGGACAGGCCGGTGCCGGCCAGATACGCGGCCGAACTGAGACCCATGTGGACGCGCAGCGCCCGCGTGGTGCAGAACGCGCCGCAGTACATGGCGGCCACCATGAGCACCGGGCCGACCGCGACCACCCCGGCCGGGGTACGAGAAATGGCCGCGATGAGAGCGATATCGAGTGAGTACAGGAGCACCAGGCCGTGCATCAACCAGGACGGGGCGCGACGGCCCCAGACGAACAGGGCGGCCGCGATGAGCACCGCGCCGGCACCGATCGCAGCGAGTGGACCGACCCGGCGCACCGGATTGGCAGAGGCAAAGGCTCCGAGCAGACAGAAGACGCCGCCTGCGAGGTACATCCACGTCAGCACCCGGACGCGGGCGCCGCGGTGATCGTCTTGCCACGCCAGTTCGAGCTGACGAGCGCGTTCCATTGGCCATTGAGCCTTCTGCTTGCGACCCCCCGCGGCGTCACCTTGACGGATACATGCGCAGCCTACGTCCCGTGGGGGTCTGTTGGACGCGGCCGGTGGTGCGCTGGCGCGGCGGATCCCGGGATGTCGTCGGTTCGTCGTGCCGAGGTGGTGCGGGCGCGCCTCGCACCTGAGGTTGCGGCACGGCAGATCCGGCGGTCAGACTCCGTCGGTGGTTCGAACTCTGCATTCCGACGAGATTCCGATCGACGCGGAACTGGTACGTGGCCTGATCCGGCGAGCGATGCCGGCCTACGCGGACGAGCCGGTGCGGCGTCTGCCATCGACCGGTTCGACGAACGCATTGTTCCGTCTCGGGAAAGAGCTCCTCGTGCGGCTGCCGCGCCAACCCGGCGGATCGGCCGACATCGCCAAGGAAGCCACCTGGCTCCCGGTTCTGGGGCCGCTGTTGCCCGTCTCGGTCCCCGAGGTGGTGGGTGTGTTCGATGCCGACCGCTTCTATCCGGAGCAGTGGTCGGTGGTCCGTTGGATCGACGGCACACACCCCGAGGTGGTCGACCCGGGGACCGCGACCGACCCGAGGCGCCAGGTGCTGGCGGCGAACCTGGCCGCCGTCCTGCGGGCCTTCCGCCGGGCCGAGGTGTCCACCCAGGCGGTCCGCGACCCACGTCTGCGGTCCTACCGTGGCCGGGCGCTGACCACGATGGACGAGGCGACGAGAGAGAACATCGAGCGTTGCCGATCTCTGGAGGGCTTCGGTTTCGATCTCGACGCCGCTGAGCAGATATGGGGGCAGGCCATGCAGCTGCCCGAAACAGGCGGCACGGACCCGTGTTGGTACCACGGCGACCTGGCCGCCGAGAACCTACTGGTCCGTGACGAGACTCTGATCGCGGTCCTGGACTTCGGGGGCCTGTCGATCGGGGACCCCACCGTCGACCTGGTTGTGGCCTGGGAGATTCTTGATCCTCCGGCCCGAGAGGCCTTTCGACGACAAACCGGTGTGGACGACCTGACGTGGTTGCGGGGCCGGGCCTTGGCGCTCTCGATCACCCTGATGATCTGGTACTACTGGACGACCATGCCGGGCCGACGGGCCCGCTGCATGGCGGTGGGTCAGAACGTCCTGATGGACGCGGGTTATCCGGTGTGACCGTCCGGGATCGCCACCCGATGGTTCGCGAGGCGGGTGCCTCCTCCCGGTGACGGACAGGACTTTCGGCCCTGGCCCGGGTGACCTTGGTCAGCGTTGGCTACGACGTGACGATCCTGGAGAGGCAGCTGCGGCCGACGCGGGATGACGCCGGCCTTTCGACCGCCGCCGCGGTGACGGGTCGGGCCATGTGCCTTTCCTGACAACGGCGGCCGGTCCGGCCGCCCCACGAGAGGAGCCCGCGATGCCCGAGCGAAGCGCACGAAACGAACTGCGGCCACGGCGGATACAGCGTTACGGCTGGGTCCCCGACATTCCGGACGCCCGCGACCTCATGTTCGCCGCGCCCGAGCCGGTGATCCGGACCCTGCCGCGGGCAATGGATCTGCGGCCGCAGATGCCCGCGGTGTACGACCAGGGCCAGCTGGGCAGCTGCACCGCGAATGCCATCGGTGGCGCGTTCGAATTCGTCCAGCTCAAAGAAGGCCTGCCCGACCTGATTCCGTCGCGTCTGTTCATCTACTACAACGAGCGGTTGTTGGAGGGCACGGTCGACCAGGACAGCGGGGCGATGATCCGTGACGGCATGAAGATCATCCACAAGTTGGGGGCGTGCAGCGAGAACACCTGGACGTACGAGATCGAGAAGTTCACGGCGAAACCCCCCGACCAGGCCTATACCGAGGCGTTGGACCATCAGGTGCTCGTCTACCGGCGGGTGCAGCAGGTGCTGCGGCAGATGCAGGGCTGCTTGGCCGCCGGGTACCCGTTCGTCTTCGGATTCACCGTCTACGACAGTTTCGAGAGCGAAGAGGTCGCGAAGACGGGTGTGGTGCCGCTTCCGGCGCCAACCGAATCGGTGCTCGGCGGCCACGCCGTGCTGGCCGTCGGCTACGACGACGAGACGCAACGCTTCATCGTCCGCAACTCCTGGGGTCCGGGCTGGGGCATGGCCGGCTACTTCACCATGCCGTACGGCTATCTCACGGACGCGTCGCTGGCGCAGGACTTCTGGACGATCCGCATCGTCGAGACCCCGGCCTCCTGACCGAGGACGTCGGCGGCGGCCGACCCGTCCGGGGCTCGGGAGCGGATCAGGAGCCGCCCTGCGGTGGGCCGGCCTGCGGTGGGCCGGCGTGCGGTGGGCCGGCCTGCGGTGGGCCGGCGACGGTGCCCGTGCCGTTGAGACCGGGCGGCCGGAGCCAGCGCAGGTGCTCGGTCCCGCCGAGCAGGGCCAGCCGTCGCCACAGCACGCTGGTCGGGATCGCCTGGCTCACGTGAGCCGCACTTGCCGCGAGCTGACGTGCGCGGGTCACCGGCAACGCGATATCGATGTCGTCCGGCCGGTGACCCGCGAACGTGGCGCCCAGCTCCCGATTGAGCTGCGCGGCCACGTCGTCCGGCAGCGTCCACCCCAGGACGGGGAGGTCGAGTTCGGCGGCCGCCCGCAATGCCGCCGCCGTGCTCGCGGCGTGGTCCGGGTGGCCGGTCACGCCACCGGGGTCGAAGACCAGGAGACCGTCGGCTTCGACGGCGGCCACGGCGGCCGCCGCCTCACCGGACAACAAGCCTGGCGACACCTGTGGCAGACCCCCATCCGGGTAGTCGCGCAGGGCAACCCAGCCCACGCCCAGCAACTCGGCGGCGGCACCGAACTCACGCTCGCGCAACTCGGCCAGCACCCCGGTGTCGCTACGCAGGGTGGATACCTCACCGTGAGTGAGACACAGCACCGCGGTCCGGGTCCCGTTCGTCCTGAAGGCGTCCAGAATCGCGCCGAGCCCGAAGGACTCGTCATCGGGATGGGCAACCACGGCCAGCACGCAGCCCCAGTTCGGCAAGGCCGTCGCGACCGGGTGGTCGACACCGCCGGAGCGCATACGCAGATCCTCTCGATCGAGGGCAGCCGGTTCCGCCGGCCGCACAGCCGCCGGTCGGCGTGTTGTCAGCCGGGCCCACCCGACGATGCCGACGCCGCTTCGGTCAAGGTGATCGCCGTCGTCGGTGGTGTGGCCAGAGTGTTGTGCACGGTGCAGTGCGAGGCCACCGCGAGGAACGCGTCCCGGCCTTCCGGGGGCAGGCAGGCCGGCGGCGTCATGTCGATGTTGATGACTGTGACCACCCACCGCTCGTCGATTTGCCCGCCAATCTACGCGGCGCGTTCTCGGCACCGACAGGGCCCAAAGTCCCGTGATGACAATGGACCCGGCCCGCGATCGGCACGTTCGTGCTATCGGGACTTTCGGCCCTGCCTCCTGGTCCGGGGCCGGGCTACCGTCGGCGTCACCAGGATCTGCTCGGACCCGAAGAAGGTGCGCCGTGAAGCGACTAGTAGTTGTGGGTGGTGGCACGGCCGGCACCATGATCGTCAACAAACTGCGCCGTGAACTGAAGACGGACGACTGGGAGATCGCGGTGATCGACCGGGATGACGTTCACCCCTACCAGCCGGGATATCTGTTCCTTCCCTTCGGCGTCTATTCGGCCGCGCAGGTGAGCCGGTCCCGTCACACCTTTCTGCCCGACGGCGTCAATTTTGTCATCGGCGACGTCGACCGTGTCGACGCCGACGGGAACTGCGTCATCCTGGCCGATGGGCGGCAGGTGCCCTATGACTATCTGGTCATCGCCTCCGGCGCCACCCCCCGGCCCGACCAGACCGAGGGAATGCTAGGGCCGCAATGGCGGGAGAGCATCTTCGACTTCTACAGCTTCGACGGGGCGCAGGCCCTGGCCGGTGCGCTCGAGAAATTCGACGGCGGCCGTTTCGTGGTGCACATCACCGACATGCCGATCAAATGCCCGGTCGCCCCGCTGGAGTTCACCTTCCTGTCCGATGCCTACTTCCGGCAGCGCGGGATCCGGGACCGGGTGGAAATGGTCTATGTGACGCCGCTGTCGGGAGCATTCACCAAGCCAATCTCGTCGGCCCATCTCGGATCCATGCTGCACGACCGGAACATCGCGGTCGAGACCGACTTCCTGGTCGAGCGGATCGATTCGACGTCGAAGTCGCTGGTCTCCTACGATGAGCGGACCGTTCCCTTCGACCTGCTGGTCACCATTCCCCTGAACATGGGGGCCGAATTCGTGTCCCGCTCGGGTCTCGGCGACGACCTGAACTACGTCCCGGTCGACAAGCACACCTTGCTGTCCACCGTGCACCCCAACATCTTCGCGGTCGGGGACGCCTCGGACATTCCCGCCTCCAAAGCCGGGTCGGTGGCCCACTTCGCCGTTGACATCTTCGTGGGCAACTTCCTTCAGCACATCGCCGGAAAGAAGATGACCGGATCGTTCGACGGTCACGCGAACTGCTTCATCGAATCCGGCGACGGCAAGGGCCTGCTGATCGACTTCAATTATGATACCGAACCGCTGCCGGGCAAGTACCCGGTCCCGGTCGTGGGACCATTCAGCCTCCTCAAGGAGACGCGCGCAAACCACCTGGGCAAGCTGGCGTTCCGTTGGATGTACTGGAACGTCCTGCTCCCCGGACGACCCCTACCACTGCCGGACAAGATGTCGATGGTCGGCAAGAAGAACGAGACGTGAGGAAAAGACATGCCTGTGACCACACTCGCCGGACACCAGGTCCACGTCAACGAGGAGGGATTCCTCACCGACCCCGCCGAATGGAGCCGCGATCTGGCCGTCACGCTGGCCGGCCAGATAGGTATCGAACTCACCGATGCTCATTGGAAAGTCCTGGAATTTCTCCGGTCGGATTTCGCCGAGCGGGGTGAGACGGCAACTCTTCGGCGGGTCTCCGCTGTCGGCGGCGTCCCGGTCAAAGCGCTGTTCGCTCTGTTCCCGCAGAAACCGGCCAAGAAGATGGCCTACATTGCCGGCCTGCCGAAGCCGATCGGCTGCGTCTAGAAGTCCTCGAATGTTCATCGGAAACCCACGGAGACAATCATGACCGCCACCGAATCACAGCCCGCGATCGTGCCGCAGTTCGATGCGGTCGCTTCCGGGCGCAAGCTTGCCATCATTTGCTCCAAAGGAACGCTCGACATGGCTTACCCAGCCTTGGTGCTGGCGAACGCGGCGTTGGGCGACGGTGTCGAGACGCACCTGTTCTTCACCTTCTGGGGGTTCGAGATGATCAACAAGCAGACCATGAACGATCTGAAATTCACCGTCCTGGGGAACCCGGCCACGCACATGCCGCAGGGCCTGGGTGGACTGCCGTGGATGACTTCCGTGGCAACCTCGAGACTGAAGAAGTCCATCGCCGACGTCGGTGTGCCCGAGATCCCCGAGTTCCTAGACATGATCGTCGCCTCGGGTGGTCATCTCTGGGCTTGCCGCATGTCGGCGGACATGAACCATCTCTCCGAGGCCGATCTGTACGACGATGTCGAGGGGATCATCAGCGCCGCCGATTTCATCGAGAAGACCGAGGGGGCACAGCTTCTCTTCATCTAGGGGCGGTTCGCACCTTCCGGGTCGGCACCCAGGTCCGTGACGATCGCGTCAGGCTTCCGGGTGGTCGATCTCACCCCCGGGCGGCCAGGGTCGCCGGCGGGGCCGACGACTCCCACGCCATGATCGCGGTGTCGCCCTCGATCAGGGGTAGGCGCAGTGTGAATCGGCTGCCCTGCCCTTCGGTGCTCGTCACCGATACCGATCCTCGTCTCGACTCGGCCATGGCTTTCACGATCGACAGGCCCAGCCCGCTGCCCGCGCGCCGACCCGCGGTGCTGCCCGTGCGGAACATTTCGAAGACGTGACCGAGCTCGTCCTGCGGTATGCCCATTCCTTCGTCGGTCACGGTGACCACCAGGATGCCCCGGTCGGCCCGGGCGGTGATGTCGATCGCCTGCCCGGGTTCGGTGAACTTCACCGCATTCTCGATCAGACAGTCGAGCGCAGCTTCCAACCGCTCGGGGTCTCCCTCGATCTCGCCGATGGAACTGTCGGTGGAGAATTCACGATCGGCCGAACTCACCCATCGTCGGGAGATCGAGTCGAGCAGATCACGCAGACTGAAGGAAACTCGGCTGCTGGGCTCACCCACAGTGGCCAGCGTCAACAGGCCGCTGACGATTGCCGACGCCTTGTCCAGTTCTCCCAGGACCAGGGCCGCATCCGAGCGCATGCCGCTATCGCTGGTCGACGAGCCCATGAGCTCGACAAAACCCCGCGCGATGGCCAGTCGGGTCCGCACCTCGTGCGTTCCGAATCGAGCCGTCGTCTCCCGTCGCTGCGCCCAGGTTCGTTCTTGAGCCTGAACGTCGAGCAGGGTCCGGCGAGTGGCTCGCTGGCGTTCGACATGCCACATCAGGAGGGCCAGGATAACCCCCATGAGTACAATTTCCGAACATTCCGACCACGGGATCACTTGGTCGAGGGCGTGGCTCACAAAGGCCGTTCCGGTGGCCACGGTGATCAACGCGAAGGCCGTCCAGGCGGCCCGTAGCGGCCATGGGTAGAGACCGTAGAGCAAGGCGAAACTGGCCCATACCAGGTGGTACGGAATGGTCTCTGCGCCCGGCAGGACGAACGTGAGATAGATGTTGCCTGTCGCAAACACCGCCCAGGCCACGGCCAAGGGGCGATTAACAGGCGACGAGTCTGTATCCGACATTGCGCACCGTTTCTATTCGACTGATCGTCAGCTTTGCTCGCAGTCGGCGCATGTACACCTCGACCACATTCGTTCCGGGATCAAAGCTCAGGCCCCAGACGTCGGACAGCAGTTCCTGCCGCGTACAGACCGCTGGGGTTCGATGCAGCAGGTGGGCCAACAGGGCGAATTCCCGCTGCGAGAGATCGATGCGGCGTCCGTCGATGATCAGTTCGTGCCGCTCGAGGTCCAGTTCGAGACCGGCTCCGGTCAGGTATCGACGGATCGAACCGGTGCGGTCGCCCGAGCCGTGGCGGATACGGGCCCGCACCCGAGCCATCAGTTCGGCGCCGGCGAAGGGCTTGGCCAGGAAGTCGACGGCTCCGTGATCCAACACGCCCACCCGCCGGGACAGGTCGGTGACGGATGACAACACCAGGACTTTCGTCTCGGCGCGGGAACCCAACAACTCGGCCAGGACATCCTCACCGCGGAGGTCGGGCAGCATGAGATCGAGGATGACCAGATCGAATTGCTGACGGAGACTGCACCGCAGGGCGCTCTGTCCGTTACTGGCCTGAGTGACCTGGTAGCCGGCACCGGCGAGCAACCGGCTCAACAGCAGGAGCAGGCTCGGCTCGTCCTCGACGACAAGAACATGATCCATGGTGATCCCGATGCTGGTCTGCGGCGGTGCACTCGACGCGCATTGTCTAGCACAAGCCGACGATACGTGGCAATCGGGACGAGGCACGCCGTTCGGCGGCCCGATGGTCACGGACGGTGGCGTAAGCCCGGCTGCGATTGGCCTCGCCGGCTGGTGACGTTGCGGCAAATGGGCGACCGGGGATGACAACTTCGTCATAAAGCAACTGTCGGTCGTCCCGATACCGGACCTTTGTACCGCCCCCAGGAGCGTGCCGGCATGGATTCGGCGGACAGGAGTGGATCATGACTCGACGTCGGAAGTTCATGCGGCGGGAACTCGGGGCGGCGCTCGGAGTTCTGCTGATCCTCGGGTCCGTGCAGGCTGGGGCCGCCGTCGGCCGCGGGTCAACGCCGGGCGTTGTCCCGGCCGCCGCCGCGGACGCGGCGGGCGCCATCACGTTGAAGGTGCGCAGCGCCAACTCGGTCAACTCAGGACCAGGGTTCGTCCACAAGGGCGATCCGGTCACCGACTACAAATGGCTGATCAACCGGGACGACACCGGGGACCCCGGGACCGCGGCCGATCCGGGTCTGTCCCGATGCCTTCCCTCCACCGCACCCGGCGGGAGTTCGGATCCGCAGTATGCAGACACCTGCCAATGGCCGTCCACCCGGGTCACCTCGGGCATGGCTCCCATTGTGGCCCAGGGGAACCAGAGCGATCTCAACGCCGGCAAGGCGCTGAACGACCTGCCCCCCGGAAAGTATCTGATCTCGGTCACCGCGGACGGATTCAAGATCGACGGCAAGCACTTCACCGTGTCGGCCGGCGGGACGACCTCGGTGCAGGTCGACATGGACCCGACGCCCCTTCCGCTGACGACCCTGCGCATCGAGGTCTTCAACGACAACATGCCGGTCGACGCCACCTACGAAGTCGACGCCGAGGCCGGATTGGCCGGTTTCACCGCGCACCTCACCGATGTGCTGGGGACGGTGAGCACCGACTACTACGGAAACGCGTTGTGCACCAAGTACATGCACCGGGTCGGCGCCACCCTGTACGCCGATGCTCAGCGACCGAACGCCCCGATCGCCTTCGACGCCGACAACAAGCCGATCGTCGATCCCGCCTCGACCGGGCGCTGTACCAGTGACAGCCGCGGCCAGATCACCATTCCCAACCTGGGCCCCAACCGGTTCGCAGCCACGGTCACCCCGCCGGCACCAGTGGCCGGCCAGACCTACCAGTGGGTGCAGACCACCACGCTCGAAGGCGGCCACGATCACGACATCTGGAGCCAGGAGGGCGCAACTGGCTTCGACACCGAGCAGACCAAAGGTGCCGAACTGGTGCCGTCCGTGCAATTCGGGTTCGTGAAGACGCAGAGCATCGCGGTCCCGAGGACGAATGTTCCGACCGGTGAGATCAAGGGGGTGGCCATAGCCGGTCTGCCTTACGTCGGGGGGCAGAACGGCCAGGTCGTTCCGGAGACCGGATTCGCCGGGGCCAAGTCGGGCGGCCCGATCAAGCAACCATGGATCGCGCTGTCCGACCTCGATGCCGGCGACGCCCAGGTCTATGTCGGCCGCGGGAATGTCAACGGTTCGTTCGACATCAAGAACGTCCCTGACGGCACCTACCAGCTGTCGATCTGGGACGACGACCAGGACTACATCCTGTGGTCCTTCAACGTCGAGGTCAGCGGCGGCGGGGTCACCGACGTGGGCAACAAGATGATCGTCGGCTGGTTCACGCACGTCTACGGCAAGGTGTTCATCGACAGCAACGGCAACGGCAAACTCGATCCGGGGGAGAAGGCGGTTCCGCAGTTCGGCCTCACCGTCCGCGAGCGGGACAACTCGCTGATGGACCAGGCCACCAACACGGCGACGACCGACGTCAACGGGTTCTACGACATCCGCGAGACCTACCCGTTGGGGAAGTGGTTGGTGCTGGAAGCCTTCAACACCCGTTACCGGACCACCGGGATCACCTACAAAGGCGAGAACGAGACGAAGGCCACCACTCAACTGGGATCACTGGTCGATCTGAACTTCCTGCCGATCATCGGCCTCGGTGGCGAGATCGACTGGGGCGTGGAACCCTACGACACCGGCATGAATGGCGGCATCGTCGGCACCGTCACCTACGACACCACTCGCAACGAACTCGATCCGGCCGACGCAGCCACCGAGCCGTACCAGCCGGGCATCCCCGGCGTTCCGGTCGACCTCTATGTCCCCAAGGCCTGCACGGCCGCGGCGGCCGATGTGGCCAACGAGTGCCGTCAGGGATACCAGATCGTCCCGTTGCGGATCCAGGATCCGAACGACGCCTCGGCCACCATCGTCAATCCCGACCCGGGGCGCGGCGAGTTCGTGAAGGGCCCGAAGGTCCAGGACACGTACACCTCGGAGGAATGGGCCCCGCCTCGTGGCTGCACCGCCCGGATGTACAACGGGCAACCGCTCACCGATCAACAGGCGCTGCCCCAGTTCGGCGCGGCCGCCAACACGCTCTGCGTCGAGGCGCCGATGATGGGTGTGGCCGTCGGCCCGAGCGACAGCACACCGGGCAACATCGCCCAGACGGTCAACGGCAACTACGGGTTCGCGACCTCGAAGCTGAATCTGTATCCGCCCGGGAACGCCAAGAACCCGGCTCCCGGCCACGACCTGCCGTTGTACGCGGACCTGGCCGCCAACGGCTACGACGAAGAGGATCTGCCGGCCATCGACTACATCGTGTCGGTCGACATCCCCAAGGACCCGGTGGACGGCCGGCCGATGTACAAGGTGACCTCGGAGGCGGACGTGAATGTCTTCGACGGAGACTCCTACCTGCCGCAGCAGAACTATCCTCCCACCACCGTGGCCGCGGCGAACGACCCCGCCGGACCGCCGGATGCGACGCCGCTGCCCCCCACTCAGCCGCCGTCGCAGCAAGCCGGGATCATCTCGCCCTGCGTCGGGGCACTGCACAAGGTCGCCGTCACCGACGCCGCCTTCCTGGCCGCCGGAGGCAGCCCGTTCGAAGGGCAGGACCGGCCCTACTGCACGGACAAGCTCGTCACGGTGCGGACGGGTCAATCCACCGCCCCGAACTTCAACCTGTTCACCGACGTGCCGATTCCGACGCACTTCTGGGGCCTGACCCTCAACGACCTGGGGCTGACGCTCGACAAGCGCAGCGTGAACTACGGGGAGGCGCAGGGCCTGCCGTTCGTTCCGGTCGGTCTCTACGACTGGTCCGGTCGTCTGGTCGACACCACGCATACCGATTTCAACGGCCTGTACGAAGCGCTTGAGCCGTCCACCGACACGTTCAACTGCCCGGTGCCGGCTGGGCCGTGCCCGAACATGTATCGGTTCGTCGGCAACGACCCAGGGCAACCGGGCGCGCTCAACGCCGACTACAACCCTCGGTTCCGCACCATCGCGACGAACTTCCAGGGCTGGCCCGGGCTGTTCACCGTGACCGACGAAGCGCCCACCCAGGTGGCGAGCACCGCCCTGGCTCCCGACACCACCGTCGCCAATCCCACGATGTGCGATCTCGGCGGCGACGTGCCTCAACTGCTGGCCGTCGATCGTCCCTACGTTCGGAAGAACACTCCGGGTGACAGTCGCACGGTGACGGTGACCGGCTTCGGGTTCGGTGCCAACACCGACACCAGCACCAACACGCTGAAACTGAACGGTATTGACGTGACGAAGGCCAACATTCTCTCGTGGTCCGACGGTCAGATCGCGTTCGTCGTGCCGGCCGGAACCGCGTCCGGGGCAGCCGTCGTCAGCATCACGAATTCCAGTGGCCGAACGTCGGTCAATTCACTGACGATCCAGGTTCTCGACAAGAGCACCACCTCCACCCCGGGGACAACGGCGACCAACCCGCGGCTGGTCGAGGTCGGACCGGGCAAAGCGTTCACCTCGGTGCAGCGTGCCCTGGAAGCGGCCCGACCGACGACGGCGACGAAGTTCTACCTGGTGGTCGTCTGGCCCGCCACCCCGACCACCGACAACCCTCAGGGGGAGTACAACGAGAACCTGATCGTGCACCACCAGGTCCATCTGCAGGGCGTCGGTCCGGGCGGATTCCGTCCTGATGGCTCTTTCGTCCCCGGGTCGATTCTGGACGGTTCCGGATTCAACGCCGACAACGCCAGCGGCCTCAACTGGGTCGGCCTGCTCGGTAGCCTCACCTACTCCGGGAACCCGGCCGTTCCTGATGCGGCGGTGGTGACCGTGCTCGACGACCCGGCCGGCCCGGCTCTTCCGAACAGCTACCCGGTCACCATCGACGGGTTCACCATCACCGGAGGGGCGCAGTCCGATCTACCGGTCAACGTCAACGAGATCTCCGGGGGCATCAAGACGCCGTACGGCGCCGCCGGGGCCTTGATCACGCAGGGCGGCGGGGTATACCTGCACAACAACGTCCGCAACCTGCAACTGACCGACAACATCATCCGTGGAAACGGAGGCTCCTACGGTGGCGGGGTCCGGGTTGGAACCCCGTATGTCGGTTCGAACCGCAACTACAACCTGTTGCTGGCGCGCAACCAGATTCGCGACAACGGCGGCACCAATCTGGCCGGAGGCATCGGCCTGTTCAGCGGGAGCGACGGCTACCAGATCACCGGCAACGCGATCTGCGGAAACTTCTCGGCCGAGTACGGAGGCGCCATCTCGGCGTTCGGATACAACAGCAACGCCGGCGGGTCCAGTGGGGGGGCGATCACCAAGAACCGGATCTGGTTCAACTCCTCGTACGACGAGGGCGGCGGGATCATGGTCGCCGGCGAACTGCCGCGCACCTCGACGACGCTCTCGGAAGGATCGGGTCCGGTCACGATCGACGGAAACGTCATTGCGGCCAACCTGGCCAGCGACGACGGTGGCGGCATCCGACTGCTCCAGACCAGCGGATCCCACATCTCCCGAACCAATCCGGAAACGATCAACATCACCAACAACACGGTGGTGAACAATGTCTCGGCTCACGAGGGCGGTGGGATCGCCTTGGACGACGCCGCTTTCGTGAACATCGTCAACAACACGGTGGCCAAGAACCTGACGACGGCCACGGCCGTCACCAGCGACGGGACCCCGGCCCCGGCCGGTCTCTCGACAGCGGCCAACAGTGACCCGCTGCAAGCTCGCCTGCGGACGTTCACCAACGCGGCCACGCTCGGTGCGACGACCTACAGCAAACCGACGTTGCTCAATGATGTCTTCTGGGACAACCGGGCCGGCAGCTTTGCCGGAGGGTGGGTCTACGGGATCGGCGGCAAACTGCCGGACGGATCCGACAACAGTGTGAACAACTGGGACATGGGCGTCACCGACGTGACCGGTACCCTGACCCCGACCCGTTCCGTCCTGCAGGACGGCACCGACGTGACCGCCGATCCGAGCAACAGTTTCGTCGATCCGGGCTTTGCTTCCGGCTACGACGTGACGGTCAACATCCTGGCCTCGAGAACCTACCCGGCCTTCCGGCAGGCCGTGATCGTGGCCGAGCTGCTGCCCCCGTCGCTGATGGGGGACTACCACCTGGCGCCGGTCGTCGCCCCGGCCACTCCCTCCAGCGCGCGGGGACTGGGCGCCGCGTCCACCGTGGTCCGGTGGGGGCCGGGGGTCAACGCCTGGACCTACGTGGTCAGCGCGCCGTCGGCCGATATCGACGGCGACACCCGACCGACCCAGACCGGTGCCGCTGCTCGGTACGACGCCGGCTCCGACCAGATGAGCCCGTGAGCACCGCCCCGGCAGCACGAGACCCTCACCACCTCACACCATGCGGAGAGACCAGTGACCGATACCGAAGGTAAGTCGAGGCTGTCGCGACGCTCGTTCCTGATCGGCGGCACCGGCGTCATCGCCGGGGTGGTCACCGGTTCCGATGTGTTGACCGCAGGGTCCGCGTCGGCATCCGGCTCGGTGCCGGCGGCCGGGTCGGTCAGGGCCGCAGCCGCTGCGGCCCATCCGGTCAAGCGGGTGCACCTGGTCGGCACCGACGGCTGGGTCGGGATGCCCGCGAACGCCCCCGCCGACCCGCCGTTCTTCCCGGATGCGCTGGCGCCCAGCCCGTTCAACACCTACGTCTTCGGCTTCCGGGATGTCACCGGGCTGGACGCCACCCAGGTGGCCGCGCAGCGCGGCAAGGCACAGATCAGTGCCCCGATGCTGAGTTTCGATGAAGAGGACGACATCTACCTGACGCTGTCCAACCTCGGCCTGCTGCAACGCCCCGATCTGTTCGACGGTCACACCCTGCACTGGCACGGGTTCGTGAATGCCATCCCGCTGTTCGACGGGGTGCCGGAGTTGTCCCTGGCCGTGCCGGTCGGTCGTGATCTGACCTACTTCTACCGGCCTCACGACGCCGGGACCTACATGTATCACTGCCATTTCGAAGATGTGGAGCACGTGCAGATGGGGATGACGGGCATGGTCTTCGTCCGGCCGAAACAGAACCGGACTCCGGTGGCCGGTGATCCGGTCGGGACCAAGTACGCCTACAACGACGGTGACGGCTCGACCCGCTACGACCGCGAGTTCGCCTACATGATCACCGAGTTGTGGTCCGCCGCCCACTACCGGGATGCGCACATCCAGGTCAACGACTGGACGGACTTCGACCCCAGCTTCTGGCTGATGAACGGCCGCGCCTACCCGGACACGGTCGCGCCCAATGGGGATCCCATGTCCACCGCGGCCGGACGTCTGCAGTATCAACCGATCTCGTCATTGGTGACCTGCAACGTCGGCGAACAGGTGTTGTTGCGTCTGTCGAACCTGGGATACCAGAACCACGCGATGACGGTCGACAACATCGATCTGCGGATAGTGGCCAAGGACGCGAGTCTGCTGCGAGGCCGGGACGGAACGACCAACTACATCACGACCAACACGGTGGACGTCGGTCCGGGGGAGAGTCGCGACGTCCTGTTCACCGCTCCGGCACCCGGCGAATACCTGTTGTACGACCGCAAGTACTCCTACCTCGAGAACGGCGGAGGCCCCGGATACGGCGGCATGATGACCAAGATCGTCGTCGGCCCGACCGGGACCTACCCGACGCAACTGTCCGCGAACACCTGAGCCGGCACGACGTGACGGAGACGCGACCATGAACATCCCCCAGAAGATCAGGCGAAGTCGCCTGCGGGCGGCGACCGGTATCGGGGTCCTGCTCCTCGGATCGTTGATATTCCTGCCCTCGAACGCATCGGCCGCCGTCCCGGCGGTCGGAGCCGTGTGCGAGACCGACGTGAATCAGACGTTCTCGTTGACCGCTCAGGACGGCTACGTCTCGACTCCCGACGGCAACTCGATCTACATGTGGAGCTACGGGAAGACCAGCCGGGGCTTTCAGCTGCCCGGCCCGACCCTGTGTGTGCAATCGGGACAGCCGGTGACGGTTGTCCTGCACAACGCCCTGCCGGAAGCGACGTCGATCGTCTTCCCGGGGCAGAAGGGGGTGAAGGCCAACGGAAATCCGGCCCAGCCCCAGTTCGATCCGGGAGGGTCGTTGACCTCGCTGGTCCAGGTCGCTCCGGCGCTCGATGCCGGGCAGCAGGGTTCGGTGACCTACACATTCACCGCGGGCACCCCGGGTACCTATCTGTACGAGAGCGGTACCGACGTCGACAAGCAGGTGCAGATGGGGCTTTTCGGCGCCCTCGTGGTCCGTCCGGCCGGTCATCCGAACCAGGTCAACGACCGGGCCGACTCGACATTCGCGGCGGGCCAGGACTACGTGTTCCTGCTGTCCGAGATCGACCCCGACATGCACCTGGCGGTCGAGCGCAGCCAGCCCGTCGACTGGAATTCCTACACCGCCCGCTATTTCATGATCAACGGGCGCAGCATGCCCGACACGATCGCCCCGAACGGCGCGTCCTGGCTGCCGGCCCAGCCGTACTCCGCATTCGTACACATCAAGCCGTACGACCCGAACAGCAATCCACTGCCGGCCACGATCCGATACCTGAACGCCGGGACCGTGAACTATCCCTTCCATCCGCACGGAAGTGACGAACGGGTCATCGACCGGGACGGGCATGCACTGGCCGGCCCGGGCGGCGAGGACCTCTCGTACCAGAAGTACGACCTGGACGTGGGCCCTGGGCAGACCCTCGATGTGCTGATGGATTGGCGGAACGCCGAGCAGTGGGATCCGGTCACCAATCCCATACCGACCCAGATTCCGGCCATCACCGACCAGCTCCTGGTCGGAACCGATACCTGGTTCTCCGAGAGCGGATATCTGGGCACGAAGAATCCGCTCCCGACCACGATCACCTCGAACAATCAATGTGGCGAGTACTACCACATCGCCCACAGCCATGCGTTGGAGCAGGCAACCAACTACGGAGCGACTTTCGGAGGAATGATGACGATTTTCCGCATCGATCCGGCCGCCGGTTGCCCGGGACAGTGAAGGCCGAGATGATGACCGGGAAGCTCCGATCGATCCGTGGGCACGTCGGCCGCGGCGTGGGACTCCGGCGCGGCCCGGTCGGGTCGGCCCTGGCCGTGCTGGCCGTGGTGGCCGGCCTGGTCGTGGTGCCGGCCGCCGGCGGGTCGGCCGCGATCGCCGACGGTGTGCGTACCGCCCAGCCGGTCGCCGTCCGGGCCGCCGTCCCGGTCGGAAAGCTGACACCGCGAGGCTGCACGGTGGCGGCGGGCGCGGCGGTTTGTGATCTCTTCGCAATGGCGGGCACCGCATCGATGCTCGGCACGTCGATTCCGATCTGGGGATTCTCGTCTGTCGCCACCGCCGGGTCGGCGACCGCACCGGGTCCGCTGCTGGTCGTCCAGCAGGGTGATCAGGTGACCGTCAACCTGCACAATCAGCTACCAGGGCAACAGATCTCGCTGGCCTTTCCTGGACAGGCCCCGTCGGCCTTCACCGGGACGACCGGGGATGACACATCGGGCATTGCTTCTGGCAGTGACCGTAGCTACCGGTTCACCGCGAACCGGCCGGGCACGTTTGCATACGAGGCCGGACACACGAGCAACGGCGCCCGTCAGGTGGCCATGGGGCTGGCCGGTGCCCTGGTGGTCCTGCCCGCTGACGGGAGCGCGTACGGAGCGGCCGCCGGCATGCCGGCGACGAGCTACGACGACGAGGCGGTCCTGGTGATGAGCGAGGTCGACCCAGCGCTGAACGCCGATCCTCTTGCGTTCGACATGCGCAACTTCCGTCCGAGATATCGCACCTTCAACGGCAAGCCCTACCCGGCCACCGACGAGATCAGTACTGATCAGGGCCACAACGTCCTGCTGCGGTACGTCAACGTCGGATCACAGAGCCATTCGATGAGCGTGCTCGGCGGTGACCAGGTGGAGATCGCCCAGGACGGCCATCAGATGAAGTACCAGTCGACGGTGACGGCCGAGAGCGTTGAGCCCGGTCAGACCCTGGACACGCTGGTCCGGATGCCGACCGGGCCCGAGGCCAAGCTTGCCCTGTACGAGCCGGCCATGCACCTGGACAACAATGGCCAGCACAACGCGGATCCGTTGCAGTTCGCATTCGGCGGCATGCTGACGTTCCTCGACACCAACGCGCCTCCGCCCAGCACCGACGGGGTTGGACCGGTGGCCAGTCATGCCACGGCGACACCGAATCCGTCGGACGGCACAGTCGATGTCACGGTGACCGCCGACCTCAGCGATGCCACGACCGGTGGGTCACCGGTCGCGCAGGCCGAGTTCGTGGTCGACGACGCGGTGACGACCGGTGTCGGGTACGGCATCCCGATGACGGCCAGCTACGGCACGGTCGGTGTCTCCGGGGCAACGGGCACTCTCCCGGCCGTGGCGGCCGATTGCAGCCCGCCGACTGGGCCGCCCCCGGTGGCCCTGAACTGCCTGTCGGCCGGCCGGCACACCATCTACGTGCGTGCCCTGGACGCTGCCGGCAACTGGGGGTCGACGGTCTCGGTGGTGCTGAACCTTCCGAAGACCGGGCCGCAGACATCCGGTGGAACTCTGGTCGACTCGCCGGTCAACGGGACGACGGCGGTGGACATCTCGGCCACGGGTGACGACTCTGCGGCCGGCGGGACGATCACCGCCGCGGAATACTTCCTGGATACCCAAGGCGCCGATGGGACGGGAGTCGCTATGACCCGCAACCGGGTCGCCACCATCGTGTCGGAGGATGCGACCATCCCGGCCGCCGCGATTGCCGGACTGGCCGAAGGCACACACCACGTCCTGGTCCACAGCAAGGATTCGCTCGGGCTCTGGGGTCCCGTCCTGGACCTCGAACTGGTGGTGGATCTGACCGGCCCGCAGGTGATCGCGGCCGCCGTCGCCCCCAATCCGTCGAACGGAATCCTGACCAGCAAGGGCAATTCCGGATATCTGGTGGTTTCGGCGCAGATCAGTGACACCGACGCCGGCGGCGCTCCGCAGAGCAATCTGGTCGACGCCGAAACCTTCCTGGATCCGGCCTCGCCCAACCCGGCCGGCGGTTCCGGTCTGCAACTGGTCGCGGTCGACGGCGCTCTCGACGCCGCCAACGAATCGGTTTACGGACTGATCCCGATATCGCAGATCAGGGCCCTGTCCAATGGAACACACCGAGTGGCCGTCCGGGGCCAGGATGCGTCCGGTACCTGGGGACCGCTGTACACGGTCGGCCTGGTCGTCGACAAGACCGCACCGGTGATCGCCGGCCCGCTGACCGGGGCGCCGAACCCGACCAACGGTGCCGCGAACCTGACCCTGACCGCAGCGCTCACCGAGTCGGTGGGTCTGGGCAGCGCCGAATTCTGGGTCGGCACAACCGATCCCGGCGTCGGTAAGGGCACCCGTGTGTCGGTCAGCGTCACCGGGGGCAATGCCGTGGCGACCGTTCCGCTCGTCAACGTCGCCAGCGGGACGGTGCAGTTCAATCTCCGAGTTCAGGACACGGCCGGCAATTGGAGCAATGCGCTGAGCACTTCGGTCGTGGTGTCCAGACCGAACCTGATCTTCGCGAACAACTTCGAACCGGCTGACCCGGCCTGGAGCGGGACCACCGGCCTGGTGGCACCCACCGCGGCGGCCGCCCAGACCGCGGTCGAACCAGGTAGCACGCGGGGACTCTCGGTCACTCTGGCCGGCGGCCGCAACAATGTCGCCGGGTACCTGACGGACGCCTCGCCGACGGCTGAGACCACCTATCACGCCCGGTTCGCGTTCAACCGGAACACCCTGACGCCGGGCAACGGGAATGTGCTCACGCTGTTCGACGGGCGGTCGGCCGGCAACGCGGCCGTGTTCGCCGTGCAGTACCGGGTCAACGGCGGGCAGAGTCAGATCCGGACCGTGCTCTCCCGCGCCGGCGGCACGGTGAACGGCAACTGGGTCGTTCTACCGACCGGCTCCTCGGTGCTGCAGGTCGATTGGGCCGCCGGTCCGGCGACCGGCGCCGGGGCGGGTTACCTGCAGTTGAAGATCAACGGCAGCAACATGTCCAACCAGACCGGCAACACCAGCGCCCTGCGGCTGGACACGGTTCTGCTCGGCGTCACCGGCGGCTTCACCGGTACGTCGTCCGGCGCCGGCTACTTCGACAGCTTCCTGTCCACCCGCGTCACCCTGCCCTAGGAGGCCTGCGTGTTCAACCAGCTACGCACCCGGATGCGGGAGCGCCCTCGCCAGGCCGCGGCGGTCGGTGTGATCGGAGTGGCAGTCGCGTTCGGCGCGGTCACCGGGTTCCACTTCACCGCCGCTCCGGCGCAACGGGCGGTCACGGTCTTTCCGCAGAACGTCGTGCAGGAGCAGACCTACGGAGTTCGCTTCTCCCGCGTCGCCGTCGTCGGCGACGGTGGGTTGGTCCTGCTGGACTACGTGGTCCTGGACAGTGAGAAGGCCAGTCGCTTCCAGTCCGACGTGGCGCACCCACCTACCCTGGTGAGCGAGAACCGCGACGGCCGGACCAATCGGGTGTCGGTGATGCGGCAAGGGCATCAGCTCCGGACCGGTCAGACCTACTACTTCGTCTACCAGAACACGCTCGGTGCCCTGCGGTCCGGCGAGGAAGCGTCGATCGTCACGGGTGATCTGCGACTGGACCACGTCCCGGTCCTGTGATGTGGTTCCGGTTCATCTCACGAGCGGCCGTGGTCCGACTGGCCGCTCTGCTGGGCACGGTCGCGGCATTGATGTTGTTGCCGATCAACTCGGCCAGTGCCCATGCGTTCCTGGTCAGCAGCTCGCCCGAGGACGGAGCGGTGCTGACCGCCGCGCCGGAGGAGGTCGTCCTGCGATTCTCCGAGTCCGTCGTCCTGCCCGCCCTGCAGGTCCACCTCGTGTCCGGGTCGGGGCGGGAGTTCGAGCCCATCTCGGCGAAGCTGGAGGGCGCATCGAATGGCGATACCGAGGAGCCGGCCTCGGTGATCCTCCGGATGCCCGTGCTGCCGGTGGATGCCTATCAGCTGCGTTGGGAGACGTTGTCGAGCGACGACCTCCACCGAACGGGCGGCATGCTGATCTTCGGCGTCGGAACCGCCGTGTCGCGGGCCGGGGTCGTCGAACCCGCGCCGCAGTGGGACGAGGCAGCCTTGCGCACGGCCATGTTCCTGGCCCTGGCGGCCGCCCTGGGCGGGTGGTTGACCGAGGCGCTGCTCGGCCGGGGCCGGCCGACCCCGGCGTCCGTCGATCGACAGCGCGCCGCGCGCCGCGTCGCCCGGTGGGGGGCGGTGGCCGGATTCGTCTTCGGCGCGATCCTGCCGGTCGACCAGTTGATCGCAGCGGGGGGCTCGTCGCCGTTGGCATTGCTGCAGGGCAGCTACGGTGTGCGGGAAGCGCTGCGGCAGAGCGGATTCATCGTACTGGCGGTCGCCGCTTCGGCGCCCGCACAACGCGGTCCTCGCGCCATTCTGGTGGCCGTCGGAGCGTGCCTGACCGGGGTCGGTACGGCCCTGATGGGTCATTCGGCGGCCCGCGGCGCGCTGCCCGTGACCCGGATAATGGCCGACGCGGCCCACCTGGTGTCGGCGGCGACATGGTGCGGTGGTCTCCTGCTCGCTGTCCTGCTGATCGGACCGATGTTGCCGGGCGAGGACCGCCCACTGGCCCGCGATTTTCTCCGCCGCTTCGGCGTCCCGGCCGGCGCGTGCTTCGCGATCATGATCGTCACCGGGATCTATCTGACCGGTGGCACGGTCGGCTCGGTGGATGCTGCCCTCCTCACCAACTACGGGCGCCTGCTGACCCTGAAGGTTCTGATCGTCCTCGTCATCGCCGGGCTGGCCCTGGCGAACCATCGTCGGTTTCGGGTGGGGGACAACCGACCAGGGGCCCATGGCTCGATGACCCTGGCGCGATCGGAGGCGGCGGCCGCCGTCGTCGTACTCCTGCTGGCCGGGCTGCTGACCAGCGGTCAGCCCGCTCGGGAGCCGCAATTCGTCGCCCGGCCGGCATACCCGACGGTGCCGTTGACCAATTCTCAGGTCGACGACCTGCAACAGACCCTCACGGTGAGGCCGAATCTGCCGGGCCGGAACGTGGTGACGGTCGGCCTACGGTCAGTGCGGCGGCCCGCCCCGGCGCCGGTCCGCAGCGTCGCCCTGACCGTGGGGGCGACCCGCGACCCACCACTCCAGCTGGAGTCACAAGGGGCCGACACCTGGTCGGTGGCGGTGGACCTGACGGAACCGGGCCCGGTGGAGCTGGTCCTGGTCGTGCACCGACCAGGGCTGCGCGACACGGTGAACCGAGTCGACTGGAGCGTCGGGGCGGACCCCGGCGCTGGGCCATCGCCCGTCGTGTCCCGCGCGCCCATCACCGATCTCCTGACCCGGACCGCCGGCCTGATGCTGGCCGGTCTTCTCCTCGGCGGTGTCCTGGGCCGGCGCCGGCACGCGGGCCGTGACCGCCGGGGCCGCCCGGACGTCGTTGGCTCGCCGGTCGACGCCGAGGTCAACTCGCGGCTCGACCGGCCGGTGAAGGACGCGGTCGGGTCGTAGGTCCGGTCAGTCGTCCCCTCGGTGCCCCGGCACTATTTGATCGGATTGCCGCCGGTCACACCGAGCACCTCGGCGGTGATGTAGCTGGATTCACCGGACGCGAAGAAGACGTAGGCCGGGGCCACCTCAGCCGGCTGACCGGCTCGGCCCAGGGGTGTGCTCCGGCCGAATTCGGTGATCTTGTCCTCGGGCATGGTGGTGGGAATCAGCGGTGTCCAGATGGGGCCGGGAGCAACCGAGTTGACCCGGATGCCCTTCTCGGCGAGGGAGCCGGCGAGCGCCTTGGTGAAGTTGACGATCCCGGCTTTGGTGAGCGCGTAGTCCATGAGTTCGGGCGACGGCTGCACCGCCTGGATGCCGGCGGTCGGACGAACTACCCGCCGTGCTCACCGAGCTGCGCACCTGACCGATTCGTCCCGAACTCGTCCACGTCGGTTCCGCGGAACGTAGTCGATCACCGACGGCATTCGTCAGCGCCCTCGGTGCAGTTGCCGTGCGGACCGACGATCATGACGGCCGGGCCATCGAGCCGATGGCGATCCAGCCGTCAGCGCTTCTCGCAGGCGATGCCGTCGTTGTCGGCGTCCCGAGCACGGTTGGCCTGATACAGCGCGTCGTCCCGGGTGAAGGTGGTGACGGGCCGGAAGTTCTTGCTCCTGCTCTTGTCGTGGGCACCGACCTGGCCCACGCCGTGCCGGTACACCTTGTTCAGCTGCGTGCAGTTGGCGAACACCCGCGGTTTGCCGGCCGCCTCCGCCGCGGGCGCGGCGATACCGACGCTCATGGTTGCGGCCAGAACGAAGGTGAGTACGGCACTGGTGATCCGGCGGTGGGTGAGCAAGGGTGGTCCTCCTGGCGACGGTGGTGCAGCGGGCGCTCCGAGCGTGACAGGTTGTCGGCTGCTGCGGCGGTCGGGAACCGCTCTGCCACTCGTCCGGGGTGATCTTGACGCCGATCGGGGCGGCTCGGGCGTGGCCCCGGCCGAACCGACCGAAAGTCCCGACCAATAGGGATGAATCGTCCGAGTGGCGACCCGAGGGAGGCTGAACGATACACCGGATGATGTACGAATCAGAGCGGACACCGGTAGCATGGCCATCGACCGCGGGGTCGACCGCGGCCGCCACCACCATGAGCGAGCAGCCCGGACGGGCGGGAAGGACGGCGGATGTCCGGACCTTCGTCTTTGTTGCCCCCGGCTCGAGTGGCGCAGTCGCGGCGGTGGCTACTGCTCGGCGCCGTGTTGGCCGGGCTGTTGGCCATGCGCTTCCTCAGCGGCCACGACTCCGCCGGTGACCACCGCGTTCTCGCGCCGACCGCGTCGTCCCAGATCGTGGCGTCGACGAGCGTCGCTCATGAAGTATCGACCGGGAACCTCGCGACCGCGGTGGTGATGCCGACGGACAGGCCGGCCGGTCACGGAGCGGCCATCGTCACCTCCTGCGCGCTGTTGCTCCTGGCCGTGGCGGTCGTCGCGCTGGCCGGTGTGGCCGTGCGCCGTCAGGGCCGCCGACCGGCCGCCGGATGGTCGGTCTCGGCCGGCGGATTGCGCGGCCCGCCGAAAACTCTCTCTCGCCAAGCATTGTGCGTGGAACGGATCTGATCTCTCGGGATCGGCGACCGGCCCTTCGGGCCGGATTCTTCGTCGACTCCGACCGTTTCGATCCCACCCGTCTCCCTCTGCTCTAGGAGCGCACCCGCCCATGCCTCGTCTTCTTCGCGGGCGGCTGCTCGCCGCCGCCCTGGTTCTGCCGCTACTGGCCGCCGCCTGCACGGCCGGAACCTCGGCCCGCGAGCCGGCCACCGCCGTCACCGTCACCGCCGATTCCACCGCCGCGAGCCCCACGACCGGTTCGTCCGTCTCGGTCGGCGTCCCATCATCCGCCGTGGGCCGGCCCTCGAGCGCGGACCCCGCCCCGAGCAGCCCGTCGATCTCGACCCCGCCGACCAGCCGGTCCGCCCCCTCGATCATCCCGGGCCCACGGGTGAGTACCGTCCCGGCCAACGGCGCCACCGGTGTCTCGCCGACCGCACCGGTCAGGGTGACAGCCCAGAACGGCACGTTCGGCACGGTCGCCATGACCAACCCCGACGGCCGCGCGGTCAAGGGTGCATTGTCGGCCGACAAGACGTCCTGGACGTCTACCGAGCCGCTGGGCTACGGCCGCAGCTACACCCTGACCTCCGTGGCGTCGACCGCCACCGGGCAGTCGACCAGGACGACCTCGAGGTTCACCACCCTGAATCCGGCCCAGACGATCTATCCGTCCTTCTTTCCGAATCCGACCATGAAGACCGTCGGAGTAGGCCAGCCCATGGTGGTCATCTTCGACAAACCCCCGGCCGACAAGGTCGCCGCCGAGAAGGCCCTCTCGGTGAAGACGGTGCCTGCGGTGAAGGGCGCCTGGTACTGGTGGGATGACCGCACGTTGCACTATCGGGCCAAGGACTATTGGAAGTCCGGTACCAAGATCACCGTGTCGGCGGCCGTCTACGGCGTCAACCTCGGCGGCGGTGCCTACGGCGAGACGGACCGCACCATGACCGTCACCATCGGACCGTCCAAGATCGCGCGCGTGGACGACCGGACCAAGAAGATGGAGGTCTTCGTCAACGGCAAGTTGACCAAGACGTACCCGGTGTCCTTGGGGATGGACAAGCGCGTCACCGTCGGGGGCACCGATATCTCGTTCGTCACCCCCTCCGGCACCTATGTCGCGCAGGAGAAGTACGTGGTCAAGCAGATGAGCTCAGCTACCTACGGCCTCCCGGTCAATTCGTCCCTGGGCTACGACTCGAAGATCCCGTTGGCCGTGCGGTTCTCCAACGAAGGGATCTTCGTCCACTCGGCGCCCTGGTCGGTCGACGATCAAGGTGTCCGCAACGTCTCGCACGGCTGCATCAACCTGCCGCCGGCCGGGGGGCAATGGTTCTACGACAACTTCGGCTACGGCGACATCCTCACGGTCAAGGGCACCTCCACCCAACTGGCCCCGACCGACGGATTCGGCGACTGGAACCTGAGTTGGGACAAGTGGCTCACCGGCAGCGCACTGACCTGACGCCGGGCCGGCCTCCCATGGTCGACCGACGCGGCGGCCACCCCGGGTGACCGACCCATGATCCAGACCGCGTTCAATGTCGAAGAACCGTCACCGGCCGGGCACCCAACCTGATCGGGGCACTGGGCTGACCTGGAGTCCGGCGCCGCCGGCGCGATCAGCCCGGGACGAGAGGATTCGGAAGGAACAGCAATGGCCACCGCACGCCTGACCATAGATCCGCGTTTCACCGTAGGTCCCGTCAACCGAAGGCTGTTCGGATCCTTCGTGGAGCATCTCGGGCGTTGCGTCTACGACGGCATCTACGAGCCCGGCCATCCCACCGCGGACGCGCAGGGGTTTCGCCAGGACGTGGCCGACCTGGTCGTCGAGCTCGGCGTCAGCGCCATCAGGTATCCCGGCGGCAACTTCGTGTCCGGGTTCAACTGGGAGGACAGTGTGGGCCCGCAGGCGGAGCGCCCGCGTCGGCTCGACCTCGCGTGGCACTCGACCGAGACCAATCAAGTTGGGCTGCACGAATTCTCGTCCTGGTTGGACAAGGTCGGCAGCGAGCTGATGCTGGCCGTCAATCTCGGCACGCGAGGGACGGCCGAGGCCTTGGAGCTGCTGGAGTACAGCAATCTGCCGTCCGGCACCGCTCGAGCCGACCAGCGGGCCGCGAACGGAAAAGCC
Organism: Nakamurella panacisegetis; assembly: GCF_900104535.1. NCBI lineage: Bacteria > Bacillati > Actinomycetota > Actinomycetes > Nakamurellales > Nakamurellaceae > Nakamurella > Nakamurella panacisegetis. Next base: position 4,757,248 of record NZ_LT629710.1, on the reverse strand, counting down.
GAACCGTTCAATGTCCGGATGTGGTGCCTGGGCAACGAGATGGACGGTCCGTGGCAGCTCGGCCACCGGTCGGCGGAGGACTACGGCAAGTTGGCGGCCCAGACAGCGACGGCCATGCGCCAGCTGGATCCGGGTCTCGAACTGGTGGTCTGCGGTTCCTCCAGCGCCCACATGCCGACGTTCGGGGAGTGGGAACGGGTCGTGCTCACGCACACCTACGACAGCGTCGACTACATCTCCTGCCACGCCTACTACCAGGAGAAGGACGGAGATCTGGGCAGCTTCCTGGCCAGCTCGACCGACATGGACCACTTCATCCGGTCTGTGGTGGCCACCGCCGATCACGTGAAGGCCGTCCGCGGCAGCGCGCGCACGATCAACATCTCCTTCGACGAGTGGAATGTCTGGTACATCGACCGGTACGAGCAGGTGGACAAGATCTCCGGCATCGACAACTGGCCGGTGGCGCCGCGCCTGTTGGAGGACGTGTACTCGGTGGCCGACGCCGTCGTCTTCGCCAGTCTGCTGATGACCCTGGTGAACCACGCGGACCGGGTGACGAGTGCGTCGCTGGCGCAACTGGTCAACGTCATTGCGCCGATCATGACCGAACCCGGCGGCCCGGCCTGGCGGCAGACCACCTTCTTCCCGTTCGCCAAGATCTCGCAGCTGGCGCGCGGATCGGCGTTGGCCGTACGGGTGGAGTCCGGCACCTACGAGAGTGCCGCGTACGGGACGGTGCGGCTGGTCGAGGCGGCCGCCACCCACGACGAGGCCACCGGGGAACTGGCGGTGTTCCTGGTGAACCGCAGCCAGACCGAGGAGATGCAGGTGACGGTCGACGTTTCCGGCGCCGGTGACCTGACTGTCGCCGACGCCGTGACGCTGCATGACGCAGACATTCACGCCGGCAACACGCTCGCGGATCCAGAGCGGGTGGGACTGCAGCCCAACACAACGGCGACGGCCAACGGAAACACCGTCCTGGTGATTCTGCCACCGGTCTCCTGGACGGCGCTGAGCCTGCGGTAGGGGGATGCCACAGGAAAAAAACACCCGGTTGGACTAGCCCGGGGGCTACGCCAGAGATACGGTCGTCATCTCCCCGTGCCGGTGAGCGCGGGCAGTCGACGACGACCCGAGGAGCCGGCCTTGAAGCTTTCTCTGTACCTCCCCAACTTCCGCGACCAAGTCACCCTCCAGGAGCTGGAGGACCTGACTGCGCTGGCCGAGGATCTCGACTTCGACTCCGTGTGGACGCTGGACCGGATCGTGGTCCCGGAGGCGTCCGATCGTGGGGAGCTGCAGTTCCCGTTCGGGATGATGACCGAATTCCCTCCGGGCATGCCCGTCATCTCCCGAGGTCAATGGTTCCAGGGCATGACCCTCATCCCGTGGCTGGCCGCCAAGACGCACAAGATCCGCATTGGCATGAGCATCATCGACACCCCGTACCGGGCGCCCGGGGTGCTGGCCGCCGAACTCGCCACCCAGGACCACCTCTGCAACGGTCGCCTCAACGTGGGCGTCGGCTCGGGCTGGATGCCCGAGGAATTCGCCGCCGCGAGCGCCACCCACCTGTTCCCGCGCCGCCACGCCCATGTGCGCGAGACGATCGAGATCCTGCAGGGCATCTGGACCAACGACCTGTTCGAGTATCACGGCGAGTTCGCCGATTTCGAGCTGTGCGGGTTCGGTCACAAGCCGATCCAGAAGCCGCATCCGCCGATCTACCACAGCGGGCTCAAGGACGCCCGGCGCTCGGCCCGGCGCATCGCGAAGTACGGGCTGTCCGGCTGGATCGGCATCCAGGACTCGCCCGAGGACATCACCCGCTGGCGCGCCGAGATCGAGCGCGAGCTGGGCGAGATGGATCGCACGCTGCCGGAGAATTTCGACATGTGCAGCATGATCTGGTTCGTCATCACCGACGAGGACATCGATCAGACGCCGGCCGGCAAGGCCTCCAACCTGCTGGCCGGGTCCGCGCGGCAGATCGAGGACATGCTCAAGCGCTACCAGGAGGCCGGGATGACCATGCCGATCCTGTGGCCCCCCTTCCGTGACGTGCCGACGGCCAAGACGATGGACGACCTCAAGCGGCTGACCGAGGAGATCATGCCCAGGGTGAACGCGTCCTGACATTGACCCGGGAATGACCGAGACTCCGGGAATGACCGAGACTCCGGGACCGACCGAGACGCTGTGGAGGCCTTCGCCCGAACGCATCGGCGCATCGGCGCTGCGTGCGTACCTGGATTGGCTCGAGACGCGGGAAGGCCGGTCGTTCCCGGACCACGACGCCCTGTGGACGTGGTCGATCGCCGACCTGGACCGCTTCTGGCTGTCCATCGTCGAGTACTACCGGGTCGGCTTCTCCACGCCCTGGACCAGGGTGCGGACCGAGGACCCGATGCCGTACACCCGGTGGTTCCCCGGGGCCCGGCTCAACTGGGCGGAACATCTGCTGCGCAACGGATCCAACGACGCCGTGGCGCTGGTCTGCGTCCGGGAGGGCAGCGATGTGGCGCGGGAGATCACCTTCGGGGAGCTGCGGCGGGCGGTGGCGTCGGCCGCCGGCTGGCTGCGCCGGTCCGGGGTGCGCCCGGGTGATCGGGTCGCCGCCTACCTGCCGAACACCGAACATGCGGTGATCGGGTGCCTGGCCGCGGCCGCGGTGGGGGCCGTCTGGGCGTGCTGCTCTCCGGACTTCGGGGCCGAGGGCACCATTGGCCGGCTGGCCCAGCTGGAACCGACCGTTCTGATCGCGGCCGACGGATACCACTGGAACGGCAAGGACATCGATCGCAGCGAGGTGGTGGCGCAACTGCGGGAGAACCTTCCCACGGTGCGGCATTTCGTTCACGTGGGCTACGTGTTCGACCGGCCCGCCCGCGCGGGGGCCGTGCCGTGGGACGAACTGATGAGCGTGGACGAACCCCTGGTGTTCGAGCCGGTCGAGTTCTCCCATCCGCTGTGGGTGCTGTTCACCTCCGGCACCACCGGGTTGCCCAAGGGGCTGGTGCACGGACACGGCGGTATCACCCTGGAGGGGCTGAAATGGTCGGGGTTGTACGCCGGGCTGCGTCCCGGAGAGCGGATCTTCACCTATACCTCCACCGGCTGGGCGCTGTGGAACATCCAGATCAATGCCCTGATGCAGGGGGCCAGCCTGGTCCTCTACGAAGGCAGTCCGGGTCACCCGCCGGGCGCCGTCTGGGAGGTGGCTGCCCGGACCGGGGCGCAGGTCATGTTGCTCGGCGCGGCCGTCGTCATGGCCACGGCGGACGCCGGGATCTCGCCCCGGAAACGGGGATTCGACCTGAGCCGGCTCCGACACGTCATGGTCAGCGGCTCGGCCCTCCCTTCGGCCGGCTACCACTGGCTGATGGAGCACGTGAGTGGGGACGTTCGCATCGACTCGACCAGTGGTGGCACCGACATCTCCGGCTCGTTCGTCGGAGCTAACGAGTACGCCTCGGTCCAGGTCGGCCGGATCGGCGGCATCCTGGCCGGCGTCGACTGCGCGGCCTGGGACGAGGACGGGCGTCCGGTCATCGGCGCAGTGGGCGACCTGGTGATCACCCAGCCCATGCCGTCCATGCCGGTGTACCTCTGGAACGACCCGGATGCACTGCGGTACAACGAGTCCTACTTCGAGCAATGGGCCGGGGTGTGGCGTCACGGTGACTGGGTGACGATGCATCCCGACGGCAGCGTCTCGGTCCACGGCCGGTCCGACTCGACGCTGAACCGGCAGGGGGTGCGGCTGGGCAGCGCCGACTTCTACGACGTGCTGGAGACCATGCCGGAGATCGCCGAGACGTTGGTCGTCGGCGTCGAACTGCCCGACGACGACTACTGGCTGGGGCTGTTCGTGGTGACCGCCCCCGGACACGAACTGAACGACGAGTTGAGACAACGGATCGTGACCACGCTGCGCACCCGACTCACCCCACGTCACGTGCCGGACGAGATCGTGGCGGCGCCGGCCGTTCCGCACACGCTGACCGGCAAGAAGCTCGAGGTCCCGGTCAAGAAGCTGCTGACCGGCCGGCCCTTGGAAAAGGCGGCCAACATCGCCTCGGTGGACGATCCGGACGCGCTGCGGTGGTACGCGCAGTTCGCCGCCGGCCGGTTCCACCGAGCGGGCTGACGGCGCACCGATGCGTCTCGGGGCCACCCTCGGCCATCTGGGTCCGGCGCCACCGAGGCCCATCGCTGCCTGGGCGAAACGCTTGGCGGACGCGGGTTTCGACAGTCTCTGGGTGCCCCAGATCATCGGACGCGGCTTCATGGTGCCCGACCCCTTCGTGACCCTGGCCGTCGCGGCGACGGTGACCGAGGACGTGGAACTCGGCACGGCCACCCTCCAGGTCCCACTGCACCATCCGGCCGAGCTGGCTCACCGGATCCTCTCCCTGCAACTGGTCAGCGGCGACCGGCTGACCCTGGGCGTCAGCCCCGGATCGACCGATACCGATTTCGCCACCCTCGACCGGGACCATGCCGCGCGCTTTCGCACCTTCTCCGCGCACGTGGCGCGCCTGCGGGTCCTGCTGGCCGACGGCCGGGACGAGTACGCCGACCTGGCTCCGGCCCCGGCCGGCGGCCGGCCGCCGCTGCTGCTCGGCTCGTGGGGCGCCAACGTCGAGCGGGCCGCCCGGGAATTCGACGGCTGGCTGGCATCCGGCTACCGGCGCACCGCGGACCAGATCCTCTCCGCCCACGATCGGTACCGGGCCGCCGGTGGCCGGCGGGCCGTCGTGTGTGCCCTCCGGCTGACCAGCCCGGCCGACCTGGACCGGACGGGCGAGGAGTTGGCCCGCTACGCGGCGGCCGGATTCGACGATGCCGTCGTGGTGATCGAACCCGGTGGCCCGACCCCCGAACAGGTCCGCGCCCTGCTGGACTGATCACCCCGCCCACCGACCGTGATCGCAACGTGGGACCTTGTGCTCTACCGACCGCGGGCGAGCACCGCGATGGTGGAGTCATGACGCAGACGCGGGACCGGACCAGCGAACAGCTGACCGCCCAGGCCCGGCGCGCCGTCCAGGCCGAACCCCTGCTGCGTGGCCAGCCGATCTTCCCGGACGCGGCCCAGGGCGCGGTCACCCTGTACGGACGGGTCGAGACGCCGACCCAGGCGGCGGTGGCCGAACGCGCCGTTCTGCGGGTGCCCGGGGTGTATGCCGTGGCGCAGAAGCTGCTGGTGTCGGCCGCCCCACGCCGCTCCGACACCGATATCGCCGAAGAGGCGGCGCGGGCCCTGGCTCGGGCGCCCCATGTGCCGGAATCGGTCCGGGTCACCGTTCACGACCGCCGGGTGACGCTGACCGGCGAGGTGAATTGGCAGTACGAGCGAGAAGCGGCCTGCCGGGCCATCGACGACCTCCCGGGCGCGCAGACCGTGCACAACCGCATCACGGTCCGTTCCGGCACCATGGCGGCCGATCTGGAGAAACGCATTCTCGGCATGTTGGACGAGCGAGACCCGTTGGCCGAAAGCCGATTGACCGTGACGACGAATGGCCGCGGGGCCCTCCGGCTCGCCGGTTCGGTTCCCACGGTCCGGGACCGTCGTGATGCCGAGACGATCTGCTGGGACGTCCCGGGAACGACGTCGGTGACCAACCATCTGACGGTGTCGGCCCCGGACATCGGCGGCAGCAGGGGCCGTGGGCGCGGTCTGGACTGGTGAACGGATGAGGACCACGGACGAAGGAGACGAATGGTGAACACCGGCAGCAGCACGAAGATCGTGGTCGGCATCGATGGATCACCCGCATCCACCGTCGCCGCCCAGTGGGCGGCCGATGAGGCGCAACGGCGGGGCCGCCCCCTCCTCCTGGTGGAGGCCTACCAGAACACGGTGGTGTACGCCGGGCGCGGGACGGTCTTTCCGCCCGAGGTGTACGAAGCACCGCGAAAGGCGGCCCACGCCGACCTCGCCCGCGCGGTGGTCGACGTCCGCGCGAATCACCCCGATCTGGACGTCACCTCCGAGGCTTCCGTCGGCACGCCGTTCGAGGTGCTGCGCCACGCGGCGGACGACGCCGAACTGGTGGTCGTGGGTTCGCACGGCCAGGGCGTGGCGAGCGAGACCCTGCTCGGATCGGTCGCGCAGAAGATGGTCAGCCACAGTCCGGTGCCGGTGGTCGTCATCCGGTCGGACCCGCACGATCGCCCGGCCCCGGCCCCAGCCCCGGATGCGCCCGTTCTCGTGGGGCTTGACGGCTCCAGCGGCTCCGAACCCGCGCTGTCCTTCGCGTTCGAGGAAGCAGCCGTGCGCGGCGTGGAACTGGTCGCCGTCCGGAGTTGGGACGATGCGCCGTTGAACGGGTTCCTCCGCGCGTACCCCCTCGAGGTCGACCGCTCCGATTTCGACCGCCAGGAGGAGGCGGCCCTTCGGGCCCAGCTCAAACCGTGGGCGGACAAGGACCCTTCGGTCACCATCCGGCCGAAGGTGGTGCGGGGCAGGGCAACCCACGTCCTGATGAAGGAGAGTGTCGCCCTGAAGCCGGCCCTGCTGGTGGTCGGCAGCCGTGGGCGCGGTGGTTTCCGAGGTCTGGTCCTTGGTTCCACCGGTCACGAGCTGGCCGCCTACGCGACCTGTCCGGTGGCGATCGTCCACGGCCCGGGGGCGCAGTCGCCCGGCGCCTGAAGCAGTCCCGTCCCGGACCGTCGTCCACCGCCCGACCGCGTAGCGGGAAGCCTCGCCCGAGCCGGGCCGCCTCCGGTTCGGCGGCCCGCTCTTCGGCTCAGTGAAAGGTCAGGTGCCATGCGCGCCCGCGACATCATGTCAACACCGGTCGTCTCCGTACCACCGGACCTCTCGGTCGCCGACGCGGCGAAACTGTTGGCCCAGCGCGGATTCACCGCCCTCCCGGTGGTCGACGACGGTTCCCGGCTGGTCGGCATCGTGACCGAGGCCGACCTGATCCGCGAACGCGTTCCACCGGATCCGCGCATCCGTGGATTCGCGGCGCCGGTCTCGGGAACCCGGTCGACGCCCGTCGTGGGCGAGGTCATGACCAGCTCGGTCAGGTCGTTCCCGCCCGATGCCGACGTCGCCGACATCGCCGACATGATGGTGACCGACCGGATCCGCTGCCTCCCGATCGCCGACGACGGACGTGTGGTCGGCGTCATCACCCGGCGAGACCTCCTCGAGTCGGCCGTTGCCCGTTCCGATCTCGAACTGCAGCGGGAAGTGATCAAGCAACTCGCCACCCTGGACGACGACCAGGAACGGTGGCAGGTGGTGGTTCAGGGCGGGGTCGCCGACATCGAGGACTACCGGGACTCGGCCGCCGACCGCGAACAGGCCCGCGTCCTGGCCGAAGGAGTTCCGGGGATCGTGGATGCCGATGTGCGTCACCAGACCAGCGATCCGTTCTGACGGCCGGGTCCGACCGGGGAGGAACCCGGCGGGTCAGCAGTGCGGCGAGGATCGTGCCGCCCGAAAGACCGGTTTGCGCACTGGACCCCTGCGTGGGTAGGCCATCGTCCGTCGACGAGTCCGAACGGTCGGCCGACAGCGGGCTCGACCGTCGGGACCTGACGGTCGACCCGGCCGGCTCCCTCGATGTTCTCTATCGCAACCTGCGGACCTCGGCCCACGGCCTGAGCGGGCGGGAGGCCGCCCGTCGTCTTGTCGTCCACGGCGCCAACGAGCTCGTGCGACGCGGCGGGCGTCGGTGGCCCCGAGAACTGCTGGGCCAGTTCACCCAGCCGCTGGCCCTGTTGCTCATGGTCGCCGCGGTCCTGGCCATCGTCAACCACAGCGTGGCCCTCGGGGTGGCCATCCTCGCGGTGGTCGTGCTCAATGCCGTCTTCGCCTTCTTCCAGGAGATCCACGCCGAGCACGCGGTCGAGGCCCTGGCCGCCTACCTGCCGGACCAGGCCCGCGCCCTCCGCGACGGGTCGGCCCAGAACGTCGCGGCCGCCGAACTGGTGCCGGGCGACATCCTGATCCTGCAGGAGGGCGACCGGATCAGCGCCGACGGGCGCCTCACCGATGGTTCCATCACGGTCGATCTGTCCACGCTGACCGGCGAGTCGCAGCCGTTGGATCGCTCCGTCGGTCCCAGTGATGCCGACGTCCCGCTGCTGCAGGCCGACAACATGGTCTTCAGTGGGAGTGCCTGCCTGGCCGGCGAAGCCCGCGTGTTGGTCACCGCCACCGGCATGCACACCGAGATCGGCCGGATCGCCGCATTGTCCGAGCGGGTCGGAGGCGATCGCAGCCCGCTGGAGGTCCAGGTCCGCAAGGTGGCCCGGCTGATCGCCCTGGTCTCCATCGCCGTTGCGGTGGCCTTTCTGCCCCTGGGGATCGCGGCCGGGCTGACGACCGTGGCTGCGGTCAGCTTCGCGATCGGTCTGCTCGTGGCCAACGTGCCCGAGGGCCTGCTGCCGACGATCACCCTCGCCCTGGCCGTCGGGGTGCAGGACCTGGCGCGCAGAGGGGCGGTGGTCAAACGGCTCTCGGCCGTGGAGACGCTCGGCTCGACCACCGTCATCTGCACCGACAAGACCGGGACGCTCACGCAGAATCGTATGCAGGTCACCGACCTGTGGACGTCCCACGGTTCGGTCGCGATCAACGGATCGGACGGCTCCGGTGTTTCCGGCGTCGACTGGTCCGGGTTGGTGGCCGTGCTGGTCCGGGCGGCCGTGCGGTGCTGCACCGCCGAGATCGGCCCGGACGGTCCCAGTGGCGACCCGACCGAGGTGGCGCTGGTTCGGCTCGGGGCACAACTGATCGGTGACGAGGAGGAGTCCGGGATCCGACGATCGGCGATCTTCCGGTTCGATCCCCGGATCCGACTGATGAGCACCATCGACACGGACGGCGACCATCTCCGCGCCTACACCAAAGGCGCGCCGGAGGCGGTACTGGGCCTCGCGTCACGCATTGCCAGCGGCCCGGACGCCACCCGCGTCCTGACCGACGAGGATCGACAGCAGATCGCCGCGGTGCTCGACATGTACGCCCGTCGCGGGCTCCGGCTGCTGGCGGTCGCACAGCGGGATCTGCCGGGCGAGCGGGCGATCCCGGTCGATCGGCGGGTCGTGGAGAAGGATCTGTGCCTGCTCGGGATCATCGCGATGCTCGATCCGCCGCGGGAGCGGACCTCGGACGCGATCGCGCGGGCCCATGACGCCGGCATCCGGATCCTGGTCGTGACCGGCGACAACGGTGTCACCGCGGCCGAGATCGCCCAACAGGTGGGGATCGGCGCGGGCACGGGGGGATGCCGAACGATCACCGGGTCCGAGCTCGACGCGATGAGCGATGCGCAACTCGACGCGGTGCTGGAGGCTCCGGGTGAGATCATCTTCGCCCGGAGCTCGCCGGAGGCGAAACTCCGCATCGCCGATGCTCTGCAGAGTCTCGGTCAGGTCGTCGCGATGACCGGCGACGGGGTCAACGATGCCCCCGCGCTGCGGGCGGCCGACATCGGGGTCGCGATGGGGCGGTCAGGTTCCGAGGTGGCCCGCCAGGCGGCGACCATGGTGCTGACCGACGACCGGTTCGGCACCATCATCGATGCGGTGGAAGAGGGGCGCCGGGTCTACGACAACGTCCGGAAGTTCATCCTGTACATCTTCGCCCACGCGATTCCCGAGATCGTCCCGTTCCTGTTGTTCGCCCTGTCGGGCGGGGCCATTCCGCTTCCGCTCACGGTCATGCAGCTGCTGGCCATCGATCTGCTCACCGATACCCTTCCGGCGCTGGCCCTCAGCCGTGAACCGGCCGAACCGGGCGTCATGCGCCGGCCACCGCGGCCGCGGTCCGAAGGCGTCATCCGCCCGCGTCTGCTGGCCCGGGCCTGGGGGTTCCTCGGGGTCATCTCGGCCGGTCTGGTGCTGGCCGGATTCTTCGTGGTGCTCCAGCGAGGTGGCTGGTCTCTGCACGCCCCGACCGGCGTGGGGACCCCGCTGCATCACCTCTATCAACAGGCGACCACCGTCGCCTGGCTGGGGATCGTGTCCTGCCAGGTCGGCGCGGCCATGGCGGCCAGGACCGAACGGGCGTCGCTGCGCAGCACGGGCGTGTTCAGCAATCCGCTCCTGCTGGGCGCCATCGCGATCGAACTCGTGCTGGCCGCGGCCGTCGTCTTCGTGCCGTTCCTGCACCCGGTGTTCGGCACGGCCACCCCCACCGCGAGTCAGCTGGCGTTGGTCATCCCGTTCCCGTTCGTCGTCTGGGGTGCCGACGAGATCCGGCGCTGGATCGGACGACGCCGGACCGGTCGGACGTGGGGACTTTCGACTCTTCCGGGCCAGCGGGGACCGTTGCAGTCTGGGCCCGACCGTGTGACAGATGACCGACGGACGGCGAGGGTGTGACGCGCCGTGGAAACGGAGCGATCGACGTGACCCAGACAATGGCGGCAGTGGTCCGCCCCCTCGACGATGTGACCCTCGCCGACGTGCCATCCGTGGGCGGGAAGGGCGCCAACCTCGGTGAACTGCTGCGCGCCGGTCTTCCCGTGCCACCGGGGTTCGTGGTGACCAGCGACGCCTACCTGGAGGCGATCGAGCTGTCCGGGGCTCGAAACGAGTTGCGGCAGTTGGTGGCCACGATCGATCCCGACGATCCGGCCGCGCTGGCCGAGGCCGCCCGGGCGGCGCACGCGGCGGTGCTGCGCACGAAGATTCCCCCGGCGCTGGCCGAGCGTATCGTCGCCGCGTACAGCGCTCTGGGCGACGACGCCCGCGTGGCCGTACGGTCGTCCGGGACGGCCGAGGACGGCGCCGACAACTCCTTCGCCGGCATGAATGCCACCTTCACCAACGTCAGCGGGAAGGAGCAGCTGCTCGCCCGTATCGTCGACTGCTGGGCGTCGTTGTACAGCGAGCGCGTGATCTCCTACCGGGCCACCGAACGGGTGAGCGAGGAACCCTCGATCGCCGTCATCGTCCAGCTGATGATCCCGTCGGAATCCTCGGGGATCATCTTCACGGCCGACCCGTCCACCGATCTGCTGGACCGCATGGTGATCGAGGCGGTGTTCGGACAGGGCGAGGCCATCGTGAGCGGGATGGTCGAGCCGGACACCTATGTCGTCCTCAAGGACGGCCCCAAGATTCTCAGCGTCCGGGTCGGCCACCAGACCCGGATGATCGTTCAGGGTCCGGACGGTACCGACCAGACGCTGTCGTTGAGCCCGGACGAGGGGGCCCGCCGGGTGCTGAGCGACCAGGAGGTCGCCGAACTCGCCCGGCTGGCGACGGCCGTCGAAGACCACTACGGATCGCCCCAGGACATCGAATGGGCGAAGGCCGGTGGACGGACCTATCTGGTGCAGTCGCGGCCGATCACCACCCTGCGCGATCGCGGGGCCGAGCCGAAGGCGGTGCCCCACCGGGTGCTGGTCCGCGGACTGGCCGCGTCGTCGGGCCGCGCCTCCGGGGTCGTACGGGTCCTGTCCTCGCCGGACCAGGGCGACCAACTCAAGGACGGCGAGGTGCTGGTCGCGTCGATGACCAGCCCGGACTGGGTGCCGGCCATGCGCCGGGCGGCAGCGCTCATCACTGACGGCGGGGGATTGACCTGCCACGCCGCGATCGTCTCCCGCGAGCTTCGGGTGCCGTGTGTCGTGGGGACCCGCAACGCCACCACCACGCTGCGCGACGGTGAACTGGTGACGGTGGACGGCAAGCGCGGCGAGGTCTACGAGGGGGTCGTCGACGAAGGTCGGAGTCCGGCCGATGCCGGGGCGGCTGCCGCGGCGGCACCGTCACGGACCGAGGAGGGCCCGACGGCCACGCGGGTCTACGCCAATCTCTCCGTCGCCGAACACGCCGAACAGGTCGCCGCACTCCCGGTCGACGGGGTCGGCCTGCTGCGAGCGGAGTTCATGGTGGCCGATGCGCTGAAGGGGGTGCATCCCCGGTTGCTCATGGAGCGCGGCGAGACGGGCGCATTCGTCACCGCCATGTCCGAATCGCTGCTGCGGATCACCCGGGCCTTCGCGCCTCGTCCGGTTGTCTACCGCAGCATCGATTTCCGGTCGAACGAATTCCGCGGCCTCGAGGGCGGGGATCGATTCGAACCCGAGGAACAGAATCCGATGATCGGGTATCGCGGTTGTTACCGGTATGTCCGGCAACCCGACCTGTTCCAGTTGGAGCTGGACGTCCTCGGGCAGGTCGCCGCGCAGACACCGAATCTGCGCCTGATGATTCCGTTCGTCCGGACGGCGTGGGAACTCCGGCAGTGCCTCGACCTGATCTCGGCCCATCCGACCGCCCGTGCCCTGCCGATCTGGGTGATGGCGGAGGTACCTTCGGTCGCCTACTGGATCCCGACCTACGCCGAGATGGGCGTGGAAGGGGTCTCGATCGGCAGCAACGATCTCACCCAGCTGATGCTGGGGGTGGATCGCGATTCGGAGATCTGCGCCGAGCTGTTCGACGAGGCCGATCCGGCGGTGCTGGACGCGATCGAACGCATCGTGCGGGCCTGTCAGGACGCCGGCATCACGAGTTCGCTGTGCGGTCAGGCACCGTCGAACCGCCCCGAATTCGCTGAGCACCTGGTCCGCCTCGGCATCACGTCCATCTCGGTCAATCCGGATGCCGTCGACGCGGTCCGGAAGACCATCAGCACCGCCGAATGGCGAATACTGCTGGAATCGGCCGATCCGAGAAGAAGATCGGGTGCCGATCGGCCCCCAAACCGCCTGTCGAAGCAAGGAGCATCACGATGAGCTATGCACTCTCGGTCACGGTCAGCGATTCGTTCGACGACACCGTGACCCGCACGGTGAACGCGTTGGCCGAGCAAGGTTTCGGCGTCCTCACCACGATCGACCTGCAGAAGGTGCTGGCCGAGAAGATCGGGATGACCATCCCGCGCCAGCTTCTGCTCGGCGCCTGCCGCCCGCAACTGGCCGGTGCGGCCCTCGAGGCCGAGCCGTCGATCGGACTTCTGTTGCCCTGCAACGTGACGGTGCAGGAGATCAACGGCGCGCGGACCCAGGTTCAGATCCTCGATCCGAGCGTGATGATTTCGCTGACCAACAATCCGGCTCTGCTGCCGATGGCGGAGGATGCGGGCCATCGGCTGTCCTTGGTGCTGGCCGCGCTCGGTGAGCCGCCGAGCCCGGTGGATTCCCCGGCGTCCGGGGCATCGGTCACCGCGAATTGACGCACCCATCGGCCCATTCGGCCGGGTAGCGGCCCGGCGCCGGTCGGCGCCGGGCCGTCTGTTCAGGTGGGGGAACCGCTCAGCGAGGCTGTCCCGCGCCCGATGTCGGTCCGGCCGGTGTCACCCGGATCCGACCAGCTCGGTGTCGCTTCGTGCGCGCAGGCGGGCGACGGTGATGACCGGGCAGGCGGTGTGGCCCAGGACCAGATCGGTGACCGGCCCGAGGCGGATGGACCAACGATCGGGACTGTGATGCGTGCCCAGGACGACGATCTGGGACGTCTGCGAGATCCGGATCAACGCCGGTGCGACATCGCCTTTCTCCCAATGGATCTCGATCGGCAGGCCAGGGCATTCGTTCTCGACGTGTTCCAGGTTCTGCAGAATGGCTCGCGCCTGCTCCGAGTGCCGGTCCGCACCGATGACGGCCACCAGCGAGGCCGTCATCCGGATCGCTTCGTGCGACGCGAATTTCAGTGCGGCGCGACCCCCCGGGCTGCTGGTCGCTCCGACCGCGACAGTACGGGCGCCGCGGGAATTGCCGCGCCACGTCCGGGGAACCAGCGCGACGGGGGATTCGGCCGCCGCGGCGAGGTGATCGGTGAGGGCTCCCAGCATCCGCAGATGCCGATTCGGCGGGGCGCCGACGGCGAGGATGTCCGCCGATCGGCTCCACCGCAGCAAGCCGGCTCCCGGCTCGCCCCACTCGACGACCGGCTGGAACTCGAGGTCCGGGAACTCGCCGACAACCGTCCGCCGGATGGCCTCCACCCGTCTCCGGGCCTTGGCCTCGACTTCCCACGCGTTTCCGGGGTCTTCGGTTCCGGTCGCCCCACGCGTCATCTCGTGGGCGAGGGTCACCGACCGGCCGGTGAGGAGAGCCTGATGGACGGCCCAGTCCAGGGCGGCGTGCGCCTCGGCCGAATCCGTCCAGCCGACCACTATTCGGCCTGTCATAGCATCAACCTCCAGCCGCTGAGGACGTCCGCGGGCGGTGGCCCGCCACTAAACAGCAGACACCAGAACGGATCTGCGTCAGTAGAGACCAAAGTCCCGGATCACCAGGGGGGACCAAAGACCCTATCGGCCAGTGCCCGAACGGAACAGAGTCATCACAGGCGAACGTGGCCGAGCAGGCGTCGACCGGGTGGAGTCTTCCATCGACGGCGACGGGAGACCGGGAGCGTGACCGATGTACACGACCACGATGTTGGGCAGTGGCGCGACCTATCTGCGAATGGGGGTCGTGCAGATATCCCTCGCGAATCTCCTGGTCATCCTGGCCATGATCGTCGTCTTCGTCCTCGCTCTGGTGCTGCCGTTCCCGAGTTCGGCCGACCGGCGGGAGGTGGGCGATGACCGGAGGTGACGAGGTCACCGGCGGCAACTGGACGTCCGGGCTGCGCCGCCGGGTCGTCCGGATGGTGCCGGAAGGGCAGTGGCTGCCGGACCGGCAACCGGCGTACGTGCACTCGTGGATCTACGTGTTCGGGGTCGGCTCGCTGGCCGCCCTGATCTACGTCGTGCTGTCGGGCGTGGTCCTGGTGATCAAGGGAGCCGCGTGGTGGCATCGCTCCGGCCTTGGCCACTTCGTCAACTCCACCCATCTGTGGAGCGTTGAACTGTTCTTCGCGCTCATGGTGATCCACCTGTGGGGCAAGTTCTTCATGGCGGCGTGGCGCGGGCACCGCGCGCTGACCTGGGCGACCGGAGCGATCGCATTCGTCGGTTCGATCGGCACGGCCTTCACCGGCTATCTCTCCCAGTCGAACTTCGACTCGCAATGGATCTCCGGGCAGGCGAAGGACGGGCTCAACGCTGTGGGCATCGGCAGCGAATTCAATGTGCTCAACTCCGGGCAGATGCTGCTCTGGCACGTCACGCTGCTACCGCTGGCCGTCGGTGTGCTCGTCGGCCTGCACATCCTGCTGGTCCGGCGGCACGGCGTTGTCCCGCCGTTCGATGCCGAACCGGCCGACTACGCGGGGCCGGACGGCCCCGAGCGGACCGACGCGTCGATGCAGGAGCGGTCATGACCACCCGCGCCCCGGCCCGGCCGCGCCGGGACCGGACTCCCGATTCGCACCTGTTCCCGACCCGGCCGTACGACCTGGTCAAGGAATTCGTCGTCGCGCTGGTCGTGGTCGGCCTGCTCACCGTGGCACTGGCCGCGATCTTCTCCTCACCCGACCGGGAATCGATCACCCTGGCCACCTGGGCCCAACAGGCGCCGGACGACGTCGTGGCCACGGCGGCGGCCGAACTGGCCGGAACGAGCACCAGCGCGAGCTACGGGCCCCCCTACAATTCGGCCTCCTCGGGTCAGAAACTCGGCCCACTGAGCCTGCAGAAGTGGGCCGGCGTGACCATCCCGGTCGACAGCGCCCAGGACCTCGTCGTGACCCCCTTGCAGCACGTCAGCGGAGTTCCGGCCCTGACGGCGGCTCTCTCGGCCTGGTCCGGCGCCACCGACTCGCAAAGAACGACGTGGGCCGGCGCGTACTCCGATGCCCTGGCCGCGGCGCCGAACGGTGATCCGGCGTCCGTGGCGGCGGGCGACTACGGGCCGGTGCCGGTGATGGCCGCGCAGTTCCTGGTCCTGGCCCGGTCCGGCGGCCTGGAGAGCATGCTCACCGGCAATGACAGCTTCTACGGCACCGACCAGACCCGCCCGCTGCTGCTGCTGGCCGACGGCGCCTACCTGGAGGACCAGGCCAGGGCCGAGCAACTCGGCGGCGACCAGTGGGGAATGATGAACGAGAGCGGCAACTACCCGGGGCAGCCCTGGATGTGGCTCTACACGTTCTGGTACCAGGTCAAACCATTCTCGACGTCCGACAACGCCGACGCTTTGGTCTGGGGTCTGATGATGTTGCTGACCCTGGTGCTGATCTGCATTCCGGTCATCCCCGGTCTCCGGTCCCTCCCGAGATATCTCGGTGTGCACCGGCTGATCTGGCGGGAGCGCGACAAGGTGGGAAAGCGCCGATGAGGGACGTGGCCGACCCGGGGGAGAGGCTCTCGGCGGGTGGGGCCGGAAGGGTGAACGAACGTGCACGCTCGTGATGTGATGACCCGCAACGTGGTCACCGTTCGACCGCACACGCCGCTGGCCGAGGCGGCCTCGATCCTGGTGCGCCGCGGATTCTCGGCACTCCCGGTCGTCGACGCCCACGGCGGACTGGTCGGCGTGATCACCGAGGCCGATGTCGTCGGTTCCCGGTTCGACGACGGTACGCCGGCACCGGACCCGGCTGAACCGGCGGCGCGGAAGGTGTCCGAGGTGATGACCAGTCCGGTGGTGGGCGTCAGCGACGACGCCGACCTGTCGCTGGTCGCCCGCGCGATGCTGCAGGGCCACCGGCGTTCGATGCCGATCGTCGACGGCACCCGGTTGGTCGGCGTCGTCACGCGACGGGACATCCTGCGGATGCTGACCCGCTCCGACGCACAGATCGCCGACGATGTCCGGGCCCATCTGCGGGTGCTGGGCGGCCGGGGCCGCTGGACCGTACAGGTGGTGAACGGCGACGTCAGCGTCTGGGACCAGTTCAACCAGGAATCCGATCGTGAGGTGGCCAAGGTACTGGCCGAGGGGGTGCCCGGTGCGATCCGGGTCAGCATTCTCGACGGCCACCCACAAGGTGGGGACCAAATGCCCTAGCTGTTCGGGGCCGTCCGGAGCAGATTGGCCGGCATGACACCGATCGACACCTCGACCTCGGGTGCGGCGACCACTCGACGCGCCGTCATGGAAAAGCTCCACGCCGTCCGGCAACTGGATGACGAACGCATCGAGGTGTCCGTGTCCGAGGGCGCCGTGACCCTGGCCGGAACGGCGCGCTCGAATGTCGAGATCATGCTCGCCGCGCGGGCCGCGTTGCGCGTTCCCGATGTGCACGTCGTGCTGAACGAGATCGGGATCCACGCGCCGCCGGGTGATGGTGCCGCTCGCTTCCCTGGTCCGCGGTGATCGGTGCGAGCGGTGGAGTTCGGCAGGTGCACCGCTCCGTCGGTGTGGTGGAGGGGTTCGTGTCGGTCCGGGGTCGCAGGAGAGGAACGTGATGGTGATGACGGATCAGGTGGAGAGGGCCAGGGTCGAGGCGTCGGCGTTGGACGCGTTGGCCTCGGGTGCGTTCAGCGAACCTCAGCAGCGGGCATTGCGGTCGTACCTGGCGGCGGTGGGCCGGGCCTCGGCGTCGGCCGCCGAGTCGGCGTCGGCGGCGGGTTCGGACGGTGCTCATCCGGACGGTCCGCCCGCGGCGGCGTCCGATGGTGTCCATCCGTCGGGGCCGGGCGGACGGAGACAGCCGGAACACTCGTGGGCGGTTGACCGGCTGCGGGCCCAGGACGTGATGACGACGTCCGTGGTGTCGGTGCCGGTCGATGCGCCGTTCGCGGCCGTGGTGGATGCGTTGACCTCGGCCGGGGTGAGTGCGGTCCCGGTGGTCGATGCCGACGGGGCCGTGGTCGGCGTGGTTTCCGAACAGGACCTGCTGGCCAAACTGGCGACCGTCGACCAGTCCCGCCGGTTCGTGATTCCGGGCACGGCGGCGGCGGCGCAGTCGGTGAAGGCACGGGCGATGACCGCCGGGGAGCTGATGTCGGCGCCGGCGATCGTGGTGGGTCCGGAGGATCCGGTTCCGGCGGTCGCGCGATTGTCCGGCGCCCGTCGGGTGAAGCGGCTGCCGGTGGTGGACGATCGCGGTCGTCTGGTCGGGATCGTGAGCCGGGCTGATCTGGTCCGGCTGTTCCTGCGCACCGATCAGGAGATCGCGGACCACCTCCGGGACGACGTCATCCGGGACACCTTCCTGCTGGACCCGTTGCAGGTCCGGGTCGACGTGGACCACGGGGTGGTCACGCTGCGCGGGGAACTCTCCGAACCCGGAGTGCTGGAGACGTTGCTGCAGTCGGTGTCCGTCACCGCCGGAGTGGTCCACGTCGACAGTCATCTGACCAGCCCCACCTCGACCTTTCACCCGACCGCGGACGAACACTGGTTGAGCCCCTGGCCGTTGGCCACGATCGCCGGCATCGGCGTCCATTCGGTCGGCCCGGTCGACATGGCCGATGAGGACCGCCGAGGGAGCACTCCGTGACGGCGACCTGGATCGTGATCGCGGTGGTGGCCGCGTTGGTCGTCATCGGTGCCGTGATCGCGTTCAACGGCTTGGTGCGCCGGCGCAACCGCACCCGCGAAGCGTGGTCGCAGATCGAGGTGGAACTGCGACGGCGACATGACCTGGTGCCCAATCTGGTGCAGACCGTGCAGGGATATGCCGCCCACGAGCGCGGCACGTTCGAAGCCGTGACGCAGGCCCGGAACGCGGCGGTCAGCGCCCGCGCCGCCGGCGACCCCGCCGTCGTGGGGGCAGCCGAGAACGCATTGACATCCACCCTGCGGTCGCTGTTCGCCGTGGCCGAGGGCTACCCGGCCCTCCGGGCGGCCGAGAATTTCATCGCCCTGCAAGAACAGCTCACGGCCACCGAGGACAAGCTGGAATACGCGCGTCGCTACTACAACACGAGCGCGCGGGACTACAACAGTGCCATCCAGAGCTTCCCGAATCTCTTGCTGGCCAAGCCGTTCGGCTTCACCGAGCTGGACTACTTCGAGGCCGAGCCGGCTGATCAGGCGGTGCCGTCCGTGGAATTCGGAACCTCGAACCCCCGCCCGATGCGATAGCGGTCGGTCCATGTACCACGAAATCGCGCGCAACAAACGCCGCAGTATTGCCTATGTCATCCTTTTCGTGCTGATCTGGATCGGGGTCGGAGCGCTGGTCGGCTGGCTCGTCGGCGCCGGTTCCACCCGGCCCGGACACACCTCGGCGATGCCGGATGTCGTCTTCGGGATCGTGGTCGCCGCCGTCTTCGCCGCCGCGGCCGCGGCGTTCAGTCTGGTCTCCGGTGCCCGCCTGGTGCTGGCAACGGCCGGAGCCCGGCCGGCCGATCCGGCCCGCTACGCCGCGCTGTGCGACCTGGTGGAGGCGCTGGCCATCGGCGACGGCCTGCCGACCCCCGCCGTCTACGTGATCGATGACCCGGCCCCCAACGCGTGTGCCACCGGGATCAGCCCCCAGCACGCCGCGGTCTGCGTGACGACCGGCCTCCTGGCGGTGATGGACCGGGAGGAACTGGAGGGGGTCCTGGCCCACGAGATGAGTCATATCAAGAACTTCGACACCAGGTTGCTGTTGATCGTCGCCACCATGATCGGGCTGGCCGGATTGCTGTCGGCGACCCTTTGGCGCACGGCGGTGCTGGTCAGGGGGCAGGGGCGCAACGCGGCCCAGGTGACGGCGATCACCCTGCTCGCCTCGGCGCTGCTGGCCGTCGTCGGGTTCCTGGTCGGCCCCCTGATCCGGCTCGCCGTCTCGCGTCGCCGGGAGGCGATGGCCGACGCCAGCGGGGTCGAGCTCACCCGGAACCCGGCTGGGCTGCTGCGGGCGCTCCGGGACCTGGACCGGACGCAGGCGCCACTGAAGCGCGTCAATCACGCCACGGCTTCGATGTTCATCTGCGACCCGTTGCGACATCACGAGGGCTTCGTGCATCGGCTGTTCGACACCCACCCGCCGCTCGCCGAACGCATCGCCGCTCTCGAGTCGATGCTCAGAACCCGGACGGTGTGAGATGGCGGCATCGAGTTCCGGTGAGTCGGGCGGAAACCGGGGACGATTTCTCCAGGCCCTCGGCACGGCACCCACGCTGTCGGCTCTGGCCGACCGGATGGATGCGGCCGGCGTGGACGCCATGTTGACCTGCGATCCGAGAACCGGTCGCATCCTGTCGTCGCTGACCCCGGTCGAACTCCGTGGGCTGGCCCGTCCGGAGACCCCGGCCCCGGAGACGCACCCCGTCGCGGTGGGACACCTGTCCCGACCGGACGAGCCGGTCGCGACGGACGAGCCGGTCGCGACGGTCGGTGCGCCGGAAGGATCAGGCGCTTCCGTCCGCATCCCCGGGCTGCTGGACGACCAGCACCGGACACCGGGCGTGCGCCGCACAGGCCGAACTCACCGAGCCCATCAACGCCCCGCCCAGTCCGCTCCGCGTGGCCTTCCGGCCGACGACCAGCATCGCCGCACCGTCACTGCATTCGATCAGTGACGAGGCGGCGTCACCCCGCTCGACGAACAACTGCACGTCGGGTGCCGGCTCCGGCTCGAAGGCAACGCGAACCGAGTGCGCCAGCATGGTCATCGCGTCATCGTGGGGATGCCAGCTGGGTGGCACCCGGAGCGGGCTGGAAGGGTGCCAGATGTGAATGGCCGACAGTGGCAGTCCAAGAGCGCCGGCCAGACGATGACCCATCCGGATGGCCTCCAGCGAGGCCGGCGAACCATCGACGCCCACGATGACGCTGCCGCGCAACGAGTCCGGCATGACGGCGGTTCGCTCGGCGTGTTCTGACGGTGCGTCCTGGGCTCTGGTCATGGGGTCGATCTCCGATCGGTTTGTGATGGTGGATCATTCTCCGACGCGTCGCGATCGGTGGTCCAGAGGCCGAGGTCGTCATCGCGGGGACAAAGGACTCTTGTCACCCGCCGGGTCGCTCCGGCCGAGCCCTCCAGCTCGCCGGTTCGTCGAAACCGGTTGTGGGACGGGACCTTCGACCCTGTTCCGGGACGGCGCGCAGGCCCAACATCATCATCAGGACCGACGCCGGCCGTGATGCTGGGTCGGCGGCACCGGGAACGCGGTCTCTTACCAGCATGTCGATCGGGAGGTCGTTTCCCATGTCTCAACCAAGGCCTGACGTCCAGACGGTGACCACCGTCCTGACGCTCGCGCAGCGCGCCCCCTCGATCCACAACAGTCAGCCGTGGCGCTGGGACCTCCAGGACAATTCGCTGCACCTGCATGCGGACCGTCGCCGATGGCTCCGGGCCACCGACCCCGAGGGCCTGGACCTGCTGCTCAGCTGCGGCGCTGTTCTGCACCACGCCCGGGTGGCCTTCGCCGCGGCCGGATGGGCCACGAAGGTGACCCGGTTCCCCGACCCCTCCCAGCCGGACCATCTGGCGGCGCTGGAGTTCCGGGCGGCCGAGCCGACGGCCGAGCAGGCCCGGTGGGCGGCCGCGATCCCGGTCCGGCGATCCGATCGCCGGCCCTACAGTTCGTGGGAGATCCCGGCTTCCCTGCTGAACGTGCTGAGCGAGGTGGCCGCCCGTCACCAGGCCGGGTTGATCCAGGTGTCCGACGGCCGGCGCCGCCAGCGCCTCGAGGCCGCCGTCCGGGCGGCTGCACTCCAGCAGGAGCGTGACCCCGGCTATCGGGACGAGCTGCGCCGATGGGCCGGTCAGCACCTACCCGACACCGTCGGGATCCCGGGTAGCGTGCGGCCGGCGGGAACCGGACACGACGCGGACCGGACGTTTCCGGCCGGTGAGCTGACCTGGCCGGGCAACTCGACGGAGGAAGATGCGGGCGAGCTCCTGCTGCTCGCCGGCCCGACCGATGATCCCCGGGCACGAATGCGCTCGGGTGAGGCCACCAGCGCGGTGCTCCTGGAGGCATCGGCCATCGGCCTCGCCACCTGTCCGATCACTCAACCGCTGGAGTCCTTCACGACCCGCGAGTACCTGGACCGAGAGGTGCCGTCCGGCCAGTTCACCCACATGATCATCCGCGCCGGATGGCCCAAGCCCAGTTTCACCCGGCTGGCACCGACTCCGCGTCTGGCCCTGGCCGAGGTGTTCCGTGACATCAGGAGCCACGCCCGGGCCTGACGCCGGCCGGCCGGACGCGCGACGGGCGGATGGGGCGCCTCATCAGGCGCCGTACCTGGCATCGACGGCGTCGGCCAGTTGTTCGCGGGCCCA
Source organism: Nakamurella panacisegetis (assembly GCF_900104535.1). Classification (NCBI taxonomy): domain Bacteria; kingdom Bacillati; phylum Actinomycetota; class Actinomycetes; order Nakamurellales; family Nakamurellaceae; genus Nakamurella; species Nakamurella panacisegetis. Next base: position 4,735,252 of record NZ_LT629710.1, on the reverse strand, counting down.
GGCGATGTCGGCCGCCTGACGCGCCGCCAACTCGTGTTCCAGACGGATGATGTGTACCGCCAGCTCGCGGTCCTGCACCACGTCGCCGACCCAACGGGACAGGTCCCCGCGCCGCAGGTGCCAGTTCAGAGTGTCCGGGTCGACGTCGTCCAGCTGATCGCGGAACTCGCCGACCGTCCTGGCCTCCGGCAGACCGGCTCCGTTCGGGCCGCGGAATCGGAACCCCTTGCCCGGCGGCAGCGGCAGGTCGGTGTACTTGCGCCGGTGGCGCCGGTGGTGGGTCGATCGCTGGGTCACCTGGAACGGACGACCCGGCTCCACGCGGTCGGTCCGCAGCAGCACGGCCTGCCCGGTGACGGCCTTGGGCAAACCCGAGGCGGGGAGATCGGCGGTACCCAGCATCTGATCGATCGGCGGACTGGTGGAGATGATGACGTCCGCGTCCGTGAGGATCTCGGCGCACAGGAGATCGGGCCGGAAGGTGACCAGGCAGTGACCGCCGGCCGTCGGATCGAACAGGGGGCGCAGCCGGCCGTTCGGTCCGGCCAGGTTGTGGGCCTCGTCGATGATCACCCACTGCGGGTATCCCAACTCGGCGCGCAGCGGCACGACCCGGGCGAGAAGATCGCCCAGGACGGCGTCGAGGCCGTCTTTCGCAGTGCCCGAAAGATCCAGTACCACACTGGATCCGGAGCGCAGCGCGTCGACCGCCAGGGCGACGTCCTGGAGGTCGCCGACCCGCAGGGCCATCATCCCGGCCGCGTCCTCCAGGGCGGACTGCTCGCCCTCCGGATCGATCAGCAGGACGTGGTACCCGCCGGAGATGAGCTGCTCGGCGACGACACCGGCCAGGTAGGACTTTCCGCGCCCGCTGCCGCCGGCGATCACCATCGTCGACGGGCTGGTCGGCAGTCGAACCGGTGTCCCGTCCGGGAACGTACCGATCCGCATCTGACGGCGACGGGAGGTCGGGCGTCGTTCGCCGCGGATCACCGGACCGGCCAGAAGTTCGGCCACGCCGGCTCCGTCGGCCGCTTCGAGGGTCAGATCGGCATGGTGCAGTACGGCCGGGATCGCATTGGTCGGGGCTGCGGCCAGTTCGGCGAGATCGAACATGGAATGGTCGTTCTCGGCGTCGCCGACGGCCAGACAGTTGTGCGGCGACAGCCCGAGCAGGTTGAGCGCTGCGAGCAGGCCGGTTCCCTTCGAGATTCCGCTCGGCACGATCATCAACTCCGCCCGATTGCGGAGCAGTGTGCAGTCCAGGCCGAGACGGCCGACTTCGTGCAGAGCGGCCACGTCGTGCTGGGCCGACACGGCGACCAGCAGCTCACCCCTCTGAACCGGCACCCCTTGCTCGGCGAGAGCGGCGACCAAGGCCGGATCCACCGGTTCGCCCAACAGGCGGTGACAGCCGTCCGCGATCAGCACGCCGCCGTTCTCGACCACGGCGACGTCGAAGTCCTCTAGCAGTCCGGGGAAGTGCCGGCCGACCGAGTCGGCCGTTCGCCCGGTCACCAGCACGACACGGACTCCCCGGTAGCGAGCATCCTTGATCGCGTCCAGGATGGACGACGCGATGATCTCGTCGGCCGCGATGGTCCCGTCCAGGTCCAGCGCGACCGCGCGAATCCACCCCATCTCTGCTCTTCCCTCCATAGCCGGCGGCCGACCTGGCATGTCCGGCCCGCGTTCATCGTCGGACCCGGCCACCGTCAACGACCAGAGGCGAAAGTCCCCGCGGCGCGCCGCTCGCGGGGGTCGGTCGCATCCCCGTTGCCGGCCACGTCCCGCACGACCTACACGGTGTGCGGACCGTCCGGCCGGGACCCGGGATGCTTCGCCGGCCAGCCGAGCTCGGCCAGCGCGGCCGCCCGCGACAGGTCGTCCGGCGTGACCAGGCCGACCGGGCGGCCGTTCTCGCCGACCACGGCCATACCGCCCCGCAGATGCAGCGACAGCAGCAGGTCCGCCATCGAGACGTCCGGTGAGACGAGCAGCACGGGACGCCGGATGATGTCGCGGAGCCGCGTTCCTTCCCGCCGGTCGGGTGGTACGCGCAGCAGGTCCTGAAGCGTGAGGACGCCGTGGACGGCGCCGGAGAAGTCGATCACCGGATAAGCGGCCTGATGGGTGTCCTCCAGACGGAGCTGGTCGAGCAGATGCTGGACCGCCCACCAATCCGCGACGACGAACGGGGCCGGGCTCATCACCTCGCGCACCGTCAGGGTCCGCAGCTTCTCGGCACTGACCGCGTAGCGCTCGCCGGCCGCGCCGCTGACGATGAACCAGCCGATCAGCGCGAGCCAGAGGCCGCCCCATCCACCGGCGAGGAGTTCGAGGAAGCCGAGAACGACCAGCGCGGTGCCGAGCACCCGGCCGGCGGACGTCGCTCGGACCGCGGCCTTGGCCCGGTCGTGGGAACGCCACCAGAGCCAGGCCCGCAGCAGGCGTCCGCCGTCCAGAGGGGCGGCCGGGAGAAGATTGAACACCCCGAGAAAGACGCTGGCGCCGGCCAGCCAGGCGACGGCCGCCACCGCCAGGCTCGACGTACCCGACCACCAGGCCACCGCGCCGCAGGCCCCACCGATGACCAGGCTGACGGCCGGGCCCGACCCGGCGATCAGAGCGTCGGCGCGAGGCGACGGGGGCTCGCCGTGGAGTTCGGTGAGGCCGCCCAAGGCCCACAGGGTGATCCTCTCCACCCTCATGCCGAAGTGGCGGGCCGTGACGGCATGGGCCAGCTCATGCGCGAGCAACGTCAACCAGAAGGCGGCCGCGGTGATGCTGCCGACCCACCAGTAGGCCGCCGTGGATTGCCCGGACCGGACCGCCGGGAGGGCCGAGGTGGCCAGGAAATAGGCGAAGAAGGCCAACATGAGCAGCACGGACGGGTGCGCGCGGATCGGTACGCCCGCCCAGCGGCCCATCGGGAGACCCGGGCCGAACGGGGTATCCCGGCGCCTGATCGGGGTCGGTTGGCCCGTCGCCGGTGATCCCTCGAAGCGGCTGGGGCCGCTGGTCATCGCCGGAGCGACCAGTCGGCTGACTCGGGTGGCCGCCGGCTCGGAAGGCAAGCCAGCTGATCGATCACGTTGGTCACTTCCGGCCAGGCCCGGCACATGCCGGTCACGGTTTCCCGGATCACCTCGGACGGGACGAATCCGTACGCGGTCACCGAACCGTTCGCGCCCGCACTCAGAGCGACCAGGAATTCGGCGGCCGAACACCATGTGAGGGCGGCCTCCCACACCTTGGCCTCCAGCGCGGCGATTCGGTCCCGGGTACGCAACGCCGCGGCGGTGGCGGCGATACGCTCGGCCGCGGCCGCTGGATCGCCTGCGCCGGCCATGGACCCGAGGTCCGGCGGGGGTGCGGTCGGGCCGGCGAGTTGACGGCCGACGAGGCTCTGCCCCGGGTCGGCACGTCCGAGCGTTTCGATCATGGAAGAAGGGTCGGACACCGGACGGACAACGGGTAGGGCCGAAAGTCTCCACCCGGTGCAGCGTCACCCAGCTCCGTTCTTTCGAGTGAGTGGGCCGGATTCCTCCGGTCGCTGTGTCATCGACCCTTATGGGGTAGACCGGCGTGCCGGATTGCCTCTCAGGGTCGCTCTTATGGCGTATACGTCGGTGGTGAGGGTTGTGTCAGTGTTGAGGGGTGGGTGATTCATCCGGCCATTTGGATCGTGGTTTCCCTGATCGGAGTGATGTGCCGTTCGGGGATGCTGTGCCGTTCGGGGGTGTTGGGCAGGGCGGCGATGGGGATGGTTCGGCGGGTGGGGACGGTTCGGCGGATGGGGATGGGTCGGGGGTGTTGGGTGGGTTGCGGGTGGATGGTGAGGCGCGGTTGTCGGCGTTGTTGTCGGCGGTGTTGGCGGTGTCGCGGGGGTTGGATTTGGAGGTGACGTTGCGGCGGATTGTGGGGGCGGCGCGGGAGTTGGTGGGGGCGGAGTATGGGGCGTTGGGGGTGTTGGGGGTTGATGGTGGGTTGTCTCATTTTGTGTATGAGGGGATTGATGATGTGACGCGGGAGCGGATTGGGCCGTTGCCGACGGGGGGTGGGGTGTTGGGGGTGGTGATTTCGCAGGGGGAGCCGTTGCGGTTGGCGGATTTGTCGGTGCATCCGGCGTCGGTGGGGTTTCCGGTGCATCATCCGCCGATGCGGTCGTTTTTGGGGGTGCCGGTGTCGGCGCAGGGGGCGACGTTTGGGCGGTTGTATTTGACGGAGAAGCGGGGTGGGGTGGGGTTTACGGCGGAGGATGAGTCGGTGGTGCAGGTGTTGGCGGCGGCGGCGGGGATTGCGGTGGGGAATGCGCGGTTGTTTGAGCAGGGGGTGCGGCGGGCGCGGTGGTTGGAGGCGATCACGGAGGTGACGTCGGAGTTGTTGGGGGGTTCGGATCCGGGGCGGGTGTTGTTTTTGATTGCGTCGCGGGCGCGGGAGTTGGCGGGGGCGCAGTTCACGTTCATTGCGTTGGCTGATCCGGATGATGGGTCGGTGTTGGAGGTGACGTTGTGTGTGGGGTTGGCGCCGGACACGGTGACGGGGCGGCGGATTCCGGTGGTGGGGTCGACGGCGGGGGAGGTGTTTGTGGATCGGACGCCGCGGAATGTGGGGCGGTTGCGGTTTGATTTGGGGGGGCAGTTTGGTCCGGCGTTGGTGTTGCCGTTGGGGGATGGGGAGGCGCGGGCGGGGGTGTTGTGCACGATTCGGTCGCCGGGGGCGGCGCGGTTTGATGAGGAGGAGTTGCAGTTGGTGTCGGCGTTTGCTGATCAGGCGGCGTTGGCGTTGGGGCGGGCGCAGGCGTTGGCGGCGCGGCGGGAGTTGGATGTGTTGGTTGATCGGGAGCGGATCGCGCGGGATTTGCATGATCAGGTCATTCAGCGGTTGTTCGGGATCGGGTTGGCCATGCAGGGCACCCAACACCGGGTCAAGGTCCCGATCGTCGCCACCCGGCTCCAGCAGCACATTGACGACCTGCAACAGGTCATCCACGACATCCGCACCGCCATCTTCGACCTGCACGCCGACCCCGCCCAACCACTACGACTGCACACCGCCGTCCACAACATCGTCACCGAACTGACCGCCGACACCGACCTGCGGACCACCGTCCGCACCGCCGGCCCCCTGGACACCGTCGACCCGGCCCTGACCGAACAAGCCCAAGCCGTCATCCGCGAAGCTGTCAGCAACGTCGTCCACCACGCCCACGCCAGCGAACTGAGTGTCACCGTCACCGTCGACACCGACCTGCACATCACCATCACCGACAACGGCACCGGCATCCCGGCCACCGCCACCCGCAGCGGCCTGAACAACCTCACCACCCGCGCCACCGACCACCACGGCAGATGCACCATCACCACCGGCCCCACCGGCACCACCATCACCTGGACCGCGCCCATGGCGACGACCGCGCCCTGGGCGTGACCGACCCGAAACCGACCGTGGGGCAACCGACATCGCACCTCGACCGGACGACCGAAAGGATCAACGTGACGCACCCCCACTCGACCAGGGCCACGCCGCAAGACGACGGCCAGGTGAAGGCGGTCGGCTCACCGCTCGACCACGCCGGACTGCTCATCCTGAACAAGGAGGAGTGCCTGCGGCGGATCGCATCCGCCCGGATGGGGCGGGTCGCGTTCGTGCTGGACGGCGAACAGGTGATCCTCCCGATCAACCACGAACTGGACGGGGACGAGGTCGTGTTCCTGACCGATCCCGGATCCTTGCTGGCCGCCGTGGAACTCGGCCAGCCGGTCGCCTTCGAGGTCGACGGGTTGGACGAGCAGCGCGGCGCGGCCTGGAGCGTCCTGTTCGCCGGTCAGGCGCGGCGGGAGGAATCGGCGGAAGTGACCGCCCGGTTGAACAAACTGGGACTGCGCCCGTGGGTCCGGTTCGTGGCCCGTCCGCATTGGGTCCGCATCACAGCCACCACGATCAGCGGACGAGAGACGCTCATCGATCGATCGGCGTGAGCCGGCGATCCGGAGCGGTGGACGGCCGGGGCGACCGGCGGCTACCGGAGCCGCGAATGGGTGTCAGTGGGTGTGCGGCCGCCACGACGCAACGACCGCAGCACGGCCGGCAGCGACGAAGACCCGAAGCCGAGCATCCAGGTCGCGCCCACCATCAGGACGAAACCGGCTACGGCCAGCGCGGTTCCGGGGATCGCCATCCTTCCGGCCAAGATGTCGCCGCCGACCAGGCCGGCCAGACCGACGACCAGGAGGACCGCAGCCAGGCCCAGTCGGACGGCCGAACGTCGCCGACGCGCCATCGATGCGGCCCAGCGCGGATCGGATTCCCGTAGATCATGTTCCAGCTGCGTCAGAGCGGACCGCTCGCGATCGGACAACATGGTCAAACTCCTTGCCTCGTCACATTCCGGGATCCGAATCCGTCCCGACCGGCATGTCCCTCTCCGGCGACTGAGATCAGGTTAGGCACAGGCGGTGTCCGGTCGGCAGGGTCGAAAGACCTCATTCGGAGTCGGTGGCCCCACGGTCGCTCAGCCACCGGTCTGCGAGGTTAGGTCCGAGCCCTGGTCGGGAACCGTGAGGGTCGACGTGATCGGACACGGCCGACGACCGAGGCACGTATGCCCCGTGCTTCGCAGCCGTCCCGGCCGAGAGAGGAGACCAGCGATGCCCACCGAAGAACCCGAGATCCCCGGCACTGTCGAGCGGTCGGCCCCGAAGGTACGTCGAACCTACGTCGAAACGTTGAGCAACGCCGAGCAGCAGTACGCCGGCGATGAGGAGCGGGCCCATCGGACGGCCTGGAGTTCGGTGAAGCACGTCGCCGAGAAGGTCGGGGACCATTGGCAGCTCAAGGATCGGAAGGGCCCGTCCGACGAGCGGTCCAAGAAGCCGACGGCAGCCAAACGCCGCGGTGAGGGCGCGACCTTCGGCGGCATCGACGTCGAGGGCAACACCCGGGCTCAGCTGCTCGAACGCGCGAAACGAGCTGGAATCAAGGGGATTTCGCGAATGACGAAGGCCGAACTCGGTCGGCAGCTCCAGCGGCACGAACACGACTGACCCGGCGCGGTTTCGGGCCCGGATCAGCCGGCCGAGCCGGGCTCAGCTGGCCAACTGGAGAGCCGGCCGGTCGGCCAACTCGTCCCGGAGCTTGGTCAGGATGCCGCGGAGGATCCGGGAGACCTGCATCTGACTGACGCCGATGACCGCGGCGATCTGGGCCTGGCTCTTCTCCTGGAAGTACCGCAGGGCCAGGACCTGCCGGTCCCGGTCGGTCAGGCCGACGATGGCCTGACGGACCATCATCAGGTTCTCCACCCGCCCCAACTCGGACTCGGCCGACTCGCTGGGCACCTGGTCGGCGGAGCCCTGCACGGCACGCAGGTCGAGGCTCAGTGACCGGCAGGCCTGGACCGCCGCCCGTTGCTGGCGGATCCGCTGCGGGGTGACGCCGACGGCTTCGGCCAGTTCGTGGTCGTTGGCCGGCCGGCCCAGTCGTTGTTCCAGACCCTCGGCGACGGCGTCGGTCTCGGTGTGCAGCTCGCGGAGCCCCCGGGGGGCCCGGATGATGGTGCTGTGGTCGCGGAAGTACCGCTTGATCTCACCCAGGATGGTCGGGTACGCGTACGGGGCGAAGTCGTTGCCGACATCCGGCAGCCATCGCTTGACCGCCTTGACCAGTCCCAGCCGGGCCAGTTGCTGCAGATCGTCCTGGTCGACCCCGCGACCGCGGTAGCGCCGCCCCAGGGCGGTGGCGAAGGCGAGATGGGTGGAGATCACCGCGTGTTCGGCCGACCGGATGGCCGACTCCGAACCGGACGTTCTGGCCGTGATCAACCGGTCGAGTGCGTCTTGCTGTGCGGCGGTGGTGAGCTCGTACGACGAAGCGGTGGAGTTGATGTCCACGGCGTGGTCCCTTCGGAAATGCGGAGACTGCTGTCGGCAGGCTGCTCTACCGGTTCCAAGTAGACAAGACGGGCGGACCACGCTCAAGACGTCTAACTATGCAAATCGAGCGCCCAAGCTATTCACTGGGATCCGCTCGGTCGACGTCTCGAACCGGTCGGACAGCGCGTACCGCATCAGCGCGACGTCGCCGACCTGCCGGACCTCGGCCAGCGTCGCCCGGTGTCCGGGGTGCCAGGGGAACCGGCCGTCACCGACGAAGTGGCGCGCCCGCGAGTCCCCGACGAAGAAGGGCGCGACCGCCACATCGAGTTCGTCGGCCAGATCGGCGGTCAGGAATTGGGTGTGGATGCTTGCACCCCCTTCGACCAGCAGTCGCCCGATCCCGCGATCGTGCAGGTCGTGGCTCAGCCGGCACATGTTCACGGCCGAGCCCCCGTCGATCACGGTGGCCAACGACCCGAACCGGCCGCGCGCCTTCCCCAGGGACGGACTGGCGCAATAGACGAGCTTCTCTCCGTCACCGGAGGTGAAGAACCCGGCCGCCGGATCCAGGTGCGCGCCGGCGGTCACGGTGACCTTGGCCGGGGACGGAGCCAGGCCCCGGGCCACTCTCCGAGCCCGCCGGGCGGGATCCCGCAGCAGCAATCGCGGGTTGTCTACCCGGACGGTGCGCGCGCCGACCAGAATCGCGTCGCACGTCGAGCGGACCTCGTCGACCCGATCCAGGTCGTCCGGGTTGGACAAGAGCAACCGGACATCGGACGGCCCGCTCAGGTACCCGTCGATGGACATGCAGCAGCTCAGGACGGTGTACGGACGATCAGCCACCATCGGTATCCCCTTTCGCGGAGACAGCTTGCGTACGAACCGGTTCCGCCGCCGGGCGGCCCCTCCGGTCGGCGAACAACAGCACCGCGCCGGGCAGGGTCGCGGCCAGGGACAAGACGCCGTAGGCCACGGCGACGCCCACGCCGGTGCTCGCCCCGAACCCGGCCAGCGCGAACATCCAGGCCGCCATGCCCTCGCGCGGGCCCCACCCGCCGACGTTCGTCGGCAACCCCATGGCCAGCAACACGAGCAGCCCGATCGGGAGCAGCCGACCAACGGGTGCCGTCACCCCGGTCGTCCGGCAGGCCACGAGGAACACGGCGGCGTGCCCGGCCACCACCGCCAGGGAGGCCAGCAGGATGCCCGGCCATGCCGGCCGGGCCAGGATGCCGTCGCGGATCTCGTCCGCGGCCCGGCGCAGGCTCGGGTGGCGGGTGTCCTCCTTGTCGGGCCGCCGCACCAGGCGGGCGATCGAGATCAGGACGGCCGAGACGGCGGCCACCCCGGTCAACGGCAGCCAGTGGGGCACCGGTGACGGCAGCACGAGGAGAACGACCAGCACCACGGCAATCTGCACGACCTGGCCGGCGCCACGCTCCCAGCCGACGGCCCGGAGTCCACGGCCGACGTCACCGGTTCGACGTCCGTGCCGCAGACCGCGGTGCAGGTCGCCGAGCACGCCGCCGGGCAGAACACTGTTGAGGAACTGTGAGCGGTAGTAGGCCACGATCGCGTCCCGCGGCCGGATCGTCAGGCCCAGGCCACGCGCGACCAGGGTCCAGCGCCAGGCCGCCGCGGCGGTGGTGATGGCCGTGATCCCGGCCGCGAGCGCGAGCGGCCCGACGTCGATCCCGGCAAGTCCGTCCAGAAACGGTCCGGTGCCAAGGCGCCACACCAACAGTGCGAGGATGGCGGCGCCGGCCACCCGGCCGCCCCTCACGCGCCCGCCCTGATCAGCACGGCCGAGATCTTCGCGACCGTGTCGGACCAGGCGGCCAACGTTTCCCGGCGCTGCCCGGCCGCGTGGCGCAGTCGCTCCCGCAGCCCGGGATCGCCCAGCCAATGGTCGATCGCTGCGCTCAGCGGGCGCGGGTCGGCCGGCGGGACGAGGATTCCGGGGACCGTGCCGTCCTTCGCCCGGCCCAACGATTCCGGCAGTCCACCGACGGCGGTCGCCACCACCGGAAGGCCTCGGGCCAGCGCTTCGGCGACCACCATGCCGTAGGTCTCAGCGGCCGAGGCCAGCACCAGCAGGTCAGCGTCCGCGTAGGCCGCCGACAACTCAGGTTCACCCAGCGGGCCGGTGAATCGAACGCGTCCGCCCAGTCCGGCGCCGCGCAACTGCCGGCGGAGCCGATGAACGAAGCCCGGTTCGATGTCCAGCGCGCCGACGCAGGTGCACGTCCACGCTCGCGGCCCGAGGCCGGCCAATGCCTCGAACAGCACGTCGTGTCCCTTGCCCGGGATCACCGCGCCCACGCACAGGAGCCGGCCGCCGCGGACTGATCCGGAAGCCGGAACGGCTTGATCGGTACCGGGGTGGGCGACGTGGACCAGCGCCGGGCCCAGGCCGTACCGGCGGAGCAGGTCGTGGCGGGTCCAATGGCTCGTCGTGATCACGGCGGCGGCGGTCTGCAGCACGGCGTGCTCCCGCTCGGCGGCCGCGGCGCTGCGGTCGGCCGCCGGCATGTGGACCAGGACCACCGGCCGGAGCCGGATGGCGTGCGGCAACAACACATCCGGGGCGGCCGAGGCGATCAGCCCGTCGATCAGGAGCACCGCCCCGTCCCGGAACCGGGCCATCACCTCGGCCAGGGCACGGAAGGCGTCGTCCTCGGGTTGCGGCCAGCGGCCGGGCACGGCGTGCTCGCGCACCTGCCAGCCCCGCCCCCGCAGGCCGTCGCAGACCCTCCGGTCGTACCGGTTGCCGCCGCTGGGCCGCCGCGGATCGTCGATGCCGGCCGGAACGATGACGTCGACGACGTGCCGGGCGACCTCGCCCCCGCGGACGCTGTCCGACCGCCCGTTGAGCACCGCCGGATCGGCCACCGTCACAACGGTCGCTCGTAGCTCGCCCAGGCGATGTGCGACTCGCGCAGGGTCACCGTCACGCCGTCCAGATTCTCCGTGCCGCCGCCGAACCGGCCCGCGCGCACACGATCGGCGAGCCGGTCGGCGATCACCCTGGCCAGCACCTCGGTGGTGGTGTTGCCGCCGGCCAGATCGGGCTCCTCGTCGAGATTGCGATATCCGAGTTCGCCCACCACGGCCTGCAGCTCCTGCGCGGCCCGACCGATGTCGACCACGATGTCGTCGGAGTTCAGCACCGGGCTGCGGAACGTGGCGTCGACCACGTACGTCGCGCCGTGCAGTCGTTGGGCCGGGCCGAAGACGGCACCGCGGAAGCTGTGGGCGATCATCATGTGGTCGCGGACGGTCACACTGAACACGTGGCCTGCTCTCGGTCGTAGGTGATGGTGTGGCAGATGGCCGGCAGGTCGCCGTCGACCAGCCGGGCCATCACGGCGGGTAGATCAGCGAACGGTGACCAGCCGGTCAGCAGCGCATCGAACGCGCTGTCGCGCAACAACTCCAATGCCAGGCGCAGCCGATCGGCCGGAGTACGGCCAGCCCGGCGGGACGGTGCCACCACGCCGACCTGACTTGCCCGCACGGCCAGCCGGCCCGTGTGGAAGGCGCCGCCCAGGGCGAGCCGCACCTCGGCATCGCCGTACCAGCTGAGCTCGATCACCGTTCCCTCCCTGGCCAACCGGTCGATCCCCAGCTGCAGACCGGCTGAGGTGGCGCTGGTGTGCACAACCAGGTCGTAGGAGCCGGTGACGTCCTCGGGCCGGGCGAATTCCGCACCCAACGCGGCCGCCACCACAGCCCGACCGGGGTCGATGTCGACCAGCGTGACCGCGACCCCCGGGTACCGGGACAGCAACCGGGCCACGCAGCACCCGACCATGCCCGCCCCGATCACCGCTATGCGGTCGCCGATCAACGGGGCCGCATCCCACAAGGCGTTGATCGCCGTCTCCACCGTCCCGGCCAGCACCGCGCGACGCGGCGGCACATCCGTGGGCACGACGAACACCGACGCGGCCGGCACCACGTAGCGGGTCTGATGCGGATACAGGCAGAACACGTTCCGCCCCAACAAGTCCGGCGGACCTGACTCGACGACGCCGACGTTCAGGTAGCCGTACTTCACCGGCCCCGGGAAATCCCCGTCCTGGAACGGCGCCCGCATCGCCTGGAACTGGGCGACCGGAACGCGGCCACGGAAGACCAGCGATTCGGTTCCCCGGCTCACCCCGGAGAACAGGGTGCGGACGACGACATCGCCCGGGCCGGCCGCCGCCAGTTCGACCGCCCGGATCTCGCCGGTTCCCGGTTCGCTCAGCCAGAAGGCACGGGCCTGGGCGGGCAACTGCCACCTCCTCGGTGCGTTTGAACGACTTCGGCCGATCCGGCGTTCTCCGGGTACGGCCAGTCGCCGGCGGTCACATCCCCACAGGCGGTCACATCCCTACAGACGGAGGCGCAGTGCGGAAGGTTCAGATCGGCCCGATCCCCGCCGCCGTGGCCGGATTGGCCGGGCAGCTCACGGTCCTCGGGGTCCTGGCCGGTTCCACCGGACTCCACGGACCGGGCTGGACGGTCGGGATCGCGTGCGGCCTCACCACGGTGATCGCGTTGGCCCGGGGGCTGATCCGTTCCGGCGCTGCGGGTCCGGGGCCGGCCGACGGGGTCACCCTGGTCCGGGCCGCCCTGGTCGGCGGCGTGGCGGCGATGGTGGCCGACTCGTTCACCCGGGCCGTGCCGACCCCGGCGTTGGTCCTGCTGGCCGTGGCCGCGCTGGTGCTGGACGCGGTCGACGGACGGGTCGCGCGCCGGACCGGAACCGTGTCGGCGGTCGGGGCCCGGTTCGACATGGAGGTCGACGCGTTCGCGATCCTGGCGCTCTCGGTGTACGACGTCCGGTTCGTCGGGGCTCCGGTCCTGCTGATCGGCGCGGCCCGCTACCTGTTCGTGGCCGCCGGGTGGTGGTGGCCGTGGCTCCGGCAGCCCGCGCCGCCGCGCTACTGGTGCAAGGTGGTGGCCGCGATCCAGGGCATCGCGCTGACCCTGGTCGCGTCCGGCGCCCTGCCGAGGCCGGCGGCGGTCGTCGTGGTCCTGCTCGCCCTGACGTTGTTGACCGAGTCGTTCGGGCGGGACGTCCTCTGGCTGGGGAGACACCGCCGGCCCGGGTCCGGCCGGGCGCAGCCCGGCGGTGCGTCCGGTCCGGTGGCGAGCCGCTCGCGTCGGCAACGATGGGCCGCCGGGGTCACCACGACGGGGGCGATTCTGCTGGTCTGGTTCGCCCTGCTCGGGCCCGAGCAGGTGGATCGGTTGACCCCGGCCCAGTTCACCCGCATACCGATCGAAGGGGTGGCCCTGTTCGGGTTGGTTCTGCTGCTGCCGCCTCGAATCGGCCGGGCCGTGGCCACGATCGTCGGTGTGCTGCTCGGCCTGCTGACCGTCGTGAGGATTCTCGACATGGGTTTCCTGGCCGCGCTGGACCGGCCGTTCGACCCGGTCTCGGACTGGAGCTACCTGCCGCCAGCGGTCGGCGTGCTGACCGATTCGATCGGTCGGTTCGCCGGGGTGGCCGTCGTGGTGCTGGCGGCCGCCCTGGTCGTCGCCGTGTGCGTCTTCGTGCCGCTGGCCATGCGTCGACTGACCGGCCTGGTGGCCCGCCGGCGCCGCGTGTCGGCGCGTGTCGTCACGGCCGGAGCCGCGCTCTGGGTCGTCGCGGCCGCGATCGGGGTCCAGATCTCCGGGGCGCCCATCGCCTCCGCCGGTGCGGCCGCCCTGGCCGTGGAGCAGGTCGGGCAGATCCGCCACAGTCTGCAGGACGAGCAGACGTTCTCGGCCGCGATCTCCAGCGACCCGGTGGCCATCACTCCGGGTGGGCGTCTGCTGACCGGCCTGGCCGGGAAGGACGTCATCTTCGCCTTCGTCGAGAGCTACGGTCAGGTCGCGGTACAGGACTCGCCGTTCTCGCCCGGGGTGCGGGCCGTCCTGACCGCCGGGAGCAGGAGTCTGCAGGCGGCCGGGTTCTCGTCCGAGAGCGCATTTCTCACCTCGCCCACCTTCGGCGGTATCAGCTGGCTCGCCCATTCCACCCTGCAGTCGGGGCTCTGGGTGGACAGTCAGCAGCGGTACGACCAGCTGATGGCCAGCGATCGGTTCACCCTGAGCGATGCCTTTCGCCGGGCCGGCTGGCGCACGGTGGGCGACGTCCCGTCGAACGATCGGGACTGGCCCGAAGGCAGAACCTTCTATCACTACGACCAGGTCTACGACGTCCGGAACCTGGGGTACCGGGGACCGGCGTTCAGCTACGCCGACATGCCGGATCAGTACATCCTGGCCCGCTTCCGCGAACTCGAGCTGGCCGATCCGCGGCACGCCCCCGTGATGGCCGAGATCGACCTCGTCTCCAGTCACACACCGTGGGCGCCGCTACCGACGACGGTCGACTGGAACGCCATCGGGGACGGTTCGATCTTCGACGGCATGCCGGCCAAAGGACAATCGCCGCAAGCGGTCTGGAGCCGGGCCGACCAGGTCGGGGCGGCCTACGGGCAGTCCATCCGGTACTCGCTGACGTCGCTGATCTCGTTCGTGCAGACCTACGGTGACAAGAATCTGGTCCTGGTCCTGCTCGGAGACCATCAGCCGGCGACGATCGTCAGCGGGGCTTCGGCCGGCCACGAAGTCCCGATCACCATCATCGCCCGCGACCCGGCGGTGACGAACCGGGTCGCGGCCTGGAACTGGACCCCGGGTCTGCTGCCGGCCCGCAACGGGCCGGTCTGGCCCATGGACGCCTTCCGGAACCGGTTCCTGGACGCCTTCGACTGACTGCGCCGGTCGCCGGCCTACTCGGCGCCCGTGTAGTAGCCATCGGCCACGGTCAGGGCGTCGTCGAGGATCGACAGCCCACGCCGCAGGTCGATCTCGGTGATGGTGCACGGCGGGACCACGTGCGTGCCGTTGAAATGGACGAACGGCCACAGACCGCGTTCCTTGCAGGCGGCGGTGAAGTCGGCCATCGGCTTGGCGTCGGCGCCGGTGGCGTTGAACGGCACCAACGGTTCGCGGGTGGCCCGGTCCTTCACCAGCTCGACCGCCCAGAACACCCCGAGGCCGCGGACCTCGCCGACCGACGGATGGCGATCGGCGATCTTGGCCAGTTCCGGTCCGATCACGTCGGTGCCGAGCCAGCGGGCGTGCTCGACGATCTTCTCCTCCTGGAAGATCTTGATGCTGGCCACGGCCGAGGCGCAGGCCAGCGGATGCCCCTGGTAGGTCAATCCGCCCGGGTAAGGCTTGGTGGAGAACGATGCGGCGATCCTCTCGGAGATGATCACGCCCCCCAGTGGCACGTACCCGCTGTTCACGCCCTTGGCGAAGGTGATCAGATCGGGGGTGACGCCCCAGCGGTCGACAGCGAACCATTCGCCGCACCGGCCGAAGCCGGCCATCACCTCGTCGGAGATCAGGACGATCCCGTATCGGTCGCAGAGCGCTCGCACGCCGGCCAGGTAGCCGTCCGGCGGCACCAGGATCCCGTTGGTCCCGACCACCGTCTCCAGCAGGATGGCCGCGACCTGGTTCGGTCCCTCCACCATCAGGACGTTCGCCAAGTGGTCAAGGGCCCGCTCGCACTCCTGGGCCGCGTCGACGCTGTAGAACGGCGACCGGTACGCGTACGGGCCCCAGAAGTGCACGTGGCCACTGACTCCGGTCTCGGCCGCCCAGCGCCTGGGCTCGCCGGTGGCGACCATCGAATTGCCCACCGACCCGTGGTAGCTGCGGTAGGTCGACAACACCTTGTGACGCCCGGTGTGCACCCGGGCCATCCGCAGAGCGTGCTCGTTCGCCTCCGCGCCGCCGGTGGTGAAGAACACCCGGTCGAGGTCTCCCGGCGCCTGGGCGGCGATCAGGGCGGCCGCCTCACTGCGGGCGTCGTTGGCGAAGTTGGGGCCGACCGAGCACAGTCGGGCCGCCTGTTCCTGGATGGCGGCCACCAGTTTCGGGTGCTGATAGCCGATGTTGACGTTGACCAGCTGAGAGGAGAAGTCGAGGTACGTGTGGCCGTCGTAGTCCCAGAACTCACTGCCGAGGGCGCCGGCGATGGGCATCGGCTCCACCACGTCCTGGGCGGCCCAGGAGGTGAAGACGTGCTTCCGGTCCAGTCGTCGGATGTGGGCACCGCGTTCGGAATCGTTCATGTCCAACATCCCTGCCTGATCATCGAGGTGGGCCTTCTGCCCGGAGCGCGAGTCCAACGTACGAGGCGTACCCGAGCCGGCACAAGATCGGTCCCGGGTACGTTGGAGCGACTATGAAGAAGATCGGCTTCCTGTCCTTCGGCCATTGGTCGGCCTCGCCGCACTCGAAGGCCCGTTCCGCGTCCGACGTCCTGCTGCAGTCCATCGACCTCGCGGTCGCTGCCGAGGAACTCGGGGCGGACGGCGCCTACTTCCGGGTGCACCACTTCGCGAACCAGCTGGCGTCGCCGTTCCCGCTGCTGGCCGCCGTGGGGGCCAGAACGAGCACCATCGAGATCGGCACCGGGGTGATCGACATGCGGTACGAGAACCCGCTGTACATGGCCGAGGACGCGGGCGCGGCCGATCTGATCTCCGGCGGCCGGTTGCAGCTGGGGATCAGCCGCGGATCGCCGGAACAGGTCATCGACGGTTTTCGCTACTTCGGGTATGCGCCGTCGGAGGGCACCGACCACGCCGACATGGCCCGCGAGCACGCCCAGGTCTTCCTGGAGGTGTTGAAGGGCAACGGGTTCGCTGAGCCCAACCCCCGCCCGATGTTCGCCAACCCACCCGGGTTGCTGCGGATCGAGCCGCACTCATCCGGCCTGCGCGAGCGGATCTGGTGGGGTGCCGGCACCCGCAAGACCGCCGAGTGGACGGCCGAGCAGGGGATGAACCTGATGAGTTCGACGCTGCTCGGCGAGGACACCGGCGTGCCGTTCCATCAGCTGCAGGCCGAGCAGATCGAACGGTTCCGGCAGGCCTGGGACACCGATGTCCACGGGCGTGAACCCCGGGTCTCGGTCAGCCGCAGCATCTTCCCGATCGTCAACGATCTGGACCGGGCCTACTTCGGGGCGGAAGGGGACAGCCACGACCAGGTCGGCTACCTGGACGGGGGGAAGGCCCGGTTCGGCAAGACTTACGCCGGGGAGCCGGACCACCTGATCGAGGAGCTGGCCGGCGACGAGGCCATCGCCGCGGCCGACACGCTGCTGCTGACCATTCCCAATCAGCTCGGAGTCGACTACTGCGCGCACATTCTGCAGTCCCTGCTGACCGAGGTCGCGCCGGCCCTCGGCTGGCGCTGAGCAGCCGGGTCCGCCGGATCGGGTCGGCCCGGCCCGGACGTCCGTTCGGGCGCCGGGGCCGGGCCCGCCGTCATCCGGCCAGATGCACGCGCAGGATCCGTCCCTGACCGGCCAGGATCGAATTGTCGGAGATGTAGACGGTGTTCCCCACGGCGGCCAGCCCGCCCGGGGCGAACAGGGCACCGGTCGGCACGGTGGAGCGAGCGCCGTGGTGGGGGACCTTGATCAAGGCCCCGACCGGTCCGTTCGGACTGGTCAGCCCATCCTTGGCGATCTCGAGCACCAGCAGATCGCCGCGCGGGCCGAAAGCCAGGTCGATGATGTTGGTGAACCCGCTCGCGTACACGGTCGGCTGGTGACCGGGAACCCACCGCCACACCGACGCCGTGCCCGGGACGAACGGGAATCCGGTCAGCTGACCGATGTAGTAGGCGCCGTCCGGACCGCGCACGATGCTGTCCGGTACCGCCTGCGGCGCGATGTCGGGCGCTGACGGGTCCAGTGGGTTGGGCACGCTCGGCAGATCGGGGAACACGGCCTTGCTGCTCACGTGGCCACGGCCGGTGACCGACAGCAGGTCGTTGCCGCCGGCATCGGTGACGAGGACCCCGTCACGGGTGGCCACGAGGGCTTGGGGATTCGTGTCCGGAGGGGTGACGCCGTCGGGGTTGTGGGCGGCCTCGAAGGCACCGAGGTCGGCCCGGGGGATGTACCGGCCGCATTGCACGGTCCCGACCGTGGCCAGCTTCCTGGCCTGTGCGGAGTTGCCCAGCGTCGTGCTCCGCACGGCCGGATTTTCGGCGAGACCGACGGTGGCCCACACAATTCCGTGCGGACCAACGGTGACATCGCTCGGGCCGATGGCGCTGTTCCCGGTCCCCTGTGCGCCGAGCGATGGCAGTCCGGACACCAGGTCCCAGACCTTGGACCGAGACGGGTGACGTCCGTCGCCGATGCGCACGGCCGAGATCTTGCCGGTGTCACCCAGACAGGACTGGCCGCCCTCGGGGCTGGTGACGCAGGCTCCGGTACCGCCTTTACCGGCCTGAGCGAAGTACAGAATGCCGTGCGACACGTACAGCCCGCGGGGATTGTCCAGGCCGCCGGCGATCACCGTGGCCGCAGTGGCCGGTGACGGCGGCGCCGCGGAGGCGGGGGGTCCCGCCGACAGGACCGCGGCGGCCGTGAGAGCGGCCACACTGATGGCGCCGAAGGTTTTCCGCATTACGCACCTTTCGTCAGGGCAGGTCGGGGTGGGCTCGCCCGGTGCGGAGAAGGCTCCGGGCGGGAGTGGAATTCGAATCGAATTCGGCTCTCCGAAATAGCCACCTGCGTAGATCAGATGCTCGCAAATGCCCAAGAACAGTCAATCAGCCATGTGGGGCAATCTCCCGATGTGCCCACCCGGTCACGTCGAGCAACAGCAAATGCCGTCGCCACTCCGGTCCGCGTGCAACCAAGCACGCTCAGTCATGAAAGAGTAAAGTTCACTCCGGCTCGCATCGCCTTGCACGGAATTCTCCGGTGACGCGATTCGCTCCCGGTTGAGTTCCGGTTGCCTCTCGACTTCCGTCGTGGCCAGATCGATGGGTGATGTCCAGTTCAAGCGTGGTGATGAATTCCGTGAGGTCGTACTCGGGCAATGCCGCCTCGCGAGCGGTGTAAAGGGTTGGTATGGCGAGAAATGGATCATGGATTCGTATTGTCGCGGCCCGGGCCAACGGATCAGTGGCGAGGACTCCGGCCAGGATTCACGCTCCGCACTGGCCGGCGGACGTCTGGTTGCAGAAGGGCAGCAGGGACTTTCCGGCGATGGTGACCTGCAGCAACTGACCCGGCGAACCGGCCACGATCCGGACGGAGACCGGCGCGCCGACCGCCCAGACCTGCACGTCCGACGAGGCGGTGACCCGCCCGGACGCGGCGCCGCCCGCGGACGTGGTCAGCACGAACGTGAGTGTGCCGGCCGGCGCATCGGCGAGCGCGCAGTTCGGGCATTTGGAGAGGTCGGCGTAGGTCAGGGTGCCGTGGCCGCTGCTGTCGACGACCAGGGCCGACTCGTGCGCCCCCCATCGACCGGCGAATTGGGCGAAGGGGGTACCTGGCTCTGGCCCCGGTGCCGTCGTCGAACCGGAGGGGGACGCTGCGGCCGATCCGGCGCAGGCGGCCAACCCGAGGTCCCTCAGCACCCGGGTCGGCACGGAGGAATATCCGCCGATCGGCCCGCTCGCGGCCGGCCCGGCCCCGCAGAATCCGACGTTCGTCGGTCCGATCACGGCATGCGTGCGAAGGTTCACGATGACCTGGTCGTAGTCGCTGGCCAATTGCCCGCGGTCGTCGTAGATCCCCTCGTGGGCGTATGCCCAGTCCGGGTTCGAGGCCGAAACACGCACCCCGCTGGCGCGGCAGTGGCCGGTGACGCCGGCCTTCGGAAACGTGAGGGCGCAGATGGCGTCGCCGACGGCGGCGGCGCTCCGGGTCGGACGGGTCGACACCGACGAGGACGCGGAGGCCGACGAGAACGACGACGGGGACGATGCCGATGGGGCCGCTGACGAGGACGAGGACGACGTGGTTGGGGCCGCCGACGTTGATCGGGCCGGCGCCGAGGAGGGCGACCCCGACGAGGCCGTGGTCCCGGCCGATCCCGCCGCTGTTCCGGCGGCGATCCGCATCGCGGTACTGGACGCGGGACCGGCCGCGGCCGGTGTCATCCGGCTCGTCCCGGAGACCGTGGCCACCGACGGTGTGCTGGTGGATGACGTGGCCGTCGGTGATCCGGTCTGGCAGGCCGCCGCGACCATGACGGCGAGGACGGTGACGATCAGGGCGACCGGCCGCGGGGAACGTTCGTCATGCATGGCGCTCACGACCTATCCACGGTCCTGCGAAGGCGACCGATTGACGATACGCCGAAGGCACCCTCGAAGCTCGGCGGATTCCACCCCGTCGGCCCTGTTCCGGAGCGATGCGCGTTCGCCGGCTGCCGGTCACGACTATCCTGCGCGGTGCAAGCTTTCCTGCGAGTGTGTGAGGACGCGACACCAGATGAGCACCGAGGCGATCTCGAACGAGACGATCGAATTCCAGGCCGAGGCCCGTCAGCTCCTTCAGCTGATGGTTCACTCCATCTATTCGACGAAGGACCTGTTCCTGCGTGAGTTGATCTCCAACTCGTCCGACGCTCTGGACAAGCTGCGGCTGGCCGCCTACCGCGACAAGGACCTCGAGGTGGACACCTCGGATCTGCACATCGATCTGGAGATCGACCCGGCCCAGCGCACGCTGACCATCCGTGACAACGGCATCGGCATGACCCGCGACGAGGTGGTCGACCTGATCGGCACCATCGCCAAGTCCGGTACCGGGCAGATGCTGGCCCAGCTGCGGGAGGCCCGGGAAGCGGGTGGCTCCGAGGAGGGGACGGCCGAGCTGATCGGTCAGTTCGGCGTCGGCTTCTACTCCAGCTTCATGGTCGCCGACCGGGTCGTCATGGTGACCCGGAAGGCCGGCACCCACCACGGCGTCCGGTGGGAATCCACCGGGGAGGGCACCTACACCGTGTCCGAACTGCCCGCGGCGCCGCAGGGCACGGCGGTGACCCTGCACCTCAAGGCGGAGGACACCGAGGACTCGCTGCAGGACTTCACCGATCCGGCCACCGTTCGCAGCGTCGTCAAGCGGTACTCCGACTTCATCACCTGGCCGATCCGGATGGCCGCCGAGCGGCCGGCGCCGGCCGAGGGCGAGGACGACGTGGCCGCGCCCGAGCCGCAGGTGGTCAACTCGGGCAAGGCGTTGTGGTCCCGGCCGCAGAGCGAGGTGTCGGCCGAGGAGTATGCCGAGTTCTACCGGCACGTCAGCCACGACTGGCGGGAGCCGCTGGAGACGATCCGGCTGTCCGCCGAGGGAACGTTCGAGTACCAGGCGCTGCTGTTCCTGCCCAGCCATGCGCCGATGGACCTGTACATGCGGGACAGCAAGCGGGGCGTGCAGCTGTACGTCAAACGGGTCTTCATCATGGACGAGTGCGAGGCACTGATCCCGGAGTACCTGCGTTTCGTCAAGGGTGTGGTCGACGCCAGCGATCTGTCGCTGAACGTGTCGCGGGAGATCCTGCAGCAGGATCGGCAGATCCAGCTAATCCGCAGGCGCCTGGTGCGCAAGGTTCTCTCGACCATCAAGTCGTTGCAGGAGGACGAGAAGGAGAAGTACTCGACTCTGTGGGCCGAGGTGGGGCGGGCGCTCAAGGAGGGGTTGCTGTCCGACCAGGACAACCAGCAGTCGATCCTGGAGGTCTGCTCGTTCGCCTCGACGCACGACGCCGAGGAGCTCACCACTCTGGGCCAGTACGTCGAGCGGATGCCGGAGGGGCAGGACGCCATCTACTACATGACCGGTGAGTCCCGCGCGGCGCTCGAGCACTCGCCGCACATGGAGGCGTTCCGGGCCAAGGGCTACGAGGTGCTGCTGCTGACGGACCCGATCGACGAGGTCTGGGTCGACGCGGTGCCCGCGTTCCAGGAGAAGAACCTGACCTCCATCGCCCGTGGCGAGGTCGATCTGGGCGGCGAAGACATCGACGACGACACCAGGCAGGGCTTCGAATCGCTGCTGAGCTGGGTCGCCACCGAGTTGTCGGACGACGTCAAGGAGGTCCGGCTGTCGCACCGGCTCACCGACTCCGCGGCCGTCCTGGTCAACGACCCGGGAGACCTGACGCCGGCCCTGGAACGCATGTACCGCGCCATGGGTCAGGAGCCGCCGAAGGTGAAGCGGACCCTCGAGCTGAATCCCAAGCACGGGCTGGTCACCGGCCTGCGGGCCGCTCACGAGGCCCACGCCGACGATCCGGCGCTGGCCGACACCGCCCGGCTGCTGTACGGCATGGCGCTGCTGGCCGAGGGTGGGGAGCTGGCCGAACCGGCGGCGTTCGTCGCGCTGCTGTCCAAGCGGCTGGAGAGCACCCTGTCCTGATTCCGGACGCGGCGCCGCCCGCCCGCCCGGTCCGACGTCGTTCCGGGCGGGTTCGGCGTATCCGGCCGGGGGTCGCCCGACCCGGCCGGTCAGGTCTTTCGGCCCTGGCTGGGTCAGCACCCACCGGAGATGGTGAAGGTCAGAGCATCTTCCTGGCGCTGGCCGCTCAGCCGGAGAGGACCGACCGATGACCCACAGCATCGACATGCCGGACGTGGTGGCGTCCCCGGTGCCGACTCCGACTCCGGCCCCGCCCCGACTCCGGCCTGGCCCCCGGCGCGGGAACGCCGGCGGTGGCTGGCCTCGGCCCGCCTGGTGATCGTGCTCGTCGTCGTGGCCGCCGTGGTCGGCGCCGGCTCGGCCATGGCGGTCGCCCGGGTCACCGGCTGGGGCAAACAGACCACGGTCGATCGCTTCGTGAGCAACACCAGTTCGATCACCGGAAACCGGCCGACATCCAGAGTCTGCTCGTAGGCGTCCTGCCCGCCGTCGTCTCGGTCGAGGCGACCTCGACGTCGACCGAGACGAATCCGTTCGGCTCGTCGAGCGGTTCGACCGTCACGGACGAGGGCACCGGAATGATCGTGACCGCCACCGGCGACATCCTGACCAACGCCCACGTGGTCAGCGGGGCCACGTCGGTCAAGGTGACCCTGAGCAATTCCACCACCGCGATGGCGGCGACCATCGTCAGCGCCGACAACGTCCACGATCTGGCGCTGCTGCGCGTCAAGGGGCAGAGCAACCTGCACACGGTCATCTTCGGAGACTCCAGCAAGACCGTTCCCGGGGATGGCGTCATCGCGGTGGGGTACGCCCTCGCGCTCACCGGTGGACCGACGGTGACGGCCGGCATCATCTCCGCCATCAACCGTGAAGCCAGCACCGAGACCGCCACCGGCGCAACAGAAACCCTGACCGGACTGCTGCAGACCGATGCCCCGATCAGTTCCGGGAATTCCGGTGGCCCGTTGGTCGACTCCGCCGGTCACGGGGTCGGCATGAACACCATGGTGGCCACCTCCAGCCGTGACACCTCGGCCAACGGAATCGGGTTCGCCATCGCCGCCAACACCATCACCTCGCTGCTCCCGAAGCTGCGCACGGGCCAGTAGCCACCCGCGCCCCCGGGCCCGATCACACCCAGCGCGCGGCGGCCGCATCGAGGTCCAGCACGGTCGCCGGGACGACCGGCCCCGGGTGGCTGTCGGAGAACCGGGGCGCCGGCGCGACGACGGTGAAGTCGGTGCCGTGCCGGACCGAGCCACGGGCCGCCATGTGCGGATGCCCGGCGACCTCGTCGATGGCCAGTACCGGAGACACGCAGGCATCGGTCCCGCTGAACACCGATTCCCAGTGGGAGCGGGGGTGGGCCAGGAAGACCTCGCCGATCCGGCGGGACAGCTCCGGCCAGTTGGCCGGATCGTCGCGATCGGGCAA
Source organism: Nakamurella panacisegetis (assembly GCF_900104535.1). Lineage (NCBI taxonomy): Bacteria > Bacillati > Actinomycetota > Actinomycetes > Nakamurellales > Nakamurellaceae > Nakamurella > Nakamurella panacisegetis. The sequence goes on along the minus strand of NZ_LT629710.1, from coordinate 4,711,687 downwards.
CTCGGCGTCCGGCAGACCGAGGCCGCGGCAGAGTGCGGCGTAGAACGGCAACTCCAGGGCGCCGACGGCGACGTGTCGCCCATCGGAGCAACGGTAGGTCCGATAGAACGGGGCGGCGCCGTCAAGCAGGTTGGCCGACCGTTCGTCCCGCCACCAACCGCGGTCGCGGGCCGAGAAGATCAGGGCCATCAGGACGCTGACGCCGTCCACGATCGCCGCGTCGACCACCTGCCCCCGCCCGGTGCGCTCCCGCTCCACCAGCGCGGCCAGGACCCCGGTGACGAGAAACAGTGAGCCACCGCCGAAGTCGCCGAGCAGGTTCAGCGGCGGCACCGGGTCGGCCCCGCCGATCGCGTGCAGGGCGCCGGTCAGCGCGATGTAGTTGATGTCGTGCCCGGCCGCCGCGGCCAGCGGGCCGTCCTGCCCGTAGCCGGTCATCCGGCCGAAGACGAGACGAGGATTGGCCGCTGCGCAATCGGCTGGTCCGATTCCGAGCTTCTCGACCACCCCGGGTCGGAAGCCTTCCAGAGCGACATCGGCCAGCGCCAGCAGACCGGCCACTCCGGCGCGGCCGGCCGCCGATTTCAGGTCGGCCAGGACCACGCGCTTGCCCCGCAGGAGTTGATCCGAGCTCATTTCGGTGACGTCCGATCCGGGTCGTTCGACGCGGACCACATCGGCTCCGAGATCGGCCAGAACCATGCCGGCGTGCGGTACCGGTCCGATACCGCCCAGTTCGACGATCCGGATCCCGGTGAGCGTCCCACCCATGATCGACCTCCTGAGGACCCAGGGCGGCGGCCCGCACCGTGATCGTCACCTTCGCACGCCCGTGGCCCGCCCGCGACAGCCCGGGCCGGGAACGGGGGCCGGCTGCGTCGCAACGTAGTCTGTTCCGACGCCGAACATATTGCGTCCCACCCGGATGCGGAAGGGCTGTCATGGCTGAGCATCGAAGCTCCCAGTGGTACGCCGGTAATGATCGCAACGCCTACATCCATCGGGCCTGGATGCGCCGCGGCCTGCCCGGGCACGCCTTCGACGGCCGGCCGCACATCGCGATCGCCAACACCGCTTCTGATCTGACCCCGTGCAACTCGCACTTCAACGAAGTGGCCGAGAGCGTCAAGCAGGGTGTCTACGAGGCCGGCGGGATTCCACTGAACCTTCCGGTGGTCTCGCTGGGTGAGACGCTGGTGCGCCCGACCGCGATGCTGTGGCGCAACATGGCGGCGATGGCCACCGAGGAGATGTTGCGGGCCAATCCGGTCGACGGCGTCGTGCTGCTCGGCGGCTGCGACAAGACCATCCCGTCGCTGCTGATGGCGGCGGCATCGGTGGACATCCCAGCCGTCGTGATCCCGGGTGGTCCGATGCTGACCGGCACGTTCCGGGGGGTGGCCCTCGGCTGCGGGACCGACGTCTGGCGGCTGTCGGAGGAGGTACGCGCCGGGAACATGTCGGAGGCGGAGTTCCTGAAGTCGGAGTCGTCGATGATCCGCAGCCGAGGGCACTGCAACACCATGGGCACGGCGTCGACGATGGCGGTGGTGGCCGAAGCGCTGGGCACCATCATCCCCGGTCTGGCCGGTACTCCCGCGGCGGACAGCCGGTTGCTGGAGGCCTCGCACGAGACGGGGCGCCTGATCGTCGAGATGGTGGAGCAGGACCGGCGTCCGTCGACCATCCTGTCCCGGGGATCGTTCCTCAACGCGATCGTGGCGCTGGCCGCGGTGGGCGGTTCGACCAACGCGGTGGTGCACCTGCTGGCCATCGCCGGGCGGCTCGGGATCGATCTGACCCAGGACGACTTCGACCGGACCGGTTCCGACGTACCGCTGCTGGTGGATCTGCAGCCGGCCGGCCGGTGGCTGATGGAGGACTTCTTCCGGGCCGGCGGCCTGCTGGCCGTGCTGGCCCAGGTGCGGGATCTGCTGGACCCGGCGGCCTTGACGGTCACCGGGAAACCGCTGGTCGACTACCTGGACGACGCGCCGATCTGGGATCCGGAGGTGATCTCGCGGCGCGAGGCGCCGGTGCAGCCGCATGCCGGAATCGCTGTGCTGTACGGCAATCTGGCTCCAGAAGGGGCGGTGATCAAGCCCGCCGCGGCGTCCGAGCGGTTGCTCCAGCACCGGGGCCGGGCGATGGTCTTCGACTCCATCGAGGACATGCATGCCCGGATCGACGACCCTGACCTGGACGTCGACGCCGACTCGGTGCTGATCCTGCGGGGCTGTGGGCCGAAGGGATACCCGGGCATGCCGGAAGTGGCGAACATGCCGCTGCCGACGAAGCTGCTGCAGCAGGGCGTCCGGGACATGGTGCGGATCTGCGACGGCCGGATGAGCGGTACCGCCTACGGCACCGTGGTGCTGCACGTCTCGCCGGAGGCGGCCGCCGATGGGCCGCTGGCCCTGGTCCGGACCGGGGACATGATCGTCCTGGACGTGGCCGGACGTCGGCTGGACATCGACGTTCCGGCCGAGGAACTGGCCACGCGGCGACCGTCGGAGATCGCGGCCGCGGCGTACGCCAATCCGAAGCGGGGCTGGGAGAAGCTGTACGTGCAGACCGTGCAGGGCGCCAACAACGGGGCCGACCTGGACTTCCTGGTCGGCTCGAGCGGAGATCAGGTATCGCGTGAGTCGCACTGACCTGGCCGATGCCGCTCTCCTGGCCGGTCTGGAGGATGCCGCGCCGCACTGCGTCTCGACCCGGGCCATCGACCGTCTGGCCATGGCGCACGACGCCTCGCACTACCTGCTGACGCCGCGGGCGGTGGTCACGCCGACCAGTGCCGAGCAGGTGGCCCGGCTCCTGCGCGGGGCTGCGTCCAGCGGTGTGCCCCTGACCTTCCGGTCGGGCGGCACCAGCCTGTCCGGCCAGGCCGGCACCGATCAGGTGCTGGTCGACACCCGTCGGCACTTCCGGGACATCGAGGTCCTGGACGGGGGACGCAGGGTGCGTACCGGGCCCGGTGCGACGATCCGCCAGGTCAACCAGCGGCTGGCCCGCTTCGGGTTCAAGCTGGGGCCGGACCCGGCCAGCGAGATCGCCTGCACCGTCGGGGGAGTGATCGCGAACAACTCCAGCGGCATGGCCTGCGGCACCGAGTTCAACACCTATCGCACGCTGGAATCGGCGGTCCTGGTGCTGCCCAGCGGCACCACCATCGACACCGGCCGGGCCGACAGCGACCGGCAACTGGCCGCACTGGAGCCCGAGCTGTACGCGGGCCTGGTTCGGCTGCGTGATCGGGTGCGGGCCGACCCGGCGTCGGTTCGTACTCTGCGACAACAGTTCTCGATGAAGAACACCCTCGGCTACGGGCTCAACGCGTTCCTGGATCATCACGACCCGGTCGATCTCCTGCTGCACCTGGTGGTCGGCAGCGAGGGCACCCTGGCGTTCGTGGCCGACGCGGTCTGGCGCACGGTGGCGGTGAAGCCGGTGCCGGCCACCGGACTGCTGGTCTTCCCCGACCTCTTCGCCGCCACGGCTGCGCTCCCTGACCTGGTGGCGGCCGGGTTCGCCACCATCGAGCTGATGGACGCCACGTCGTTGCGGGTCGGGCAACGTGATCCGGCGGCCGCCCCGGTGCTGAAAAGCCTTGCCGTGCGCGACCATGCGGCACTGCTGGTGGAATTCCAGGAGATGTCCCTCGAGGCGATCTCGGCCCGGACGACGTCCGTGGCTGCGCTGCTGGCCGAGCTCCCGCTGACCGTCCCGGCCGAGCTGAGCGCCGATCCGGCCGTCCGGGCCGGTTTGTGGCACATCCGCAAGGGCCTGTATGCGACCGTCGCCGGCAACCGGCCGCCGGGAACGACGGCCCTGCTGGAGGACATCGCCGTTCCGATCGCCGCCCTCGGGGCGACCTGCCAGGAACTGACCGGCCTGTTCGATCGGCACGGCTACTCCGACAGCGTGATCTTCGGTCACGCCAAGGACGGCAACATCCACTTCCTGATCAACGAACGGCTGGACCGGTCCGAGATGCTGGACCGCTACGTCGATTTCACCCAGGATCTGGTCGAGCTGGTCCTGGGCCGGCACGGCACCCTGAAAGCCGAACACGGCACCGGCCGGATCATGGCCCCGTTCGTCCGCCGTCAGTACGGCGACGAACTGTACGAGGTGATGCTCGAGGTGAAGCGGTTGTGCGATCCGGCCGGCCTGCTCAACCCCGGCGCGGTGCTCACCGACGACCCGCTGTCCTACGTCAGCCACCTCAAGGTCGCACCGCCGGTGGAGGAGGAGGTCGACCGCTGCGTCGAGTGCGGCTACTGCGAACCGGTCTGCCCCAGCAAGGATCTGACCCTGACCCCGCGCAAGCGGATCGTGCTGCGCCGCGAGCTGGCCCGGGCCGAGCAGGCCGGAGAGGCCGACCTGGTCGCCGAGCTGGAGCGGGACTACCAGTACGACGGGGTCGACACCTGCGCGGTCGACGGCATGTGCCAGACCAGCTGCCCGGTCTTGATCGACACCGGACAACTGGTCAAGCGACTGCGGTCCGAACAGCGCAACCGCGCCGAGCAGGCCGGGTGGAACCTGGCCGCCCGACACTGGGGACGCGTGACCAGGGGCGCGTCCGGCGCCTTGAGCGCGGCGCAGCGGGTGCCGGCGGTGGTGGCGGGGGCCAGCCGGGTCGGTCGGAAGATCCTCGGCCCGGATACGGTCCCGTTGTGGCAGAAGGACATCCCCAGCGGTGGCCCACGCCGGCGGCCCGTCGTCGCGCCGCACCCGGACGCCGTCTACTTCGCGGCCTGCATCGGATCGATGTTCGGCGTCGGTCAGGAGAGCCCCGGGGTCAGCCTGGCGTTCGTCACCCTGGCCCGCCGGGCCGGGGTGACGGTGGCCACCCCGGAGGGCATTGGATCGCTCTGCTGCGGCACGCCCTGGAAGTCGAAGGGACTCTCGGACGGCTACGCGACGATGGCCGGCCAGGTGCTGCCCGCACTCCACGCAGCCTCGGCCGGCGGACGGATCCCCATCGTGTCGGACGCGTCCTCCTGCACCGAAGGCCTGCGGCAGATGATCGGGTCCAGCGCGGACTCCCGGTACGCCGATCTCGAGGTGGTCGACTCGATCACCTTCGCCCGCAACGAGTTCCTGCCTCGCCTCCGGGTCGGGGCGAAGCTGGGGTCGGTCGCGATCCATCCGACGTGTTCCTCGACCCGGCTGCACCTGGACGGGGCACTGCGAACGATCGCCGAGGCCATCGCCGACGACGTCCTGGTTCCCGACGCCTGGGGCTGCTGCGCCTTCGCCGGCGATCGAGGGATGCTGCATCCCCAGCTCACCGCGTCGGCCACCAGGGCCGAAGCGGCCGAGATCTCGCAGCGCACCTTCACCGCCTATGCCTCCACCAACCGGACCTGCGAGATGGGCATGAGCCGGGCCACCGGCCGTTCCTACCGGCACATCCTGGAGTTGCTCGAGGAAGCCACCCGATGACGACGAGCCGCTCGGACTCCGGACGGGCCGGATGAGGGCCTTTGTCGTCACCGGGCCACGGGAATCGGGGGTCCAGGAGGTGCCGGCGCCGGTGGCCGGCCCGGGCCAGGCCGTGGTCGATGTGGAACGGGTCGGCGTCTGCGGCACCGACGGCGAGTTCTTCACCGGCGAGATGGCTTACCTGCACCAAGGTTTCGCCCAATATCCGATGCGTTTGGGTCACGAGTGGTGCGGCACCGTCTCCGCCGTCGGTGACGGTGTCGATCCCGGCTGGATCGGCCGACGGGTCACCGGCGACACCATGCTGGGCTGTGGCCGTTGCCGCCGGTGCCGGGCCGGACGACAACACGTCTGCGCGGAGCGGTTCGAGATCGGCATCCGGGGCGGCTTCGCGGGGGCGCTGGCTGAGCAGTTGGCGGTTCCGGTGCCGGCACTGCACCAGCTCCCGGAATCCGTCGATGCCCTGGCCGGGGCGATGGTCGAGCCGGGCGGGAATGCACTACGCGCGGTTCGGGGCGCCGATGTGAGGGCCGGTGACCGGGTGCTGATTCTCGGCCCGGGCACCATCGGTCTGCTGGTCGCCCTCTTCGCCCAGTCGCTGGGGGCCGAGGTCCATCTGATGGGGCGGACGCAGCGATCGCTGGAATTCGCGCGGACCCTCGGCTTTGCCGGCGTGTGGGACGGGGAGGCGCTGCCGGATCTGCCCTGGGACGCGGTGGTCGACGCGTCGAATGCGCCCGGGCTTCCGGCCCGGGCCCTGGAATTGGTCGAACCGGGTCGGCGCGTGGTCTACATCGGGCTGGCCGGCCGGCCCAGCACGATCGACACCAGGGACCTGGCCCTCAAGGACGTCACGGCGGTCGGGATCCTGTCCGCGTCACCGGGTCTGGCCGGGACGATCGAGCAGTATGCGGCGGGGACGGTCGACCCGCGTCCGTTGGTGGCGGCGACCGTCGGCCTTGACCAGGCCGGTGCGGTGCTGGCCGGATGGCGGCCGGCCACGGCCGGGGACGGTCCCAAGATCCATATCGATCCGAGGCTCAGGTCGCCGCAGCGAGCGTGACGGTGCACTCGGTCCTGCCGGTGTGGCCGTGATGTCCCCGGCCGGGCATCGTCCGTCGTCGTCGGTATGGTCGACCCGGACGAGATCTGATATTCAAGGAGTGACACCGTCTTGATCTGACCCTCGCCGTGAACGTGGGCTCACCGTCGTACGGGAGGACACCGATGGCCGATGCGGAGGTGACGGTCGCCGCCGGGAACCTGAGGTCGCCGTCGGCCACGGCAGTCGGCTTCCCCCACCGGTGGACGGACGAGGGGGTCACCGTCGAGGCGGACTTCACCGGTGCCCACCTCCTCCACCTGGCCGTGGCCGGGTGTGTGCTCAACGATCTCTACCGGGAGGCCGCGGGTCTCGGGATCGGTCTCGACGGAGTCAGGGTGCTGGCTCGCGGTGGCTTCGACCCGGTGTCGTGGCAGTCGACCGGGATCACCTACCAGGTGGAGGTCCGCTCCGCGGCATCGCCGGGGGAGGTGGCCGAGCTGCTGGCCCGGGTCGACGCCGTCGCGGAGATCCCGAAGGCGGTCCGGTCGAGCGCGTCGGTGACGCGGGTGCCGTAGCACGGGACCGGCCGGCGACTTCCCGGGACGGGCGGCTTCCCCGGGGCCGTCGAGAGCGTTCCCCGGGGGCCGTCGGGAGCTCAGTCCTCCTTGACGATGAGCGCCAGCCCGCCGAACCCGGGCAGTGTGAGGGTGAACGAGCCGTTGGTCGCGATGGTCCCGAGGTCCTCGCCCGTGGCCAGGTCGACCAGGCGGCCCCCCGGCGGGAAGTGCGACGACACCACCGGGCCGGACACCGGCTCCTCGCTGAAGTTCAGCAGGGTGATCTGGACCGCGCCGACGGCCAGGCGGTTGACCATCACCAGCACGCTGGGCGCGGGCACGTCCGGGATGTCCAGCAGCTGTCCGGTGGCGATACCGTGCTGCTCGCGGACGGCGAGGATACGGCTGAGCCGGGAGGCGAACGACCGGGGGTCGGCCAGCTGGTCCGGCAACGTGCCGTACAGGGAGAGCGCCTTGGGCATGCCGGACGACGAGGCCGTCGCCTCGGGGTTCCAGCCCATCAGGTCGTGGGCGCCGCGTTCGATCCAGCGGGTGTCGCCCCCGGCGATCAGCGACCGGACCTCGGTCGCCTCCAGCGGGAGGGTGCCGCACAGGTCCCAGCCGGACAGGGCGAACACCCCGGGCTGGAACGCGTTGTACATCGCCAGCAGGAGATGGGCCGAGGTGATCCGTTCGATGTCGTCCGGCGTCAGGACGGTGAGATCGGTGAAGCCGAGCGTGGCGGTGATGACGCTGGCCGTCGTGCAGGCGATCCCGTTCTGGGTGAACACCCGGTTGTACGGGCCGGCCTCCCCGGTCAGCTTCTGCCGCAACGACTCCCGGATGTTTTCGGCCAGCACGGAACCGGGCAGCTCCTCGCCACCGAGTTCGTAGACGTCGTGCGCGTGGGCGGTGGCGAAGTGGACCAGTTCGTAGGTCAGTTCGTCGTGGTTCTGCATCGCGTGCACCAGGGAGGCCTGGTCGATGCCGATGGCCAGGCCCTCCTTGAGGGTCAGCCGGAGGAACTCGGTGTCCCCGGTGGCCAGCGCATGCTGGTACCCGGGCCGGGTGATGAAGTCGTAGGACAGGTCGGCGCCCACCTCCGACGTGGACTTGATGGCGTCGATGGTCAGGTTCAGTTCCTGGAAGGTGAAGCCGCCGACCTTGCGGACCATGCTCCCGATCAGATGGTTGGCTGCCTCCGAGAGCGGGTGGCCCTCCGACCAGGCGGGTGACTCCTCGGCGCTCTTCTCCACCCCGAGGAATCCGTTGGCGTCCAGCCGCAACGCCCCCGATCCGAGGTCGAGCAGCGAGTGCAGGGCGTCGCCCATGACGAGCCGCATTCCGGCGAAGGTGGGGTCCAACCAGTTGATCGACGGCTGCCCGGCCTTGAAGTAGTGCAGGTAGACCCAGCGACGCAATTGCCCCTGGGTGTCGTAGATCTCCCGGGTGGCGCTCCAGTTGGTCTCCTTGATGCCCGGCTCGTAGAAGATGACCCGCTGGAGCTGGCCGATGATGATGCCGGCCTCCTGCAGGGCCTTCTCGTGCTCCAGGCTCAGGTTCACCGAGTCCTCGCCGGCCGGGACCTCGGGCAGCAGATGCCAGTCGGCCTCCGGAATGTTGATCATGTGGTAGATGCCGGGGTAGTCCCGGTAGTTCATCTCGGCCAGGCGGAAGTCGGCGCCCTTGCCGGTGTGCGCGGGGACGATGTCGTCGATGATCGTGCCGCCGTGCGAGCCGGCCGCCTCACACATGGCGCGGAAGTCCTCCTCCGTTCCGAAGAGCGGGTCGATGGCCATGCTCATCCGGTCGAAGTGGCCGTCGATGCTCGGGGTCGGCTCCCAGCCGCTGATGCCGCCGGCCAGCTTGACCGGCCCGGTGTGCACCGCCTTGATGCCGATCTGCTCGAACGCCGCCCACAGGTCCTCCGCACCCAGGGCCGAGAGGAAGCTCTGGCCCTTGCCGGTGATCAGGGACAGCGGGTACGCGGTGAACCACACGGAGGCCTTGTCGACGGCATCCCGCGGATTCGGATGGGCGAACGGGTGGGCCCACATGCTGGCCTGGCCGGCCAGCTGTCGGGCCAGGGTGGTGGCGTCGCCCAGCATCGACTGGTTGACCAGCCACTCGACGTAGGCCTTGTTGCGCGCGTCCGGTTCGAACGGCGGGTTCAGGTTGACGGTGACCGCGGCCCGTCGCCGGGCGCGCGGACGGAGCGCCTTGGGTCGGGCCGGGTAGAACTGCTCATCGAAGGTGACCTCGGACGGCAGAGCGCCGTCACCGGTCTCCGTCGGGTCGTCGTCGCTCGGGGTCGGGCCGGTCTTCGGGTTCACGCTCTGGGGTCCTCTCGCACAATGTGGGCTCTGCGCAACGCTGGCCGGTGCGAACTGCCGAACACGGTCCGCGTACATGTTCGCACCCGGAACGGGACCCGGCGGTCACGCCACGATCGGGCCGCCGCCCGGCCGGGCTCCGGGCCCAGCCGGGCCCCTACACTTCGGCGGCGGCGCCGCGGGAGCGGTAGGCCCGGGCGGCGGCGCGGTTGGTGCAGACCAGATCGCAGTACCGCTTCGAGCGGTTTCGCGACAGATCGACCAGCACACTCTCGCAGTCGAAGTTCTCGCAGACCCGGAGGCGGCTGAGCTCGTCAGCCCGGACGACGTCGACCATGGCCATGGCCGCCTCGACGGCCATCCGATCGGCCAGCGGCGCGCTGCTCGGGGTGGCGTGCAGGTGGTAGTCCCATTCGTCGTGCCGGACCAGCTGCGGCAACGCCCGGAACTCGGTCAGCAGTTCGTTGACCAGGGCCACCACCCCGTCCTTGTCCAGGAGCCAGAGTTGCCGGAGCCGGGGCCGGAGTCCTTGGACGGCAAGCAGTTCGGTCTCGTCGTGGGTGCGGCTGCCGGTCCATCCCCAGGTCGTCACGAACGCGTCGAGGGCGGCGACGTCGGGGATCTCCTCGGTGTCGGCGTCGGTGTTCACCCAGGCGGCGGCGCCGATCAGGGCCACTGCGGTGTCATGAGTGAAAACCATGTTGACTCCTCACGGAACGGGAACTACGGTCATCAGTCTAACCGCTGATGACTAGTGACGGAGCAGGGATGACGAACCCAGCGAGCTCGATCAGGACCACTGGCGGTTCGAGCCTCGGGCTCGTGCTGGCTCTGCTGTCGGCGGCCTCATTCGGCACCTCGGGCGCGTTCGCCAGTTCGCTGATCGAGGACGGCTGGAGCCCGGCCCTGGTGGTCCTGATCCGGATCAGTCTGGGCGCACTGATCCTGGCCGTTCCGTCGATCCTGTCGTTGCGGGGCCAGTGGTCCCGGCTCTGGTCCGGGCGCCGATCCGTCGTGCTCTACGCGGTACTGGCCGTCGGCGGTGCGCAGGTCTTCTACTTCCACGCGGTCCAACGGCTCTCGGTCGGCGTCGCCCTGATGATCGAGTATCTGGGCGTGGTGCTGGTGGTGCTGTGGATGTGGCTGCGCCACGGCCGCCGGCCCCAACGGCTGACCGTGCTCGGCTCGCTGCTGGCGGTGGCCGGGCTGGCCCTGGTCCTCGACCTGTTCGGCGGCATCCGGATCGATCCGATCGGGGTGCTGTGGGGACTCGGCGCCGCGGTCGGGCTGGCCGCCTACTTCCTGATCTCGGCCAAGGTCGACGACGCACTGCCACCGGTGGCCATGGCCGGGACCGGCATGGCCATCGGAGCCGTGATGCTGGCTGTCTTCGGCGGAATCGGCGTCCTGCCGCTCCGGGCCGGCGCCGTCACCGTGCACCTGCACGGCGGCGCGGTCGCGTGGTGGATCCCGATGCTCGGATTGGCCGTGATCGCCGCCGCCTTCGCCTATGCCGTCGGGGTGATGGCGGCCCGGGCTCTCGGGGCCACCATGGCGTCGTTCGTCGGTCTGACCGAGGTGCTCTTCGCCGTGCTGTTCGCCTGGCTGCTGGTCGACCAGTTGCCGACCGTCATCCAGCTCCTGGGTGGCCTGCTGATCGTCGGGGGAGTAGCGGTGATCCGGGTCGACGAGTTGCGCCGAAGCGAGAGCTTCCCGCAGCTCACGGACGAGCCGAGCCCGCTGGGCCCCTCGCTGCCCGAGCGGGTGTGACCGGCCCGGGAAACGATCGGTGAGAACCTAGGATGCGGGGCGTGACGCTGACGAGCTGGGCCGCGCGACGGAAGTTCCCGCTACTGGCCACCCTCGCCCTGATCGTGGTCGCCATGAGCACCAGCACCGTCGGCGCCGACCTGATCGGGCAGAGCAGCTGGTCCGTCCCGCACGATCTGTGGCGGACCCTGGTCGCCGGGGATCGGTTGCGCCACTGGAACGTCGGCGGGTTGTACACGCAGCCGACGGCGCTGGTCACGTTTCCGGGAGCCGCCTTGGTACTGGTGCCGATCGTCCTGGTCATCGACGGCGCCGGTCTCGGGCTGGCGTTCCAGACCGTGCACAACCCGTATCCGGCGGCCTGGCTGGTGGCCGGCCCCTACGAGATCGCCCTGTCGGCGTCGGTGCTGTTCGCGGCCGACCGGGTGGCCGAGCGCTTCGGGGCGACCCGGCCGACGCGGCTGCTGCTCGCCCTGGCCGGGGCGGTGACCCTGTGGAGCGTGTCGGTGCGGTGGGGGCACCCCGAGGACGCGGTCGCGGTGGCCCTGTTCCTCTACGGCGCGCTGGCCCTGGCCGATGGACGTCGCGCCCGGTCCGCGTGGTTGATCGGCGCGGCGGTCGCGGTGCAACCGCTGGTGCTGCTGGCCTATCCCATGGTCCTGGTGATGCTGCCGCGACCGAAGGTCATCGGCTACCTGGTCCGGTCCGCGCTGCCCGCGGTGGTCCTTCTCGGGACCGCGGCAGCGGCGAACTGGACGGCCACCCTCCGCGCCGTCACCAGTCAGCCCAACTTTCCCAGCCGCAACCATCCGACGCCGTGGACCTCCCTGGCCCCGGAGATGAGCAACGGCGCGGTGGCCGCCGGGCCGGGCCGGCTCCTGGCGGTGGTGTGCGCGGTGGCCTGTGCGCTGGTGCTGGCCCGGCGGCTTCGTGGTCGGGCCGGTTCCGGGGTCTGGGACGACGCCGTCCTGGTGGAGTTCCTGTGGTGGACGGCCGCCGCTCTCGCCCTCCGCTGTGTGTTCGAGACGGTGATGGTGGCCTACTACCTGTGGCCGGTGCTGATCGTCGCCCTGGTGGCCGCGTCGAGGTCGCGCTCCCGCCTGGTGCCGGTCGCGGTGGCGTCCGCCGCGCTCACCTTCCTGGCCGAGGCGCCCTGGCACGGTCCCTGGATCTGGTGGGGCGCGATGACGGCCGGCCTGGCCGTGGTGCTGGCCGCCGCCCGTCCGGCCGGGCGATCGACCCCGGAGCCGGCCGTTGCCCCAACCTCTGATCGGACCTCAGCGGTCGCCGAGTGAGTCGTCCGGCGCCGGGGGATCGGCGAGCGCCTCGTCCAGCACTCCGACGAACCGGGTTCCGATTCCCGGGTACTCGGCCCGGACGAAACCGTCGGCGACGGCGGGCAACGCATCCGGCCGGTGGTCGTCGCACCGGACAAAGGTGAAGTCGGGCCACCACTTCTTCGGCCGCACCGTCTCCGTGCGGCCGCACAGGTCACAGGTCAGCTGGGTCCAGACCGGCTTGCGGCCGGTCCGATTGGCCCGGGACTGGGCCAGCCACGGTGGGGGATCGGCGTCCAGACGGGCGAGCGCCGCTTCGGAGATTCGTGCGGGTAACCCGTTGCGTACGGCCATCTCCGGCGGGATGTCGAGTCGGATCGCCGCTTCGCGGCGGGTGAGCTTGTCGGTCGCGGAGGCCATGATGCGCTCAACCCTAGCGCGCGCGACGGTGCTGGGCGGCGGTCTAGCCTGACCTGATGGTCGCAGCAGAGGGCGAACCGCGATCCCACGTCGACGTGCTGATCGTCGGGGCCGGTCTGTCGGGGATCGGCGCCGCGTGCACATTGCAGACGCACGCCCCCGACCGCACCTGGGCCGTGGTCGAAGCGCGCGGGGCCAGCGGCGGGACGTGGGACCGGTTCCGCTTCCCGGGCATCCGGTCCGATTCGGACATGTATACCCTGGGCTACCGATTCCGGCCCTGGGTCCAGGGGAAGTCGATCGCCGCCGGATCCGACATCCTGAGCTACCTGCGGGAGACCGCCGCCGCCTACGGCGTCGCCGACCGGATTGAATACCACTGGCGCGTCCTCCGGGCCGATTTCAACCGTGCGTCGGCGCGGTGGACCGTCACCGTCGAACACACCGAGACGGGCCGGCGCCAGGTCCGCACGTGCGGGTTCCTGTACCTGTGCACGGGATACTTCCGCTACGACCACGGCTACACGCCGAGTTGGCCGGGCCGGGAGGACTTCACCGGGTGCGTGGTGCACCCGCAGGACTGGCCGGCCGATCTCGACGTCGACGGCCGGGAAGTGGTGGTGATCGGGAGCGGATCCACCGCCGTCACCCTCATCCCGGCCCTGGTCGCGGCGGGAGCGCACGTGGTGATGCTCCAACGGTCGCCGTCCTGGGTGATGGTCCTCCCGACCCGGGACCCGCTGGGATCGCTGCTGCTGCGGATCCTTTCGCCGGAGCGCGCCTCCGGGGTGATCCGCTGGAAGAACATGCGGGTGGCCACGGCCCTTTACCAGCTGTGTCAGCGATTCCCGCGGACGTCGGGCCGGCTGCTGCGCCACGGGGTCCGGCGGCGCCTGCCGAAAGGGTTCGACGTCGACCGGCACTTCCGGCCCACCTACGATCCCTGGGACCAGCGTCTGTGTCTGGTACCGGACGGCGACTTCTTCGCGGCGATCTCCTCCGGCCGGGCGGAGATCGCCACCGATCACGTCGAATCGTTCGCCTCCGATGGCCTGCGCCTCCGCTCGGGGCGCCGGCTGAAGGCCGACATCGTGGTCACGGCAACGGGTCTGGAGCTACTGACGCTCGGCGACATCGCCCTGAGCGTCGACCGGGATCCGGTCGACGTGTCCGAGCGGGTGGTCTACAAGGGCACCATGCTCGACGGCGTGCCCAACCTGGGTTTCGCGATCGGCTACACCAACGGCACCTGGGCCCTCAAGGTCGAGCTCGCCACCGACTACGTCACCCGGCTGCTCAACTTCATGCGCGACCGGGGGTACGACGAGGTGATGCCGCTGCGGCCGATCCAGGCGCTCCGCACGACGCCGTACATCGAGATGTCCTCGGGCTACTTCGAGCGGGGCCGATCCCGGCTCCCGCGGCAGGGCGACCGGCCGCCGTGGCGGATCCACCAGCAGTACCCGAAGGACGCGCGGTTGCTCCGTGGCCCGATCGCCGGTCCCGAGCTGGCCTTTCGGGTCCGCAGCGGGCCGAGCTGACGGGTCGCGATCAGGACGGCTGGTGGTAGGCGGCCGCGATCAGGGCGATGTGGTCGACGTACTCGCCGGCCAGCGCCGGATCGGTGATGCGCACCTGGTTCTCGGCATTGCGCTCGGCGTTGGCGGAGAAGTTGTAGCTGCCGGTGACGACGGTGTCGTCGCCGACCAGAACCTTGTGGTGCATGAAGTTGTGCGGCGACGTCGGGGTGTACGGGTAGGACCGTTTGTCGGCCACATGCGCGGAGACGGCGGTCCAGTCGGCCAGCACGGCCGATCCGGGATCCCAGTTCGCGGCGATCGGCCCCATCTGGCCACTGTCGTAGATCCCCGACACCGGAATTCCACGCTCGATGGCGGCGGCCAGGGCCGCGAGCAGCGGGTGCGAGGTGATGACCATGCCGGCCAGGACGAGCCGGGTCGCCGCTCCGTCCACGATCGACACCAGCTCGGCGTCGATCTCCCGGCCGTCCCCGGGGGCGAAATCCCACGAGACGCCGTAGTTCTCGAGCGTGACCGACCCGTTGTCGCCACGGCCGGTACCCCTGATCCCGCCGCTGTCCCACAGGGCGACGAAGTCGCGCTCGTAGGCCGCGGCCACCGGCTCGGCCTCGATGACCATGACGTCGTTCTCCTGGAGGGTCCAGGCGTCGTCGGTGAAATTCGTCGACCCGGTCCAGACCGCGGCACCGTCACGGACCACGTACTTGGAGTGCATGAGTTGCGAACCGGCATCGATCCCGGCGATCCGCACGGCTGACCCGCCGAAGTGCTCGGCCACCCATCGCGCGGTGCCGGACGGCGCGGGGTCGGCTTCCAGAGCGGCGAAATCGGCGGCCGTCGCATCGGCCGGCTTGCCGTGGTCGTAGGCGATCCGCACCGACACGCCCCCATCGGCCACCTCGATCAGCCTGCCGACCACGATCTCGGCCAGCGCATCGGACAGCCGGAAGTCGTAGATCGCCATGTCGATCGAGTTCCGCGCGGCGTCGACGAACTCGGCCAGGGCGGCGGCGATCGCCTGCGGCTGGCCCGGTTCGCCGCCGTGGCCGGTGTCGCGCAGGAAAGTCACGGCAATGGGCGACGTCATGCCTCAAATGTGCGCGTGCGGAGGACGGGCAGCAAGTGGCAACCGAGCGAATGTCCGACCGTCCGCGCCGACGGATCACGGTCCGCGAGCAGTGATCCGGCGCCAGGCATCGGCCAGCACGGCCGCCCCGATGACGGGAGTCAGATCGTGCAGGCTGATCAGGGTTACGAGGTGGTCGCCGGCGTCGATCACCGGCAGGACCCACGTCCGGGCGTCGATCATCTCGGTCAGCACCCATTCCGGTCCCGCGTAGTCGGCGATCACCGGGGGATCGGGGTCCAGGACCTCCGACACCGCCTGCTCGTGGGCCGCACCGGCGCCGAAGGTGGCCAGGAGGGTCGCCGCCGTGATCGTTCCGACCAGCCGCCGGTGTTCGTCGCAGATCGGCAGCAGCGGGAAGCCGGCCCTGGCCAGCGTCCGGGCGGCCACGGCCAACGAGTCGGCCGGGTGCACCCAGAAAGGGTGGTCCGAGGACAACTGGGCTGCCGTCCGGCCGGGGCGGCTGGGCTGCATGGTGACCTCCTGACGGTCCGCTCGCGATAGCCGGAACCACGCGAGGTGATCCGTTCGGCCGAGCAGGGGTATTACACACCCCGTCGGCCGACGAGGTACGCGGGCATAATCGAAAGGTCCGTAGACGTAGGCCAGAAGGAGCACGAGAACATGACGCAGAAGACGGAAAAGGCGATCCTGGCCGGAGGATGTTTCTGGGGCATGCAGGACCTCATCCGTCGCCGTCCCGGAGTGATCTCGACCCGGGTGGGCTATTCCGGTGGCGACGTGCCCAACGCGACCTACCGCAACCACGGCACGCACGCCGAAGCGATCGAGATCACCTTCGACCCCGAGCAGACCACCTATCGTGACCTGCTCGAGTTCTTCTTCCAGGTGCACGACCCCACCACGCGCAACCGCCAGGGCAACGACATCGGCCTGAGCTACCGGTCGGCGATCTTCTACCTGGACGAGGAGCAGAAGCGCGTCGCGCAGGACACCATTGCCGACGTCGACGCGTCTGGGCTGTGGCCCGGCAAGGTGGTCACCGAATTGGCCCCGGCCGGCGACTTCTGGATGGCCGAGCCCGAACACCAGGACTATCTCGAGCACTATCCGAACGGGTACACGTGCCACTTCGTGCGGCCGAACTGGAAGCTCCCGCGCCGCTCGGTCTCGGCCTGAGCGCCACCCTGCGGGTAGGCGTCCTGGGCGATTCGATCGCCTACGGGCAGGGCGCCGCGGACCCGTCCGAGGCGGTCGGCGCCCGGCTGATGGCGAGGTTCCGGGCGGCGGACGTCGATGCCGTCGTGCAGACGTTCGCTGTCCCGCAGGCGTGCAGCGGGGACCTGGCCGAGCAGGTGCTCAGGGCGACCGCCTGGCGGATCGGGCTGGCCCTGGTCATCATCGGCGCCAACGACCTGACGCAGTTCGTCCCGACGGAACAGGCCGCCCGGTCGCTGGGTACGGCCGTGCGGTCGCTCCGGGGAGCGGGCGCGCGGGTGGTCGTCACGCCGGCGCCGGATCTGAGTGTGGTGCCGGGTGTGCCTCCGGAGTTCCGCCTGCTGGTCAGAACCGGGAGTGCCGTGCTGCGGCAGGCCCAGACCGAGGTGGCGCGCCGTGAGGGGGCGGTGGTGGCCGACCTGGCCGAGACCGTGGCCGCGTTCGCCCTTGACCCCGCGCTGTTCAGCGCCGACCGCTTCCATCCGTCCAGCGCGGGCTACGCGTTGATCGCGACGGCGCTGGCGCCCACCGTTCTGGCCGAGGCGCGAGCGGTGCAGGAGCCCTCCCCGCACGAAAGGACCTGACCGGAGCGGCCGCCGGGTACCGAGCGCGTTCGGGTCGATATCGAAATTGTTCGCCGACGGATCATATCGAGATCCACGTCCTCTCGGTCGGCTGGCAAGTAGCTTGACCGTCGAATGATTGAGAGTTGTAGGACATAAGGAAGTTCGTTTGTACGCCGTGCGCCCAGGGAAACGGTTCCCCTATGGCGAAGGAACTGACAACCAAGGACCGGAAGAAGCTCGGCCGGAAGTCGTTCGCCCTGCCGGGCAAGCGCAAGTACCCCATCCCGGACAAGGCGCACGCTCGCAACGCGCTCGCCCGGGTCGCGCAGAACGGCACGCCGGCGGAGCAGAAGAAGGTCAAGGCGGCCGTGAAGAAGCGCTTCCCGAGCATCGGCAAGAAGAAGAAGTCCTGACCGGCCGGGAGGCGGCTGATGAACAGCTCGCCCCAGGCGCATCGGTTGGCACCACCAGCCCTGGTCGGGCTGACGAGTAGGCCTCCGCCGACCGCCGGACACCTGATGAACTGCGAGTTCGTCGCGGTCGAGGCGGAGTCGACGCTGGAGCAGGCGGCCGGCCTGTTGGCCGGCTCCGGCCTCCCGGCCCTGCCGGTCCGCGGGCCGGACAACCGGTTGCTCGGGACGGTGACGGTGACCGGGGTGCTGGCCGCGGTGGCGGCCGGGACGGATCGGTCGGCCCCGGTGGGGGCGGTGATGGACCGGCATCCGGCGGCGGTGGCCCACTACGCGCCCGTCGAATCGATCCTGGGCGAGATGGACGACGCCGGGCTGTGGGTGCTGCCGGTGGTCGACGGTTCCGGCCGACTGGTCGGCCTGGTCAGCCTGTCGAATTTGGACGGGGCTATTTCTCGCGCTTTACTCGCCCATACGTGGGCCCGATTTGCCGAGTTTCACCGCGAGTGACCTGCGAAGGAACCGCAACCCACATTCTCGCCGGACCCGGAGCTTGTCGTAGGGCCGTTATCGCGTTAGTCTCCTTGTAGATTCATCGGTACAACAGAGTGCCGCGCACGGGTCGTATTTGAAGGGACCATGGCGTGAGTACTGTTGTCAGAACGACCAACCAACGACACACCGATGCCGAGCAGAGAGCCGGCCTCGAGCGCTTGGTCAAGGCCAGGGCCGATGGGTCCGCCGCCGCCGTCAGGGCGGCCGAGCACGATGTGATCTGCAGCCACCTCACCGTGGCCACAACTCTCGCCCGCCGGTACCGGAACCGCGGCGTCGACTTCGAAGACCTTCACCAGTTGGCCCGTCTCGGGCTCGTGAAGGCGGTCAAGCGGTGGCGGCCCGAGGTCGGCACCGACTTCCTGCCGTTCGCGTTCCCGACCATCATCGGCGAGATGAAGCGGTTCTTCCGCGACCACGGCACGATGATCCGCATCCCGCGGGCCATGCAGGAGCTCCGGGCCGAGGCCTCGGCCCTGTCGGCCGATCTGGAGCAGTATCTCGGACGCCCGGCCACCGACGCCGAGGTGGCCGCTGCCGCCGGGGTCGACGTCGACGAGATGCGCAAGCAGCGAGCGGCCGCCGCGAGTTGCCGGATGCTGAGCACCGACCTGCAGTCGGTCAACGACCGTGTGGTGGAGCACGCCAGTCCCGAGGCCGATCACGACCTGGAGCAGGCCGAGAATCTGATGATCCTGCAGCGGGCGCTGGCCGCGCTGCCCGAACGCGAACGGGAAGTGCTGTGGTTGCGGTACTTCGAGGACAAGAGCCAGCAGCAGATCAGTGAAGCGATCGGCGTCAGCCAGATGCAGATCTCCCGGATCCTGCGGGCCACCCTGACCCGGCTGAAGGCCCAGATGTCGGCCGACGGCGAAGGTTCCGAGCTGATGCTGCAGCTCTCGGCCTGAGTGCGGTCCGGGCTGTGGCTTGCCGGGTCGGCCGCCGCCGGGCACGCTGAGGGCATGGCCACTGACGATCAGAAGACAGTTCTGCACGACTACCTCCGCCGGGCCCGGCAGGCGTTGGTGTGGAAGCTGGATGGGCTGTCGGAGTACGACGTGCGACGCCCCCTGACCGGCACCGGCACCAACCTGCTGGGCCTCGTCCAGCACGTGGCGAGTGTCGGCGTCAGCTACTTCGGCGAGACCTTCGGGCGTCCGTTCCCCGAACCGATGCCCTGGCTGGACGAGGACGCCGAGACCAACGCGGACATGTGGGTGCCGGCCGAGCGGACCCGGCCGATGGTCCTGGCGTTCCAGGAGCGGGCGTGGGCCCACGCCGATGCCACCATCGACGCCTTGGACCTGGACAGTCCCGGTCACGTGGCCTGGTGGCCGCCCGACCGCAGCGAGGTCACGCTGCACCGCGTGCTGGTGCACATGATCGCCGAAGCCGATCGTCACGCCGGTCAGGCCGACATCGTCCGCGAGTTGATCGACGGACGCGCCGGGCTGCGGGCCGATGGCAGCAATCTGCCCGAACGCGATGAAGCCTGGTGGTCGCAGTTCCGGGCGACGCTGGAGGAGTCGGCCGCCTCGTTCCGATCGCCCTGAGCGGCCGCGCCCGGGGGGGTGGCGGTGGCCCGGCCGGCACGTCCGGTCAGTCGATCAGGGCCTGCTGCAGGTCGTGCCAGAGATCGTCCACGTCCTCGATCCCGACCGAGAAGCGGATCAGGTTCTCCGGCGTGCCGTTGGCGGCATCCACGGCGTACCGGGCCCGTCGTTCGATCAAGGACTCGACCCCGCCGAGGCTGGTGGCGTGCGTGATCAGGTGCACCCGCTCGCACACTCGGTCGGCCGCCGCCGACCCACCGGTGACCAGGAAACACACCATGGCGCCGTATCCGTCGTGCAGACGGGTCAC
Organism: Nakamurella panacisegetis; assembly: GCF_900104535.1. Lineage (NCBI taxonomy): Bacteria > Bacillati > Actinomycetota > Actinomycetes > Nakamurellales > Nakamurellaceae > Nakamurella > Nakamurella panacisegetis. The sequence goes on along the minus strand of NZ_LT629710.1, from coordinate 4,691,588 downwards.
TCGATCGTGGGCCGGATCGTCCGGGAGGCCCGGATAGAGCACCCGCTCGACCGACGGGTGGGACGTCAACCGCCGGGCGAGCTCGCCCGCGTTCGCCTGGGCCCGGTCCATTCGCACCGACAGCGTCCGCATCCCGCGGAGCGTGAGGAATGTTTCCAGCGCCCCCGGGGTCGCGCCGCCCAGATCCCGTCGCGCCTTCAGCCGCGCGAAGACCTCGTCGTCGGCGACGACGAGCGCGCCCATCAGGACATCGGAGTGGCCGGCCAGATACTTCGTGGCCGAGTGCATGACGACGTCGGCGCCGTATTCCAACGGGCGCAGCACCATCGGCGAGTTCCAGGTCGAGTCGACCGCGACCAGCGCGCCGACGGCGTGCGCGGCCTCGATGAGCACCGGCAGGTCGGCCACGCCGAATGTCGGATTGGTCGGCGTCTCGATCCACAACAGGTCGGGCGCCGGATCCAGCCGCAGCGCCTCCAGAACGGCTTCCGTGTCACTGATGTCGACCCGGCGGACCCTGGCGCGACCCAGCCGTTCCTGCTCGTCGAACAGCATGCTGGTGCCCGAGTAGACCGCGAGCGGACCGACGATCGTGCTGCCGGTCGGCAGATGCTCGACGACGGCGGCGATCGCCGCCATACCGGACGAGAAGCCCAGCGCCCGACCGCCTTCCAACTCACCGAGGGCGGCCTCGAAGGCGCGGGTGATCTCGCTGCCACCCTGGCGGAGGTAGTTCGCCTCGGTGCCGGCATGGAACGTGGCCGAGAGGCTGACGCCGGTATTGAGCGGGCCCCCGGGGGCGGGGGCCGGCCGTCCGGCACAGACGGCAAGGGTCGATCGGTTGAGGGAAGAGTCGTGGCTCATCGACCGAACCTACCGGGTTGACCTGCGCTCCCGGCGCCCGCGACACCGCATCACCGCCCGTGCTCCCACCCTCGGGTTTGGGCGAGACGGGCGCGGGTACCGGCCAGCCGAGTACGAGGTCCAGCCAGTGGCCTCGAACGGGCCGCGTCCGGGGCCGGCGCCGGTCGATCGCGTCGACCGGTCAGCGGCGGCGTCGTCAGGAGAACCTCATGCAGACCCTCAATGCCCCGACCGACCAAGGGGCCGTCCACCTCGGCGGCGTCCGGGATGCATCCGACCTCGGCCCGTCGGTGGCCGAATGGGCGGCCGGCGTCGACGGTGACGCCGATGCCGCGATCGAGCTGGCCCGGCGGGTGGGCGGCCTCCTCGCCGCCCCGGGTGCCGGCCGCACCACCGAACGATGGTCGGTCCTGGCCACGTTGGCCGCGATCGACCTCACGGCGGCCCGCGTCGCGGAGGCGCACCTCGATGCCCTGGCCATCCTGGACGAGGCCGGCGTCGATCCGGAGCGTGACCTGGCCGCCGTCGACGCCGGGCCCGGATCGACCTGGGGTGTCTTCGCGGCTGAGGGTCCTGGGCTGCGGGTACAGGCCACCCGATCGGGCCAGGACGGATGGCGCCTTGACGGGACCAAGCCCTGGTGTTCGCTGGCCGGCCGCCTGACCCACGCGCTGGTCACCGCGCACACACCGGGAGAGCATCGCCGGCTGTTCGCCGTCGACCTGAGGGACCGACGCGTGCGCACCACCGACGAAGGCTGGTTCAGCCGGGGCCTGACCGCGGTGCCCTCCGGACCGATCGTCCTGACCGACGCGCCGGCGATCCCGATCGGAGCGGACGGCTGGTATCTCGAACGTCCGGGGTTCGCCTGGGGCGGGGCCGGTGTCGCCGCCTGCTGGTACGGCGGTGCGGTCGGGGTGGCCCGGCTGCTGTGGGAGCGCTGCGTCCAACGGCCGGCCGACCAGATCACCCAGATGCATCTGGGGGCCGTCGATCTCGCCCTGACCGGGGCTCGCCTGGCCCTGCTCGACGCGGCCCGGGCGATCGACCGGGGCGAGGCCGACGGCGTGGCCGGGGTGGTGGTTGCCGCCCGCACCCGGGGACTGGTGGCGGGCGCGGCCGAACAGACGATCAGGCGGGTCGGGCACGCCCTCGGGCCGGCGCCGCTGACCCAGAACGAGCATCACGCCCGTCGGGTGGCCGATCTGGAGATCTACGTCCGCCAGCACCACGCCGAACGTGACGAGGCGGCCCTGGGCGGACACCTGGCGGCCGGGGTTCGCCCGTGGTGACGGCCGAACGCCGTCCCGAATTCGACCACCGTGACCCGGGCACCCCGGAGACGGAGTGGGCCCGCCATCTGAGCGGTGTTGACCTGCCGATGCTCGAGCTGTCGAGGTACCGGCACGTCGTGGTGCTGTCGGCCCATCCGGACGACGAAACCCTCGGCGCCGGTGGCCTTCTCGCCGCCGCGCACCGGCAGGGCATCCCCACCGGAGTCATCGTGGCCACGTCGGGCGAGAACTCCCACCCGGCGTCGACGACCCACACTCCGGACGAGTTGGCCACCCGCCGACGGGCCGAGGTGTTCGCCGCCCTGGAACTGGTGGCCCCGAGCGCTTCGGTCCAGCTCCTTGGGTGGCCGGACGGCGGTCTGGCCGAGCGCGTCGAGGACCTGACCGCGGCGATCTCGGACGCCGTCCCGGGTCCGGATACGCTCCTGGTCTCACCGTGGTCGAGAGACGGACACCCGGACCACGAAGCCGTCGGCGCGGCCGCCGAACGGGCAGCGCTCCGTCGGGGCGCGGTGCTGCTGCAGTATCCGATCTGGGCGTGGCACTGGGCGGTGCCGGACGGATTCGACCCGGCGATGGTGCGGCTCGGGTTGGGGGCCGACGACCAGCGGGCCAAGGCCGCGGCGCTCGCCCGGCACGTCACCCAGACCGATCCGCTCTCGGACGCGCCGGGCGACGAGGCCGTCGTCGGTCCGGACTTCGCCCGTCATTTCGACCGGCCCTACGAGATCTTCGTGATGCCGTCGGGGCCCTCGCCCGACTCGACGAGCACCACCGGGTCGGACGGCCGCAGCCTGGACGGTGACTTCTTCGACGAGTTCTACCAAGGGCAGAGCGACCCGTGGGGTTTCGAGACCCGTTGGTACGAAGAGCGGAAACGGGCCCTGACCCTGGCCGCACTGCCGCGTCGTCGGTTCCGGAGCGCGTTCGAGCCCGGGTGTTCGATCGGCGTGCTGACCGCGGAACTCGCCGCTCGTTGCGACTCCTTGCTGGCCACCGATATTTCCGAGGTGCCGCTGGCGGCGGCGCGGACCCGGCTGGCGGACGCACCCTGGGTGCGATTCGAACGGCGGACGGTGCCCCAGGAGTGGCCCGACGCGCAGTTCGACCTGATCGTGCTGTCGGAGATGGCGTACTACTGCTCGTCGGCCGACCTGGCGCGGCTGATCGATCGCGCCGCGCGCAGCCTGACCGAGGACGGCGTGCTGGTCGCCTGTCATTGGCGTCATCCGGTGCCGGAGTATCCGCTCGGCGGTGACGAGGTGCACCGGGCTCTCGAGGGCGAGGCCGGCCTGGTGGTCCTGGCCCGCCACGAGGAGGAGGACTTCCGGCTGGACGTCCTCGTCCGGCCCCCCGGACGGTCCGTGGCTCGGGAGAGCGGATTGCTCGGGTGAGTCCCTTCGACCGTGCGGACTCGGTCGGTGGCGGAACGATCACCGAGATGCTCGTGGTGATTCCGGCCCGGAACGAGGAACTGCATCTGCCCCGCGCGCTCGCTGCGCTCGAGGTCGCCCGCAACCGTCTGTCCGCTCAGTCGGCCCGGCCGCCTATGGTCCGGGTCCTGGTCGTGCTGGACCGCTGTACGGACCGCTCGGCCGAGGTGGTGGCGCAGTGGGACGCCGTCCAGGCGTTGACGGCCGACGACGGCAGTGTCGGGGCCGCTCGCGGGCGCGGTATCGCTCACGGACTGGCCACCTCCGGCCGGGATCCCCGGGAGATCTGGATCGCCTGCACCGATGCCGATTCCGCCGTGCCCGCCGACTGGCTGCTGACCCATCTGAGACAGGCGCAGGCCGGCGCCGACCTGCTACTCGGCACCGTCCGACCGGATCCGCAGGACGTCAACGAGAAGATGGTGGCCCGCTGGATAAGCCAGCACCGGCTGGCGGACGGGCATCCGCACATCCACGGCGCGAACCTGGGGATCCGAGCGGACTGCTACCTCCGCGCGGGTGGATTCCTCCCGATCTCGGCTCACGAGGACCGGCTGCTGGTCGAGGCCGTGCGTCGTCTGGGCGCCCGAGTGGTCGCCACCGGGGCCGGCCCGGTGCTGACCAGCGGACGGCTGGTCGGGCGGGCCCCAGAGGGCTTCGCCCAGCATCTGCGTGAGCTGACCCGCCGGCGTGCCCCGCTCGTCCCACGCGTCGAGCTGAGCGAGTCCGGGCGAGGGGCGAGATCCGGGTGAGCGGAATCACCGCGGATCGTGGTCGTTTTCGGTACCGAACCGGGGGCCTCACGCGTCCTACTTGTATGACGGAGTTACTCCCGTCGCTCGATCGGCCGAGGTCCAACCGGGACTCCGGCCTGAGCGCAGGTGTTCCGAAGAGGGCAAGCGCATCACCAGCACAACAGCAAGGGATTTTTCTGATGTCCAGCAGTACCAGTGGTACCAGCGGTTTCCGTGGCCGTCGGCGAGTGGCCCGCAGCAACCGCGAGATCCGTCGAGCGATCGAGTCCGCCTCGTCGCCGAGTATGCGTGACGAGCTCATCGTCCTGCATCAGCGCACCATGAACGGGCTTTCGCGATGATGAAGATCCTCTCCGTCATCCGCGAGCGCCGTTTGCGGCGTGAGCAGTACCGGAATTCCATCGAGTTCGCCATCGCCAATGCTGCCACCGTGAGCGAGCGCAACGAACTGATCGTCCTGGCCGGACAGCAGGGCGTCTTCGTCTGACGCAGACCACCGCAGGACCGAACCCCGCACCTTCCCGGTGCGGGGTTCCGTCATTTCCGGGTCGCCCCGCCCGCTGCCGTGGATCGACGTGGACCCGTTGCGGGCCTTCCGTTCTGATTCAACGAAAGGGCGGCCGGGAACTGGGTAACCATGACAACCCACCAGACCTACCTCCTGTCGAATCTGTCGGTGAATCAGTTCATCGAGTTCCAGGTGGCCGCCACCGACGACGTCCTCACCGCTGCGCGGGAGCGGCTCGGTGCCTCAGGGCTTCCCGAGGATGTGCAGGGCGGATTCTTCGTATCGGTCTATCCGACCGGGGCCCAGACGACCGAGCCGGACGGACCAGGGCCAGCCGTCGCGCCGGACACCGAAGCCGTCGCGCCGGACACCGGAGCCGTCGGGTCGGACACCGAAGCGGGGGCATTGGCCTCGGCCGCGAGCCAGGGACCGATGGACTGGCCGGAGGGCGACCGTGCGGACGCCTCGCGCCGGTCGGACGACGGTGACGGCGAGGTTCCCTACGTCGTGGTGCCACTCGGCGGTCACTGACGGTAGGTCACGTCAGGACGCAGCGCTGATGTTCACCAGCCAGTTGATGCCGAACCGGTCGGTGCACATGCCGAAGGTGTCGCCCCATGGCGCCTGGTTCAGCGGAGCGGTGATGGTCGCTCCCTCGGACAGCTTGGCCCAGTAGTCGCGGAGGTCGGCATCGGAGTCGCCGCTGAGGGAGACGGAGAAGCTCCCGCCGGGCGCGTAGTCCATGCTGTTCGGCGTGTCGGCGGCCATCAGCGTCAGGCCGTTGGGGGCCACCAACATGGCGTGCATGATCTTGTCGGCCTCGGCCGGGTCCTCGCTGGCGTGCATCTCGGCGAAGGTGCTCATGGTGAGCTCGCCGCCGAACACCGAGTGGTAGAACTCCATGGCCGATCGCGCTGTGTCGCGGAAGCTCAGGTAAGGATTGAGCCGAATCGTCATCTCGGACCTGCTTTCGTCGGTTCGTCGGGACGGGCCACCAGTATCACCGCATTGTGATCTGGGGCACAACCGTCCCGGCGTCCGGCGTTCGTGAGGCGGCCCGGCCGGGCCGGTTGGTCAGATCTCCTCGTCCGGGCCCAGGGGCTTGGCCGCCTCCACCTTCTCGAGCTCGGCCTTCTCCTCCGGGGTGATGGCCGGATCGTGGATGGCCTCGCTGTATTCCTCGAGTTCGGCGACGTGCTCTTCGTAGGTCTGCTCGTGTTCCATGAAGTCAGTATGCCCGTGAGCGGATCGACGAAACGTCGAACCGGCCGCCGTCTTCGGCCACCGCGGCCGCTCACATCTCGCGGGTGAGATCCCGCAGGTACCGGGCGTTGCGGACGGCGTTCCCGCCGCCGTCGTTGTTGAAGTAGGCGAACACCTCTCGTCCGTCCTGCCGCCACTGCCGGATCCGAGCGGCCCACCACTGCAGGTCGTCGTCGGAGTACGAACCCCCGTACAGGTGCTCGTGATCGGGACCATGCAGCCGGACGTAGACGAACGATGCCGTCGCCCGCAGGACGCAGGGCAGCCCGGCGCCACTCATCACGCAGTAGGCGGCCCCGTGCCGCTCCAGGAGGGCGAACACGGAGTCGTCGAGCCAACTCTGGTGACGGAACTCCACTGCGACCCTGATCCAGGGCGGGACCTTGGACAGGAAGTACTCGAGCCGGGCGTCGTCCCGCTGCTGCTGCGGGGCCAGCTGCACGAGCAACGGACCGCGGCGGTCGCCGAGCTCGTGCAGACCGGTGCGCAACCGTTCGATCCAGACCTCGGGGTCGCGGAGCTTCTTGGCGTGCGTCAGTCCGCGCGGGGCCTTGACGGCGAACGCAAATCCGGGTGGCAGCCGCGACTTCCAGCCGGCAAAGGTCGAATCCCGCGGCCAGTGGTAGAAGCTGCTGTTCAACTCGACGGTGGAGAACTCGCGCAGGTAGTGATCCAGCCGGCCCCGGCTCGAGGCCGTGCGCGGGTAGAGCACGTCGATCCAGTGGTCGTAGCTCCAGCCCGACGTTCCGATGTAGGCCGTCACGGGCGATCCCGCTCGGCCGGCCGCGGTGGCCGTTGTCGGTTGTTCAGGGGCAGGGCCAGCCAGAGCGCGAGGACCAGGACCGCGGTCAGGGCCGCGGCGACCACGCCGGTCGTCGGGCCCCGGACGATGTCGAAGATGAACAACACGACACCGACCACGGCACATCCGAGCAGCAGGCTGCCGAATTGCGCCAGTCGATGGGTGCTCTGGACCAGAGCCCGCCGGGCGTGCCGACGGAACAGGAACCGGTGCAGGCTGACCGGGGCGATCAGGACGACGGTCGCGGCCACCGAGAGGGCCACCGTGCCCAGGTAGATGTTCTCCTGGGCCGCGGTCAATCCGGCGAAGCGCTGTTGCAGCGGGAGGGTGAGCAGGAAGCCGGTCAGCAACTGGACGCCGGTCTGCAGTACCCGCAACTCCTGCAGCAGATCCGCCCAGTTGCGGTCCAGCTGTTCGATCGGGCTCTCCCCGCGTGCGGCTTCGTCCCGTCTCGCGGTCGACGACTCTTCGGGCTGGCCGTGGGCGGACATCTCGGATCAGTACCCCGGTGCGGGATCGCCGAATCGGCTCAGAGCACCGCCGGGTCCAGGTCCAAGGTGGTGCGGTCCCGTCCGGCCAGCAGATCGAACCGCCAGTTCACCGTCGGGAGCTCGAATCGGTAGAAGTACTGCCCGGCGGCCCGCTTGCCGTCGTAGAACGCGCCACTCCGTCCGTCGGCCACCAGGAGCTGCTCGAGCCAGATCCAGGCCAGCACGACGTGCCCGGCGGCCTCGAGATAGACCGTCGCGTTGGCCAGCGCAGCCGCGCTGTCCCGGTCCCGCCACAGGTCCGCGGTCACGGCGACCAGCCGGTCGACCGCCGCGGCCAGGGTGTCGGCCTGGCCCCGCAGTGCCGGGCTGGCCCGGGTGATGGTGGCCCGCATGGTGTCGACCAGCACGGCGAGCCCGGCCCCGTGGTCCATGGTCACCTTCCGTCCCAGCAGGTCCAGTGCCTGGATGCCGTGGGTGCCTTCGTGTATGGAGTTGAGCCGGTTGTCCCGGTAGAACTGCTCGACCGGGTAGTCGCGGGTGTAGCCGGCACCGCCGTGGACCTGGATGGCCAGGTCGTTGGCGGCCACGCACCACTGCGACGGCCAGGACTTCGCAATCGGCGTCAGGACCTCGAGAAGGGTGTGCAGGCGCTGCTTCTCGCGCGCGTCGGTAGTGACCTGCTCGGTGTCGACCACGTGGGCGCAGTACAGCACGAGGGCGAGGCCGCCCTCGGCGTAGGACTTCTGGGCCAGCAGCATACGACGCACGTCCGGGTGGTCGATGATCGGGACCGGAGCCGAGGACGGGTCCTTGTCGTTCACCGGACGGCCCTGGGTGCGGGTCCGGGCGTACTCCAGGGAGTGCAGGTAGCCGGTGTAGCCCAGGGCGACGGCGCCCGCCCCGACCGAGATCCGGGCCTCGTTCATCATGTGGAACATGTATCGGAGGCCGTTGTTCTCCTGGCCGACGAGGTGGCCGATCGCGCCCGGCCGGTCGCCGGGCCGCGCGAGACCCTCACCGAAGTTCAGCAACGCGTTGGTGGTGCCGCGGAATCCCATCTTGTGGTTGAGACCGACCAGCGCCACGTCGTTGCGCTCACCGGGATCGCCGTCGGCCTCGAGCAGGTACTTGGGCACGATGAACAGGGAGATGCCCTTCACCCCGGCCGGTGCGCCTTCGACCCGGGCCAGGACCAGGTGGACGATGTTCTCGCCGAGCTCGTGGTCGCCGGCTGAGATCCACATCTTGGTGCCGAACAGGCGGTAGGTGCCGTCCTCCTGCCGGACGGCCCGGGTGGTGATGTCGCTCAGCGACGACCCCGCATGCGGTTCGGAAAGGCACATGGTCCCGTAGAACCGGCCGTCGATGACGGGCTGCGCGTACCGGGCGATCTGTTCCGGGCTGCCGTGGGCGACGATCAGGTTGGCGTTTCCGATGGAGAGGAAGGCATAGGCGAAGAGGCCGCAGCTCGCCGCCTGGAAGTAGCAGGAGGCGGCCTGGTGCACCGTGATCGGCAACTGCTGGCCGCCGAATCGGTGGTCGAAGGTGGCGGCCCGCAGCCCGGCCGCTTCGTAGGCGCCGAGCGCCTTCTCGATCTCCGGGAGCAGTACCACCGCCCCGTCCGGGCCGATCTCGGGCTCGTGCTGGTCGGCCGCCCGGTTCAGCGGCGCGAATTCCTCGGTGGCGATCGATTCGCTCAGATCCAGTACCGCGTCGAAGGTCTCGCGGCTGTGGGGGGCGAACCGTTCGTGCCGGGTGAGGGCGGCGACATCCAGCCATTCGTACAGCAGGAACTCCAGATCGCGGCGGGACAGGATCAGCGAGCGCGGCATCGGATCTCCCTCGGGTGCACCTCGGTGTGACCCGGTCAGGGTAGGCCGGGTCGGCCTACGCGCCGCATCGAGCCCGGCCCTGATCAGCCGGCCCTGATCAGATGGTCGCCGCCCAGGTCCGCCGGGCGGCCTCGGTCACCGGATCGGTCGGGCGGCCGAGGGTGTCGCCCAGGGCCCGCAGTTCGTCGAGGACGGTGTCCAGGTCGGCGGCCCGACCGGTGTGGTTGATCCGCCCGGTGGTCGAGGCCAGGACACCAGGGGCGGCCGTCACGAATCGTGCGCCGGCGGCGCGGGCCGCGGTCACCAGGTCGGCGATTGATCCGGTCCCGGCGAAGGTCGTCACCACGGTCGCGGCCGCGTGGTCGTCGGCGATCCACGGGGTCAGGCCGAGCTGTCGCAGCCCGGCCCGGCTGGCTGCGGCCGCCGCCCGATGACGGCTGATCACCGAACCCAGCCCCTCCTGCTCGACCCGGGCCAGAGCCTGGTTCAGCGCCGTGGTCTCCAGCGAGGACGGGGTGCCCAGCAGGGCGGCGCGGTCGGATCGGAGCCACCCGTCACGCAGATCGAGCAGGGACAGGATGGATTCGCGGGGCGCGCCGGGATTGCCGGCCATCGCCGCCCAGGCCCGAGGGCTGATCGACAGGGCCGACACCCCCGCCGGCCCGGCCAGTGCCTTCTGGGCGCCGATCACCACCACATCGGCGCCCCATTCGTCGGGCGTCACCGGATGACCCCCGATCGATGCGACGGCGTCGACCACCAGGAGAGCGCCGTTGGCGACCACCAATGGGGCGATCTCGTCGAGCGGGTTGGCGCTGCCGGTCGCGGCCTCGGCGTGCACCAGGGCGACCAGATCGAACCGGTCCGAGGCCAGGACGGCCGCGACGTCCGCGGCCGTCACCGCCCGGTGAAACGGCACCTCCAGGGTCGTCACGGCCGCACCGGTGGCGGCCAGCCACCGTCCGAACAGCGCACCGTACGGACCGGTGACCACGTTCAGGGCTCGGACGCCGGGCCGGCCCAGCCCTTTGGCCGTGGCCTCCAGCGCGACGATGGCCTCGGCCTGGACCAGCAGCACGTCGTGGGTGGTGCCCAGCAGGTTGGCCAGTGCGGCCTCGGCCGCGACGACGCCGGAGGGACCGACCACCTCCAGGTCGAGCAGGGATGCCGGGGTGGGGTGGGTCGTCATGCGATGTCCTTCTTCAGGCGGGGGACCGCCCGGATCAGTTGCCGGGTGTACTCGGTCCGCGGGTGGTCCAGCACGTCGGTCGCGGTGCCGGAATCGACGACCACGCCGTCCCGCAGCACCGAGACGTCGTCGCAGATGTGCCGAATGACGGCCAGGTTGTGGCTGATGACGACGATCGTCAGGTCGAACTCGTCTCGCAGCCGCACCAGCAGGTCGAGGACGGCCGCCTGGATGGAGACGTCGAGGGCCGATGTCGGCTCGTCGGCGACCAGCACGGTCGGCTCGACGGCCAGCGCCCGGGCGATCGCGATCCGCTGGCGTTGGCCGCCGGAGAATTGCCCCGGATATCCGTCCAACGCCGACGCCGGCAACGACACCTGGTCCAGCAGTTCGACGCACCTGGCCTCGATCCGGGGTCGAGGCATCCGCACGACCAGGCGCAGCAGCTCCGACAACGTCTGCCGCACCGTCATTCTCGGGTCCAGGGAGGCGAACGGATCCTGGTAGATCATCTGGATCTGCCGTAGCTGGGCGCGGCCACGGACAGCCGGGAGCACCTGCCCGTCCAGGACGACCGATCCGGCGGCGGGGGACAGCTGGCCGGTCAGCACCTTGGCCAACGTGGTCTTCCCGGAGCCGGACTCGCCGACGAGCCCGTGGATACTCGCCGCCCCGACCTGAAGGCCGACGGCATCCAGTGCCTGCACCCCGGAGTAGCTGACGCTGACCCCGTCGGCGCGGAGCCGCACCGGTCGGGGCTTTCCCAGGACGACCGGGGCGGGGGCGCCGGCGTCCGGTAGTTCGAGCACCGCGTCGAGCAGCTGCCGGGTGTAGGGCTGCCCGGGCCGTTCGATCACCTGCTCCGCGGAGCCGATCTCGACCGCCCGCCCGGACCGCATCACCAGGATCCGGTCGGCCATCGAGTTCACCACGGCCAGGTCGTGGCTGACGAAGATCATCGACAGGTCTGACTGCCCGCGCAACTGCCGCAGCAGATCCAGTATCTCGGCCTGGATGGTGACGTCGAGGGCGGTGGTCGGCTCGTCACACAGCAGGATCTCCGGCCGAGCGGCCAGGGCCATGGCGATCACGGCCCGTTGCCGCTGGCCGCCGGACAGCTCGTGGGGATAGGAGCCGGCCCGCCGCTCCGGGTCCGGGATCCGCACCTGACCGAGCAGGTCGACCGCGACCGCCCGGGACGCCCGCTTGGACTCGCCGAAGACGCGCCGCGGGACCTCGGCGATCTGATCGCCGATGGTCATCAGCGGGTCGAGCGCGGCCAGCGGATCCTGGAACACCATGGCCAGGCGCCGACGCCGGGTGGCCCGCAGGCCGCGGCCGGCCAGCGGGACAGGGATCCCGCCGATCGACAGGGTGCCGGATTCCACCCGGGCCGCGGACGGCAGCAGGCCCATCAGCGCGCGCAGGGTGACACTCTTGCCGCTGCCCGACTCGCCGACGATGCCCAGGGTGGCACCGGCCGGCAACTCCAGGTCCAAGCCGGAGACCACCTCCCGGCGGTCGGGGCCGGCCGGGAACGACACGCCGAGCCCGGCCAAGTCGAGGATGTTCATTTCCGCACCCGCCACACGTCGGCGATGCCGTCGCCGAGCAGCGAGAACCCGAGCCCGGTGATGACCACCGCGAAGCCCGGCATGGCCGGCAGCCACCACTTGGTGGTGATGAACGAGCGGTTCTCGAAGATCATGCTGCCCCAGTCGGGAGTCGGCGCCGAGATGCCCAGGCCGAGATAGCCGAGCGTGATGACGGCGACGATGACCACCACCACGTCGGAAGCGAACAACACGACGGCCTGGGTCGCGGTGTGCGGGACGATGTGCCGGAAGATCACCCGGGAGGGGCGCAGACCGCCCTGCCGGGCGGCGACGACCCAGTCCGCCCCGGCCACGATCGACGTCGCGTTGCGAGTGATCCGGGCGTAGCTGACCCAGCCGACCAGGGCCAGCGCGGTGTAGATGCCGCTCTCGCCCGGGCCGACGACGAACACCAGGGCGATGATCAGTACGTAGAACGGGAAGGCGACCACCACGTCCACCAGGCGCAGCACCACCGTGTCGAACCAGCCCCCGAAGTAGCCGGCCAGCGTGCCGACGGCGACGCCGAACAGGGCCGGGAACAGCAGCGCCACCACCGCGATGCGCAGGTCGGTGCGTCCGGCCGAGACCAGGCGGGACAGCAGGTCACGGCCCAGCTGGTCGGTGCCCAGCCAGTGGGCCGCGCTCGGGCCGGACAAGAGGGCGTTCGGGTCCTGATAGCTGGTGTCCTGCAGCCAGATCGGCCCGAACGCAGCGATCAGTACGACGAGGCCGGTGAGGATCGTCCCGGTCACGAAGGGCCGGCTGTGGCGCATCCGGGACCCGAGCGATTCCCGGCGGGAGAAGGTGTCGGCCGGGGCGGGGCTCGTCATCGGCCGCCTCCCGGCAGGCGCAACCGTGGGTCGACCGCGGACGAGGCCAGGTCGGTCAGCAGGTTGACCGTGACGACGACCACCGCGAAGAACAGCGCGACCCCCTGCACCACTGGGAAGTCGCGATTGCTGATCGAGTCGAACAACAGGTTGCCCAGCCCGTCGATGGCGAACACCCGCTCCACCACGACCGTTCCGCCGACCAGGTAGGCCAGGTTCAACCCGAGGAGGGTGAGGGTCGGCACGGCGGCGTTGCGGGCGACATGCGCCAGCAGGACCCGGGTCTCGCTGAGCGACTTGGCCCGGGCCGCCGCGATGTAGTCCGACTCGAGAACGTCCAGCATCCCGGCCCGCAGGCTGCGGATCAGGACGGGGACGATCGCGACGGCCGCGGTGAACGCGGGCAGGACGAGCCCGCGGAAGGTCAGCCACGGGCCGGGACCGGCGCCGCCGACCGGAAACCAGTGCAGATGGACGCCGAACAGGACGATCAGGAGCAGGCCGACCCACAGTGCCGGGAGGCCGGCGCCGATCGACGGGATGATCCGGATCACCTGATCGGCCAACCGGTCCTTCCGCACCGCGGCCCAGATGGCCAGCGGAACGGTGATCAGGATGCTGAACACGCCGGCCAGCACCACCAGCTCCAAGGTGACGCCGATCCGCGGGAAGATCAAGGAGCGCGACGGCACCTGGTAGAACAGCGAATCGCCGGTGTCCGCGTGGGTGAACAGGCGAGCCACGAACGTGCCGAACTGGTCCCACAAGGGCCGGTCAAGACCCCACTGATGACGCAGGGCCGCCACCGCCTCCGGAGTGGCCCGGTTGCCGAGCATCGACTGGGCCGGATCGCCGGGGATCAGGTGCAGCAGCAGGAAGGTGATGACGACGACGCCGACGATCACGCCGACCGCGTGCAGCAGCCGCCACCCGACGAAGGCCCACGGGCCGCCCGTACGCGCGGGGCGGGGGTCGGCCCGTCCATCCGTCCGCGGCTCCGGTCGGGAGAGCTCCGTCATGACCGCTTGACGTTCTCCAGACGCACGGCACCCGACGGGTTGACCTCGAACCCGGTCACGGTGGCCCGCAGCGCCTTCAACACCGGTGGATAGGTCATCGGGACGTAGGGCACGTCGTCGGCGACGATCTGCTGGATCTGCTTGTAGAGCGCCTTGCGCTTGCTGTCGTCGAGCTCCGCCTCGGCCTGCGTGACCAGCTTGATGGCGGCCGGGTTGTGGTAGCCGGTCCAGAACGAGGTGGATCCGCCGTTGACGTCGTCGATCTGGAACGAGGCCATCTCGTCCGGGTCGCTGATGTCGTTGATCGCGTTGTTGATGGCGATCTCGTAGTCGAAACCGAAGAACGCCTTCTTGTACGCGGCCGTCTCGATCGACCGGATCTTGACCGTGATGTTGATGGCCTTGAGCGCCTCCTGGAGGATCTGCGCCGTCTGGTTCCAGGCCTGGTCCGAGGACGGGACCAGGATCTCGGTGCTGAATCCCTGGGCGAACTTGGACTGTGCGATCTCGGCCTTGGCCGCGTCCACGTCGTAACCGGCCACGGTGACCGTGCCGTCGTAGTACTGCATGCTGGGCGGGAAGAACGAGTCGGCCGGCTGGGCGGTCCCGAAGGTGGCGGCCTGCGAGATCTGCTTGCGGTTGACCAGGTGGGAGATGGCCCGCCGCACGTGCCGGTCCGCGAAGTGGGCGACCTTCTCGTTGAACAGCAACAGGTCGACCGACCACTGCGGCGCGTTGATCAGCGTCAGGGCCGAGTTGGACTTGATGTCGGCGACGTTCGCCGGCGGCACCGAATCGATGACGTCGACCTGCGAGCCCTGCAACTGCTGCACCAGCTGGTTGTCGTCGCTGACGATGCTGAACTCCACCCCGTCCAGATACGGCAGCCCGGACTGCCAGTACCTGGTGTTGCGCGCCAGCACCACGGTGCCGCCCTTGGTCCAGGAGGTCAGCGTGAACGGGCCGGTTCCGATCGGGGCCTGGAAGAAGGCGGCTGCCGTCTTGCCCTGCAACTTGTCCGGGACGATGGAGTTGGAGAACGCCGAGATGTCGGAGATCAGCGGTGCCCACGGCTGTTTCAGGACGACCACGACCGTGAGATCGTCCTTGGCCGTGACGGTCTTGATCGCGCTGTCCAGGAACCCGAGCGGCGACTTCGGGAAGTCACGCGAGCGCAGCAGCGAGTAGACGACATCCTTCGCGGTCAGGGGGGAGCCGTCGGAGAAGGTGACCCCCTTGCGCAGGGTGAACGTGTAGGTCTTCCCGTCGGCCGAGACGGTGTGCCCGGTGGCCAGATGCGGCTTCAGCTCACCCTTCACGTCGGTGACGTACAGCGGCTCGAAGATCTGGTTGAGCGTGTAGACGTCGCCGGAGGCGATCGTGTTGTGCGGGTCCAGGCTGGTCGGGCCGGTGGTGCGGGCGTACTTCAGGGTGCCCGAGCCGCCGCCGGTCGCGGCCGTCGCCGTCGCCGTCGCCGAGCCGGGTGCGGACGAGGCACCTGACGACCCGGCCGACCCGCCGGCGGTGGATGTGCTCGGCGTCGACGACGCAGCGATGGGTGTGCTCGGGGTCGAGCAGGCGGCGATGATCGGGGTGATGATCATCAGGCCGGCACTGCCGGCGCCGAATCTCAGTAGCTGACGACGGGAGATGTTCTGGGACATGGGGTTCAACTTTCCTGGAGTGCTCGTGAGGGGGCGCATGCGGCGGGTGCGATCAACATCGGGACATGGGCCACCGCGGGTGGGGGCGCACCGGACGACCGGCCGCGAAGACGCCGCCGACCGACTCCGGCGAGCGGAAGGTCTCCGGGTCGCTGGGATCGGCGTCCAGGACGACGGCGTCGAAGCGGTACCCGACCCGCAGCCGCCCGGTGAGGTGGCCCACCCCGCACAGATCGGCTCCGGCCGAGGTGGCGGCCACCAGCGCCTCGGCCACGGTGAGGCCGGCCGCGACGAGATGCGCTATCTCGGTGAGGTTGTGCCCGTGGTGGTCACGATGGGCGAAATCGGTGCCGAGGGCGATCGGAACGCCGGCCGCCCGCGCGATCCGGACCGCATCGCCCAACGCGACTCCGGCGGCGCGGGCTCGGTCGGCGGTGGCCGCGGGGAGCGCGCCCGGGGTGGCCGCGAGTTCGGCCAGGTGGGCGTAGATCCCGAGTGTCGGGACCAGGGTGGCCCCGGTGGAGGCCATCAGGTCGGCGTCGGCCTCGGTGAGCCAGAGTCCGTGCTCGATCGAACGGGCTCCGGCGCGAAGGGCCTGCCCGATGGCCGGACCGCCAAGGGCGTGCACCATCGCCGGCTTGCCCCGGCGGTCCGCCTCGACGATCGCCGTGGTCAGCTCCTCGCCGGTGAATTCGGCCGGGAACTCCCCGGCCCCGGCCGACATCACGCCGCCGGTGGCCATGATCTTGATCCAGTCGGCCCCGCTGCGCAGGATGGTGCGCACCACGCGTCGCACCTCGTCCACCCCGTCGGCGACGTGCGGGGGCCGTCCCGGGTAGTCCGGCAGCATCCCGTCAACCGGGTACGGTCGCCCGACGCCGGCCAGGAAACCGTCGCCGTGGCCGCCGGTCCGGCTCAGCGGCACGACGCTGACCTGCAGTTCCGGTGCCTCGGAGAGGCCGGCGGCGACAGCGTCGCGAACCCCGGCGTCCAGACCGCCCGCGTCGCGGACGAACGTCACGCCGGCCGCCAGGGTGCGCCGTAGCGCGTCGAGGGTCTCGGTGATCCGGTAGCTGTACGGGGTGTTGAGCTGTTCCCAGCCGTCGAAGCTGTGTGTGACCGCGTGCAGGTGGGCGTCGACCACACCCGGCATCAGCCAGCATCCGCTCAGGTCCACGTCGAGCGAATTGCGGGGCAGATCCGGACCGATCGCGGCGATCCGGCCGCCCGTCACCTGCAGGTCGGTCGGCGGCCCGAAGTCGCCGGATTCGTCCATGACGAAGGCCTGGCGCACGGTGAAGTCGACGGTCGGCCGGGCCGGCGGCGGGATCGACACGGAGCTGTCCTCTCGGGCGAAGAAGGCCCTGGGAGCAGAGCCGCGAATTGCCGGACAAGCCGGCCGGCTCTATCTCCGGGGCACCCCATCGCGGAGAAGGGTTGCCGGTCAGCGAGCCGGATCTTGACGCTGACACTCTTGAGCTCGTTCGAGCATAGTCACGCCCGACCGGCTCCGACCAACACCGGAGGCGGTGAACCACATCACGCGGCCGTCGAACGGACGGCCCGGCGGCAGGAACGGCTGAACCGATGGTGAATCGACCGGCGATTGGGTAACTGCCGGGCATGCGAATTCCAGGACCGAACGATCTGCTCAAGCTGGCCGGCCGGGGCTACGGCGCCATCGAGACCGCGATCGGCCTGGTGCCGCGGTTGGTGACCATCGTCGGTGAGGTGGAGATGATCATGGTTCGGGTGGCCGCCCTCATGGACGAGGTCGAGACGACCAATCGGCGCGCGGCCGGCGTGGTCATCCGGACCGAGACCGTGGTGTCCCGGGTAGAGACCGTGGTCGGACGGGCCGATGTGCTGACCGACCGGATCACACCGCTCCTGGACGGCTACCAGCCCGTGCTGGCCCGCCTGGAGCCGATGTTGGCCCGGCTGGCCGACACGACCAGCCCGGTCGAGGTGGACGCGATCGTGCAGTTGGTCGACACGCTGCCCGACCTGGCCGAGAAGATGCGGCAGGACATCGTCCCGATCCTGGACACCCTCGGCACGGTGGCCCCGGATCTCCGCGACCTGCTCGACGTGTCGAAGGAACTGAACGAGATGCTCGGCGCGCTACCGGGCCTTGGCCGCATCAAGAAGAAGATCGAGGAACGGCAGGAGTTCGAGGACAACTACCGGGCCGATGAGGAACCGCCGTCGTCGCCCGACCGCCCGGCTCCGATCGGCCTGACTCGGCCGTACTGAGCCGTACCGAGCCGGATGCACCGAGGCGGCAACCGAACCGGGCGGCGGTGCCCTTCCGGGCACCGCCGCCTCGCGATCAGGCGCCGTTGGCGGCCACGTACTCCGGGGTCAGGCGCGTTCCGGCGGTGACGGCCGCCCTGACCTTCGGCGTGATGGCCGGGAGCACCGGATCGGCCGGACGCCGCAGGTGCCAGTCGGTGCTGGCCTGGTACGCGGCCACCACCTCGATCAGCCGGTCCTCCTCGTAGGGTCCGGCGCCCAGGATGCCGCCGACCGGCACCGTGGGGTTCGCGCCGAGCGCCTGGAAGCCGATCGGGAAGCCGATCTCCGGCAGGCCGAGGATGTCGAACGGGACGACGCTGGTCTGCAGCAGCACGTCGCACTTGCTCATGACCCCGTCGAGCACCTCGCGGATCAGGTGGTTCTTCGCCCGCTGGCCGGTGATCCACTCGTCGCCGGACAGGAAGATGCCCTGCAGCCAGGACAACAACGACACTCCGAACAGCGTCAGGTCCTTCTGCAGGTAGGGCAGGAACGGCTCCGTGCGTTCGCTGAGCCGGATCGCATTGAAGGTGCCGGTGAGCAGGGCCCAGTCGTTCGGGTAGGTGACGTCCACCAGCTTCGCCCCGGGGATCTTGGCCATGGTGTTCAGGAAATCGGTGCGCAGCTTCTTCACCGGGTCGGTGACGCCGGTGAGGAAATCGGCCGGCACACCGATGCGGGTGCTGCGACGCATCACCACCTTGCCGCCGCGACGGACCGGCAGCGCCGACGCCACCAGATCGGGCACGGCGGGCAGGCCGAGGGTGCGCGGATCGTTGCGGTCCGGGCCGGCCATCACGCTCAGCATGACGGCCGCGTCGAGCACGTCGCGGGCCAGTGGACCGGAATGGTCGCGCGTGTACGACAGGGGGATGACGCCGTAGATCGACGTGCGGCCCATCGTCGGCTTGAGACCGGTGAGGTTCTGCTGGTTCGAGGGCAGCACGATGCTGCCGCCGGTCTGCGTCCCGATCGAGGAGCAGGCCATCCGCCCGGCCACCGAGCAGGCCGGTCCCGTCGACGAACCGCCGGGATCGACCGACGGATCGCCGGGGGTCCAGGCATTCACCGTGGTGATGACGCCGTTGGGCTGGGTCGCCCTGGTGGTGGCCAGGGGGCCCATCTGTCCCTTCCCGATCACGATCGCGCCCGCCCCCGTGAGCCGGGCCACCGACGTGGCGTCGTAGGGCGGCACGAAGTCCTGGAAGATGAAAGAGTTTGCGGTGGTGGGGATCCCGGCCGTGTAGTAGTTGTCCTTGATGGTCAGCGGCACGCCGGCCAGCAGGCCTCGCACGTGTCCCCGGTCGACCGCCGCCGCCCTGGCCCTGGCCGCATCCGCGGTCACGGCGTTGAAGGCCTGGTAGACCGATTCGAACTTGGTGATCCGGTCCAGGTGCGCGTCGACCAGCGCAGTGGCGGTCAGCTTCCGGGTGCGGAGCAGCACCACCGCCTCGGCCAGCGTGGCCTCGGTGGGGTCCTTGCGGGCCGCGGCCCGGACGGTGATGTCGGGCACGGTCGGCCGGCTGGACGGTCGGGCGGCCGCCGCGGCCGGGGTGGTGGCGCCGGCGACGGCACCGCCGGTGAGGGTCGGCAGTGCGGTCAGAGCCGCGGCCCCGGCCGCCACCGTGGCCGAACGGGACAGGAAGATCCGGCGGTTGACGGTGCGGTCGCTCATCGGCCGACCAGTCCGGTCCAGGCCTGGGTGATCGATGGGTACTCCAGCGGGGGAGAGGCTTCCTGGCTCAGGGCCAACGGGTCGACCCCGGCGACCGCCGTTGCGCTCGGGCGCCAGGTGTTGATGGCCTCCGGGGTGGCCAGGACGAACGACCGCAACGAGGCCAGCGCCTGGGCCTGGGTCGGAGCTCCGGTCACCGGGTCGGCGACCGTCGGCAGCTGTGAGAGGTCGATCCCGGACATGATCAACCGCGTGGTGATGAAGGTGTTCAACTGGTCGACCGTCAGCGACGAAACGTCAACTGCCATGTGCTCTCCCGGCTCGTACGGTTCTCGTCGGCGGCCGCCGACTGATCGAGAGCCAACGCCGCTCGTGTGTCGCCGGAATGGCACGGCGATGACGACGTGTTACCCAGGGGACCGCGGATGACCCCGACCTGGACCGCACGTCCGGGGATTACGATGTTGTGATCCTGTTCACACGATCCACCACGAACCGACCCATCCGAGGGATGGCCCGGCAGCTGTTGCTGCTGCAGGTCTCCCTGGTCCTGATCGCCTGCGCGCTCGCGGTCACGGTGGCCGTTCTGCAGGCCCGGTCGGACGTCACGGACCAGGCCGGGCGCCGCGACCTCGCGATCGCCGAAGCGGTCGCTGGAACCGGGTGGGTGGCCGACCAGATCGCGACAGCCGATCCGACGACCACGCTGCAGCCCTACGCCGAGAGGATCCGCCGCGACACCGGAGTCGACTTCATCACGATCATGAGTCCGGCCGGCATCAGGTTCACCCACCCCGATCCGAGCGAGATCGGCAAGCACTACATCGGCACGATCGGGCCGGCCCTGGCCGGCGGGACCGTGGTGGAGACCTACACCGGCACCCTCGGACCGTCGGTGCGCGCGGTGGTGCCCATTCGCTCTGGATCCGGCCCGGTGGTCGCGCTGGTCGCCATCGGGGTCAGGATCGACGCCCTCGGGCCCGAGATCGCTTCGCGGGTGGGCATCATCGCCGCCGTCGGGGGCGCGCTGCTCGTGCTGGCGTTGATCGGGACCGCCCTGATCGGGCGGCGGCTGCAGCGCCAGACCCGTGGTCTGGGGGCCGAGGAACTGGCCCTGATGCACAGCTACTACGACGCCGTCCTGCACTCGGTTCGCGAAGGCCTCATCCTGCTCGACACCGACAGCGGCCGTGTCCGATTGATCAACGCGGAGGCCTCGCGGTTGCTCGGCCTCGAGGGCGACCCGGTCGGAAAGCGCCTGACCGAACTCGGTCTGCCGGCCGAGGTGGTCACCGCGATGGCGGGCTCCGAGCCGCTGGTGGACGCCGTCCACCTCGCCGGCGGCCGCGTCCTGGTGCTCAGCGCGCTGCCGGCCCGCGCCCACGGGCGGGTGGTCACGCTGCGGGACCACACCGAGCTGACCGAGCTGACCAGCCAGTTGGGCACCGCGCGCGATCTGACCGAGGCCCTGAAGTCGCAGTCGCACGAGTCGGCCAACCGCCTCCACGCGGTGATCACACTGGTCGAGCTGGGTCGATCGGAGGAAGCGGTGGCCTTCGCCACCCAGGAACTCCGGCTCGCCCAGCAGATGACGGACCAGGTGGTGGCGACGATCGCCGAGCCGGTGGTCGCGGCCGTCCTGCTCGGCAAGGCGCAGGTGGCCGGTGAGCTCGGGATCGGCTTCGAGGTGACCGCGGATTCGGCGCTCGATCCCGACGCCCTGGCCGACGCCGGCCTCGACGTGCGGGAGGTGGTCACCCTGCTGGGCAACCTGATCGACAACGCCCTGGAGGCGCTCGGACGATCCCGGCCGGCTCATCCGCTGGTCCAGGTCACCGTCCGGCGTACCGATCCCGAATCGGACGGGCTGTTCCTCCGGGTGACGGACAACGGACCGGGGCTGGACGAGCAGGACGCGGAGCGGGCCTTCCGTCGCGGCTGGTCGACCAAGGACGACGACGGCGCCCTGCACGGCCACGGGCTGGGGCTCGGGCTCGTCGGCCAGGTGGTCCACCGGCACGCCGGATCGGTCACCGTCGGGCCCGGCTCCCCGGACGGCACCGGGGCCGCCTTCGACGTGACGGTCGGTCGATGAGACCAGACATCGCGGTGCTGGTCGTCGACGACGACCCGATCGCCCGCACCTCGCACGTCGCCTACGTCGATCGGGTGCCGGGCTTCCGTGCCGTGGCCGGGGCGGGCACGGCGGCCGCGGCCATCCGTCGGCTGTCGTCCACCCAGAGCCCGCGGATCGACCTCGTCCTGCTCGACATGAACCTGCCGGATCGCCACGGCCTGGAGATCATCCGGACGTTGCGGGCCGGCCGGCATCCGGCGGACGTCATCGTGGTCACCTCGGCCCGGGAACTGGACACCGTCCGATCGGCGATCTCCTCCGGAGTGGTGCAGTACCTGCTCAAGCCGTTTGCCTTCGCCACCCTGCGGGAGCGCCTGGAACGCTATGCGGCGTACCGGCAGTCGGTCGTCGGCGGGTCGGGCGGACCGGCCGGATCGGCCGCCGGCCAGAGCGAGGTCGACGCGCTCCTGGGCACCCTGCGGGCACCGGGACCGGTCGCCCCGGCCGGCCTGCTCGGCCAGAGTGTGCAGGCCGCGATCACCTTCCTGGCCGACCACGGGGAACTCTCCGCCCCGCACCTGGCCCAGTTGATGGGTACGTCGCGGGTCACGGCCCGCCGCTATCTCGAGCATCTGGTCGAGATCGGCCACGCGACCCGAGAGCACCGGTATGGGGGGGCCGGCCGCCCGGTGGTGGTGTACCTCCGGGGCGGACCGGCCGAAGGTCGACCGTGAACTAAACGAACACATGAGTGACCTGGGTTACTCAGAGGTGGACGGTGATCAGGCGATCAAAGCCGATCAACCACCCGGGAGCCCCGATGACCACGATCCAGAGACCACCCACCGCGAAGACTCCGGGCGCGCTTCCCCCGGCGCCCCGCCGCAAGATCGGGGCCCACTGGCTCTACCTGGCGGTGATCGTCGCCGTGGTGGCCGGCACCGCCGTCGGGCTGATCTTCGGAAAGCACGCCAGCGGGCTGGCCGTCATCGGCACGGCGTTCGTCAACCTGATCAAGATGATGATCGGGCCGATCATCTTCTGCACCATCGTGCTGGGCATCGGATCGGTCCGAAAGGCCTCGCAGGTGGGCAAGGTGGGTGGTATCGCCCTCGCCTACTTCCTGGTCATGTCCACCTTCGCGTTGGCCCTCGGGTTGGTCGTCGGCAACCTGATCCATCCCGGTGACGGGCTGAAAGCGGCGGCGGCCACGGCGAAGTACACCGTCCCGCCGGTCTCCGGATCGGGCAACTTCCTGATCGACATCATTCCGACGACGCTCTTCTCCGCGCTCACCTTCGGGTCGGTGCTCCAGGCCCTGTTCGTGGCTCTGCTGGTCGGCTTCGCGGTCCAGTCGATGGGTAGCAAGGGCGAGCCGATCCTGAACGGGATCGCCGTCCTGCAGCGCCTGGTGTTCAAGATCCTGGCCGGATTGATGTGGCTGGCCCCGATCGGGGCCTTCGGCGCGATCGCCGGGGTGGTCGGGAGTGCGGGATGGTCGGCCATCGGTGCGCTGGGCCTGCTGGTCGCCGTCTTCTACGCCACGTGCGCGATCTTCGTCCTGGTCATCCTGGGCGCCCTGCTCCGCCTGACCACCGGCTTCTCCATCCTCAAACTCCTGTACTACCTACGTCAGGAATTCCTGCTGATCGTGGCCACCTCGTCGTCCGAGACCGCCCTTCCGCGCCTGATCGCCAAGATGGAGCACCTCGGCGTCTCCCGTCCGGTCGTCGGGATCGTGGTGCCGACCGGGTACTCGTTCAACCTCGACGGCACGGCCCTGCACCTGACGATGGCCTCGCTGTTCATCGGGAACGCATTGGGTACACCGTTGTCGATGGGCCAGCAGTTGTCCCTGCTGATCTTCATGGTGGTCGCGTCCAAGGGCGCCGCCGGGGTCACCGGCGCCGGTCTGGCCACCCTCGGCGGCGGTCTGGCCACGCACCGCCCCGACCTCGTCCCCGGTGTTGGACTGATCGTGGCGATCGACCGGTTCATGTCCGAGGCCAGGGCCCTGACCAACTTCTCGGGCAACGCCGTGGCCACCTTGGTGATCGGGGCCTGGGTCAAGCAGATCGACCACGACCAGGTCAACCGGGTTCTCGACCGGCAGGACCCGTTCGACGACTCCGACATGCTGGACGAGCAGAAGGCGCACTGATCGGTTGACCGTGAGGTCCGCACTCTCCTCCGGCGGCAGCGGCTGGGGCCGCCGCGACGGGTCAGCGGGTCGAGGCGGCGGCGTTGCGCACGGCCAGGCGAGCGAAGGCCGACGTCAGCTAGGGTGGACCGACCACGTCGATATCGGCGTCGAAGCGGTTGATCAGGGCGGCGAGCGCGATCCACGACCACGCGCCGGCGTGAAGGCGGCACTGTCGAGGGCCGAGGTCCTCGACAGTGCCGTCTCCGGTGAAGGGAAGTACCTCGGCGGCCGGCCGGTGCAGCACGACCGTTCCCCTGCACGGCCATCGGTCGCCGTGATCGGAGCCCTTGAACCGAGCCGCGATGAACGCGGCCACGTCCCCTCCGGGGATCTCGCGAGGTGCGAAGCGCGGGCCGTTCGGGGTGCGGAGCCAGAGGCGATCGGCACGGAAGGTGCGCCAAGCGTCGCGGTCGAGGTCCCAGGCGACGAGATACCAGCGGCCACCGGCGACGACGAGGTGGTGCGGCTCCACCCGGCGTGCCACCTTCCCCTGGGCGGCGTCGTCGGGGCGGCCGGAGTCGTAGTCGAAACGGAGCACCTCGTGGGCCCGGGTGGCGGTCGACAGCGCTATCAAGACCTCCGGTTCGACCCGCGCGTCACCGGGGCGGTGGGCGATGGCCGTGAATTCCAGGGCATCAAGGCGCAGGCGCAGGCGCGACGGCATCACCTGCCGAACGGTGGTCAGGGCCTGCAGGGCGGCTTCCTGGATACCGGCCCCGGTCACCGACGCCGCTCCGAGGGCGACGGCCAGTGCGAGGACCTGATCGTCGTCGAACAGCAGAGGCGGCAACTCGCTCCCGGCGTCGAGACGATAGCCGCCATCGGGTCCCATCGTCGCCTGGATGCGATATCCCATCTCCCGCAACCGATCCACGTCGCGCCGGACCGTGCGATGGCTGATGCCCAGACGTTCGGCGAGCACCGCACCGGGCCAGTCACGGCGGGTCTGCAGCAACGAGAGCAGACGGAGCAGCCTCGAGGTCGTCGTCATGTCTGACGATCCTATGGCCGGTCGAGGACCAAAACTGTCCTAGATGGATGGAAGGGTCGACCTGGTCGGGAACAGCCCGGCAGCAACCGAGACAGGAGCAGACATGGGCATCATCACCACGGCGCACCTCAACTTCCGCGGCGACGCGCGTGCGGCGCTGGAGGTCTACCAGTCCGTGTTCGGCGGCCGGCTCGTGATCGCCACCTATGGCGACTTCGGCCGACCGAAGGATGAGCCGGGCGCCGACCACGTCGTGTTCGGACAGGTGGAATCACCGGCCGGCTTCCGCGTGATGGCCTACGACACCGCGGTGACGACGGGCGGGTCCGGGCCGGTCCCGGGTTCGACGCGCCGCGAGGGCGGGATGACCGTCACCGACCAGCCCTTCTTCGTCTCCGTCCGCGGCGAGACGCTGGACGAGGTGCAGGGCTACTGGAACTCGCTCGGCGTCGGCGCGACGATCGTCGAGCCGCTCGCCGCGTCGGCGTGGAGTCCGGGCTTCGGGATGTTGACCGACACCTTCGGCGTCACCTGGGTCATGGACGTCGGGGCCGCGCACCGGGCGTCGTAGTGCCGGCGGCCGTTGTGGTCGGACCGGAATCCGATAGGCGACCCTCGAGCAGGGTCGATAGGGTCCATCCGTGGAACTGCTGTCATTGGCCGAGCGGCCGGACCTGATCGGCCCGATGTGGAGCATGCCCAGCCCCTGGCCCATCTTCATGACGATGGACCCGATAGGCGACGAGCTCTTCTCCCGGTTGCCGGACGTCTTCGCCGAGTTCCAGTTCGTGGCGCTCGGCGATCAGGGTGATGTGATCGCGAAGGTCAACAGCATCCCGTTCGTCTGGGACGGCACCGATGACGACCTCCCGATCAGCGGGTGGGACGGAGTGCAGGTGCGGGGCTTTGCCGACCAGCGGGCGGGGCGTGGCCCGAACGCAGTCTCGTTGCTGGAGGCCCGGATCGTCCCGGGTCATCTCGGCTCCGGCATGAGCGCGGCGCTGCTGCAGGCGGCGTGTGCCCGCGTGGCTGCGACCGGCATCCGCGACCTCTTCGGCCCCGTGCGGCCGGCGGCCAAGGCGGCCGAGCCACGCATGCCGATGGTCGAGTACGTGAACCGGATCCGGGAAGACGGGCTGCCGACCGACGGGTGGATCCGCACGCACGTCCGGCTCGGGGCACGGATCGTCAAGGTCTGTCCGACCTCGATGGCCGTACCCGGCTCCCTCGCGCAGTGGCGCGAGTGGACCGGGTTGCCGTTCGACAACTCGGGTCCGGTCGACGTACCCGGCGCGATCGCCCCTGTGCTGGTGAACGTGGACCAGGATTGCGCGGTCTACGTCGAGCCCAACGTCTGGCTACATCATCGACTCAGCAGTTCCTCGAACGACAACGGCAGGTCGAACGGATCGGCCTTGGCCGCAGCCGGCTGATCGTTGAGCATGGACACGAGTTCGCCGGCGGCCCGGTCGATCCGGGAGTTCAAGGAAGCGCCACCTTCGTCCGACCCGAAATCGTCGGTGGCGGCGAAGACCCCGGTGGGCGCGGTTGATGCCCGTAGGTAGGCCATCAACGGCCGGAGGGCGTATTCGAGGACCAGGGAATGGCGGGCGCTGCCGCCGGTGGCCGCGATCAAGGTCGGCTTGTCCGACAACGCATCCGGATCGATCACGTCGAAGAACGATTTGAACAGCCCGCTGTAGGACGCGCTGAACACCGGGGTCACGGCGATCAGCGCATCCGCGTTGGTCACGGTCTCGATGGCATCCCGCAGAGCCTCGTCCGGAAAGCCGGTCAACAGGTTGTTGGTGATCTCGTGGGCCAGCTGCCTGAGCTCGATGTGTACCACCTGGATCTCACCGATCGTGGAGATGCCGCGATCGGTGACGGCCTGGGCCAGCCGGCCGGCCAGCAGTCGAGTGGACGACGGCTGACTCAACCCGGCCGAGACGACAGCGATCCGCGTCATGCCCGCGCTCCGTCCAGGGCGGCCGCGTCCGCGATGGCCCTGGACTGGGCCAACAGGCTCTGGTGGGTCGGCGCCTCCGGTACGTGGGCCGGGCGCAGTGCGTCGAACTCGGACCGCAGGGTCGGGATGACCTGCTCGCCCAGGATGTCGAGCTGCTCGAGCACCGTCTTGAGCGGGAGGCCCGCGTGGTCCATCAGAAACAGCTGGCGCTGGTAGTCGCCGAAGGTCTCGCGGAAGCTCAACGTCCGGTCGATGACCTGCTCCGGGCTGCCGACGGTCAGCGGGGTCTGCCGCATGAAGTCCTCCAGCGACGGGCCGTACCCGTAGACCGGGGCGTGGTCGAAGTAGGGACGGAACTGCTTGACCGCCTCCTGGGAGTTCTTGTGCAGGAACACCTGGCCGCCGAGGCCGACGATGGCCTGGTCGGCGGAGCCGTGCCCGTAGTGCTCGAACCGCGAGCGGTACAGGCCGATCAGCCGCTTGTAGTGCTCCTTGGGCCAGAAGATGTGGTTGGCGAAGAACCCGTCGCCGTAGTAGGCGGCCTGTTCGGCGATCTCCGGGGTGCGGATCGAGCCGTGCCAGACGAACGGCGGCACGTCGTCCAGTGGGCGCGGGGTCGAGGTGAACCCGCGCAGCGGGGTGCGGAACTTGCCCTTGAAGTCCACGACGTCCTCGCGCCAGAGCCGGCGCAGCAGCGCATAGTTCTCGATGGCCAGCTCGACGCCCTTGGTGATGTCCTGACCGAACCACGGGTACACCGGTCCGGTGTTGCCGCGGCCCATCATCAGGTCGACCCGGCCGTCGGCCAGGTGCTGGAGCATCGCGAAGTCCTCGGCGATCTTCACCGGGTCGTTCGTCGTGATCAGGGTGGTCGATGTGGACAGGATCAGCTTTTCGGTTCGGGCCGCGATGTAGCCGAGCATGGTGGTCGGCGACGACGGCACGAACGGCGGGTTGTGGTGCTCGCCGGTGGCGAACACGTCCAGCCCGACCTCTTCGGCCTTGATCGCGATGGCGACCATCGCCTTGATGCGCTCGGCCTCGGTCGGTGTCGTCCCGTTGGTGGGGTCCGTCGTGACGTCTCCGACGGTGAAGATTCCGAACTGCATGGTGCGCTCCTCGTGTGGTGCCGAACTGGTTGACTGGTCAACTACCAGCTGCCCTGCACAACAGTACCGGGAGGAGGTTAATTCCATGCGCCCGCATGGACCGCGCCGACGCGGGCGGTCAGGCCGGAAGGAAGACCCGGCCGGTCACCGATCCGCGCAGCGTGTGGGTGGCCACGGTGGCCCAGGCGCCCAGCAGGACGCCGTACAGGACCACCGCGGTGGCGTGGATCAGAGTCGATCCCGAGGTGGTGCCGAGTCCGGCGGCGCCGGTGACGCAGGTGCCGATCGGGAAGGTGAAACTCCACCAGGTCAGCGAGAACGAGAGGTGGCGCCGGGCCGCGTGCACGGTCAGCGCGACGGCCAGGCCGAACATCAGGACTCCGAAGCCGCCCATGGCAACGCCGTAGATCAGGCCGAAGACCCGGAGACCATCGGCGAACGGTTGACCGAGGGCCGACCCGGCGGCGTTCCCGAGCAGATTGACCGCCGTGATCGACTGCCCGATCATGCCGAGGGTGATCCACACCGTGGGGGCGGCCTGGACCGGCGGCAGGCCGTCGTGGACGAGCCGGGAGTAGATGAGCGTCATCGTGATCAGGCCGATGAACAGGCTGAGCCCGAACATGCCGTAGCAGGCCAGTAGCAGGTCGAGGCGGGCCTGACCGGCTGGGACGTGCGGGAGCAGGAGGGCGCCGGTGGACGCCGAGACCATGGGCGGCACGATGGGCATCAGCCACGCCGGGAGTGCGGTGACCCCCGTGCGGTCCGACCGCGTGATCATCCGGAACGGAACGGCCAGGCTGGTGGCCAGACCGGTCAGCGTCCCGATCGTCCACAGCAGGAAGTCGACGGCGACCGCCGCGTGGATGCCGATGACGTCCCGGCCCACCAGCAGCGTGCCCGCGCCGACGGTGAGCAGGGCCATCGGGGGTGCGCCGTAGAACTGGCTCATCACCGGATGGTCGGCGTAGGTCCGGGCCCGGTCGCGATGGCGGGCCCAGTGCACGGCGAACGCGACGGTCAGACCGGCCAGGGCAACGGTGGCCAGCAGCCACACGCCGACGGCGAACCCGCGCAGCGCGACGACGTGGACCGGCAGGCCGGCGGCGGCGTTGGCCACGATTCCGGTGCCCATCACTGAGGCGAACCAGTTCGGCGTGATGTTCTCGAACACCTGCCCCGGGCGCCGCAGTTCGCGCAGGAAGGTTCGGAGGGACGGCGGGGGAGTCGGGGTGGTTCGGGATCGGGTCGGGGTCGCAGTACTCACCCTGATCACGATTCCGCTCGGCGGGGAACCTCGGTAGTGGGCAATGCCTTGTCGCGGTACAAGCGTTCCTTGTGGTCAGATGGCGAACGTGCTCAGTCGAAAGGTCCCGGATCTCATCGGTCTGCAACTCCTGCTGGCGGTCCAGGACACCGGGAGCCTGGCTGCGGCCGGGTCCGTCCTCGGCATCTCGCAGCAGGCCGCCTCGCTGCGCATGCGCGCCATGGAGGCCCAGATCGGGTTGCCCCTGGTGGCGCGCAGCAGTCACGGCTCGTCCCTGACGACGGCCGGTGCCCTGGTCGCCGGGTGGGCCGCCCCGGTGATCCAGGCTGCGGACCGGTTGGATGCCGGCATCGGTTCGCTGCGGACCACCCGGAACGCACACCTGAGGGTGGCCGCCAGCCTGACCATCGCCGAACATCTGGCTCCGCGTTGGTTCCTGGCCCTGCGGGCCGGTCAACAGCGCCGCGGCGACGATCTGACCGACCTCGAACTGACCACCGCCAACAGCGACGCCGTGGTCAGGGCCGTGCTGGACGGATCGGCCGACCTGGGATTCGTCGAAGCGCCCGGAGCACCCGCGGCCGTGCGCTCCAAGGTGGTTGGGCAGGACCACCTGGTCGTGGTCGCCGCACCCGGGCATCCGTGGACGCGACCGGGCCGGTCCGTGTCCCCGGAGGAGCTGGCCCGCACCCCGCTGGTCAGCCGGGAGCGCGGGTCGGGGACGCGCGAGGCCTTCGTCAAGGGCTTGCTGGCCCTGGTGTCCCGGGACGTCGAACTGTCCCATCCGGTCATCGAACTGGCGACCACGGCCGCCGTCCGAGCGGCGATCGCCGCCGGAACGGCACCTGGAGCCCTCAGCGCGCTCGCCGTGGCCGACGACCTGGCGCTCGGGCGGTTGGTCCAGGTGCACGTGGACGGGCTGGATCTCCGTCGCCAACTGCGGGCGGTGTGGCGCGACAGCCCGCAGCCCCCGGCCGGACCGGCGCGGGATCTGGTGGCGGTCGCGGTGTGGTCGAGCCGAGCCTGACCGGCCGGGGCCGCGCCTTCTGGAATGCTGTGCATCCGTGACCGATCTTTCAGCTTTCATTGCCGGCCTGCCCAAGGCGGAACTGCACGTGCACCACGTCGGATCGGCCTCCCCGACGGCGGTGGCGGCACTCGCCGCCCGTCACGCGGGATCGACCCGGGTGCCGGCCGATCCCGCGTCGCTGGCCGAGTACTTCACGTTCACCGACTTCGCCCACTTCGTCGAGGTCTACCTGTCGGTGGTCGACCTGATCCGCGACGCGGACGACGTGCACACCCTGACCTACGAGGTGGCGCGCGGCCTGGCCGGCCAGAACGTTCGGTACGCCGAGGTGACCGTCACCCCGTTCACCTCGGTCCGGGCCGGCGTCGCCGCCCCGGAGTTCTGCGCGGCCATCGAGGACGCGCGGCTCCAGGCCGAGCGTGACTTCGGCATCGCCTTGCGCTGGTGCTTCGACATCCCCGGTGAGGCGGGGCCGGAAGCGGCGGACGCCACCCTGGAGATCGCACTCACGCAGCAGCCGGCCGGCCTGATCAGTTTCGGCCTCGGTGGACCGGAGATCGGGGTGCCCCGGCCGCAGTTCGCCCGCCATTTCGCGGCGGCCAGGGCGGCCGGGCTGCACAGTGCGCCGCACGCCGGGGAGTCCACCGGTCCGCAGACGGTCTGGGACGCGATCGAGCACCTCGGCGCGGAGCGGATCGGCCACGGCATCGCCGCCGCCCAGGACCCGCGGTTGATGGCCTACCTGGCCGACCACGGCATCGCTCTCGAGGTCTGCCCGACGTCGAATGTGTGCACCCGGTCCGTCCGTTCGCTGGCCGAGCATCCGCTGCCCGCTCTGGCCGCGGCCGGGGTGCCGGTGACCATCAACTCCGACGATCCGCCGATGTTCTCCACCACGCTCAACCGGGAGTACGAGGTCGCGGCGGACCTGCTGGGGTTGGATGCGTCCGGGATCGCCGGGCTGGCCATGGCGGCGGCCCAGTACTCGTTCGCCCCGGCGGCGGAGAAGGCGCAACTGGTGGAGCAGATCGACCGGTATCGGCAGGCGGCCGGCTGAAAACGGCGGTGGCCGGCAGAGAAAGGCCGTGTCGCAGGCCGCAAATCGTGACTGTGGGCGTATAGTTCGTAACACAAAGTCACAAATCGCGCTTGCGTCTTCGAAGGCGGCCCGCCATGAGCGACCGGACGGTGGTACCGGAGCATGCTCGGCCGTCGCCCGGTGGCCCCCCCGGCCGATCTGCCCGGCAGGTGGGCCTGGCAACGGCCGCCGCCGCCTTCGGATCCGCGACCCTGGCCGTGCTGGTCCTGTTGATCGTCTCCGACGCGCGCCCGGAGGTGCGAACGTCCTTCCTGGTCCTGGCCGTCGCCGGCGCCGGAGCATCGACGTGGGGCTGGTGTGCGCTACGGCGTCTGGGTGGGCCGGACGCGACCGCGGCCAGGATGGCGGTGGGTCACGACGGCCGCTTCCGCGAGATGTTCTACGCCAGTCCGGTCGGCATGGCCCTGGCCGACGAGCAGGGACTCTTCGTCGAGGTGAACCCGGCCTGGTGCCGGTTGCTGGGACGGGCGCCGGACGAGCTGGTCGGCCGCCCATGGAGCGAGTTCACCCACCGCGACGATCTCGACCAGCAGGGGGCGATGGAAGGTCTGGTGGACGACGGCGCCGACGACGGCGGGGTCCTCCGGGTGGAGAAGCGCTGGGTCCGGCCCGACGGTGGAGTGCGCTGGGGCTGGTTGTCGGTCGCGCCGGTGCACGGACCGCTCGGCCAGCGGTGGACCCTGGCCCACGCGCAGGATGTGACCGAGCGTAAGCGCCGGGAGTCCACCTTGCAGCAATCGCAGGCCACCCTGACCGCGACAGCCCGGGTCGCCCGTTGTGTCCAATCGGGGGAGGATCCGCGTCCGGTGCTGACTGCCGAGGTGCGATGGCTGGCCCAGGCCGCGTCGGTGAGCATCCTCGAGTCGGGCGCGTCCGGCACGTTGACCGTGACCCAGTGCCTCGGGCACGATCTGGCCGGTGCCGAGATCCGGACCACGGCCGGGGCGGCCGGCCGGATCTGGGCCGGCGGCGCGGCCGAGATGATCGGTGCGGACGGCGGCGACGACTGGGGTTTCGGTCCGCTTCCGGCGCCGGCGTCGACTGCCACCGCCTGGTGGGAACCCCTGATGGACGGGCGGACGATCATCGGCGTCCTGGCGGTCACCTGGGCCCGCGAACTGGACGGCCCGGCTGATCCGGCCGTCGCGGCGGTGAAGGCGCTGGCCGCCGAGGTCGGCTCGGTGCTCACCGCGGCCCGGGTGCGGATGGAACTCGAGGCGCTGGCCGACACCGATGCCCTGACCGGTTTGGAGAACCGCCGCGGGTGGCAGACCCGCCTGCGTGAGCTGTCCGCCTCGACCCGCCGCAGTGGCCGGCCGCTGACCCTGGCCATCGTGGATCTGGATCACTTCAAGCTGTACAACGATGCCTACGGCCATCATCACGGCGATGCCCTGCTCCGGACCTTCGCGGCCCGGGCCCAAGCCCAGTTGCGCCAGGCCGACGTCATCGCCCGCTGGGGCGGCGAGGAGTTCGCGATCGCGTTGCCCGGCTGTGGTTCGACCGATGCCGGCCCGCTGCTGGACCGCCTGCGCACGGTCGTGCCCGACGGTCAGACCTGCTCGATCGGCTACGCCACGCTTCTTCCGGACGAGTCGGGATCCGAGTGCCTGGTCCGGGCCGACGCGATGCTCTACCGAGCCAAGCGGGAGGGCCGCAACCGGATCGTCGGCGGCGTGGACGTGGTGGCCCGACCGGCCGACTGACCGATTCCGAACCCGGGTGGAACCATCGCTCGCTGTGGCGGGTCAGGGCGCTCCGCCCGGGCCGGACAACGCTGTCGGTGACGCAGCGTGACCGCCGGGCCGGGCCGTTGCCGCCCGATGTGTGGTCCCGGTCTGATTCGGGTGAAGGGCTGGCGCAACGGTCGGATCAGAGTGCACAATGGCCACAGCACGGTGATCCAGCCACTTTGGTCACAGCCCAATTGAAGCGAGCACGGCCGATCTTCGGTAGAGACATCCACGTTGGGGAAGACGATGGAGCTCGAACGGAGGTGGACAGTGACGACTCGTGAATCGAACACGCCCCGGGGTACGTCCCAGGGCGTTATTTTCGTGCACTCGGCGCCCGCGGCGATCTGCCCGCACGTCGAATGGGCGATCTCCGGCGTGATCGGAGACCGTGTCTCGCTGTCCTGGACGGCTCAGCCGGCCTCGCCGGGGCAGCTGCGGGCCGAGGTCAGCTGGAAGGGTGAGCCCGGTACGGCTGGGCGGATCGCCTCCGCCCTGCGCGCCTGGCCGATGCTGCGCTTCGAGATCACCGAGCACGGCAACGCTGTCTCCGACGGCGAACGGGTCTGCCATCTGCCCGGCCGTGGGATCTGGCGGACCGCGGTGTCGGCCAACGGCGACGTGGTGCTGGGGGAGGACCAGATCCGATCACTGATGGAGCGGGCCACCAGCCTCGACGGCCTGCGTCACGCGCTGTCCTGCGCCATCGGTGCCGACGTCGACGCCGAACTCGAGCCGTACCGAAGGGCCGGCGAAGGCACGCCGGTCACCTGGTTGCACCAGGTCGGCTGAGCCCTCGAAAGCCCACCGCGGACAACCTCGTCGATCCTGAGGCGTCCTTCGGTCGTCACCGGCGATGGCCGGGTCGGTCGAGAGGGCAGGGCATTTGGCAACCAGAAGTCATCGGCTGACGATCGCGCTGCTGGCCGGCCTGGTCGTGGTGCTGGTGGCGGGTGGAGCGTCGGCCGTGGCGGTCTCCCGGCACGAGCAGCGTTCGTCCGCGGACGGGACGATCGGCCGGACCACCCAGAGCACCGCCGGTCCTTCCGCGACGGCGCCCAGGCCGACGTCGTCGGGCCGAACCCGGCACAGCGACAGCCCGGCGCCCGCCTCCGCCGCCCCCACGGTCGCCGCGTCGGCGCCGGCGTCCTCGGTGGTCGCATCGTCGCCCCAGCCGCAGAGCGACCCGTCCACCGCCCCGGCCGGCCCCTCGAACAACCTGACCGTGATGATGTCTCCCGCCGTCCGGGCCCATCCCCGGTCGCAGGAGGTCCAGCAGTTGCTGCAGTCCTACTTCGACGCGATCAACCAGCACGACTACGCCAGTTGGACCCAGTCGGTGACCGGCGCGTTGGCCGCCCGGCAGAACAATCAGCAGTGGCTCCTGGCCTACGCGACCACGGTCGACTCGAGCATCTGGATGCAGTCGATGAGCGACGACCCGCTCGAGGTCCAGATGCGGTTCACCTCGCAGCAGGACGCCGATCTGGCCCCGAGCGACCTGCAGGTCGCCTGCATCCATTGGTCTCTGATCTACCAGTTCAGCACCGAGGACGGCCACCTGGTCGTCGGTTCAACGATCCAGGGCAGCGTCAAGTACGTGAAGTGCGCGGGCCAGTAGCCGGACGCGACCGAACCACCGCGCGCTACAGCGGGATGTTGCCGTGCGCTCCACGACCGGCCGGAGCGGAGGCCAGGGCCTCGGCCACCCGACGGCGGGTCTCGGCCGGGGTGATGACCTCGTCCACCACCCCGAGTTCCAGAGCGCGGTTGACGCCGCCGGCAACCTTCTCGTGCTCGATGGCCAGGGCGGCGTGCAGGGCTTCGCGTTCGTCGTCGGGAGCGGCGGCCAGCTTGCGCTTGTGCAGGATGCCGACGGCCGCCTTGGCGCCCATGACGGCGATCTCGGCGTCCGGCCAGGCGAACACGGCGGTGGCCCCCAGGGCCTTGGAGTTCATCGCGATGTAGGCCCCGCCGTAGGACTTGCGGGTGACCAGGGTGACCCGTGGGACCACGGCCTCGGCGAAGGCGTGCAACAGCTTCGCCCCGCGGCGGACCACGCCGTCCCACTCCTGCCCGACGCCCGGCAGGTAGCCCGGCACGTCCACGATGACCAGCAGCGGGATGCCGAAGGCGTCGCACATCCGGACGAATCGGGACGCCTTCTCGGCCGACGTCGAGTCCAGGCAGCCGCCGAGCCGGAGCGGGTTGTTGGCCACGATGCCGACGCTGCGACCGACCAGGCGCCCGAGGCCGATGACGATGTTCGGCGCCCAGCGGGCCTGTAGTTCCTCCATCGGCTCGTCGAGAATCTTGTCGATCAGCGGTTTGACGTTGTAGGCGCGATTGCGCTGCTCCGGGAGCACCTTGTCCAGCTCCGGGTCGTCGGACATGCCGGCCACGCCGGCGATGCCGGGTCGGGAGAACAGCGAGGAGACCCGGCGAGCGCGGACATAGGCGTCGTCCTCGGAATCGGAGACGATGTGCACCACACCGGACTTCCGGCCGTGGGCGGACGGGCCGCCCAGGGCCTCCATGTCCACCTGCTCCCCGGTGACCGAGCGCACCACGTCCGGACCGGTCACGAAGATCCGGCCCTCCGGCGACATGATCACCACATCGGTGAGGGCCGGACCGTAGGCGGCACCGCCGGCCGCCGGGCCGAGAACGACCGAGATCTGCGGAACCCGGCCGGACGCGCGCACCATGGCCGCGAAGACCTGGCCGACGCCGTCGAGCGCCTCGACGCCCTCGGCCAGCCGGGCGCCGCCGGAGTGCCAGATGCCGATGACCGGGATACGTTCCCGGATCGCGGCATCGATGGCGTCGACGATGTGCCGGCAGCCGGCCGAACCCATGGCGCCGCCCATCCGGGTGCCATCGGTGCAGTAGGCGATCACCTTCGCACCGTCGATGCGCCCGCGGACGACCGAGACGCCGGAGGTGTCGGTGCCGTGCAGTGGCACCACGGTTCCCAGGTCGAGCAACTTCGCGAGCCGGACCTCCGGCTCGCGGAAATCGAGTTGGCGCGGGCCGGGGGTGGTCGGGACCGACGGTTCGACGGTGATGCTCACACTTGCTCCTGACGTCCGCCTGGCGCCGACAGGGGCGGACCGGGCGAGGATGTGGTTCGGGCCGGCCCTGCGCGTGAGCTCCCGTTCGGACGGCAGCCCACGCGCGGGGCGGGACGGGCGAGAAGCGCCTACTTCGTGAAGATCAGCGCGACGTTGTGGCCGCCGAACCCGAACGAGTTGTTCAGGGCCGCGGTCACCGTGGTCTCACGGTTGGTGGTGGCGATATCGGCGTGCACCGCCGGATCCAGATGGAAGATGTTGCGCGTGCCCGGGATGATCCCGTACTTCAGGGTCAGCACCGTCGCAATGCTCTCCACGGCTCCGGTCGCGCCGAGCATGTGGCCGGTCATCGACTTGTTGGCCGTGAGCACCACCTGGTCACCGAAGATCTGGACGGCCGTGTTGGCCTCCGGGACGTCGCCCACCGGGGTCGAAGTGGCGTGGGCGTTGA
This sequence comes from Nakamurella panacisegetis, assembly GCF_900104535.1. Taxonomy (NCBI): domain Bacteria; kingdom Bacillati; phylum Actinomycetota; class Actinomycetes; order Nakamurellales; family Nakamurellaceae; genus Nakamurella; species Nakamurella panacisegetis. The sequence continues at coordinate 4,655,069 of NZ_LT629710.1, read as the reverse complement.
CGTGCCCGATCTCCGATGCCGACATGCCGGCCGACTTGAGCGCCTTCCCGATGGCCCGCGCGGCCCCGTCGCCGTTCGGGTCCGGCGCGCTGACGTGGTAGGCGTCGTTCGACATGCCGACCCCGGCCAGCCGCCCGTAGATCTTGGCGCCCCGTGCCTTGGCGTGTTCGGCGTTCTCCAGCACGACCATGCCGGCGCCCTCACCCAGGACGAAACCGTCACGGTCGATGTCCCAGGGACGGGACGCGGTCTGCGGATCGTCGTTGCGGGTGCTCATGGCGCGCATCTGGGAGAACCCGGCAATGGGCAGCGGATGGATGCAGGCCTCGGCCCCGCCGGCGATGACCACGTCCACCTCGCCCGACTTGATCAGACGGAAAGCCCAGGCCAGAGCCTCGGCGCCGGAGGCGCAGGCGGAGACCGGGGCGTGGACGGCGCCGCGGGCCTTGACCCACAGGGCCACCGTGGCCGCGGGTCCGTTGGGCATGAGCATGGGGACGGTCAGGACCGCCACCTTGCGCAGTCCCTCGGTCTCCAACAGGTCGTCCTGGTTCATCAGGCTGACCGCGCCGCCGATGCCAGTACCGACCACGACGCCGAGCCGCTCCGGATCCATCTCCGGGGCACCCGCATCGGCCCAGGCCTCGCGGGCGGCGATCAGGGCGACCTGTTCGCTGCGATCCAACCGGCGTGCTTCCACGCGGGGGAGCACCTCGGTCGGTTCCACCTTGAGTGCTGCTCCGATACGGACCGGCAGGTCGTACTGCGCCACCCTGGGGTCGGTCAGCGGACCAACGCCGCTGACGCCGTCGAGCAGGGCCTGCCAGGTGTCCTGGGCCGTCCCGCCGATGGGGGTGGTCGCGCCGATGCCGGTGACTACGACGTCGTGGTCGACTGTCATGCCTTGTTGGCCTCGATGTACGTGACGGCGTCACCCACGGTCTTGAGCTTGGCCAGCTCGTCATCCGGGATCTTCACGCCGAACTTGTCTTCGGCCTGCACCGCGATCTCGACCATCGACAACGAGTCGATGTCCAGGTCGTCGGTGAAGGACTTGTCGGCGGTGACGTCGGCAGCCGGGACGCCGGCGACCTCTTCGACGATCTCGCCGAGGCCGGCGAGGGTGTCCTCGTTGCTCACGGTTGGTTCCTTTCGTGGTGATGTTCTCCTCCGGGGATCCGGTGGAGGTCGCGCGGTCTGACGAGCCGATGCGCAGGGGACAGTGTTTCAGCCGGAGCCGTCACTTCCGTCATCGCCCAGCGGGTGTCGCGCCCGGGAGTGGCCCGTCACGGACACCGGAAGACCTGCCCGGCGTAGGTGAGTCCGGCGCCGAAGCCGACCGCCAGGACCATCTCGCCGGGGGACACGTCGCCCGCCTCGCGCATCCGGTCGAGCGCGATCGGGATGGAGGCCGATGACGTGTTGCCGGAAGTGACGATGTCCTTGGCGACCCGCAGATCGGGCCGGGCGCCGGAACTGATCAGCTTCTTGGCGATGGCCTCGACGATCCGCAGGTTGGCCTGATGGGTGACCAGCACGTCGATGTCGGCCAGCTGCAGGCCGGCCAGTTCCACCGCGCGGATGGCGACCGGTGCGATGGCGGCGGTCGCCCACCGGAACACGGCCTGGCCTTCCTGGATGAAGCTGGCGTCCCTGGTCTCGATGCGGATGGCCTGGGTCTGGGTCTCGTCGCTGCCCCAGGCCACCGGTCCGATGCCCGGTTCGTCGGCGGCGGTGACCACCGCGGCGCCGGCGCCGTCACCGAAGATGATCGCCGTGGCCCGGTCGACCGGGTCGGTCCAGGCCGTGAGCTTCTCCGAACCGACGACCAGCACCGTGCGGGCGCTGCCGCCCCGGATGGCGTTGTCCGCCGCGGCCAGCGCGTAGCAGAAGCCGGCGCAGGCGGCGTTGAGGTCGAACGAGCCGGGCGCGTGGATGCCGAGAGTGGCGGCGATCTGGGTGGAGGAGTGCGGGACCTGGGTCTCGGCGGTGCAGGACGCCACGATGACGGTGTCGATGTCACTAGGGTCGAGCCCGGCGTCGGCCAGCGCCTTGGCACCGGCGATGGCGCCCATCGAGGCAACGGTGTCGGTGTCGGCGCCGACATGACGTTCGGCAATCCCTACCCGGCTCTGGATCCACTGGTCGTTGGTGTCCATGATCTTCGACAGGTCGTCGTTGGTGACGACCTTGTCGGGCCGGTAGTGACCCAGTCCGACGATCTTGGAACCGGCGACCGGGGCCGGCTGGGAAATCTTCGCAACTGTCATGTGGTTCTCAGACCTCGCTGTGTTCGTCGATGAAGGCCGCGGCCTTGTCCAGATCGTCCGGGGTTTTCAGAGCGAGGGTGGCCACACCCTTCAGATCGCGCTTGATCAGCCCGATCAGCGTGCCGGCGGGGGGCAGCTCCAGCACACCGGTGACGCCGAGGGCGGCCAGGGTGGCCATGCACGAGTCCCACCGCACCGGGCGAGTGACCTGTGCGGTGAGCAGATCGAGGTAGGCCCGGCCCGACGTCACGACGTGACCGTCGGAGTTGGTCAGCAGCGGCCGGGACGGGTCGGTGGCCTCCACCCCGGTCAGGTATTCGGCCACCGCGTTCTGAGCCGGGGACATGTAGGCGGTGTGGAAGGCGCCGGCCACCGGCAGCGGGATGACGCGCGCGCCGGCCGGCGGGTGGGCGGCCAACGCGGCCAGGGCGTCGGTGGCACCGGCGGCGACGATCTGGCCGCCGCCGTTCACGTTGGCCCCCACCAGTTCCAGTGCGTTCAGAGCGTCGAGCACGGCATCGGTGTCACCGCCCAGGACGGCCGACATCGAGGTCGGGGTGAGGGCGCAGGCCCTGGCCATCGCGGCGCCCCGGATACCGGCCGCGCGCACTGCGGTCTCGGCGTCGATCACGCCCGCCACCGCGGCGGCAGCCAATTCGCCGACGGAGTGACCGGCCGACGCCGCGTCGGCCGGGATGGTCAGGGTGGTGGCGGCCAGCAGGGCCGACGCCACGACCAGGGGCTGGGTGACGGCGGTGTCCTTGATCTCGTCGGCGTCAGCGGTGGTGCCGAGTCGGATGAGGTCGATTCCGCCGGCGGCGGCGAAGGATTCGGCCAGGGCGGAGAGTCCGGTCACCTCCAGCCAGGGAACGAGCATTCCGGGCTTCTGAGCTCCCTGTCCAGGGGCGACTATGGCCAGCACGCCTACTACCCAACCACGCCGCGCCGGATCCGGTGTGAGCGAGGGGCACCAAGTCCGACCCCAAGACTTGTAGGAATCCTCTCAAGCGCATAGGGGGTTCAGCCAAACCAGTGCGTCAACTCGCGTCCCGGCGGCCTGCCTCCGGCTCGGCATCCAGGCGACCGGTCATCATGGCCAGCTGCAGCGTCAGGCTGTCGCGCGCCGACATCGGATCGAGGCCGGTCAGCTCGGCCACCCGACGCAACCGGTAGCGGACGGTGTTCACGTGGACGAACAGGTCGCGTGCGGCCGGCTCCAGCGCCCGTCCGGCGGCCAGATACGCGTCCAGGGTGGCCGGCAGCGCGTCTCCGGTGGCCACCAACGGCGCGAACACCGTGCGGTGCAGATGTTCGCGTGCGTCCGGGTCGCCGGCGAGCAGGCGCTCGGGCAGCAGATGGTCCGCGTCGATCCCGCGCGGCGCGTTCGGCCAGCCGAGTACCGCCCGGAGGCCGGACAGCGCCAGTCGGGCGGATGTCATGGCGCCGGCCAGACCGGTGCCGATCGGGCCGCGCACCACCGGACCGTCACCGAAGGTCTCCAGCAGGGCGCCGACGGCTGAGTGCAGGGCGTCCGCGGTCGGGGCCGACAGGATCAGGATGAGGCGGTCACCGTGCAGTCCGGCCAGGGCCGACACGTCCAGCGGGGCCGCCTGGTCCGCGATCCCGGCGATCAGGGCCGACTGGCGGTTGCGTTCGCCGACGCCGATCCGGCCCGCGGCGGGTGCTCCGCTGCTCGGTGGCGATCCGACGACGACGACCACCGGCCCGGAGAAGTCCCAGTTCAGGGCGGCCGCACGGGAGGCCAGCGAATCGCCGCCGTCGCCGCGCACGATGCTGTCGACGACCAGGGCCTCCAGCCGCTGATCCCAGGCGCCCCGTGATTCGGCGGCGGCGGCGTACACCCCGGCGGCGGAGAAGGCGACCTCCCGTGAGTAGCGCAGCAGCGAGTCGGCCAGCGCGGCCGACTCCTCCGGTGTGGCGGCCAGAGCCGGCAGGTGCTCCTCGGCGACGGAGATGGCGATCCGGACCAGTTCGACCGTTCGGCGCAGGGTGACACTGCGCGCCAGCTCCCGCGGGGCCGATCCGAACACGGCCTCGGTCAGTTTGAAGCCGTCCAGTCCGCCGCCGATCCATCCGACATATCCGGCGATGCCGGCCTGCGCGACCAGGGTGACCCAGCTGCGTTGCTGGGCCGGGAGCGAACGGAACCAGGGCAGCCGCTCGTCCATCAATGCCACGGATCGGGTGGCCAGAGCGCTGGAGGCGCGCTCCACCTTGCGCAGCGTGGCCGCGCTGATGCCCGGTTCGGCCCGGGGGTCGGCGGTCGTCATGGCGTCAGCGTGCCACGCCGCAGTACTCCACTGAATCGTTCGCGATCAGCAGTTGCAGTCGCAGCAGTCGCAACTGCAGCAGTCGCCGTCGGCGCAGTTGCAGCAGTCCCCGCAGTCTCCGCAGTCGCAGTTCGAACACCCGGCGTCATGCCGGCGTCCGGTGCAGGGGTTGACGTGCCCGGCGCAGAGGGCGTAGCCGGTGCAGTAGATCGCGACCCAGGGGGCGACGCTGCGCCAGACCGACCGGCCACCGCCACCACCGCCGTTCGGATCGGGCGGATCGGGGGTCGGTGTCGGTGTGGGTGTCGACGCCGCCGTATGCCGGGCGCGACCGGCCGGGGCAGTGGTCGCCGGGTCGAAGACGCGATGCAGCGCGCTGTGTACGACATCGACCAGCAGGACGCGCAGTAGCCGGCCGTCGGCCAGCTCCAGCCGGTCAAGTCCACGTCGGATGTCGCGAGACAGCCGGTGGCACAACGCCTTTGCCTCGGGCACGCTCCGTCCGGTGGCCGTCAACGGGTTGAAGGCACCGGCGCGGACGTCGGCCCGTTGATCCTCGACCGCGTCGATCAGGTGCGCCATCCGGCCGTACGCGTGTCCCATCTCCCGCAGCACGCCGGCGTTCTGCGGCACCCCGGCCAGCCGGGCGGTGGCCGCGAAGATCGCGGCCGCCGCGTCGGCCGACGGCTGGGTGACGGCGATCAGCGAGTCGCCGGGGCGCACGGCCGTCTCGATCTCCGTCTGGCGGGACAACGCCAGGAGCATGCCGCGGGAGTCGATCGAATCGGCCATGGTGAGGTCGGCCATGGCGCGGCGGCGCAGTCGACCGGCCGCCTTCCGGGCCACCGGGCCCACCAATGGTCGGGACGGGGCCAGCCCGGCCGTCTGCTCACCCGCCAGGTCGGCCAGCTTGGCCGCCGCCAGGGTGAGGGAGGCGGTGCCGGCGAACCGGGCCGAGAGCTCGTCCGCGGCGATGACCGTGGCGCTGCGCATGCCCCGCAGCGGGCAGGGACCGGCGGAGGTGGTCCGGGCCGGTGTGACGCGCTGCGCCTGCAACAGCACCGACGTCAGGACGGCGTCCGTGTTCGTCGTGGTCCGAGCCAGCTGACCGTGGTGATCACGCAGGGAGAGGCACAGTCCGCACAGATGGGCCCGCCACTGCTCGAGGAGCTCGTCCTGCAGTTGATGCCGAGACGGCGCAATCAACCCGAACACCGTTGGCGGTCCCTTCCAGTTCAGACAATCGCGGCACCACGGATCCGGCCGCCCGCCGGCGTCTGCCTCGTCACCGGCCCCGGTCCGGATCGGCATGACGCATGCCCCGCCATCGGAGGGCAGCAGTCAGCCACCGTCGGCCCCCGCCGGGCGGTTGACACACGCCCAACGCCGTCGGGGCCGGTACCGCAGTGCGATACCGGCCCCGATCGATCAGTACTCCCCGAACGACGCCGGGGATGTGTTCACTCGCCTGGAGTGACGTTGGTGGCCTGCGGTCCCTTCGGGGACTGCTCGACCTCGAAGGTCACCCGCTGTCCCTCTTCGAGTGACTTGTAGCCGGATCCGCCGATGGCGGAGTAGTGGACGAAGACGTCGCCACTGCCGTCATCGGGGGAGATGAAGCCGTAGCCCTTCTCCGCGTTGAACCACTTCACAGTTCCCTGCGCCATGCCTGCTCTCCTCGAGCTTGGTCCGCGACCTCCGCCGCGGGGTCGAACACCCCGAACGGGTCCATATCCGCCCGGGGGGATGCGCTTTACCCCCGTGACGTGCGCGGTAGCGCCGAGAGAAGAGCAACAACGGCGTAAAGATACCGTGCTGGAAAACACCTTGGCTAGATCTTGTCGGCCCCAAAATCGGGGGCCGACAAGATCCGCCGTGTGGGATTGCGCCCGCGGCTGCGCCGGTGCGACTCAGATCTTGTCGGCCCCAAAATCGGGGGCCGACAAGATCCGCCGTGTGGGATTGCGCCCGCGGCTGCGCCGGTGCGACTCAGATCTTGTCGGCCCCAAAAAAGCGGTCCGACAAGATCCGCCGTGTGGGATTGCGCCCGCGGCTGCGCCGGTGCGACTCAGATCTTGTCGGCCCCAAAAAGTGGGCCGACAAGATCCGCCGCAGGGTCCTCAGCTCAGGAATCGCCGCCGGCGTTGCCCGAGGTTCCGGCACTGGCATCGTGCAGCTGGTAGCGCTCGACCGCCTCGGCCGCGGCCCCTTCCCGGTACCCGCCCGATCGTTCGAGGGCGGACAGCGCGGCGACGACCATCGACGGGCCGTCGATCAGGAAGTGACGGCGAGCCGCGGCCCGGGTGTCGGAGAACCCGAACCCGTCGGCGCCGAGAGCCACGAACTCACCCGGCACCCAGGGGGCGATCTGGTTCTGCACGGCCCGCTGGTAGTCGCTGGTGGCGATCACCGGGCCTGGGCGGTCGGCCAGGGCGCGCGTGACGTACGGCTCCGGGTGCGAACCGGCCGGGTCGAGAAGCTTGGCCCGTTCGATGGTGTCGCCGTCCCGGCGCAGCTCGGTCCAGCTGGTCACCGACCAGACGTCGGCCGCCACATCCCACTCCTCGGCCAGCAACTGCTGGGCCTCCAGGGCCCAACGGACACCGACACCGGAGGCCAGCAACTGCACCCGGGCCTTGCCCTGCGTGTCGGCGGCCGGGGACAGCAGGTACATGCCCTTGAGCAGGCCGTCCACGTCCAGACCCTCCGGCTCGGCCGGCTGGACGTAGGGCTCGTTGTACAGGGTGATGTAGTACATGATGTCCTCGCCGCCGAACTCGCCGGCCGACCGCGTGACGCCCGATCCGGACGCCTCCGGACCGCCGTACATGCGGCGCAGACCGTCCTTGACGATGTGGCCGACCTCGTAGCCGTACGCCGGGTCGTAGGCCACGACGTGCGGCATGGTCGCGGCGAGCAGGTGCGAATGACCGTCGGCGTGCTGCAGGCCCTCGCCGGTCAGTGTCGTGCGGCCCGCGGTGGCGCCGAGGACGAAGCCGCGACACATCTGGTCGCCCGCGGCCCAGAGACCGTCACCGGTGCGCTGGAACCCGAACATCGAATAGAAGATGTACATCGGGATCATCGGCTCGCCGTGGGTCGAGTACGTGCTGCCGACCGCGGTGAACGTGGCCACGGACCCGGCCTCGTTGATGCCCTCGTGCAGGATGACGCCCTGCTCGGACTCCTTGTAGGCCAACATCAGGTTGGCGTCGACGGCCGTGTACAGCTGGCCGGCCGGGTTGTAGATCTTCTGCGACGGGAAGAAGGAGTCCATACCGAAGGTGCGGGCCTCGTCCGGGATGATCGGCACGATCCGCTTGCCGATCTCCGGGTCCTTGAACAGATCGCGGACCAGCCGGACGAACGCCATGGTGGTGGCGATCTCCTGCTTGCCGGAGCCACGCGAGAGCACCTTGTACGTGTCGTCCCCGGGAAGCGCGAGCGGCTTGGCCGTGACGCGACGCTCGGGCACGTAGCCGCCGAGGCGGGCCCGGCGCTCCTGCAGGTACTGGATCTCGGGGGCGTCCTCGCCGGGGTGGTAGTAGGGGGGCTGGTACGGGTCGGACTCGAGTTGAGCGTCGCTGATCGGGATGTGCAGCTCATCGCGGAACGACTTGAGGTTGTCCAGGGTCAACTTCTTCATCTGGTGCGTGGCGTTGCGACCCTCGAACGACGACCCGAGATGGAAGCCCTTGATCGTCTTGGCCAGGATGACCGTCGGCTGCCCGACGTGGTGGGTGGCCGCGTGATACGCCGCGTGGACCTTCTTGTAGTCGTGGCCGCCGCGCCGCAGGTTCCAGATCTCCGCGTCCGTCATGCCGGCGGCCATCTGCTTGGTCCTCGGATCCCGTCCGAAGAAGTGCTCCCGGACGTACGCGCCGTCATTCGCCTTGTACGTCTGGTAGTCGCCGTCGGCCGTGGTGTTCATCAGGTTGACCAGGGCGCCGTCCTTGTCGGCGTGCAGCAGCGCATCCCACTCGCGGCCCCACACCACCTTGATGACGTTCCAGCCGGCCCCACGGAAGAACGACTCAAGCTCCTGGATGATCTTGCCGTTGCCGCGGACCGGGCCGTCCAGGCGCTGCAGGTTGCAGTTGATGACGTAGGTCAGGTTGTCCAGCCCGTCGATCGCGGGCAGGTGGACGTAGCCGCGCGACTCCACCTCGTCCAGCTCGCCGTCACCCAGGAAGGCCCAGACGTGCTGCTGGGAGGTGTCTTTGATGCCGCGGTGGTGCAGATAGCGGTTCACCCGGGCTTGGGCGATGGCGTTCATCGGGCCGAGGCCCATGGACACCGTCGGGTGCTCCCAGAAATCCGGCATCAGACGTGGGTGCGGGTAGGACGGCATGCCGCCACCCGGGTGGGAGACCTCCTGCCGGAACCCATCGAGCTGGTCGGTCGACAGGCGTCCCTCGAGGAAGGCCCGCGCATACATGCCGGGGGAGGCGTGGCCCTGGAAGAAGACGTGGTCGCCGCCGCCGGGGTGGTTCTTGCCGCGGAAGAAGTGGTTGTAGCCGACCTCGTACAGGCTGGCCGAGGATGCGTAGGTGGAGATGTGGCCGCCGACGCCGATGCCGGGGCGTTGCGCGCGGTGCACCATCACCGCCGCGTTCCAACGGATCCAGTTGCGGTAACGCCGTTCGATCTCCTCGTCACCCGGGAAGAACGGCTCGGACTCGGTCGGGATGGTGTTGATGTAGTCCGTCGTGGTCAGGGCGGGCAGCCCGACGTGGCGCTCGCCGGCGCGGCCGAGCAGCCGCAGCATGAGGTAGCGCGCCCGCTGCTGACCGCCCGCATCGACCATGGCGTCGAACGAGTCGAGCCACTCCTGGGTCTCTTCGGGATCGGCGTCGGGGAACTGGGCGGCGAAGCCGTCACGGATCAGGTGGTGCCGCGAAGCCGGTGAGTCGGCCACGTTCGGCCGCGGCGTCAGGGAGGAAGCCAAGGGATCTCCTCGTCAGGCGGACGACGCACGGTCGGCGGTGAGCCGCCCGTCGTCGAACGGGGTGGTTTCGTCCGCCCCGGGTGGGAGCAGTCGCTGCCACCCATCCTCTCCCATTCGCATCGCCGCCGCCGCCGCGGGCTACCGAGGTGCGGAAACCGCGGGGCGAAAGTTCCCGTCGGAAGCCGTCCTTGCATAATGTTGGGCACGCCCGGGCACCGTGACGTCGGAATGCCCGGTTCGTGACCCGGGCGGCTATGGTCCTGGGATCAGCACCATCGGTGAACAAGGTAGTAGGAAGGCAAGAGAACACAGTGACTGAGGTTTCGGGGCAGGCGGAAGCCGTCGCTGTCCGGCTCGGCCTGAAGGCGGGCGACGTAGTTGGCGAGATCGGATATGACGACGACGTCGACCACGAACTGCGCGAAGCGGTCGAATCGATCATCGGCTCCGAGCTGCTCGACGAGGACGCGGACGATGTCCTCGACGCAGTCATCCTCTGGTGGCGCGAGGACGACGGGGACCTAACCGACGCGCTAGTCGACGCGATCACCCTGCTGGCCGATACCGGGGTGATCTGGCTGCTGACGCCCAAGACCGGGCGCCCGGGCTACGTGGAGCCCAGCGACATCGCCGAGGCGACCCGCACCGCCGGGCTGGCCCAGACCACCACCGTTCCCGGGGGTCTGCCGTGGATGACGGCCAAACTGGCCCGGGCCAAGCAGGGCCGCATCCGCCGCTGAGCCGCATCGTGTTGCGCCCCCGCCCCCACTGCAAAAGGCCAGGACCATGACTGTCGAAGTCGGATCGATCGCCCCAGATTTCACCCTGCCCGACTCCAACCGTGCGCCGGTGTCGCTCTCCAGCTTCCGCGGCCAGAAGGCCGTCCTCGTCGTGTTCTACCCGTTCGCCTTCTCCGGCGTCTGCACGGCCGAGTTGTGCGCCGTTCGAGACGATCTGGCTTCGTTTCAGAACGAACAGGTGCAGGTGCTCGCGGTCTCCACCGACCCGGCGCCGGCCCTGAAGGCCTGGGCACAGGCCCAGGGGTACACCTTCCCGTTGCTGTCCGATTTCTGGCCGCACGGAGCGGTGGCCAAGGAATATGGTGTCTTCCACGAGCAGGGCGGGATGGCGCTGCGCGGCACGTTCCTGGTGGGCCTGGACGGCGTGGTGACCTTCGCCGAGGTGAACGAGCCCGGAGTGGCGCGGGATCAGTCGTCCTGGAAGCGCGCAGTAGCCGCACTGCCGGTGAGCTGACCCCGCTCCGACGGCTTTCCGCCGGACCGACTCACATGGCATCATCGTGCGAGCCGGTCCACGGTCGTGACCGGCGCGGCGCGCTGGCTCGGTCAGCACGGCAAGGGCGCGTAGCTCAGCGGAAGAGCTCCCGGTTTACACCCGGGCGGTCGGCGGTTCGAACCCGTCCGCGCCCACCCGACAGGCAAGGTCTTCCGAGTGCGCGATAGTCGCATCGAGGCCCCGGCGTGACAAATCATCTCGATACGTCCTCGCGATCGGCGACCACCGGCTCCGGCCCGACTGACCGCCTCCGGTCGTCAGGCCCGATCGGTTTCGTGGATCTGGCGGTGGGTCAGCACCTCGGCCATGTGGCTCTGCGCCCACGTTCGGACACCTCGCGTCATCTGGTGCAAGGAACGGCCCAGCTCGGTCAGCTCGTAGGACACGCTGATGGGGACGGTCGGGGTCACCGCGCGGGTCAGCAGGCCGTCGTGTTCCAGTGACCGCAGGGTCTGAGTCAGCATCTTCTGGCTGACCCCGCCGATGAGCCGGGACAGCTCGGAGTAGCGGAGGGCCCGAGGTGCGGTGCCCGCTCCGGCGTCGTCGCTCAGGGCACAGAGGATCAGGGTGACCCACTTGTTCGAGATCCGGTCGAGCAACTGACGGCTGGGGCATTGCGCCAGGAAGGCGTCGAACTCCGCCTTCGTCCCGTCGGTCGTGGTCGTCACTGCCAGCACCGTTCTTCTTCCAGTTCTCAAGTTGGGGCACGCACTCTCAGGTGCCTACTTCCCAACGGGAAGTGACGCTTCCATGATGAGGGCTCGGGGCGGGAATCGCCACCCTTCGACGGAAGAGACAGCAAAGACATGATCGCAACTCCGACCTCACTGCCCGGCGGGACCTGGACCCTCGGTGACCTGACGGTCACCCGATTCGGCTACGGGGCAATGCAACTCGCCGGGCCCGGCGTGATGGGTCCGCCGGCCGACCACGATGGCGCCCTGGCCGTCTTGCGCGACGCCGTCGAACTCGGGATCACCCATATCGACACGAGTGGTGCCTATGGCCCCCGCATCACGAACGAGTTGATCCGCGAGGCCCTTCATCCCTATCCCGACTCGCTCCACATCGTCACCAAGGTGGGCGCCGATCGCGACCAACGCGGCGGCTGGCCAACCGCTCGGCAACCGGACGACGTGCGCCGGCATGTGCGTGAGAACCTGGACGCGCTGGGGATCGAATCCCTCGACCTCGTCAATTTGCGCATGGGTGACGCCCGAGGGCCGCACTCCGGCTCGCTGGCGGCACCGTTCGAAACCCTGGTCGAGCTTCAGAGGCAGGGTCTGATCCGGCATCTCGGGGTCAGCAACGTGACCGGCGAGCAGATCGCCGAAGCACAGGACATCGGTCCGATCGTGTGTGTTCAGAACATGTACAACCTGGCGTACCGGAGCGACGACGATCTGATCGACCGGCTCGCCGCCGCCGGTGTCGCCTACGTGCCGTTCTTCCCGCTGGGTGGGTTCGCTCCTCTGCAGTCGGCCGTGCTGGCGTCGGTGGCTGCCCGCTTGGGAGTGGCACCCATGTCTGTTGCTCTGGCCTGGCTGCTGCAGCGTTCACCGAACATCCTGCTGATTCCGGGCACGTCGCAGCGCGATCATCTACGGCAGAACATCGCCGGGGCGAATCTGTCGTTGTCGGCCGACGACCTAGCGCAACTGGACGAGATCAGTCGTTGACGAAGGCCGGCCGGCCGGACGCGTCCGGACCGGCCGGTGGGTGATCTGGAGTGCGATGGCCGACCGCGGCGAGTCCGGGCACTACTGTCGGCCGACAGCCACCAACGCCCATGCGAAGAGGACACGCCATGCCGCGCGCCACCCAGCTCACTGCCCCTGACGCCAACCACGGTGAGGGACCGGTGTTCGCCGCTGCCCTCGGCGGCCTGCGGTGGGTCGACATGCTGGCCGGGGACATCCTGCACCTGGACTCCGCCACGGGCTCGGTGACGCGCTGGTCGGTGGGCTCGGTCGCCGCCGCGTTCCGGCCCCGGGTCGGCGGCGGCGTGGTGATCGCGACCGAGCGGGAGTTCGTGCTCGCCGACGTCCCCGACGGTCCGGTTCGCTCCCTGGGTGAGGTGTTCCCCGGCGACGCCATCCGGTTCAACGAGGGCGCCTGTGACCCGGCCGGTAACTTCCTCTGCGGGACCATGGCCTACGAGCAGACGCCGGGGGCGGGGACGATGTACCGGTTGTCGCCGGCCGGCGACGCGCAGACCGTGTTCGGTGACGTCACCATCTCCAACGGGTTGGCGTGGACCGCCGATGCGACGCGCGCCTTCTACGTCGACACGCCGACCGGCCGGGTCGACGTCTTCGACTCCGACACCTCCGGGGCACTCGCCGGGCGCCGCCCGTTCGTCACCATCGACCCGTCCGTCGGGTCGCCGGACGGGCTCACCGTCGATGCCGAGGGCGGGATCTGGGTCGCGCTCTGGGGTGGCGCGGCCGTGCACCACTACTCGGCGGCCGGCACCCTCGAGGACGTGATCGAACTTCCCGTCCCCAAGGTCACAGCCTGCACGCTCGGGGGCGATCGGCTCGACCAGTTGTTCATCACCACCTCGCGCGATGGTGAGAACGGCGAGAACCCCAGCGCCGGGGCGGTTTTCACCTTCGACGCCGGGGTCCGCGGCCTGCCTCCGGCGCCCTTCGGCGGCTGATCGGGACGGCCGGTCGGCGGCTGGTCAGCCGGTGACCGTCTGCCAGGCGGAGTTGTTCCCGGCGCTCGCCTCGACCGCACCCAGCACCCGCTGCACACCGAGTGCGTCGGCGAACGACGGCGTCGGCTGCGTGCCCGAGGCGATGGCGCCCACCAGATCGACGACCTGGTGGGTGAAGCCGTGCTCGTAGCCCAGGCCGTGCCCGGCTGGCCACCAGGCGCCCACGTAGGGGTGCTCCGGCTCGGTGACCAGGATGCGCCGGAAGCCCTGCCGCCCGGCCGGGTCCGTCCCGTCGTAGAACCAGAGGGTATTCATGTCCTCGAAGTCGAACGCGATGGACCCGGCCGACCCGTTGACCTCCAGGCGCAGTGCGTTCCGGCGCCCCAGCGCGAACCGGGTCGCCTCGAACACTCCGATCGGGCCGCCGTCGAACCGCGCGGTGAAGATCGCCGCGTCGTCGACCGTCACCGGACCCTTGGGGACGTCATCGCCGGTCTGGCCGCGGCCGCCCAGCCCGACCAGGTCGCCGCCGATCGGGCGCTGCTTGACGAAGGTCTCCATCACGGCCGAGACGCCGGTGATCTGCTGGCCGGTGACGAACTGGGACGCATCGATGATGTGGGCCCCGATATCGCCCAGAGCGCCGGAGCCGGCCTTCTCCTTGTCCATCCGCCAGGTCAGCGGTGAGTTCTCGTCGGACAGCCAGTCCTGCAGGTACTGGGCTCGGACCTGCCGGATGGTACCGACCTCTCCGGCGGCCACCATCTGCTTGAACAGGGCCAGAGCCGGCGTGCGCCGGTAGGTGAAACCGCACATCGCCAGCGCCCCGCGCGCCGCGGCCGCATCGGCGGCCGCCGTCATCAGTTCGGCCTCGGCCACGGAGTTGGCCAACGGCTTCTCGCAGAGCACGTGCTTGCCCGCGTTCAGGGCCGCGATGGCGATCTCGGCGTGGGTGTCGCCGGGTGTGCAGATGTCGATCAGGTCGATGTCGTCCCGCTCGATCAGGCGACGCCAGTCGGTCTCCACCGAGGCCCAACCCATCCGGTCGGCGGCAGCCTGCACCGCCTCCGGGTTCCGTCCGGCCAGGGCGGTGAGTTCGGGGGTCAGAGGCAGGTCGAAGAACCGATGAGCATTTCGCCAGGCGTGGGAGTGGGCTGCTCCCATGAAGGCGTAGCCGACCATTCCGACCCGCAGTGAACCTGAAGACGTCATCGATGCTCCTTGCGAGAAGTTACGCAACCTTTTGCGGAAGTGTTGCGCGGGCCACAGTGCCGGGCCAGGTTAGCCTATTCCAGAATATGGGATTTAGTTCTCATTCCGTGAAACAGCGGCTATGGTCGGAATGTCCCTGATTCCTCCGGAAGACCTGTGAGGCGAACATGTCCGGTGCCCGATACACCCACGGCCACCATGATTCCGTGCTGCGTTCCCACCGTTGGCGCACCGCAGAGAACTCGGCTGCGTACCTGTTGCCGCAGCTGCGATCCGGGATGGCTCTGCTCGACATCGGTTGCGGCCCGGGCACCATCACCGCCGACCTTGCCGAGCGCGTTGCGCCCGGCCTCGTTCGGGGCCTGGACCAGGGTGACGCGGTGATCGCCGAGGCGACCGCCGCCTTCGCCGGCGTGGCCAACCTGGAATTCGCGGTGGGCGACGTCTATCAGCTGGACGTCGAGGAGGCGGCTTTCGACGTGGTGCACGCCCACCAGGTTCTGCAGCATCTGGCCGACCCGGTGGGGGCCCTCCGGGAGATGCGCCGGGTGACCCGGCCCGGCGGCCTGGTCGCGGCCCGGGACGCCGACTTCGCGGCCATGGCCTGGTTCCCGCGGCTGCCCGCCCTCGACGACTGGATGACGCTGTACCAGCAGGTGGCCCGCAGCAACCACGCCGAGCCCGATGGTGGCCGCTTCCTGCGGCACTGGGCGCATCGGGCCGGCTTGAGCGATGTCACCTCGTCGGCGTCGGTCTGGTGCTACTCGACCGAAGCCGAGCGTTCCTGGTGGGGCGGTCTGTGGGCCGAGCGCGTGGTGTCGTCGGAATTCGGACGGCAGGCCGTCGCCCGAGGTTTCACCGACGAGGCCGGCCTGTCTGCGATCGCCGCCGGTTGGCGTACCTGGGCCGCCGACCCGGACGGCTGGTTCGCGGTGCTCAACGGCGAGATCGTCTGCCGGGTCTGACTTGTCGGATCCGATCGGGCGGGGATCAGCCGGGCCGGCCGCCGCCGGTGCGGGTCAGGGCGAGCTGGGCGGCCCGCCTGCGGACGTCGGCCGATCTGGACCTCCGTTGGGCTTGCGCCAGTCGCCGGCGTTGTTCGGTGATCTCGGCGGTCAACTCGTCGATCCGGCGGTCGATGGCCGCGACATCGGCGGCGGCGTGGGCGGCCTCGGCGTCGGCCTCGTCGGCCTCCCGCTGGGCCTGGGCCATCCGCTGCTCCCGCTCCCGGCGGGCCCTGTCCTCCGCTGCCTTGTCCTGGGCGGCCTTGCGTTCGGAGGCGGCGTCGGTCCGGCGCGTTCCCCGGTCGTCGGCCGGACGGCGCTTCGGTGTCGGTTCCGTAGGTCGAGCGACGTGTTCGGTCGTCGATCTCGGCGCCGCCAGTGGGGTCGCCGGGGGAGTCCGGGGCCGGCGCAGGGGGAGCACGGCGGCCAGCTCGGGCAGCGAGGTCGAACCGAAGCCGTCCCACCGGGCCTGTGTGACAAGGGCCCCAGAGATCAACCGGTCGGCCACCTGCTCATCGGCGAGTGCGGCGTTGAGGGTGGCGACCACCTCGTCCCGGATCGACGGTGAGGGGTTCGGTTGTCCGGTGATGTCGAACGCCAGCCGGGTCAGGTCGGCGACCAGCGCCTTGCGCCGTCCGGACAGTTCCCGCAGAGCCGGTCCGTCCAGCTCCTGCTCG
Source organism: Nakamurella panacisegetis (assembly GCF_900104535.1). Classification (NCBI taxonomy): domain Bacteria; kingdom Bacillati; phylum Actinomycetota; class Actinomycetes; order Nakamurellales; family Nakamurellaceae; genus Nakamurella; species Nakamurella panacisegetis. The sequence goes on along the minus strand of NZ_LT629710.1, from coordinate 4,638,709 downwards.
GCCCGACGCAGACCGGCGCCCAGTTCCAGCAGCTCGTCGACCTCATCGGGGGCCGCCCGGACCAGCCGGTTCAGTGTGTCGGCGGACAGCGTCGGCTTGCGGAGGGCGGCGATCGCCGTCGCCACGTCCCGGTGGCCGGCCTGGCGGGCGGCGGCGGCCAATGCCTTGCGGCGGGCGGTGAACTCGGGCATCGGGCTCGCGTACAACTCGTCGACCGCCGCGTGCAGCAGATCCGGTTCGGTCATCGGATCATCTTCACCCATCGGATCGGCCGGCGTTGGCGAGAGCGTTTGGTGCCGGTTGGGGTGACGACGCGGGCGGAACTGGTCCATCATGGTCCGATGCGCTCCATTTGGAAGGGTTCCCTGGTCTTCGGGCTCGTCAACGTCCCGGTCGCGGTGTATTCCGCCACCGAGGACCACGACATCAAGTTCCATCAGGTGCACGAGAAGGACGGCGGGCGCATCCGCTACCAGCGCACCTGTGAGATCGACGGCGAGGTGGTGCCGTTCAGCGACATCGCGAAGTCCTACGAGGCGGAGGACGGCCGGACCGCGATCATCACCGACGAGGACCTCAAGAGTCTGCCGACCAGTTCCGAACGCGAGATCGACCTGCTCTCGTTCGTCCCGGCCGAGCAGATCGACCCGGTGCTGTACGACGCCAGCTACCTGCTGGAGCCGGCCTCGAAGTCGGCCAAGGCCTACGTGCTGCTGCGCGAGACGCTGGCCGAGAACGACCGGGTGGCCATCGTGCACTTCGCGCTGCGCCAGAAGGTCCGGCTGGCTGCGCTTCGGGTACGCGGTGACGTGCTGATGCTCCAGACCCTGCGGTGGCCGGACGAGATCCGCGAGGCGTCCTTCAAGTCGCTGGAGACCGAGGTGAAGCTGTCCCCGGCCGAGAAGCAGATGGCCGCGTTGCTGGTCGACTCCTACGCCGACGACTTCCACCCGGAGGAGCACGAGGACGCCTACCGCGCCGAGTTGCAGCAGATGATCGACGCGAAACTCGAAGGGGAGCAGGCCTTCCCGGCCACGCCCGTCGCGGAGGGCGAGGACGCCGAGGTGCTGGATCTGCTGGCCGCCCTGCAACGGAGCGTCGCGCGCAGCAAGGGTGAACCGGCAGCCCAGGCTCCGGCCGAGGCCTCGGACGGCAGCGACGACGCCCCTGCCCGCAAGCCCCGGTCGCGCAAGCCCGCCGCCGAGAAGGCCGAAGTGGCCGAGACGGCCGCGAAACCGAAGACCACCCGCGCGCGGACCGGCTCGGCCAAGACGTCGACCCGAGCCGCGAAGCCGAAAGCCGAGCCCAGCACGAAGACCGCGTAGGCCGGCGGGTATCTGCCGGGCCGACGCGGGCGACACCGGGCGCGGACAGCAGACCGGGCGCGGACAGCAGAACGGCCGGTCCAGTCTCTCGACTGAACCGGCCGCATGCGCCTGTGCCCCCGGCAGGATTCGAACCTGCGCACCCGCCTCCGGAGGGCGGTGCTCTATCCCCTGAGCTACGGGGGCGCGAAGCAGAACTCTACCGCATGAGAACGGTGCAACCGCACCGCACTCCGGTCACCCGGTCGGTGCGGTGAAGGCCAGCGGCTTCGCCCCGCGGGCGGAGAGCATGCCGGTCATGACCCCGACCTCGGACGTCTGGGCCTCCAGCATCTTGCTGGCGAAGTTCTGCACCACGGGGGACAGCGCGTGGTTCGCGGCGTAGGTCATCATCGCGGCGCCGCCCTCGTGATGCCGGACCATCAACTGCAGGAAGTAGATGTCCGAGGCCTTGCCCTTGAGGCTCTGCAACTTCGCGATCTCGGCGTCGGTAGCCATGCCGGGCATGACGGCACCGTCGGACAGGCCGGACGACGTGGCGGCGGTGGTGGCCGTGGTCATGTCGTGCATGTCGGCCATGCCGGTCGACCCCATCCAGGACATGTGGGTGCTGCCCAGGGTGAGCCGGGGGACACCCCACAGGTCGAGCCAGCCGTTCATGGTGCCGATCTCGGACGTCTGGGTGTACTCGATGTCGTAGGCCACCGATCGGACCTCGGTGTCGGTCGAGTTCAGCTCGGCGATGTGGGCCATGGTCACGCCCTGCGTGTGGTGCACCACCATGTCCCGCGCGAATCCGGTGTCGACCGGATCCTGCCCCTGCGCGCTGATCGACACCGTCTGCGTGCCGTTGTGGGCGAATGCGAGCCCGATCGTCGCGCCGATCAGCACCAGGACCAACGCGCCGATCCCGAGGATCGTCGCGGTGCCGCGAGAGCCCCAGCGAGTGAGGATCGACAGGCCGGTTGGCCCGGCAGTGCGCGGCGACACCGTGGCCGACGGCGGGTTCACGTCATCCGGAGCCGGGGGAGGACTTTCCTGCGTCAAGGTCGACGTTCCCTACTTGCTGGTGGTGGCCGCAGTCGACGTCGAGGTGGTCGTGACTGCACCGGACGAAGCAGGAGCACCGGAGGAGGCAACCGCACCGGATGCGGTGGCTCCGGCGCCGGCCTCGCCGCTGGCCGCCGCGGCCCCGGTGCCGTTCATCTGCACCGTGTCGGTGCCGGCCGTCGGGGGCGTGGTGATCAGGGCGGTCGGGGTGAAGCCCGGCTGCGAGCAGTTGCCGCCCGGTTCCGGCGCGATGTAGGAGTTCTGGCGCAGGGCGGTGATGAACTCCTGGATCCGCTGATCGCCCGCCGAGTCGACCTTGAGCTGGTGGGCCCAGGCCTGCAGCGAGATCGGGGAACTCAGGTCGGTGTAGGGGCTCAGGAACAGGTAGGTCTGGCCGCTCACCATGGCCTTGAGCTTGTCCAGGTCACCGGCGGCGATCGTCTTGGGGTTGTAGGTGATCCAGACGGCGCCGTGCTCGAGCGGGTGAACCATGTTCTCGTTGCGCATGGGCGTCGTGTAGATGTCGCCGTTGCAGTCGGCCCATTCGGCGTCGTGGGGGCCGCCAACCGGCGGGTACCGGTCGTAGGCGACTCGCTGGGTCGACGTGACGTGCAGCGCGGACTTGTACTCGGTGAAGCTGAGGCTCCCGTTGGCGGCCACGGTGCTCTTCCCGGCGTAGATGCCGGTGATCTTGGTCGACGGGTCCTTGTTGGTGGCCGACGGGACGAACGGCGCTACCGCCGCGGCGGCCTCGTTGTTCGACCGGTTCTTCGAGTAGACAACTGTGAAGATGCCGCCGACGAGCAGCAGGACGACGACCACCGCGCCGATGGTCAGCCAGGGAAGTCCCTGCCGCCGGCTGACGACGGGCGCCGCCGCACGGGACTTCTTGGCATTCTTACCGCTAGCCATCATCGGTGGTTCGACCTCGTTCTGATCACGCGCTGGACCGATCGGGAAAGGACCGGGGGTAGACCGCTGGAGTCTACGGGTGCAATCGGTGACCTCGATGTGAGCCGCCGCTGGGCGTGGCGGAGCGGCGGATCGGCGCCTCCGACGCCCCTGCGGTGCCTTCGTCGGGTGGCGTTCCGGCGGCCGTGGCACAAAGCAGGTGCTGTGTCTTCCTAGAATGAGTGGGTGAATCCCGTTCGCTTGGCCGATGTTGTTCGTGCTGCCCTGTCCGAGGCGGTCGCTGCGGGCGACCTGAGCCTGACGGTGCCCGACGAGATCACCATCGACCGACCCCGTTCCCGGGAGCACGGGGACTACGCCACACCGGTCGCTCTGAAGCTGGCCAAGACGGCCGGCCTGCCGCCCCGGAAGATCGCCGAGGTGCTGGCTCGGTACCTGGCCAGGGCCGACGGGATCGCGGGCGTCGACATCGCCGGTCCCGGCTTCCTCAACATCCGCCTTGACACGGCCGCCGCGGCCGCCGTGGTGGGCCAGGTGATCGCCGCCGGCCCCGCCTACGGCGCGTCCGACGCATTGGCCGGCAAGCAGATCAACCTGGAGTTCGTCTCGGCCAACCCGACCGGCCCGGTGCACATCGGCGGAGCCCGGTGGGCCGCCGTCGGCGACGCGCTGGGCCGGGTGCTGAGCACCCAGGGGGCCACCGTCGTCCGGGAGTACTACTTCAACGACGCGGGTGCGCAGATCGACCGGTTCGCCCGCTCGTTGCTGGCCGCCGCGCGCGGACTGCCGGCGCCCGAGGACGGGTACGGCGGCGACTACATCCTGGAGATCGCGAACACGATCCAGGAGGCCAACCCCGGTGCCGCCGCCCTGCCCGACGCCGAGGCCACCGAGCTGTTCCGCACGGCCGGTGTCGAGAAGATGTTCAACGAGATCAAGGCCACCCTGCACGCGTTCCGCACCGACTTCGACGTCTACTTCCACGAGGACTCGCTGCACGAGAGCGGCGCGGTGACGACGGCGGTGGATCGGCTGAAGGCGTCCGGGCACCTGTACGAGAAGGACGGTGCCTGGTGGCTGCGGACCACCGACTACGGCGACGACAAGGACCGCGTCGTGGTCAAGTCCGACGGCGAACCGGCCTACATCGCCGGCGACCTGGCCTACTTCCTGGACAAGCGGTCGCGCGGGTTCGACCTGTGCATCTACATGCTCGGAGCCGATCACCACGGGTACATCAGCCGGTTGAAGGCCGCCGCGGAGGCGTTCGGCGACGATCCCGACGTGGTCGAGGTGATGATCGGGCAGATGGTCTTCCTGGTCAAGAACGGCGAACCGGTCCGGATGAGCAAGCGCGCGGGGACGGTGATCTCGCTCGATGACCTCATCGAGGCGCTGGGGGTCGACGCCGCCCGTTACTCCCTGATCCGCTACTCGGTCGACACCACGCTCGACCTCGATCTGGATCTGTGGACCAAACAGACGTCGGACAACCCGGTCTTCTACGTCCAGTACGCGCACGCCCGCCTGTCCAAGCTGGTCCGGGACGCCGCCGAGCTGGGGATCGACCTCGGCGACCGCTACGACCCGGCCCTGCTCGACACGCCGCAGGAATCCGAGCTCATCGCGCTGCTCGCCGCCTATCCGCAGATCCTCGCGTCCTCGGCCGAGCTGCGGGAGCCGCACCGGGTGGTCCGCTACCTGGAGGATCTGGCGTCGGGCTACCACAAGTTCTACGAGGCGGTGCGGGTGCTCCCGCTGGGCGACGAGCAGCCGACCGCCGCGAACGTGGCCCGGCTCTGGCTCTGCGCCGCGACCGCCCAGGTGCTGGCCAACGGCCTGGCCGTCCTCGGCGTGACCGCGCCCGAGCGCATGTGACGACCGACCGACCGCCGCGGGTGGGCATCATCGACCGGAGCGGACCGAGTACAGCGGTGACCGCTTGCGCCAACAGCCAGATCTCCGCACAGAATCAGGATTCGACATGAGAGCCCATCCGGCCGGTCCGCGGCACGGCGAGATCCCGGTCGACCACACCTCGGTCGTCCCGGTCGACCTGAACGACCTCGACCCGGTCGTGTGGCCGCGCGGCGCGCGCCGCACCACCGGGGCGATGACGTTGGCCGGCAACGACGTTCGCGACCTGGCGGCGCAGTACGGCACGCCCCTGCTGGCCATGGACGAGCAGGACTTCCGCAGCCGCTGCCAGGACTTCGCCGACGCCTTCGGCGCGGCCGGTGACGTGCACTATGCGGCCAAGGCGTTCCTGTCGACGCACATCGTGAACTGGTTGGCCCAGGAGGGCCTCGCCCTGGACGTCTGCTCGGCCGGTGAACTGGCGCTGGCGCTGCGGGCCGACTTCCCACCGGCCAAGATCGCCCTGCACGGGTCCAACAAGTCGCAGGCCGAGCTGGAGATGGCCGTCGACGCCGGGATCGGAGCGATCGTCGTCGACTCCTACGACGAGATCGCGCGGTTGGCCGGCATCGCGGAGCGGCTCCATCTCGAGTCGGGAGGCGGCAACGGCTCGGCCCGCCGGATCCCGGTGATGATCCGGATCACGGTCGGCGTCGAGGCCCACACCCACGAGTTCATCGCCACGGCTCACGAGGACCAGAAGTTCGGATTCTCCCTGGCCGGCGGGGACGCCGCCGAAGGAGTCCGCCGGATCGTGGCCTGCTCCGGCCTGGAGCTGATCGGTCTGCACTCGCACATCGGCTCCCAGATCTTCGACCCGTCCGGCTTCGAGGTGTCGGCCCACCGGCTGGTCGGGCTGCTGAAGACCATCATCAAGACGCACCCCGACCTGGCCGCTTCGATCACCACGCTCGACCTCGGGGGAGGGCTGGGCATCGCCTACACCTCGACCGACACGCCACCGCCGGTGGACGCCATGGCCAAGTCGCTCACCGAGATCGTCGAACGGGAGTGCCAGGCCGCCGGTCTGGCCGTGCCGCGAATCGCGGTCGAGCCCGGCCGAGCGATCGTCGGTCCGGGCACCGTCACCCTCTACGAGGTCGGCACCATCAAGGACGTGCATCTGGACGGCGGCGTGGTGCGCAAGTACGTCAGCATCGACGGCGGGATGAGCGACAACATCCGCACCGCCCTGTACGACGCCGACTACACCGCCGTGCTGGCCTCGCGGTCGTCCGATGCGCCGGCCGCCCGCTGCCGCGTCGTCGGCAAGCACTGCGAGAGCGGGGACATCGTCGTCCGGGACTGCTACCTTCCTGCGGACATCGCGGTCGGCGACCTGATCGCGGTCGCGGCCACCGGGGCCTACTGCTACTCGATGGCCAGCAACTACAACCGGCTGCCGCGGCCGCCGCTGGTCGCGGTGATCGACGGTACGTCCCGTCAGCTGTTGCGCCGAGAGACCGACGACGACCTGATGCGCTTGGAGACCTGGTGACCAACCCTGACCCGAACGGGACGACCCCCCCGAGGGAGCCCTCCGTCGTACCCGCGGTCATCCTGCTCGGATTCGCCGCGGTGCTGATCGTGGTGGTCCTGGTGAAGCCCTCGATGTCCTACGGGCTGAAGCTCACCATCACCCTGGTCGCCGTGGCCATGGTCGTCGCATTGCTGGTGTACGCGGTGTTCCTGTTCCGGACCCTGGCCAAGCGGGGCCGGCGATGACACCGATCCGGGTCGCCGTACTCGGCGCTGGTGTGGTCGGCACCCAGGTGATCCGGCTGCTCCGCGAGCAGGGCGAGGAGCTGTCGGCCCGGGTCGGTGCCCCGCTGGAACTGGTCGGCGTCGCCGTGCGGCGGCCGCACCAGCACCCGGACATCCCGGCCGAACTGCTCACCACCGACGCGGCCGCCCTGGTCGCCCGGGAGGATGTCGACGTCGTCATCGAGGTGATCGGGGGTATCGACCCGACCAAAGACCTGCTGCTGACCGCCCTGCGCCGCGGCGCCGCGGTGGTCACCGCGAACAAGGCGCTCCTGGCCGAGGAAGGTCCGGCCCTGTACGAGGCGGCCGACGCGGCCGGGGCGGACCTGTACTTCGAGGCGGCCGTGGCCGGTGCGATCCCGCTGATCCGTCCGATCCGGGAGTCACTGGCCGGAGACCGGATCTCGCGGATCATGGGGATCGTCAACGGCACCACCAACTTCATCCTCTCGGCCATGACGGCTGACGGATCGTCGTACGAACTGGCCCTCAAGGAGGCGACCCGGCTCGGGTACGCCGAGGCCGATCCGACCGCCGATGTCGACGGGTTCGACGCCGCGGCCAAGGCCGCGATCCTGGCCTCGATCGGCTTCCACACCCGGGTCGGCGCGGCCGACGTGTATCGCGAGGGCATGGCCGACGTCACCGCGGCCGACATCAGCGCCGCCGCCGAGCTCGGTTGTGTGGTCAAACTGCTGGCCATCTGCGAGCGGGTGAACACCGGTACCGGGGACGCCGTCTCGGCCCGGGTCCATCCGGTGATGCTGCCCCGGGCCCACCCGCTGGCCGGGGTGGACGGTGCGTACAACGCGGTCTACGTCGAGGCCGAATCGGCCGGGCGACTGATGTTCTACGGTCCCGGGGCCGGCGGCGCGCCGACCGCCTCGGCCGTGCTCGGCGACCTGGTGGCGGTGGCCCGCAACAAGATCAGCGGTGGCCGCGGGCCCCGCGAATCGGCCTACGCCGCATTGCCCGTGCAGCCCATGGGCGAGGTGCCGTCGAGGTACCACATCAGCCTCGACGTGGACGACAAGGCGGGTGTGCTGGCCGCGGTGGCGACGGCCTTCGCCGAGGCTGGCGTCTCCATCTCGACCGTCCGTCAGGAGGGGCGCGAGGCCGAGGCGACGCTGGTCGTGGTGACGCACTCCGCGCCCGACGCCGCGTTGTCGGCCACGGTCAGTCGTTTATCCGAGCTCGATTCGGTCCACCGCGTGACGTCTGTCATGCGAGTCATGGGAGATGTGGCGTGAACGGCAGGGCAGCAGCGATGAGCAAACAGGGCGCCGGTTGGCCCGGCCTGATCGCGGCGTACGCGGATCGGGTGGCCGTGCCGCCCGGTGCCAAGCCGATCACCCTGTTCGAGGGCGGGACCCCGTTGTTGCCCGCTCCGGCGCTGTCGCAGCTGGTCGGGGCGGATGTCTGGCTCAAGATCGAGGGGGCCAATCCGACCGGCTCGTTCAAGGACCGGGGCATGACGGTCGCCGTCACGCACGCCTTGGCCTCCGGGGCCAAGGCCGTCATCTGCGCCTCGACCGGTAACACCTCGGCCTCGGCCGCGGCCTACGCCGCGCGGGCCGGGATGACCTGCGCCGTCCTGATTCCCGAGGGCAAGATCGCTACCGGCAAGCTGGCCCAGGCCGTTGTCTACGGCGCGAAGATCCTGCAGGTCCAGGGCAATTTCGACGACTGCCTGGAACTGGCGCGCAAGACCGCGGCGTCCCACGAGGAGATCGCTCTGGTCAACTCGGTCAACCCGGTCCGCATCGAGGGTCAGAAGACGGCCGCGTTCGAGATCTGCGATGTCCTGGGGGATGCGCCGGACATCCACATCCTGCCGGTCGGCAACGCCGGCAACATCACGGCCTACTGGAAGGGGTACTCGGAGTACCGGACCGACGGAATCAGCGATCGGCTACCCCGGATGTTCGGCTTCCAGGCCGCGGGTGCCGCGCCGCTGGTGCTGGGCCACCCGATCTCGGATCCCGAGACCATCGCCACCGCGATCCGGATCGGTGCGCCGGCGTCGTGGAACGGGGCGATCAACGCCCGGGATGCCTCCGACGGACTGATCGACATGGTCACCGACGAGCAGATCCTGGACGCCTACCGGCTGCTGGCCACCACCGAGGGAGTGTTCGTGGAACCGGCGTCGGCGGCCTCGATCGCCGGCCTGCTGGCCACCGCGGCCGACGGTCGACTGCCGAAGGGTGCGCGGGTGGTCTGCACGGTGACCGGCAACGGTCTGAAGGACCCGCAGACCGCGCTGATGACGCTCACCGCGCCGACCGTCATTCCGGTGGTCGCCGAGGCCGTGGCCGACGCGCTGGACCTGACGTGACCGAATTCGTCGGCACCGCAGCCGATCTCGGCGCGGAGGCGGCGGCGACCGTGACGGTTCGCGTTCCGGCCACCTCGGCCAACCTCGGCCCGGGGTACGACTGCTTCGGGTTGGCCATCGAGCGGTACGACGAGGCCGTCGCCAGCCTCTCGCCGTCGGGTCTGCGGGTGGATGTCGAGGGCATCGGGGCCGGCGAGGTGCCGACGGACGGGCGTCATCTGGTGGTGCGGGCGATGGCGCTGGCCTGGGCGACAGCCGGTCTGGAGCTGCCGGGTGTGCATCTGCGCTGCCGGAACCGGATCCCGCACGGTGGTGGGCAGGGTTCGTCGGCCGCCGCGATCGTCGCCGGGCTCCTGCTGGGCCGGGGTCTGCTCCCGACCGGGACCGCCCTGACCGACGACGACATCCTGCAGCTGGCCCATCGGATGGAGGGCCACCCGGACAATGTCGCCCCGGCGTTGCTCGGCGGGTTCACGCTGGCCTGGACCCGGGCCGACGGGACCGCGGCCGCGGTGCGTCGGGAGGTGCATCCGGATGTCAGGGCGGTGGTGTTCACCGCTTCCCAGTCGTCGTCCACCCATCATTCGAGAGCCCTGCTGCCGCAACAGGTTCCCCATGTGGACGCGGCGGCGAACGTGGCCGCAGCGGCGCTGATGGTGCACGCGTTGACCACCGATCCCGGCTACCTGCTGGAGGCGACCGGCGATCGACTGCACCAGCCCTATCGGGCCGGTGCGATGCCGGAATCGGCGGCCCTGATGCAGGATCTGCGGTCCGAGGGGATCGCCGCCGTCATTTCCGGGGCCGGCCCGTCGGTCCTGGCCCTGGTCAGGTCGGAACTGGATCTGAACCGTTGGCGGCGTCCAGGTTTCGTCGCGGCCCAGGTGCCTGTCTGCACCGCCGGAGCCACCGTCACGACCGACCGAAGTGCCCGACCGACATCTGGTTGAACATCGCGACGAGCCGGTGGAGGTCCTCCGGTTCCAGGCGGTCGAATCCGGCCGGCGGCTCGGCCAGGATCCGCTGCGCCGCCCGCGCGAGCTCGGCGCCGCGCGGGGTGAGGGCGACCAGCTTGCGCCGCCGGTCGGACGGGTCGGTGGCGCGGGCGACCAGGTCCCGATCGACCAGGTCATCGACCAGGAGCGTGGTGTAGGGCGGGTCGGTGTTCAGCTCGGCCGTCAGCTCGCCCATCCCCAAGGGGTGAGGCAACAAGCGACGCAGCGCCTTCGCCTTGATGAAACTGATGCCGAGCTGCTCGGCGACCGCGGCCCTTCGTCCGGCCAGGTGATCGGTGACCACTTCGTACATCCTCACCCACAGATCGGACCGCTCCTGTTCCAGGCTCATCCGCGTGCCGCCTCCGGGATCCGCTCGTCGTCGGCCTCCATGAGTTCGGCGGCTCGTCCGACCGTGCTCCGGGCCCACCTGCCGGTGGTGACCACCCCGAGCACGACGACGGCGACCCCGCAGCCGCTGATGATCCACCAGGCGATGCCGGCGTTGGCCAGGATCCCAGCCGATTCGGAAGGGGTGTGGCCCGCGGTGACCAGACCGGCCGCACCGGCCGCCAGTACGGAGCCGATCACGGCGACGCCCATGGTGCTCCCGATCTGCCGACTGGTGGACGCGACCGCGGCGGCCACACCGGCCTGGCTCATCGGCATGCCGGACACCGCCGTGTTGGTGATCGGCGCGTTGACCAGTCCGAACCCGACGGCGAAGACGACGTAGCAGCCGAGCAGGTAGGGGATCGGCGTGGTCGCCGTCATCACGGTGAGGCCGCCGGCGCCGAGAGCGAGGCCGGTGCCGGCCCCGATCATGGCCCCGCGCGCCTTCCCGGCGGCGACCAACCGGCCGGACACCGGCGCGAAGATCAACGTCATGAGGGCCATCGGGAGAACGGTGACGCCGGCCTGCAGGGCCGAGTACCCGCGGACCTCCTGGAGGTAGAGGCTGTTGAGGAACAGGAAGCCGGCGAAGGCGCCGAACGCGCACACCGCGACGACCGTCGCCCCGGAGAACGGAGCGCTGGTGAAGAATCGCAGATCGATCAGCGGGTCCTGGCGGCGCGGTTCGTAGAGCAGCAGCCCGATCAGGGCCAGGATGGCGATCCCGATGAATGTCCAGACTGTCGGCGAACCCCAGTGCAGGCGGCTCGATTCGACGATCGCGTAGGTCAGGCCGGTCAGTGTCACGATGACCAGCACCTGCCCGACCGGGTCCAGCCGCCGGGCCCGGGCCGCCTTGGACTCGGGGACGAACAGCCAGGCCAGCACGATCGCCGCGACGCCGATCGGCACGTTGATCCAGAAGATCCAGCGCCAGCCGACGGTCTGGATCAGCAGTCCTCCGATCACGGGCCCGAGGCCGGTGCTGACGCCGACCATCGCGCCCCAGACCCCGATCGCCCTGGCCCGCTCGCGCCGCTCGGTGAACACGTTGGTGATGATGGACATCGCCACCGGGTTGAGCATCGAGCCGCCGATGGCCTGGACGACGCGGGCCACGATCAGGAAGGTCAGGTTCGGTGCCAGGCTGCACAAGGCCGACCCGGCAGTGAACGAGGCCAGCCCGATCTGGAAGGTCCGGCGTCGGCCGAATCGGTCGGCGGTCGAGCCGGACAGGATCAGCAGACCGGCCAGGGTCAGGGTGTAGGCGTCGATCACCCACTGGAGCCCGGACGTGCTGGCGTGCAGGTCCGTCCGCAGAGCCGGAAGGGCGACGTTCACGATGCTGCCGTCCATCGCAACGATCAGCAGGCTCATGCAGCAGATGGCCAGGATCAGTGTCTTTCGCCGGCTGGTCAGTTCGACGGGGGCAGTCGTCACGGTGCAGTCCAATGCTTCCAGAGCTATAACTATTAGTCGCGGCAAGTATACGCAGACCTCCGGATTGCCGGCCCGGACCGGACCAGCCCTCGCCGTGACGCCACCGAACCGATCCGACGACACGCGCCGGGCTTGTTGCCGCCGGACGTGACATGCGTCTACCCTGGAGACTGATCACCGGTCGTGAGCTGTGCCGCCGGAATCTCGGGGATTCGACTGACGAACTCCACACTCTTGCGTCCCATCGGCGTCGCCTCCTCGGCGAGAGGGTCAACCTCCTTCCAGGAAGACGCCGGGCCGGAAGACATCCGAGGATTCCGCATCTGGGCGACGTCGTTGAAAAAGTCTGCGTGGCGGTTCGGATGCAGTTGTCTGCTGTGACATCCGGCGCCGATCAACGTCCAGCGCGTGCTCGTGTCCCGCTGTGATCATTTTCTCTGCACCATCCAGGTGCGGATCTGTAGTCGGCTCCATTGCGTGCGCCGACTCCTCGAACCCGGCCGCAATCTGGCGGCCGGACAGGAAGGATCTTCGTGAGCGAAACCACGGAGCAGCCCGTCTCCTCCACCGCCACGGCGCGTAAGCGCGGTGGCGAAGGACTCTCGGGCATGGTGCTCGCCGATCTGAAGGCCATGGCTTCCCAGCTCGGTATCAAGGGCACCTCGGGACTGCGCAAGGGCGACCTGGTGTCGGCCATCGAGTCCCACCAGGGGGCCGGCGCGCCGGCGGCCCGCCGCGCCGGCAACGGTGCCGCGGTGAAGGCCGTCAAGACCGGTGACGCCGAGAACGTCGCGCCGGTCGGCAGTACGCCGCCGCCGGCGAACGGCCGCACCGCCGAACCGACGCTGTCCTTGGACATCGATCTGCCGCAGCGACCGGCCCGCCGCCGGTCGTCCGGTCGCCCCGAAGGGGCACCGGAGGTTGCCGCCGGGCCGCCGGCGGTCGACGTGGCTCCCGCGGTGACCGCCGCCCCGCGCGCCGACGGGCAGGGCCCAGACACCGCGGTGATCGTCCGTGAGCAGCCGGCCAACGGTCAGTCGACCGCGGGCTCGGGCGTCTCCGCCGTTCACAGCGGCCCGAATCAGGGCGGCGAGCGCACCGAGCGTGTGTCCTACGACAACGAGGACGGCCCGCGCAGCAGCCGCCGGAACCGGCGGAACCGGCGCGACCGTGACAACCGCGGTGGTGAGGTGACGAGCAGCCAGGACACCGGCACGGACGCCGAGACGGCCGCTCCCGCTCCGAACCGCGACGGCCAGAACCGCGACGGCCAGAACCGTGACGGCCAGAACCGTGACGGGCAGGATCGGAGCGGGCCGAACCGCGAGCAGAACCGCAACAGCGGCCGGGACAACAATCGGCCGGACGGCAATCGCCAGGGCCAGGACCGCAACAGCGGCCCGAACCGCGATGGTCAGGACGACGAGCAGGGCGATCGTCGTGGACGCCGGTTCCGGGACCGGAACCGGCGCACTCGTGACCGTTTCACCGACGCCCCGACCGACACCGAGGTCCGCGACGACGACGTGCTGGTCCCGGTGGCCGGCATCGTCGACGTGCTTGACTCGTATGCCTTCATCCGGACCTCGGGCTACCTGTCCGGACCGAACGACGTCTACGTCTCGCTCTCGCAGATCCGCAAGAACGGCCTGCGGCGCGGTGATGCCGTCACCGGTGCCGTACGGGCCCCGCGGGACGGCGAATCGGCGTCGACCCGGCAGAAATTCAATGCCCTGGTCCGGCTCGACTCGGTCAACGGGCAGGACCCGGAACTGGCCAAGGACCGTCCGGAGTTCACCAAGCTGACGCCGCTGTACCCGAACGAGCGGCTGCGCCTGGAGACCGAGCCGCACATCCTGACCACCCGCATCATCGATCTGGTGATGCCGGTCGGCAAGGGCCAGCGGGCGCTGATCGTGTCCCCGCCGAAGGCCGGCAAGACGTCCATCCTGCAGGCTGTGGCCAACGCCATCACGACCAACAACCCCGAAGTCCACCTCATGGTCGTGCTGGTCGACGAGCGGCCGGAAGAAGTCACCGACATGCAGCGATCGGTGAAGGGTGAGGTCATCGCCTCGACCTTCGACCGGCCGCCGGCCGACCACACCATGGTCGCCGAGCTGTCGATCGAGCGGGCCAAGCGTCTGGTCGAGATGGGCCGTGACGTGGTTGTCCTGCTCGACTCGATCACCCGCCTCGGCCGGGCCTACAACCTGGCCGCGCCGGCCTCCGGACGCATCCTGTCCGGTGGTGTCGACTCGACCGCCCTGTTCCCGCCCAAGCGGTTCCTGGGTGCCGCCCGGAACATCGAGAACGGTGGCTCACTGACCATCTTCGCCTCCGCCCTGGTGGAGACGGGGTCGGCCGGTGACACGGTGATCTTCGAAGAGTTCAAGGGCACCGGCAACGCCGAACTCAAGCTGGACCGCCGCATCGCCGACAAGCGGATCTTCCCCGCGATCGACGTCGACCAGAGCTCCACCCGCAAGGAGGATCTGCTGCTGTCCCCGGACGAGCTCGCGATCACCGTCAAGCTCCGTCGGGTGCTGTCCGCGCTGGATTCCCAGCAGGCTCTGGAACTGCTGCTCGACCGGCTCCGCAAGACCAAGAGCAACGTCGAGTTCCTCATGCAGGTGGCCAAGACGACCAGCGGAGTCTGACTCCGGCGAGAAGCCGACCGGCCCCGGCCCCGACGGACCTTCGGGTCCGACCGAGCCGGGGCCGTCCGGTATCCGCGGGCCGGAGCCGGGGACGGCCGGCCGAATCGTCGCCGCCCCGCCGCGGTCCCGGCGGCCGGTACCGTCACCGACATGACGACCCCGCTGGACCTTCTCGCCCGGGCCCCGTACGTGCGGTTGACCACGTTCCGGCGTGACGGGACGCCGGTGCAAACGCCGGTCTGGGCGGCCCGGGTGGGCGACGAGCTCGTGGTCTGGACCAACCCGCTGGCCGGCAAGGTGAAGCGGATCCGGCGCAACCGGCAGGTGCTGATCGGGCCGTGCACGATGCGCGGCGAACCGCGCGGACGGGCGGTCGAGGCCACCGCGCGGATCCTGTCGGCCGACGAACTCGGGGCGGTGCGACCCGCGCTCGTCGGGAAGTACGGCTGGGCGGCCCGGCTGGCCTTCGCCCCGTATACGTTCGACGCCCTGCTCCGCCGGCCGCCGCGGCCCTTCGCCGCATTGGCCGTGACACTGGCGGAATGAGCCGGCGGCCCGCCGCGTTTAGGAGGAAGGCCCTGCCGTCTGGCAGACTGGTAGGTCGAGTCCGGCTCCGGTTCACGCGTCGCACACAAGTGCGGGCGACCCGGCGGCCATCAGGGACTGAAGATGGAAGGAACCACCCCATGAAGACCGGTATCCACCCCGAATACGTCGCCACCGAGGTGACGTGCAGCTGCGGCAACACCTTCGACACCCACAGCACCAAGACCAGCGGAAAGATCACCGTCGAGGTCTGCTCGAACTGCCACCCGTTCTACACCGGCAAGCAGAAGATCCTGGACACCGGTGGCCGGGTCGCGCGCTTCGAGGCTCGTTACGGCAAGCGCAGCCGCTAGCTCTTCCCCGGCGCCCGTCAGTCCCCGAGAGGGTCTGGCGGGCGCCGTTCTGCATCCTGCAGGACATTCATTCCTCTCCGAACCAGAAGGGAGCGCCGATGGCCTCCACTGCTTCGGGCGCGACCGCAGGGCCCGCCGCCGGGCTGATCGCGGAGTACACCGAACTGCAGCACCAGCTCAGCGACCCGGCGGTGCACGCCGACCAGGCCAGGGCCCGGCGGCTGGGCCGGCGCTACGCGGAGCTGACCCCGATCGTCACCACGGCCAACGCGCTGGAGACCGCCCGCGGTGATCTGGCCGCGGCCCTGGAACTGGCCGACGAGGACGCCTCGTTCGCCCTGGAGGCCACCTCGCTGGCCGAGCAGGTCGCCGAACTCGAGTCGAAGCTGGCCGAACTGCTCACGCCCCGCGACCCCGACGACGCCAAGGACGCGATCGTCGAGATCAAGGCGGGGGAGGGCGGCGAGGAGTCGGCCCTGTTCGCCGGTGACCTGTTGCGGATGTACCTGCGGTACGCCGAGCGGCACGGCTGGAAGACCGAGGTCATCTCGGCCTCCGAGTCCGACCTCGGCGGCTACAAGGACGTCACCATCGCCGTGAAAGCGCCCGGCTCGCCGGCGCCGGCCGACGGTGTCTGGGCCCGACTGAAGTTCGAGGGCGGCGTGCACCGCGTGCAGCGGGTTCCGGTAACAGAGTCGCAGGGACGGATCCACACCTCCGCGGCCGGCGTTTTCGTCGCACCGGAGGCCGACGATCCGGTGGAGGTCCCCATTGACCCGAACGACCTGCGGATCGACGTCTTCCGGTCCTCCGGCCCCGGTGGGCAGAGCGTGAACACCACCGACTCGGCGGTGCGCATCACCCACCTGCCGACCGGGATCGTGGTGTCCTGCCAGAACGAGAAGTCCCAGCTGCAGAACAAGGAATCGGCGATGCGCATCCTGCGGGCGCGGATGCTGGCCGCAGCCCGGGAGGTCGCGGCCAACGCGTCGGCCGACGCCCGCCGGAGCCAGGTTCGCACGGTCGACCGATCGGAGCGGGTGCGCACCTACAACTACCCGGAGAACCGGATCGCCGACCACCGGGTCGGCTTCAAGGCCTACAACCTCGACGCCGTGCTCGACGGGGACCTGGACGCCGTGCTGGACAGCCTGGATGCGGCCGACCGCGCCGAACGGCTCGCCGGAAGTGGTCCCCGTGGCGCGTGAATCCCTGCGGGTCCAGATCATGGCCGCCGTGGCGAAGCTCACCGAGGCCGGGGTGGGCAGCCCCCAGTTCGACGCCGAGGAGTTGGCCGCCCACCTCCTGGGCACGACGCGGACGAGACTCGGACTGCTGCCGCTGGTCGAACCGGAGTGGACCGAGCGGTACCGCGCCCTGGTGGACCGGCGAGCGGCCCGGGTGCCGCTGCAGCACCTGACCGGCGAGGCCTACCTGGGCCGGACGACCGTGCAGGTCGGACCGGGTGTGTTCATCCCGCGTCCGGAGACCGAGGTTCTCCTCGAGTGGGCCCTCCAGTCGATCGAGGATGTGCCGAATCCGGTCGTGGTCGACCTCTGCGCCGGAAGCGGTGCCATCGCGCTTGGCATCGCGCAGGCCCGCCCGGACGCCCGGGTGCACGCGGTGGAACGGGCGGCCGGCGCGCTGGCCTGGGCCCGCCGGAACGCCGAGCTGCACATCGACGGCGGCGGCACCCCGATCGACCTGCGCGGCGGCGACTTCAACGACCAGCGGCTGCTCACCGACCTGGACGGCACGGCCGACCTGGTGACGGCCAACCCGCCGTACGTGCCCGACGGCACCCCCGTCGAGCCCGAGGTCGGCGAACACGACCCGGCGGAAGCCGTGTTCGGGGGAGCCGATGGCCTCGACGTCATTCGGCCGTTGATCTCGGTGTGCGCCGCGCTGCTGAAGCCAGGCGGCTTCCTGGCCATCGAACACGACGACACGCAGGGCGAGTCGGTTCCCGCCCTGCTGTCGGCCCGCCGGGTGCTGGCCGACGTGACCGACCACCCGGACCTGACGGGGCGGCCGCGATTCGTCACCGCCCGACGGGTCACCCTTCCGCCGCGTTGATCATGCCCGCCCGACCGTGAGAGAGACGATGACGACCTACATCTGCGATGACCCGGTTGACCGCCGGGCCGGACTCGACGCCGCCACTGCTGCCGCTGCTCGTGGCGAACTGGTGGTGATGCCCACCGACACCGTGTACGGGATCGGAGCGGATGCCTTCAACAGCGCCGCGGTCCGCGCGTTGCTGGCCGCCAAGGGCCGCGGCCCGGACATGCCGGTACCGGTCCTCGTCGGCTCCTGGAACACGATCGACGGCCTCGTGGTCTCCGTGCCCCCGGTGGCGCGCAAGCTGATCGAGGCGTTCTGGCCGGGCGGATTGTCGCTGGTTGTCGAGCACGCTCCGTCGCTGTCCTGGGATCTGGGCGACGCGAAAGGCACGGTCATGCTGCGGATGCCCCTGCATCCGGTCGCGCTGGATCTACTGCGCGCGGTCGGCCCGATGGCCGTGTCCAGCGCCAACCGGAGCGGACAGCCGCCGGCGCTGACGTCCAGCGACGCGACCGCACAGCTCGGTGACCAGGTCAGCGTGTATCTGGACGGCGGAACGGCGCCGATCGGCATCGCATCGACCGTGCTGGACGTGACCGGGCCGGTCCCGCGGGTGCTGCGGCAGGGGGCAGTCGCGCTCGACGCACTGCGTGAGGTGGCCGGCGAGGTGATCGGAGCCGGCCAACCGGACGGGGCGTAGTCGGGCCGAACACGGGCGGTCCGACCGCCCGGTCCGTGCCCGCCCGGCCCCTCCGTCGGGACCGGACCCGGTGCTCCCGGCGTGGGAGCGTGGCCGCGAAGGCGGTTGATCGGACACCGAAAGTGCTACCCGGCATGGGTTTTCGGTTCTCCGCCGCTTCGTCGACCGGCACAGTTGAGACGTCGGGTCCCCCCGGGCGGTTCCATAGGGGAGCCCACGACTTTTGCCACTACCCTGAGCCGGTGGCCGACATCGCGATTCCCGCTCGGGAGTACATGCTCGTCTTCGCCACCGCCGGGCTCATCACCTTCCTGGCCACCGGAGGCGTGCGACTGATCGCCCGCAAGATCGGCGCGTTCACCCCGATCCGGGACCGCGATGTGCACCAGTCACCCACCCCCCGCATGGGCGGCCTCGCGGTGTACCTCGGCTTCGCCACCGCCATCCTGATGGCGCGGAAGATCCCGACGCTGGCCCGGGCGTTCGACTCCTCGTCGACCATCCAGGGCGTTTTGGTCGCAGGCGCGGTGATCGTGCTGGTCGGAGTGCTCGACGACCGGTTCGATCTCGATGCCGTCACCAAGTTGTTCGGGCAGATCCTGGCGGCCGGCGTACTGGTGCTCTACGGGGTCACCTGGCTGGTGGTGTGGCTGCCCTCGTCCAGCGGCGGCTCGTCGGTCTCGCTCGACCAGACCCAGGGCGCCCTGATCACGGTGCTGATCACGGTTGTGCTGGCCAACGCGATGAACTTCATCGACGGGCTGGACGGGCTGCTGGCCGGCGTGGCCACCATCTCGGCCATCGCCGTCTTCATCTTCTCGGTCCACCAGTTCATGCTGACCGGGGACGACTCGGTCAGTTCCCAACCGCCGTTGATCGCCGCGGCGCTGGTGGGCGCGTGCGTCGGGTTCCTGCCGCACAACTTCTACCCGGCTCGGATCTTCATGGGCGATTCCGGGTCGATGTTCATCGGCCTGGCCACGGCGGCGTCGATCATCACGGCCAACGGCCAGGTCCCGTCCGATGCCGTGAACTTCGGACCCCGGAGCACGGTGGCCCTACTCGCGCCGCTGATCGTGGTGCTGGCCGTGGTCTTCATCCCGGTGCTGGACTTCCTCCTGGCCGTCATCCGGCGGACAAAAGAGGGCCGCCACCCGTTCAGCGCCGACAAGCGTCACCTGCACCACCGCATGCTGGGGATCGGCCACACCCATCGCCAGGCGGTGCTGATCTTCTACCTGTGGGCGTTCGTGCTGTCCGCCGGATCGGTGTCCCTGGTCTTCCTGCGCTGGCAGGCGGTCGTCGCGCCGATCGTCCTGGCGCTGATGGTGGCCCTGGTCCTCACCCTCTGGCCCTGGGTCCGGGCTCGGCGTCTGGGACGCCGGCGGCGGGCCGACGCCGCCATGCGGGACCGGCCACCGCCGGCCGGCACCGCCGTCCCGGCCGCCGGGGCCGACCCGGCGACCGGACCGCACCCGCTGGGTGGGGGAGAATCGGCCGCGTGAGCAAGAGCAAACAAGCCGGGCCCGACCTCGCCGCGAACATCCGGGCGGCCCAGCGTGCGGCCACCCGCAGCCGCACCGGCGGCGTCTGGTCGCTCGGGCACCTACGGATCTGCTGGATCGCCCTGCTCGTGGCCGGGACGCTGATCATCGTCGCCGGCGCGGCGGTGGGCGGCGGCCGGGCCGCGGCCGGCGCCGCACTGGGCACCCTGATCGTCGGGGCCTTCTTCAGCTTCTCGGCCGTCGTCATCGCGCGGGTCGGGCAGCGCAACCCGAAACTCGTGATGTGGGCGGCTCTTTCGGCCTACGTGGCGAAGATCGTGGCCCTGGGGATCGTGCTGACGTTCATTCCGCGGGACGGTGTCTTCGACACCCGTTGGATGGCCGCCGGTGTGGGCCTGGGATTGTTCGTCTGGCTCGGCGCCCACATGCGGTACGTGTGGACCACCAAGATCTACTACGTGGACCCGCAGTGACATCACCTCGCGCGACCGCGCGGTGAAAGGTGTGCGGTGGGCCGACGTTCCGCCGATCCGAACGAACTTCGACACGTTGTAGAAAAATGCCCTCCCGAGTGCGGCGTTACCTCGGGGTTACTGATAGTGTCCGGGAGCCATGAAGAAGCGGGCCAACGCCGACTCCACCTCGACCGGGGCCGATGAGGGTTGGGCCGTTCTGACCACCTTGATCGGCGGATTCGTCCTGTGGGGTGGCATCGGTTGGGCCCTTGACCGGTGGTGGGGAACTTCGTTCCTCACGCCTGTGGGCCTGATCGTCGGCATGGCACTCGGCATCTACGCGGTCGTCGCACGGCACGGTGGTTTCACGCCCAGCCAGCCGGTGACCGGCAAGCCGAAGCAGTACAACCCCGGTCTCTACCGGTCCGAACGCAGAACCACCCCCGACCCCCAGCCCGGGCCGCCTCCGGCCAACACCCGAAGGGAGACCGAGTGTCCCTGAGCTTGTTATTGGCCGCCTCCGACAGTGGGGCCGGTTTCACCGCGCCCAGCGTCCAGGAATCGTTCTTCTTCGACCAGATCGGCAACGGGAAGTTCATCGCCTCGATCAAGGTGATGCTCCTGCTGGTGCTCGGAGTGGTCCTGATCATCGGCTTCTTCGCTGCGTCAGCGAAGCGAGCGGCCGTCGTTCCGGGCAAGCTCCAGTTCGTCGGCGAGAGTCTGTACGGCTTCGTCCGCAACGGCGTCGCCATCGAGATCCTGGGCAAGCAGGGCAAGAAGTGGGCCGGTTTCCTGGCCACCCTGTTCGTCTTCGTCCTGGTGATGAACCTCTGGGAGCTGATCCCGGTGGCGCAGGTCCCGGTCACCTCCCACTTCGCCATCCCGGTGTTCCTGGCCGTCATGGTCTGGTTCATCTACAACGTCGTCGGGATCCGCAAGCACGGCTTCTTCGGCTACCTGAAGCTGATGTGCTACATCCCGGGCATCCCGGTCGCCATGCATCTCCTGCTGATCCCGATCGAGTTCCTGTCCAACATCATCCTCCGGCCGTTCACCATGGCCGTCCGGCTCTTCGCCAACATGTTCGCCGGCCACATGCTGGTCGGCGTGGCCGCGGCCGGTGCCATCTTCCTGTTCGAGCAGGGCGGCATTTCCTACGGGACTTCGATCCTCCCGTTCGCAGCGAGCATCTTCCTGGTGTTCTTCGAACTGCTGATCTGTGGGCTCCAGGCCTACGTCTTCACTCTGCTGGCCGCCATCTACCTGGAAAGTTCGTTGGCCGACTCGCACTGATCCCGCATCGCCCCCGCAGACCGCACCACCTGATTCCCGCGCCGGCGGGATCCAGTCCCCGTCACCAAGCTCCACCGAAAGGGAGAACAACTCCAATGTCCATTGCAGCCAACCTCGCCGATGTGAACGTCTCGATCATCGGTAACCTCGGGACCATCGGCTATGGCCTCGCGGCCATCGGCCCCGGTATCGGTGTCGGCATCGTCTGGGCCGCCTACATCAACTCGACCGCCCGCCAGCCGGAGTCGGCCGGCCTGACCCGTACGTATGCCTTCCTCGGCTTCGCGGTGTCCGAGGCGCTGGCCCTGCTCGGCTTCGTCGTGCCGTTCATCCTCGCTACCAAGTAGTCCTACCGTCCATCGCCGGATCACCAGCCGAGGGATAAAACCTGATGCACTCCGCAGTTAGCACTCTCGCGGCCGACACCACGAACCCGATCGGTCTGCCCTGGGGCGAGGTTCTCATCGCCGCCATCGGTTTCGTCGTCCTGCTCGTCGTACTGGGCAAGTTCGCCTGGCCGATGTTCGAGAAGGCCTACGCCGCCCGCACCGCCGCCATCGAAGGCGGCATCGAGAAGGCCGCCGAGGCGCAGAACGAAGCCGCGGCCGCCCTGGCCGAGTACCAGCGTCAGCTTTCCGGTGCCCGCGAGGAGGCCGCCAAGATCCGCGAGGACGCCCGTGCGCAGGCCCAGGCCATCCGGGACGACATGCTCGCCGCGGCTCACGCCGAGACCGAGCGGATCGCGGCCGCCGGTCGCGCCCAGCTGGATGCCCAGCGGTCGCAGATCGTCGCCGAACTGCGTGGCGACCTCGGTCGGGTGTCGGTCGAACTGGCCAGCAAGGTCGTCGGGGAGTCGCTCGAGGACGAGGCCCGCCAGCGTCGCACCGTCGAGCGGTTCCTGGCCGAGCTGGAGAGCTGATGGAGCACATCGCCAGCACGCAGGCCCTGGCCGCTTCCAACGGTCAGCTGCTCCTGCAGGCGGCCACGCTGGACGACACCGGACTCGGTGCCCTCGGGTCCGATCTCTCCGGGGTCGGCAGCCTGCTCGGCGGGAACGCGGCGTTGCGCCGGACGTTGTCCGAGGCGACCACGGACGTCGAACACCGCGCCGGTCTGATGCGTTCTTTGCTGGCCGGCAAGGTCGGTGATCCCGCCGCGGCGCTGGTCGACTTTGCGGTGCGGAAATCCTGGGCCACCGGGCGTGACCTGGCCGAGGGATTCGTGCGGCTGGGTCGCACCGCGATGTTCCTGCGGGCCGAGCGGGCCGGCGAACTGGACGAGGTCGAGGACCAGCTGTTCCGGTTCGGCCGGATCGTGGACGCCTCCCCGGAACTGTCCGTGATCCTGGACGACCCGACCACCCCGGGTGCCTCGCGCGCCGCTCTGGTCGGCCGGCTGCTCTCCGGCCGGGTCCACCGGCTCACGGCCGATCTGCTCGAACAACTGGCTCGCGACCCCGGCGGGCGCGCGTTCACCCACGGTGTGCGGCAGATCGTCGAGCAGGCCGCCGAGCGCAAGGACCGGGTGGTTGCCTCCGTGCAGGCGGCGACGCCGCTCACCATCGAGCAGACGTCCCGGCTGACTGCCGCCCTGGGCCGGATCTACGGCCGCTCGGTGTCGGTCCACGTCGAGGTCGAGCCGCAGCTGGCCGGTGGGCTCAAGGTCCGGATCGGTGACGAGGTGATCGACGGCAGTGTGTCCGGTCGACTGGATGCGCTGCGACGCAGATTGACCGGCTGATCGGTTTCCCGCCGGACGACGGCGGACGGGCCCTGGGAAATAGGCTCGAGCAGTACAGACGAAGAAGATCTTTCAAGCATCGAGCAGTGACGACACAGAACGGGAACGCGATGACCGAGTTGACGATCTCCGCAGACGAGATCCGCTCTGCGATCGAAGGCTATGTCTCCGAGTACGCACCTGAGGTGACCCGAGAAGAGGTCGGAATCATCTCGAGCACCGGAGACGGAATCGCCACGGTCGAGGGCCTGCCCTCAGCGATGGCGAACGAGCTGCTGCAGTTCCCGGGCGGCGTGCTCGGTGTGGCCCTCAACCTCGACGTGCGCACGATCGGCGCCGTCATTCTGGGTGACGCCAACACCCTCCAGGAGGGCCAGCAGGTCACCCGGACCGGAGAGGTGCTGTCGGTTCCGGTCGGCGACGCGTTCCTGGGCCGCGTCATCAACCCGCTCGGGCAGCCGATCGACGGTCTCGGCGAGATCAAGTCGGACGAGAACCGCGCGCTCGAACTGCAGGCCGCCTCGGTGGTCGAACGGCAGGGCGTCAGCGAGCCCATGCAGACCGGCATCAAGGCCATCGACGCCATGACGCCGATCGGACGGGGCCAGCGTCAGCTGATCATCGGCGACCGCAAGACGGGCAAGACCGCCGTCTGCGTGGACACCATCATCAACCAGAAGGCCAACTGGGAGACCGGGGACGCGAAGCAGCAGGTCCGCTGCATCTACGTCGCGATCGGCCAGAAGGGCACCACGATCGCCGGGGTCCGTCAGTCCCTGGAGGACGCGGGCGCGCTCGAGTACACGACCATCGTCGCCGCCCCGGCCTCCGACTCGGCCGGCTTCAAGTGGCTCGCCCCGTACACCGGCTCGGCCATCGGCCAGCACTGGATGTACCAGGGCAAGCACGTCCTGATCATCTTCGACGACCTGTCCAAGCAGGCCGAGGCCTACCGCGCGATCTCCCTGCTGCTCCGTCGCCCGCCGGGGCGCGAGGCCTACCCGGGCGACGTCTTCTACCTGCACTCCCGGCTGCTCGAGCGTTGCGCGAAGCTCTCCGACGAGTTGGGCGCCGGCTCGATGACCGGACTTCCGATCATCGAGACCAAGGCCGGTGACGTCTCGGCGTACATCCCGACCAACGTCATCTCGATCACCGACGGCCAGTGCTTCCTCGAGGGTGACCTGTTCAACTCGGGTGTCCGCCCGGCCGTCAACGTCGGCATCTCGGTCTCCCGGGTGGGCGGCGCCGCGCAGGTCAAGGCCATGCGGAAGGTGTCCGGCACGCTGCGTCTGGATCTGTCGGCCTACCGCGAGCTGGAGGCGTTCGCCGCCTTCGGGTCCGACCTGGACGCCGTGTCGAAGCGCGCCCTGGCCCGTGGGTCCCGCCTGGTCGAACTGCTCAAGCAGGCCCAGTTCGCGCCGTTCTCGGTGCAGGAGCAGGTCGTCTCGCTCTGGGCCGGTACCCGAGGCCACCTGGACCGCGTCCCGGTGCAGGACGTCCGCCGCTTCGAGGCCGAGTTCCTGCAGTACCTGCGGCACGCCCCGGGTGGTCCGCTGGAGACGATCAAGAACGAGAAGGATCTGTCTCCGGAGACGGAGAAGGTTCTGCTGGCCGCGTTCGGCGACTTCGCCGACGAGTTCACCACCTCGGAAGGTCACATCCTCGGACGTGAGCCGAAGTTCGAGGCGATGGACCCGGCCAGGGTCGGGCAGGAAAAGGTCCAGGTCCGCAAGCCCCCGCCGCCGAAGTGATGTCCGTCCACATGTCCGAGATTCTCACGGTGGGAGGTGAAGCATGGCAGCCCAGGTAAGGGTTCTGCGGCAGCGCGTCAAGGCGGTGCAGTCGACCCAGAAGACGACCAAGGCCATGGAGATGATCGCGACCTCGCGTATCGCCAAGGCCCAGGCCAAGGTGCTGGCCGCCGCTCCGTACTCGGCCCAGATCACCGAGGTGTTGACCGCGCTGGCCACGGCCTCGACGCTGGATCACCCGCTGCTCACCGAGCGGCCGAACCCCAAGCGCGCCGGCATCCTGGTGATCACGTCCGACCGCGGGCTGTGCGGCGGGTTCAACGCCAACGTCCTGAAGGCCACGGAGGAGCTGACCGCTCTGGTGCGCTCCCAGGGCAAGGAACCGGTGTACTTCGTCATCGGGCGCAAGGGCGTGGGTTACTTCAGCTTCCGACAGCGGGCCATCGAGCACTCGTGGACCGGCTTCTCAGAGAAGCCGACCTACGACGATGCGGTCGCGGCCTGCGAGTCGCTGCTGCCGGCGTTCGTCGCCGGTAGCGATGGTCAACTCGACGACGGCACGCAGGGGATCGACGAGATCCACCTGGTGTCGACGCACTTCGAATCGATGATCACGCAGACCCCGACGGTGCGCCGGGTGGCGCCCATGCAGGTCGAGTACGTCGAGCAGACGCCCGACGCCCCGCTGCTGCCGGCGTACGAGTTCGAACCGGAGCCGGGCGCGTTGCTCGACGCGTTGTTGCCCAAGTACGTGACGACGCGCATCTTCGCGGCGCTGCTGGATTCGGCCGCGAGCGAGTCGGCGGCCCGCCGGGCCGCGTGCAAGGCGGCCACCGACAACGCGAACGACATCATCAAGATCCTGTCCCGACAGGCCAATCAGGCCCGTCAGGCGCAGATCACCCAGGAACTCAGCGAAATCGTCGGCGGCGCCGCCGCTCTGGCTGCAGCAGGAAGCGAAGAGGACTAACTGTGACCACTGCTACTAAGACGGCCGTCGCCGGCCGCGTCGTCCGGGTCATCGGGCCGGTCGTCGACATCGAATTCCCCCGGGGCGAGGTTCCCGAGCTGTTCAACGCCCTCCAGGTCCAGGTCTCGGGCCTGGGGCAGGCTCGGACGCTGACGTTGGAGGTCGCTCTGCATCTGGGCGACGACATCGTGCGCGCCATCTCGATGCAGCCGACGGACGGCCTGGTTCGCGGGGCTGCGGTGACCGACACCGGCAAGCCGATCTCGGTGCCGGTGGGTGACGTGGTCAAGGGCCACGTGTTCAACGCACTGGGCAAGTGCCTGGACGCCCCCGGCACGGCCGAGGACGGCGAGCACTGGCCGATCTACCGCAAGCCCCCGCCCTTCGACCAGCTCGAGGGCAAGACCGAGCAGCTGGTCACCGGCATCAAGGTCATCGACCTGCTCACCCCGTACGTACAGGGCGGCAAGATCGGCCTGTTCGGCGGAGCCGGTGTCGGCAAGACGGTGCTCATCCAGGAGATGATCACCCGCGTCGCCAAGAACTTCGGTGGCACCTCGGTGTTCGCCGGGGTCGGGGAGCGTACCCGCGAGGGCAACGACCTGTTGACTGAGATGACGGAGTCCGGCGTCATCAACGACACCGCTCTGGTGTTCGGTCAGATGGACGAGCCGCCCGGGACCCGCATGCGCGTCGCGCTGTCCGCGCTGACCATGGCCGAGTACTTCCGTGACGTGCAGAACCAGGATGTGCTGCTCTTCATCGACAACATCTTCCGGTTCACCCAGGCCGGTTCCGAGGTCTCCACCCTCCTCGGCCGGATGCCGTCCGCCGTCGGTTACCAGCCGACGCTGGCCGACGAGATGGGCGAGCTGCAGGAGCGCATCACCTCCACCCGAGGCCGGTCGATCACGTCGCTGCAGGCGATCTACGTGCCCGCTGACGACTACACCGACCCGGCCCCGGCCGCGGCGTTTGCCCACCTCGACGCGACCACCGAGCTCGCTCGGTCCATCACCGAGAAGGGCATCTACCCGGCCGTCGACCCGCTGTCCTCGACCTCGCGGATCCTCGACCCGCAGTTCGTCGGCGACGAGCACTACCGGGTGGCGCAGGAAGTCATCCGCATCCTGCAGAAGTACAAGGAACTGCAGAACATCATCGCCATCCTCGGTATGGACGAACTGGCCGAGGAGGACAAACTCCTCGTCGGGCGCGCCCGCCGGATGGAGCGTTTCCTGGGCCAGAACTTCTTCGTGGCCAAGCAGTTCACCGGTCAGGACGGTTCGTACGTGGAGATGGCCGACACCATCGCCGCGTTCGATGCCATTGCCAAGGGCGAGTACGACAACATCCCGGAACAGGCGTTCCTGAACGTGGGCGGCCTGGATGACGTGATGGCCAAGGCCAAGGCGCTGGAGTCCTGAAGTAAGGCGCCCCGGCGCCGCACGGAAGGCGGTGCGCCCGTCGGCCGGCGCTGGAGTCCTGAAGTAAGGCGCCCCGGCGCCGCACGGAAGGCGGTGCGCCCATCGGCCGGCGCTGGAGTCCTGAAGTAAGGCGCCCCGGCGCCGCACGGAAGGCGGTGCGCCCATCGGCCGGCGCTGGAGTCCTGAAGTAAGGCGCCCCGGCGCCGCACGGAAGGCGGTGCACTCGGTCGGGTGTAGTGCCGGAGACCCCATTTCCCTCGGGAGGTGGGGTCTCCCGCTTCACCCGTTCGGCCGTCGGCTGTCGGTTCCGTAGTCTGGGGTTAAACTCATCCGATCCACCAACGAAGTGAAGAGGTGCGAGCCGAATGTCCGAGATGCAGGTAGATCTGGTTGCCGTCGAGCAGAAGATCTGGTCCGGCCCCGCGCAAATGGTGGTGGCCAGGACGGTTGACGGCGATATCGGCGTCATGCCCGGTCACGCTCCGTTGCTGGCGCAACTCAAAGAAGGCTTCGCGGCCCGCATCATCGAGCCCAACGGCAACGTGCGGGCGGTGGCGGTGCACGGCGGCTTCCTGTCGGTCACCAAGGAGGGCGTCTCGATCCTGGCCGAGGATGCCGAGCTCAGCGAGGACATCGATGTGACCAGGGCACGCGCCGCCTACGAGCGGGCCAGGGCAGCCGGAACCGATACGGCGGAGAAGGAAGCCGACCTCCGCCGTGCGCGGGCTCAGCTTCTGGCCGTCGGAGAAACCGTCTAGTTCCCGTTCTTCTCGGATCCGGCACTGGAGGGCATCGTGGGCGCAGAGATCACCGGTCTGGTGCTGCTCCTTGTCCTCGTGCTGTGCATCGTGGCCATTGCGGTGCGGCGGTCGTTGCTCACCAAGTCCGGCGGGGTCGACGTCTGCTGGAGGCGATTGATGGCGGCCGACGGCAGCGGCTGGATCTTCGGTCAGGGGCGCTACCGCGGAGGTGCGTTGACCCTCTACCGATCGTTCTCGCCGCTGCCGCTGGCGTCCCGGATCCTGCGGCGGGATCGACTGGTCCTGGGGGACCGACGGCCACTCACGGGGACCGAACCCGACCTGCTCCCGGTGGGTTCCGTGGTCGTCCGATGTATCGACGGTTCGACCCCGATGGAACTGGCTCTGTCCGAGGAGGCGATCACCGGTCTGCGGTCGTGGCTGGAATCGGTACCGCCGGCCACCGGCAGTCTGCACCACCGGCACTCGGGCGGCCTGCGGGAGTTCTGAGCGCCGCCCTGTCTTTCGGCCCCCGGCTCGGGGGCCTTTCTCGTGTCTGCCGGCTGATCCGGGCCCGGGCCCGGATCGCCGATCAGTCCCGCTGGCCCCCGGGTATCCAGGGGACGTCGCCGGCCGGATTGGCCACCCGACCCAGGATGAACAGCAGGTCGGAAAGCCGGTTCAGGTACTTCGCGGCCAGTGGGTTGGTCCGATCCGGGTCGGCTCCGATCAGCGTCCATGCGCTCCGTTCGGCCCGCCGGGCGACGGTGCGCGCCACGTGGAGCAGGGCCCCGGCGGCGGTGCCGCCCGGCAGGATGAACGACGTCAGTGGGGCCAGGCCCTCGTTGAAGGCGTCGCAGTCGGCCTCCAGCCGGTCGATGTAAGCCTGTTCGACCCGCAACGGCGGGTACTTCGGGTCCGGCTCGATCGGCGTGGCCAGGTCGGCGCCCAGGTCGAACAGTTCGTTCTGCACGCGGGCGATCACCCGCTCGATGTCCGGGCCAGGGGAGCCGATGGCCATCACCACACCCAGGGCGGCATTGGTCTCGTCGCAGTCGGCGTAGGCGATCAGCCGAGGGTCGGTCTTGTGGACGCGGCTGAAGTCGGACAGTCCGGTCGTGCCGTCGTCGCCGGTGCGGGTGTAGATGCGGGTGAGGTGGACAGCCATGGACCGAGCCTACGCACGTTGCCCAGCCGTTCGCGGCCGTCGGTGCCGTCGGCGACGGGCCCACCACCTGCAGTGGAACGGACCTGTGTCCGCGGGGCACTAGAGTTCCAGCCGTGGATGAGCGCTTCCTGGTGACCGGTGGCGCCCGCCTTTCCGGCGAGGTGTCGGTGGCGGGCGCGAAGAACAGTGTGCTCAAACTGATGGCGGCCGCGTTGCTGGCCGAGGGCACCACGGTGATCTCGAACTGCCCGGCCATCCTGGATGTCCCGTTGATGGCCGACGTGCTGACCGGCCTCGGCTGTCAGGTCGAGCTCGACGGGGACAAGGTCACCATCACCACGCCGGCCGAGTTGTCCCACGAGGCCGACTTCCCGGCCGTCGGGCGACTCCGGGCGTCGGTCTGCGTGCTGGGTCCGCTGATGGGCCGTTGTCACCGGGCTCGGGTGGCCCTGCCCGGCGGGGACGCGATCGGATCGCGGCCGCTGGACATGCACCAGAACGGGCTGCGCGCCCTCGGGGCGCGGATGAGCATCGAGCACGGCATGGTCGTCGGCGAGGCCGAACGGCTCCGCGGAGCGCAGATCGGACTGGACTTCCCGAGCGTCGGGGCGACCGAGAACATCCTGATGGCGGCGGTGCTGGCGCAGGGCATCACCGTGATCGACAACGCCGCTCGCGAACCCGAGATCATCGACCTGGCCAACATGCTGAACCGGATGGGTGCCGACGTTCGCGGCGCGGGCAGTGCCACCATCACCATCGAGGGGGTCGGTGAGCTGCATCCGACCGAGCATCGCACGGTCGGGGACCGGGTGGTCGGCGGGACCTGGGCTTACGCCGCCGCCGTGACCCGCGGTTCGGTGGTCGTCCGCGGTGTCGATGCCCGTCATCTGGCTGCCCCACTGGAGCGCCTGATCGCGGCCGGCGCGCTGATCGAGCCGCTGTCCGACGGATTCTCGGTCGACATGCCGGGCCGACCCCGGGCAGTCGACTTCATCACCATGCCCTACCCCGGGTTCCCGACCGATCTGCAACCGATGGCGCTGGCCCTGGCCGCCGTGGCCGACGGCCATTCGCTGATCACCGAGAACGTGTTTGAGGCGCGGTTCCGTTTCGTCGACGAGCTGATCCGGATGGGCGCGGACGCTCGGACGGACGGGCACCACGCCTCACTTCGCGGCCGGGAGAGGTTGTCCAGCGCGCCGGTGTGGTCGACCGACATCCGGGCCGGGGCGGGCCTGGTGCTGGCCGGTCTGGCCGCCGAAGGCGTGACCGAGGTACACGAGGTCGGGCACATCGACCGCGGGTATCCGCGGTTCGTCGAGGACCTCAAGTCCCTCGGCGCCGAGATCGAGCGCGTCGCCGTCTGACCGTCAGACCCGATCCCACCGGCCGGTCGCGAACGGCTTTCCGCCGCAGAGGGTTTCGCCGATCTTCGGTCCAGGGTGGCGCACCATCCGGAGCGTGACCGCGTCACCCCGGACTTCGGCTCGGACCTCGACCGTCTCCCGTTCCAGGTGGCTGACGGATCGGATCCGGACCGCGTCCGGGCCGGCCGGCACCATCTCCCGGCGGAGCAGCACCTCGGCCGCCTGGGCGACCGGAGAGAGGTCGGCCCGTCCCCTGAGTCCGCCGGGGTGCACCAGACCCTCTCGGGCGGCGTCGGCGACGGCGGCCGCCGCGGCCGGATCGAGGAAGCCGTAGGCGTAGGCCCAGGGGAGTACCAGCATGGTTCCGGCGTACCGGTGACCGCCGAGATGGCTGATCTCGACCACCGCGTCCCCGTGCCGCTCGTGCAGGTCGACGGCTACTCCCCGGCCGACGATCGCGCAACACCGATCGCGCTTTCCGTTGGTGCATACGGCGAACATGGGCGTTCCGGTGTCCGTCGCGCGGTGTGCCTCGAGTCCGGTGATGTCGGCCGGCACCGGCCAGTGGGTCAGCGGCGCGAGGAATCCGTCGGGGCCGGCCGCGCCCAGGTAGTCCTGACGCGAGCCGGCGCGGCGGGGATGGACACTCCTGATGGCGAAGGCCCGCAGGCCGGGCCGTTGCGCGACGGCGATCGCGGTGGCCGGCTCGAGGGCGGCCACGGCGTCCTCAGCGGCGGTGGCCGACCATGGCTCGCGCCGGTCCAGCAGCAGGAACGAGGAGAACTCGGCGGCACTGCCGGCCGGATCGTCGCCGGAGTCGCGAGCGGCCTGGGAGCAGAGGGAAGTCGTCACCGGGACATTGTCGTCGGCTGCGGTGGTGGACCTGACGAGCGGGCCCTCGGCGACCGGGCGGGTGGGCGACGACGGTCGGTGCCGGGTCCGTTCGCCGGTTAGGGTGTCCGGGTGCGTCTTGTGGTGGCTCGTTGCTCAGTTGACTATGTGGGCCGGTTGACGGCCCACCTCCCGATGGCCACCCGGCTGCTGCTGGTGAAGGCCGACGGCTCGGTGTCCGTGCATGCCGACGACCGGGCGTACAAGCCGCTGAACTGGATGAGCCCGCCCTGCTGGCTGACCCAGGAGGAGGGCATCTGGCGGGTCGAGAACAAGGCCGGTGAGCAGTTGATCATCACCTTGGAGGAGGTGCTGCACGACTCGCAGCACGAACTCGGCGTCGATCCGGGTCTGGTCAAGGACGGCGTCGAGGCTCACTTGCAGGCCCTGCTGGCCGAACAGATGGAGACCCTGGGCGCCGGGTACACGTTGATCCGCCGGGAGTATCCGACGCCGGTCGGTCCGGTCGACCTGTTGTGCCGGGACCAGGCCGGGGCCGTCGTGGCGGTGGAGATCAAGCGACGCGGCGAGATCGACGGGGTGGAGCAGCTGACCCGGTACATCGACCTGCTGAGCCGGGACCCGTTGCTGGGCAAGGTGACCGGCGTGTTCGCGGCGCAGCAGATCAAGCCTCAGGCGCGGACCTTGGCCGAGGACCGGGGTATCCGCTGCCTGGTCCTGGACTACGACCGCCTGCGGGGCATGGACGACACCGTCGGCCGGCTGTTCTGAGTGGTCGAAGGCCCGCCGGTGTTCGCCCTCGGCGCAGGGCTTGTGGACCCGGCCGGTCGCGGGCCTGCACTAGCCTGCAGTAGGGCGGGATGGAGCGCATGTCCACCTCCGCTCGAGGAAGATCAGCATCCTGGCAACAGCACTGCAAAGAAACGAGGCTCGGCGTGGAAATCAAGATCGGTGTGACCGACAGCGGACGCGAACTGGTGGTCACCTCGTCGTCGCAGCCGGACGAGATCGAGGCCCTGGTGAACGAGTCGCTGAAGAACCCCAACGGCACTCTGGTGCTGGTCGACGACAAGGGTCGCCGCGTCATCGTTCCGTCGGCCCGCATCTCCTACGTCGACATCGCCCCGGCCGACAACCGACGGGTCGGGTTCGGCAGCATCGGCTGACCTGCGTCAGGCTTGGCGGGGGAAGCGCGATATCCCTCGCCAGGCCAGGGTCGAGATGATCTCGATCGC
Source organism: Nakamurella panacisegetis (assembly GCF_900104535.1). Lineage (NCBI taxonomy): Bacteria > Bacillati > Actinomycetota > Actinomycetes > Nakamurellales > Nakamurellaceae > Nakamurella > Nakamurella panacisegetis. Next base: position 4,605,743 of record NZ_LT629710.1, on the reverse strand, counting down.
CTCGGCCCGCGGCACCCCGGGACTCTGGGTCAGCCAGTAGCGAGCACTGACCTGCGAGAGCCCGACCAGGGCGGCGGCCAGCAGCCGCGAACGCTCCGGATCGACGCCGGTGTCCGTGGTGATGGTGGCGGTGATCGCAGCGATGCAGGAGTCGGTGGCCCGATCCACGATCTCCTCGACCTGGGGCTGCCCCCGGAGGTCGGATTCGAAGATCAGCCGATAGGCCTGCCCGCTGTCGGCCACCGTGGAGAAGTACGCCTCGACCGCCCGGTGCACCCGTTCGTCGTTGTCGTCGGTCTCGTGCAGCGCACCCTCGACCATCCGGACCATCTCGTCGGCTGAGTCGCCCAGCAGCGCCAGATATAGCTCGAGCTTCGACGGAAAGTGCTGATACAGAACAGGTTTACTGACCCCTGCGCGTTCGGCGATGTCATCCATGGCCGCCGCGTGGTACCCCTGGGTGACGAACGCGCCCTTCGCCGCGGCCAGCAGCTGGGCGCGACGGTCGGAGCGACGCAGTCGTGGGGTCGCCTTGGTCGTCGGCTCGGCCACGCGTGGACTCCGTTCTGGCTGCTCGACCCGCGCACGCGGGTGGGGCTCACCTTACGCGGGAGCGCCGGTCACCTCGGCCAGTCCGGCGGCCAGGTCGCCGTACTCGGCGATCCGCGTGGCGAGGTCCGTCGGCCGCAGGTCGAGCGGCATTCCGGCGGTCACCGCGGCCACCTCGTCCGAGGTCAGCGGCGCGATCACACCGAGGTCGCCACCGGCCGACCCGAGGGTGTACGGCGCCGGGAGGCCCAGCGGATCGTCCGGAGCCACCGGGATCAGCAGTGCCCGCCCGGCGGTGTCGGCGTGGTCGGTGGTGCCGACCTCGGGGGCGCCGGCCGCGAGAGCACGCGCGTAGCCCGCGGCGCCCCCGCCGAAATCCGTGGGTCCGACACCGAATCCGATCAGGTACAGGCCGTCCCGGCCGTCGGTCATGGTCGTCGCGGCCCGACCGTGCCGGGCCAGAGCTTCGGCCAGCGCCAGCGCCGCGGTGGCCACCACATCGATACCGCTGTCGGCGCCGGGGCGGATCCGGAAGGCAACGAGTCCGGGGGCGGCCAGTCCGGGCAACCGGAGGCTGATGATTCCGCTGCGGATCGCCTCCGTGAGGTCGGCCGCCTCGGCGATGTGCAGCTCGGCGAAGGGATCGGCCGGGGTCGGCTCTGCGTCCAGGCGACCGAATCCGAGGACACGGCGGCCGATCAGGTGGGTCAACAGGGTGGGCCCGACGGCCCGGTAGTGAGTCGCCACCGCGGCCTGGTCGGGTGTCCGGTTCGGCGTGGGCATCGACTCATTGTGTCGGATCGACGGGCCCGGGGTCAGCGACGCGGTCGGCCGGACTTCCTGGGTACCCGATCGGCTCGACCGACGATGATCGCGCCTTCCGCGGCGAGCGCCGACCCTTGGGTGTAGTTGACGATCGAATGGTGCCGCGGATCGCCGGCCAGTCGGGCCAGCGCCGGGAGCAGGCCGCTGCCGGTGAGAACAGGGACGTTGGTGTTCGCGTCGATGTGGTGGCCGCCGAACGCGTCGGCCGCGGGATCCGGCCCGAAGGGGTCGGGCAGGTGCAGGTTCTTGGTCACCAGATCGTCGGTGACCGGCAGGGTCACCGGGTCCTGGTCATAGCTCAACGTCCATACGCTCGACGCCGGCACGTTCCGGTAGCTCGCGGCCGAGTTGGTGCCCCAGCCGGCCCCAGGCGACCCGAGCAGGACGATCGAGTCCACCGGGAGCTGGTACCGGGCGGCGGCCGAGACGGTGGTGGACCCCATCGAGAAGCCGATCAGGGTGGTGCGGGCCGATCCCGCGGCCATCCGGCTGATCGCCGTCAGGTCCGCCGCCAGCACCGGTGCGCCCTTCTCGGCGTTCACCGCGGAGGTTGCAGCCAGGGTGTCGGTGACACGGGTGCCGACGGCCGCCGATGGATCCTTCCTCCAGGACAGCGGGATGTCGTAGCCGTACCAGGCCACGACGGCCGTCGACCGGCCCGGCTCCTGACGTTCCGCCTCGTCCTTGAGGCTGGCCGCAACCGTGATGCCGCCGGTCATGTCCGCCGGGGAGTTGCCGATCCCGGGTACGACCACAGCCACGTTGGTCGCGGTGGCCAGGTCGCCGACCGCGATGGCGGCCCGCCCCTGCCCGTCGTAGGCGGATGAGTCGTAGACGACCAGCTCGGCGTGACCGCCCCGGTCGGCGGCCAGCTGTAGGGACCGGGTGATCGAGATGGCGAATTCGATGCGGACCGGATCGCCGGACCGCAGATCGGCGGCCAGTTGCTCCCGGTTGGATCGGTCGGTGCGCGCGGCCGGTCCGCCGATCGGGTCCGGGCCGACCAGCGCGGCCGGGCCGACATGCAGACGGTCGGCCGGCTCGTTCGGATCGGCGGCCAGCGCCGATCGCAGGTCGGTCAATGCGGCGTCGGCCTCGGCCAGGCGGGCCTGCAGGGCCCGGTTCAGATCGGTCAGGATGGACCGGATGCGCATCGCGGTACCGGTCGCCGGAACGCCGAGGACGCCGCCCAGGATGTCCGGCCACTGGCCGTGCTCGAGCGATTCGATCTGTGCCGCGGCCAGGGTCCAATCGAGGCGGGCGTTGGATTTCGCCCGCTCCACCAGCGCGGCCGCCGTCGACATGGCGGCGCACTGTCGTTGCAGCACCGACGCCGTGTCGTCGACCGCGCGGACCAGAGATCGCAGTCCGTTCGACGGGGCCGGCGAGGACCATGCCATCTCGACCTCGCCGCGGGCGCCGGTCAGGGTGCGAGCGCACCCGGCCAGCGCCCGGGCGAGCCGGGTCTGGTCGGCCGAGCGATCGAGAAGGGCCGTCGGATCGAATGCGTCGAGCGCCCTGGCCGCCGGGGAAGGGTCGGTGACCCCCAACGTCTGCGCCCACCCGAGGAGGACGACGTTCATCGGGCGCTCCCGCGCATGGCCGTGTCGGCGCGCTCGAAGTGCGCCGCGCTCGCCTGGAGATGCTGAGCGACCGCCGACGTGACGGCGCCGAGCTGGGCGGCCGCTCCGGCCGCTTGCTCCGCCTTCACCCGCAGGAGAGCCCCCACCTCGTCGGCGGTCGCGCTGCCGCCGACGGCCGCGCCCGTCGCCTCGCCGGATCCGCGGCCGGCCGTCAGGAGGTCCTGAGCGGCGCCGGACACGATCGCCGCACATCGACGCAGCCGGTCCGTGTCGACCTGCAGATCGAAACCCGCCGCCATCGCTGCCCCCCGTTCCTGACGCGGCTCGACCGCTGCGTCCGTCGGTTCCGATGGTGGGTTCAGCGGACCCGGACGGCCAGCGCCGACCGGCGAATGTGGACGGGCCGAAGGTGTGGGGACAGTTCGCGCGTCGCGGCCGGTGTCACCATGGAGGGGTGACAACCGCTCCTCCCTTCGGTGCCCCCGCCCACGACTCCCTGGCTTCGTGGAGCACGGCCACCTTGGCCGACCTCGGACCGGTGCAGATCCCCGGCCCGGCTGACGACCCCCCACACGGGTGGTTCGAGCAGGTCAGTGGCCGGGGAGTGTTCGTACGTCGAACCGAGCCGGTGGACGACGAGACGGCCCCGGACGCCTGGTACGTGCACGGCCTGGCCGGTTCCTCCACCAATTGGACGTCGCTGTCCGGGGCCATGGCCGCCACCGCGACCGGACACCTGGTCGACCTGCCCGGACACGGGCGCTCCGACCCGCCGCCGAGGGGTCGCTATTCCCTGCGGGACGACGCCGACGTGCTGGCCGAGTTGGTCGCGCGACGCAGTCGGGGACCGGTGCACCTGGTGGGGAACTCACTCGGTGGTGTGGTCAGCACGATGATGGCCGGCCGGTATCCCGAGTTGGTCAAGACGCTGACCCTGATCTCACCGGCGGTCCCCGACCTGCGCCTGACGCACGACCGCGGCGCCGACCCGATCCTGGGCCTGCTGTTGCTGCCGGGCACAACCGGATTGGCCTTGAGACGGCTCGTCGGAATCAGTCCGCTCGCCCGAGCGCGAGGGATGGGCGAGCTGTGCTTCGGCGATCCGACGGTGCTGACCGATCATGACTACGAGGTGGCCGCGGCCGACCTGGCCTGGCGTTCCAGCCTGCCCTGGGCGCACCGGTCGACCATCGAATCGCTGCGGGCGCTGATGCGCAGCTATCTGCCGGGCGGGCGGTCGTTCCGGGCGGATGCCGCGTGTGTCACCGTCCCGACCCTGGTGATCTGGGGCACACGGGACCGCCTGGTGGACGTCCGCCTGGCCCGCCGGACCGCCGAGTGTTTTGCCGACTCACGCCTGCTCGTCATCGCCGGCGTCGGCCATACAGCGCAGATGGAGGCGCCGTTGGTGACGGCGCGCGCGGTGTCCGGTCTGTGGGCCACCTCGGGCGCGCCGCACCCTGGTCTCACGCCTGCTGTGGGAACCTCGGAGACGTGACGCGTCCTGGAAACGACTCCCACCGATCGCACGGCGGGAGGTCCTCGTCCCGAACGGGGCAGCAGCCGCAGCCCGTCGGGGCCCGATCCCGAACGGTGCCCCCGGTGGGGCGATCGACGCTCTGGGACGACCCGGAGGGCGGTCGTCCGGGTCCGCAACCGCTGAAGGCGAGTTGGGACCCGGTCGATCGTGGCCCCCGCACGCCGTCGAAGCCACGCCCGTCCCGCACCGGCCGGCGGCGCAGCGCGGTCGGCTGGTTCTTCCACCGCTACGGCTGGCGGGCGTATGCGATCCCGGTCCTCGTCGCCCTCACCGTGCTGGTGATCGTCCAGGTCGGGCGACCCCCGACCTCGACCGCGGCCCCCTCCGTCCCTGGTGCCTCACCGTCGTTGGTCACGTCGGTGGTCGGCAGTGTCACCACCACGATGACGGTCACGGCCGCCCCGACCAGTACCCCGTCCGGTCCCGCCGCGGCGGCGGGCGGCGCGTCACCGTCGGCCTCGTCGCCGAACGTGTCCGGTCAGGTCGGGCCGGTGCCGACCGGGACCTACGCCGGTCTCGCCTCGGCCGACCTGCCACCGGGCGAAGCGTTCGTGGCCAAGGGCAAGGGCACCTGGCACGTCGTGGCCGGCACGACGAAGCCGTTCGGTTCCGGCCCGAATCACTTCACGTACAAGATCGCGGTGGAGGACGGCATCGAGAATTCGGACGCCGACAAGGACTTCGCGTCGTTCGTGGACGCCACGCTGCAGGACCCTCGTTCCTGGATCGGCTCCGGTAAGTACACGCTGCAGCGGATCGACACCGGGACGCCGTCGTTCACCGTCTCCCTGACCAGTCAGATGACGGTCCGCCAGGATTCCCTGTGCGGCTGGCAGATCCAGTACGAGGCATCCTGCTACGCCCGTGACGTGAAGCGGGTGGCCATCAACAACGCCCGCTGGGCGCGCGGGGCGGTGTCCTACGCCGGTGACCGGGCCGACTACCGGGTCTACGCGATCAACCACGAGGTCGGGCATGCGCTCGGGTTCATGCACCAACCCTGCGCGACCAACGGTGGCCTGGCTCCGGTGATGATGCAGCAGTCGTGGTCCACCGCCGACGACGACCTGTCGCCGTTGAATCCGCAGCTGGTCCCGATGGACAACAAGGTCTGCAAACCCAACCCGTTCCCGTTCCCGCTGGGCCCGGTGTCGGGCTCGTCCACCGCCACCGCCCAGGCCACGGCGACCAGGTCCGGCGGCTGATTGGCCCCCGTCGGCCGCGGTCGGGAAGAATTCCCGCCGGAGCGCGGTTGGCTCTGACAGTGGCTCGATGGCCAGCGTGAATGTTCAGCTGATGTGGTTCGAGGAGAGAATTGTGACGTCCCTACCCCCCTTGGTGGAGCCGGCGGAATCGCTGAGTAAGGCCGAGGTCGAGCGTTATTCACGGCACCTGATCATTCCGGACGTCGGGATGATCGGCCAGAAGCGGCTGAAGAACGCCAAGGTGCTGGTCGTCGGCGCCGGCGGCCTCGGTTCGCCGGCCCTGTTGTACCTGGCCGCGGCCGGTGTTGGCACCCTGGGAATTCTGGATTTCGACATCGTCGACGAGTCGAATCTGCAACGCCAGGTGATCCACGGACAGTCCGATGTCGGCAAGTCCAAGGCGGTGTCCGCGGCCGAGTCCGTGGCCGAGATCAACCCGTTCGTCAAGGTCATCCTGCACACCGATCGACTCGATTCGGACAACGTCCTGGAGATCTTCGCTGGGTACGACCTGATCCTGGACGGCACGGACAACTTCGCCACCCGGTACCTGGTCAACGACGCCTGCGTGCTGCTGAACAAGCCGTACGTGTGGGGCTCGATCTACCGGTTCGAAGGCCAGGTCAGCCTGTTCTGGGCCGAGTACGGCCCGCAGTACCGTGACCTCTACCCGGAGCCGCCGCCGCCGGGAATGGTGCCGTCCTGCGCCGAAGGTGGTGTGCTCGGCGTGTTGTGCGCGTCGATCGGCTCGATCATGGTGACCGAGGCGATCAAGCTGATCACCGGTATCGGTGAGACGCTGCTCGGCCGGCTGATGGTCTACGACGCGCTCGAGATGACCTACCGCACCGTCAAGATCCGCCGCGATCCGGCCGGGGAGCCGATCACCGGATTGATCGACTACGAGGTGTTCTGCGGATCGGTGTCCGACGAGGCGGCCGAAGCGGCGGCGTCGCACACCATCTCGGCCCGCGATCTCAAACGCCGGATGGATGCCGGTGAGGATTTCGCGCTGATCGACGTCCGCGAGGTCAACGAGTACGAGATCGTGTCGATCCCGGGGGCGGTGCTCATCCCGAAGGGCGACATCCTGTCGGGTGAGGCGCTGTCGCGGATCCCGCAGGACCGACCCGTCATCCTGCACTGCAAGTCGGGCGCCCGGTCGGCCGAGGCGCTGGCCGTGTTGCACAAGGCGGGCTTCGCGGATGCGGTGCATGTCGGCGGTGGCGTCCTGGCCTGGATCAAACAGGTCGATCCGAGCCTGCCCAGCTACTGATCGACCGCGGTCTCGGCGGTGGCGTGGTGTCCGCGAGGGATGTGACGAAAGACCCGGCAGGGCCTGTAGCGTCACTGTTCGTGTCCACGCCGCCGCCCGCCCACGTGCTCGCGGCGTTCGGCGCGGGAGGTGTGCCGCCCGAACGGCTGCCCGGTGGTCGAGGGCTGGCGTACCGCTGCGGTGACATCGTCTTCAAACCGGTCGACAACACCGCTGAGGCGTCGTGGATCGCGTCGACGTTCGAGCAGCTGCGCATCAGCGGGATCAGGGTGGCCCGCCCGGTGCGGTCCTCCGACGGTCGGTGGGTGGTAGCCGGTTGGTCCGCCGAGCGTTTCGTGTCCGGTCGGGTCGAGCCGCGGTACAACGAGATCATCGAGACCTCCTTGATCCTGCACGAGGCCCTGGCCGGCGTTGCCAATCCGCGCTACCTGCGAGACCGGAGCGATCTGTACAGCTGGGCCGATCGGCTGGCCTGGGGTGAACTGGTGGCCGACCGGCGGACCCTGGGCGACGGCCATGGCGCCCGGTTGTTCGACGAGTTGGCGCTCGGGCGCAAGCCGGTCGATCTGCCGGGCCAGCTGGTGCACGGTGACATGTTCGGAAACGTGTTGTTCGCCGGCTCGGCTCCGCCGGCCGTGATCGACATGACGCCGTACTGGCGTCCGGCTGTCTTCTCGGCGGCCGTGATCGCGGTGGACGCACTCAGCTGGGGGGGCGCCCAGACCGAACTCCTGCTCGAGTGGCGTCATCTGCCGGAATGGCCGCAGATGCTGCTCCGCGCCTTGTTGTTCCGGTTGGCGGTCAGTCTGTCCCATCCGCGCAGTACGCCGGAGTCGCTGGTGGAGATGCTCACGGCGACCGAGATCATCCGCCCTTTCCTGGACTGAGGTCCAGGTCGGGGACCAACGCGTCGAACAGCGCGGCCGGGCGTAGACCGGTGTTCATGGCCTCCAGCATCAGCCGGGCCAGGCCGTGCCCGGGTTCGACCCGGCGACATCGATCGACCGCCACCTGGGCCAATGCTCCGTCTCCGACGCCGTAGGCGGCCACCGCCAGGACGGCACAGATCTCTGCGGCGTACTCGTCCGGCACGGCTCGGGCGGCCGCGATCAACATGGGCAGCCACGGCTGCTGGGTGTCGACCAGGGAATGGACGATCACCTCATCCCGCGCTCGGTGGTCGCGCAGCAGGAGAACGAGTTGCGACGTGGTGGCCGGGCTCAGGCTTCCGGACGTGCTCTCGTCCAGCGCCGCGTCGACGATGTGCTCGGCCATCCGGTGGAGCCGACGCCGACCGAAGGCGACGCCTTCGGTACCCAGGAATCCATGGACGGCCGCACGCAGTGCGGCGCTGGCCCTGACTGCGGCCTGACCGGTTGGGCCGTCGATCGATCTGCGCAGAGCCGGGCGGTCGGGCAGAATGCCGCGACCGTTCAACGCGATCGCCGCGGCCATCATCTGAACCTGCGGATCCTGGCCGTCAGGAACCTCGCAGCCGTCGTCCTCGTCGGCGAAGTCCGACTCGTCGGTTCCCGGTGGCGGAGCGGGAATGGTCCAGGCCCGGCCGGCCGTGACCCGGGCCGCGTCGGTGATGTGAAGCCCGATTCCCTGCAACTCGTCGATCACCGTGCGGGCGAACGGTGGCGTGTGGGCCGAGTCCGTGTAGCAGAGCAGCGCGACCTCGTCGGCGTGCTCCCAGGCGATCTCGCCGAAGGTGGCGGCCAAGTCGCGATCCGCGTCGTCGCGACCGTCGTCCGGTCGAAGATCGACCCGCATCACCGGGCCGACCCTCCGCTGCGGTCCGACCAGGCAGAGCATCACCATGCTTTCCTGCGGGTGGAACCCGAGCATGGCCGGCGCCGCGACCAGGAGACCCTGACGGCCTCGGAGCTTGACGGTGGAACGCTGTGAGATGGTCATCGCCCCACGATCGCGTGGGCCGCATCGGCAGGACCAGGTCCGCTCGCCGAATGTGAACAACTCGACCGGGTGTGGACGAACCAGCGTCAGCGCTCGGCCCGACCGGGTTGGTAGCGGTACCGGCGCAGATCGACCCGGCCGTTGTTCGCCAGGACGCCCTCGGACCGCAGGCGGGCCAGTTGCTCGTCACGCAGATGGGCGGTCGGGGTCCCGTCCGCCCGCACGATGCGGTGCCAGGGTGTCGTCTCGTCGGACAGCTCGGACAACACCCGGCCGGCCAGTCGCGGCGATGGCGATCCGGCCCTCGCCGCGATGTCACCGTAGGTCGCCACCTGCCCGGCCGGCACCGCCGCCACCTGGTCCAGCATCCGGTACGCCAGCTCCATGTCCATGCCTCGCATTGTCGCAATCTCCTTCCCCGCGCGGGCCGTGGTGGGCCGGTCCTGTCGGTGCTCTGTGATGTGATCGGTGCATGTCCAGCCCGACGTCGGTGACGTACCGCCTGCGGCCGGTGCCGAGCTCGGCGCTCCCGATGCGTCCGACCCCGGAGCAGCACGAGGTCGTGACCAACACGGCCCCTCGGCTGCGGGTACTGGCCGGCCCGGGCACCGGCAAGACGGCCACGCTGGTGGAGTCGGTCGCCGACCGGATCCTGGCCCGCGGCGTGCCGCCGGAGCAGGTGCTGGTGCTTACCTTCTCGCGGCGCGCGGCGGGAGAACTGTCGGGGCGGATCAGCCGTCGGCTGGGTCTGACCACTCGCGAGACGATGGTCAGAACCCTGCATGCCTACGCGTACTCGGTGGTGCGCGCACAGGCGGCGAGGGCCGGTGAGCCACGGCCGCGTCTGCTCGCGGCCGGTGAGTCCGACCACATGGTCCGCGAATTGCTCGCCGGCCACGTCGACGCCCACGGTGGGCCGTGGCCGGAGTACCTCACCGGCGCGCTGTCTTCGCCGACCTTCGCGACCGAGCTGCGCGAGATCCTGCTGCGGGCCGCCGGCCAGGGCATCAGCCCCCAACGAATGATCGAGCTCGGTCGACGACACAAGCGTCCCGAGTGGGTAGCGGCCGGGCGGTTCGCCCGGGAGTACCAGCAGGTGAGCGACCTACGCCAGGGGATAAGCGGGTTCGGTGTCGCCCTGGACCAGGCCGAGCTGACCGCGGCCGCATTGGGTGCCCTGTCCCACGACGACGTGCTGGCCGACGAGCAGCGCCGGATCCGGCGGATCTTCGTCGACGAGTATCAGGACGTCGATCCGGCACAGGCTCGGCTCATCGACCTGCTGTCCGGCGGCGCCGACGAGCTGGTGGTGCTCGGCGATCCGGACCAGTCCATCTACGCCTTCCGCGGTGCGGAGCCGAACGCGCTCCGCGACATCGCCGTGGACCGCACCGTCTGCCTGACGACGTCCCGGCGCCTCCCGGTGGCCGTACTGGAGGCCACCCGCCGCACGGCCGCGCTGCTCCCCGGCGCGGCCCGGCACCGGGACCTCGTCCTGCCGTCCGACGAAGCGGCGGGCCAGGGGACGAGCGGCGGACGCGTCGAGGTCAAGGTCTTCTCGAGTCCGGCCCGGGAGGCGGCCTACGTCGCTGACGAGCTGCGACGGGCCCATCTGCTGGAAGGCATGCCGTGGGGGTCGATGGCCATCCTGCTGCGGTCGCCGTCGACCGGGCTGGCCGCACTGACGCGGGCCTGCGCCGTGGCCGGGGTCCCGGTGCTGGTCGGTGGCCGCACCGACGGACTCGCCGCCGAACCGGTGGTCGCGGCCCTGCTGACCGTCCTGGATTGCGGCCTGTATCGGGATCGATTGACCGGCGAGATCGCGGTCGAACTGTTGACCGGCGCGCTGGGCGGGATGGACGCGCTGGGTCTGCGGCGCCTCCGGCGGGCGCTTCGCCTGGCCCGCCCGGGGGAGGGCGCCAGTGCGGATCTGGTGGCCGCGGCCCTGGCCGGGGCGCCGATCCCGGACGGTGTTCCCCGCGACCTTGCCGGCCCGGTCCGGCGGGTCCGCGAGTTGCTCGAGATCGCCCGCGTCGGGTCGGCGTCCCCGGGGGCCGAGCAACTGCTCTGGCAGCTGTGGACGGCGGCCGGGCTGGAGGCGGGGCTCGTCGCCGCCGTCGAGCGGGGAGGCAGCGCCGGTCAGCGGGCGGACCGCGCCCTTGACGCGGTGCTCGGGCTGTTCGCGATGGCCGCGGATCTGGCCGACCGGTTGCCACTGGCCGGCGTCCCGGCGTTCATCGCTGAGGTGCGTGGTCACCAGTTGCCCGGCCAACCCGATCTGACGCGGGCCGGCGACGCGGTTGCCCTGTTGTCGGCGCACGCTGCGAAGGGCCTGGAATGGGACGTGGTCGCCGTGTGCGGGGTGCAGGAGGCGAGCTGGCCCGATCTGCGCGGGCGGGGCAGTCTGCTCGGCGGCCAGCAGCTGCTCGACCTCGCCGCCGCGTTCCCGATCGGAAGTCCGACAGCCGGTCTGCTGGCCGAGGAGCGTCGGCTGTTCTATGTCGCGGCCACTCGGGCCCGGCGCACCCTCGTGTGCACCGGGGTGCAGACCCAGGATGCCGTCCCGTCCCGGTTTCTGGCCGAGCTCGCCGGTTCGGACACCGACTTGCCGGTCGAGCTGGAGCGGTCGACCGACGGCGCGCGGAGGCGCCGTGGACTGCACCTGTCGGACCTGGTGGCCGATCTGCGTCGCGCGGTGACCGACCCGGCCGGCCCGGAGTCGGTGGTCGCCGCGGCGGCGACCCACTTGGCCGAGCTGGCCGCAGCGGGTGTCCCGGGTACCCATCCCGACGATTGGTACGGTCTGCCGCCTTTGTCCGCGTCGACCCCGCCGGTGGCGCCCGGCGCGGAGATCCGGGTGTCGCCGTCGCTGATCGAGACGCTCAACACATGTGCGCTGCGGGCCGTGCTCGAACGGCGTGGCGGCCGGACGGCGCCCGGTCAGGCCCAGATCGAGGGCATCGTCGTCCACGCGATGGCCAACGGTCTCGCCCTCGGGATACCGGAGCCGGATCTGCGGGCCGAGATCGAAACGTTCCTGGCGGCGCAGGACCAGTTGCCGCCCTGGCAGCTGGACCGCACCCGCCGAGGCCTGCTGGCCATGCTGTCCGCGGCTCGGATCTGGGTCAGGGACAACCATCCGCCGCGGACCCTGATCGGCTCCGAGCTGGAGCTCGACCTGCCTCTGCCGGCCGATCCGGACGCCGCGCCGACGGACCATCCGGTCCGCTTGGTCGGTCGGGTCGACTGGCTGTCGGCCGGGCCCGACGGCGGAGTCGTCGTCACCGACTTCAAGACCGCGGCCAAGGTACCGACGAAGGCCGAGGCCCAGAACAACGCGCAGTTAGCCGCGTACCAGGCGGCGATCGAACTGGGCGCCTTCGCACCGGACATCGCCTCCTCGGGTGCGCAGGCGGGTCGCGCCGGCGGCGCCGAGCTGGTGTTTCTCCGGAGCGGCTCGCCCAAGGTGCTGCCCCAGGACCGGCTGTCCGCCGAGTCGACCACGCAGTGGCTCGGGTCGATCCGGGCCGCCGCCCAGCACCTGGCCTCGGCCGGGTCCCTAGCGCAGGAGAACGCCCGGTGCGAGCGCTGCCCGGTCCGCACCAGTTGCCCGTTGCAGAACGAGGGCCGTCAGGTGCGCGGATGATCGGCGCCGAGGAACTGTCGACCATCCTGCGCCTGCCGCCGCCAACGGCCGAGCAGGTCGCAGTGATCCAGGCCCCGCTGTGCCCGGCGCTGGTGGTGGCCGGTGCGGGGTCGGGCAAGACCGAGACCATGGCCGCCCGGGTGCTGTTCCTGGTGGCGAACGGACTGGTGCGGCCGGAACAGATCCTCGGCCTCACCTTCACCCGGAAGGCCGCTTCCGGGCTCGCCGCCCGCATCCGGCGCCGGCTCCGGACCCTGGCCGCATCCGGCGTCCTTGATCGCGCGGACGCGCGGAGCGGGTTGTCCGGAGGCGAACCGGAAGTGTCCACCTACCATTCCTTCGGTGGCCGACTGATCGCCGAGTTCGGGCCATTGGCCCAGGTCGAGCCAGCCTCACGGGTACTGAGCGCCACCGGGTCCTGGCAGATGGCCCGGCGGGTCGTCGGCCGCTGGGACGGTGACCTGGAGACCGACCTGGGCCCCGACCAGGTCACCGACCGACTGCTCGCCATGTCCGGCGGGCTCGCCGACCATCTGATCGACTCACTGGCCCTGTCGGACGAGATCGAGCGGGTCCTGGCGGTGCTGCGCGCGGCGCCGCCGTCCGCGACCCAGCGCGGTTCGGTGCACAGTGGCCTGGCCGGCTACCTGAAACGACTCCAGGACCGGGCGTGGATCCTGCCCCTGGTCGATGCGTTCACGCAGGCCAAGCGGAGAGCCGGCGTGGTCGACTTCGCGGATCAGATGCAGGTGGCGGCGGCTCTGGTGACCGGGCAGCCGCGGATCGGGGAGGTGCTGCGCGATCGCTTCTCCGTCGTCCTGCTCGACGAGTACCAGGACACCGGACACGCGCAGCGCGTCATCCTGCGGGCCGTCTTCTCCGACACCGGCATTCCGGGACGGCCCTCCGGCCACCCGGTCACCGCGGTCGGCGATCCGGTGCAGTCCATCTACTCCTGGCGGGGCGCGTCCGCCTCGAACCTGCCACGCTTTCCCACGGACTTCCCACTGCGGAGTGGGCAGCCGGCGCCCACCCTCACCCTGTCCACCAGCTTCCGCAACCCGTCCTCGGTCCTGACGGTGGCCAACGAGATCTCGGCCATCGTCCGCCGGGGCGCGGTCCCGGTGCAGGAACTGCGTCCGCGATCCGGTGCCGATCGTGGTGACGTGCGGTACGGGCTGTTCGGCACGGCGGTGGAGGAGGAGACCTGGGTGGCGGCGTCGATCGCCGAGCTGTGGGAGACAGCTCGGGCGGCCCGCGCCCCTGGCGATCCGACGTCCGCCCGGACCGCGGAACCCGCGGATCTGCCGCCCAGCACCGCGGTGCTGTTGCGTCGGCGCCGCGACATGGAGCCGATGGCCGCGGCCCTGCGGGCCGTCGGACTCCCGGTCGAAGTGGTCGGCCTCGGCGGCCTGCTCAGCGAGCCGGAGATCGCCGATCTGCTGGCGCTGCTGCAGGTCCTGGTCGACCCGACGGCCGGTCCGGCCGCCCTGCGCCTACTCACCGGAGCCCGCTGGCAACTGGGCATGGCCGACCTGGCCGCGCTGTCCAAGCGGGCCGGCGAGCTGACCCCCCGGCGGATCGTGGCCGCCGGTGCCGACGGCCACGCCTCCGTCCGGGCGGCCCTGGCCGAGGCCGGATCGGGCGAGGACATCGATTCCGCGTCCCTGATCGACGCGATCTCCGATCCGGGGGAGGCCGAACGGTACTCCGCCGAGGGATTCCGGCGTTTGCGGCGCCTGGCCGGTGAACTGCACCGATTGCGGGGCCGCCTGACGCTGCCGCTGCCGGATCTGGTGGCCGAACTGGAACGGGTCACCGGGCTCGACGTCGAGGTGCGGATCTCTTCCCCGGCGGGCCGGGCCCATCTGGACGCGTTCGCCGATGTGGTGGCCGAGTTCGCGTCGAGCGGGGGCGGGGTGGTGGAACTCGTCGAGTACCTGCTGACCGCGGCCGAACGGGAGGACGGCCTGGCCCCCGGTGAGGTCGAGCCGGCTCCCGGTCGGATTCAGATCCTCACCGTGCACGCGGCCAAAGGCCTGGAATGGGAGATCGTCGCGGTGCCGCACGTGTCCGACTCGGTGTTCCCCGGGAGTCGGGGGAGCACCTGGCTGGGTGATGCCGCGCAACTGCCCCCGTCGCTGCGGGGGGACGCGGCCGACCTGCCGCAACTGGCGCTGCCGGCCGGCGGCGATCAGAAGGACATGGTCGAGGCCCTGGCCGGCCACACCGCCGCGCTGAAGGCGGATCTCGCCGTCGAGGAACGCCGTCTGCTCTACGTCGCCATCACCAGGGCCGAACGCGTCCTGCTGGTCTCCGGTCACCAGTGGGGCCGAACCGGGAGCAAACCGCACGGCCCCAGCGAGTTCCTGCTGGAGGTCAGAGCAGCGGCGGAGACGTTCGGTCCGGCTGCGCGGTGGGCGCCGGCGCCGGCCGACGGTGAGGTCAACCCGCTCACGTCGGCCCCCCGGGTCCAGGCATGGCCGGTCGACCCGCTCGGGGATCGCCGCGCACCCGTGCGACAGGGGGCCGACCGGGTGCTGGCCGCGCTGGATCGGCTGAACCGCTCCGTCGATGGGGATCGGACTGCGGCCGCCGCCGCCGAACCGCGAGTCGATCGATCCGCCGGCGATCCCCACGACTGGGCGCGGGACGTCGCGGCGCTGCTCGCCGAGCGGCGGGCTGCCCGGTCCAGACTCATCGAAGTCGCTCTCCCGCAGAGCATTTCGGCGACCGCCCTGGTCGACCTGGCCGACGATCCGGCGGCCCTGGCCCGCCGGATCCGGCGACCGGTACCCCATGCGCCCACACCCCGAGCCCGCCGCGGCACCGAATTTCACGCGTGGCTGGAGCGTTTCTACACGTCATCGGCGTTGATGGAGATCTCGGACCTACCCGGGGCCCTGGACGGCGAGCGAGTCCCCGATCCGGAGGATGAACGGCTGAAGACCAGGTTCCAGGCATCGTCCTGGGCCCGGCGCATCCCGTTCGAGATCGAGCTGCCGTTCTCGATGACGATCGGCGGCCAGCCGGTGAAGGGCCGCATCGACGCGGTGTTCCGGGACGACGACGGTGGTTGCACGGTGGTCGACTGGAAGACCGGCCGGCCGCCGCCGGCCGATCGGCGAGCGGCGGCCACCGTCCAGCTGGCCGTCTACCGGCTCGCCGCCGCGCACATGCTCGCGATGCCGTTGTCGATGGTCAGGGCCGCCTTCGTCTACGTCGCCCTTGACGAGCAGTTCGCCCCAGCCGACCTGCTCGACGCCGACGGGCTGGCCGCGCTCCTCGCCTTCTCGACGTCGTCGACCGGCCAGTCCCACGACGTCGTTGTGGCCGATGAAGCCGACGACGTCCCCGTCCCGCCCGATGAACCCGACGACGGACCGGAGCCGCCGCAGGAGTGGGACGAACCTCCGCCGGAGTTCGCGGACACGGGCGAGGGGGCCTACGGATAGGCTCGAACGGTGCAACCAGTGGTGTTTCGAGGCCGAGCCCTCCGCACCGACCGCGCGGCAATCATGGCCATCGTCAACCGCACCCCCGACTCGTTCTTCGATGGTGGCGCGACCTTCGACGACGGACCGGCCATGGCCGCGGTCGACCAGGCCGTGGCCGACGGCGCTGACCTGGTCGACATCGGTGGGGTCAAGGCTGGGGTCGGACCTGCGGTCGACATCGGGGAGGAGATGCGGCGGGTGGTTCCGTTCGTCGCCTCGGTGCGGGCGGCCCACCCCGACCTGATCATCAGCGTCGACACCTGGCGCAGCGAGGTGGCCACCGCTGCCTGCGAGGCCGGGGCGGACCTGATCAACGACACCTGGGCCGGGGTCGACCACGGACTGGCCGCCGTGGCCGCCGAGTTCGGGGCGGGCATCGTCTGCTCCCACACCGGGGGGGCCGCGCCGCGGACCAATCCGTACCGCGTCGCCTACCGGGACGTGGTCGCCGCCGTCGTCGACGAGACCACCGCGGCCGCCGAGGCCATGGTCGCGGCCGGCGTGCCGAAACCGGGGATCCTCATCGACCCGACCCACGATTTCGGGAAGAACACCCGTCACGGTCTGGAGTTGATCCGGCGGACGCCCGAGTTGGTGGCCACCGGTTGGCCGGTGCTGATGGCCCTGTCTAACAAGGATTTCGTCGGCGAGACCCTCGGAGTTGCCCTGCACGAGCGCCTCGAGGGCACGCTGGCGGCTACCGCGGTGGCCGCCATGGGCGGGGCGGCCGTCTTCCGGGCTCACCAGGTGCTGGCCACCCGCAGGGTGCTGGAAATGGTCGCGTCCATCCAGGGCACGCGGGAACCGTCCGCGCCGCGGCGCGGCATGGTCTGATCGGGCCGACGCCGCACCTCCGTCGCGGCATGGCACGATCGTGGGTGTGACCACTGTGCTCTTCTACCTCGTCGTTGCCGCCGTCATCGGGCTCGTGGTGTTCTTCCTGGCTGTCTTCGTCTTCGGCCGCGGCGAACAGATGGCCCCGCTCGACCCCCGGACATCCCCGGCCGAACTGCCCGACCACGACATCACCGCCGACGACGTGCGCCGGATCCGATTCGCATTGGCGCTGCGTGGCTACCGGATGAGCGACGTCGACTGGACGTTGGAGAAGCTGGGAGAGCAGATCGACAGCCTCCGGCGGGAGAACGCCGAACTGCGTGGCCTGACGCCGTCCGACGTCGGGGCGGAGCCGCACCCAAGGGTGGAAGCGGATTCGCTGGCTCCGGTCGGCGCTCCGACCCGGCCGGAGGGCTCGACGGACCAGGACGTCCAGCCGTACAGGGACAGCCGCCCGCCGGAGTCGTCGTGACCGTCCGGGTGGCGGCCGCCCTGGATGTGGCGGCTCCGGTCGAGGACGTCTTCGCCGCCATGATCGATCTGCCGTCCCAGGATCGGTGGATCCTGGCCACCTCCCTGTTCGCCCTCGAGGGCGACGCCGAGGTCCCGGCGGTGGGCTCCCGGATCGCCGCCCTCACCGGGGTGGGCGGCATCGGCGTACTGGACACCATGACCGTGACCGTCTTCGAGCCGCCGCACCGTTGGGAAACCTCGCACACGGGGCACACCATCAAGGGCATCGGCATCTTCACGGTCGATCCGATGCCGAACGGGTCCCGGGTGACGTGGGCCGAGGAACTCGACCTTCCGCTCGGCGCCATCGGGCGCATCGGGTTCAAGGTGGTCGCGCCGATAGTCCGGTGGGGGTTGAAGACATCCCTGCGCCGCCTGGCCACCGGTGTCCTGGACGGGTCGCTCCCGGTCGGTCGGCAGAGGTGACGGGCTTGTCCGACCAGCGATCTCGGTGCGGCTGGGCGACGTCGGCGCCCGAGTACATCGCCTACCACGACGACGAATGGGGCGTCGCGGTGCACGGAGACGACGCGCTGTTCGAGCGGATGAGTCTGGAGGCGTTCCAGTCCGGTCTCTCCTGGATCACCATCCTGCGCAAGCGCCCGGCGTTCCGCGAGGCGTTCGCCGGGTTCCGGATCGCGGACGTGGCCCGGTTCGACGACGCCGACGCGCGGCGGTTGATGGACGACAGCCGGATCGTCCGCAATCGGCTGAAGATCGAGGCCGTGCTGGCCAACGCCCGGGTGGTCCAGGACATGGGTGGCGGCCTGGATGAGTTGCTGTGGTCCTTCGCGCCCGATCGGCACCGCGCACCGGCCGACCTGACGGAGGTGCCGGCCATCACGCCGGAGTCAACGGCGATGTCGAAAGCGCTGAAGAAGCGCGGGTTCCGCTTCGTCGGCCCGACCACCGCCTACGCGTTGATGCAGGCGACCGGGATGGTCAACGACCACGTCGCCACCTGCTGGCGAGCCGTCTAGCTGTACTGCCCGGGGACGTTGGTTGAACTCGTGTGACGACACGATCTGACGGTTGTTGATCGGGAAGACCTCCGGGCGTGGAGTGGAGCTGTCTAGAAACCGCCCCACGACACCGGAGGTCTTCGTGTCCCACGTTAATGCTGCACTGACCCCTCGCGCACGTCTGAAGATCGGCCGGCTCATCGTCGAGCAGGGGTGGTCGGTGGCCCGGGCCGCCGAACGGTTTGACGTGTCCTGGCCCACGGCCAACCGCTGGGCCCAGCGGTACCGGGAATGCGGCCCGGCCGGCATGACCGATCGTTCGTCCCGTCCGCACCACCAACCGACGAAAACACCTCAACCCACCGTCCGCAAGATCGTGCACCTGCGGTGGAAGCAACGCCTGGGCCCAGTGGCCATCGCCGACAAGGTCGGTGTCGCCGCCTCCACCGTCCACGCCGTGCTCACCCGCTGCCGACTCAACCGGCTCTCACATGTGGACCGGGCCACCGGCGAACCGATCCGACGCTACGAACACGACCACCCCGGATCGATGCTGCACGTCGACGTCAAGAAGCTGGGCAACGTCCCCGACGGCGGCGGCTGGCGATACGTCGGCCGTCAACAAGGGAACAAGAATCGCTCCGACACCTCGGGCAAGGCCGGCAACTCCCACCACAACCCAAAGATGGGGACGGCGTTCGTGCACACCGTGATCGACGACTGTTCCCGTGTCGCCTACGCCGAGATCCACGACGACGAAACCGCTCTCACCGCGGTGGCCGTGCTGCGCAACGCGGTTGCCTGGTTCGCTGCCCGCGGTGTCACCACCGAGCGGGTCCTGTCCGACAACGGCAGCTGCTACAAAAGTCACCTCTGGCGCGACACCTGCGCCGAACTGGGGATCGTCCACAAAAGGACCCGCCCCTACCGGCCGCAGACCAACGGCAAAATCGAGCGGTTCCACCGCACCCTGGCCCAAGGCTGGGCATTTCGCCGGTTCTACAATTCCGAAACAGTCCGGCGCAAAGCCCTACCGGCCTGGCTCCACGAGTACAACCACCACCGGCCCCACACCGCAATCGGCAAGATCCCTCCCATCAGCCGCTTGACCAACGTCCCCGGGCAGTACAACTAGCGAGCGGCCCGGGAGGCTTTCGAGGACGGACGCGGTGCGGGCGAGGCAGCCGGCTCGGACTTCGACCCGGACGACCGCGTCGACGACGGCTTCGGCGCATTCTCGTGCGCGGCGGCGTCCTTCGCGGCGGCGGCGCGCGCCCGAGCCTGGGCCCGGGCCGGCCGGGCGGCCGAGGCCGCCGGCTTCTCGCCGACGGTGCGACTCGTCGACGGCTTGGTGTCGTCGCCGGACTGCTTGCCCGGGACGTTGATCACGGCGACGCCGGACAGCAGGTCGATGCGCAGATCACCGTCGCGGGCGTTGCCCTCCTCCTCACGACGGTTGGCCTTCGACTCGCGTTCCTCGATCTCGTGCCGCATGCCGGGATTGAACAGCGCACCGAGTTCTCCCATTGGTCCCACGCCTACCAGCGTACGTGAGGTGGGCCACGCCGGGGGGCCGCTCCAGCGGTGGCGTCAGCGGCCCTGGAAGCGCGGTGGACGCTTGGCCACGAACGCGGCGATCGCCTCATGATGGTCGGCGCTGGCGAACAGGTCGCTCTGGGCGCCGTTCTCGAACTCCAAGGCGGAGGCCAGGTCGGACGTCCAGGCGTGGTGGAGCGATGCCTTGATCCATGCGTACGCCCGGGTCGGTCCCTGCGCCAGGTCCTGTGCCACCGCGTTCACCCTGTTCATGAGGTCCTCCGACGGGACCACTTCGTCGACCAGGCCGATGCGCAGCGCCTCCGCGGCGTCGACCCGTTCCCCCAGGAGCATCATCCGCGACGCCCGCCCGGCCCCGACCAGGCGCGGCAGGATGAAGCTGGCCCCGGAATCGGCCGAGAGGCCGACCCCGGCGAAGGCCATCGAGAAACTGGCCGGCTCGGCCGCGATCCGGAGGTCGCAGGCATAGGCAAAGGCCGCACCGGCCCCGGCGGCCGTGCCGTTGACCGCAGCGATCACCGGCTTCGGCATGCTCGTGATGAGGCTGATTGCGACGTTGTAGAAGTCGCGGACGGTCGTCGCGATGCGGGAGTCGTTCGCCCGCACCAGTTCGAGGTGCTCCTTGAGGTCCTGGCCGGCCGAGAAGGCCCGGCCCGCACCGGTGATGACGACGGCGCGGACGGAATCATCCGCCGCCGCCGCGGTCAGGCCGGCCAGCGTCGCGTCCTTGAGGGCAAGGTCGAAGGAATTGAAGGCACCCGGCCGGTTGAAGGTCAACGTCCGGACCCCGCCGCGGTCGTCGACCAGCAACGGCGGGCTCGATTCCGGATCGGCGTTCGCGCTGGTCGGCTGGGTCATCGTCGACTCCTTCGGGTGGTCCTCGGTGCACCTGCGGTCGGCGTGGCACCTGGCATGGGGGAGAATAGGCCAACCACGTTTGTGGGCGATCGCCGGACGGGCACCACCGTTCGGTACGGATGAAGGGCACGCGGCTGCGCTGAGCGTGCCCGAGTGTGGAGGGAGTCGTACATGGCGGCCATGAAGCCCCGCACCGGGGATGGTCCCCTCGAAGTGACCAAGGAGGGCCGCGGAATCGTGATGCGCGTACCCCTGGAAGGTGGCGGACGGCTGGTGGTGGAGATCTCCGCCGATGAGGCATCCGCACTCGGAGATGCCCTCAAAGCAGTCGTCAGCTGATACCTGTCCGCCCGGGTCGGACCGCACACAGCGGTTGACCCGGGCGGCTTGCTGTCCGCCGGGTGTCCCGGCGCCCGGATCGCGCGGCGCCCCCGCGGCACCCGGGTCACCGCGGCACCCGGGTCACCGCGGCGGCCGGAGGGCGCAAGAACCTCAGCGGTCGGCCGGGTCGGCCAACAGCGACTCGTAGAGCGCCACGGTCTGCTCGGCCACCGCAGTCCAGGAGAACTGCGAGTCGGCCCGAACACGCCCGGCCTCGCCCTGTGCCCTAGCCTTCGACCGATCGGCCACGGTCGCGTTGACCGCCGCTGCGAACGCCGCCTCGAAGCCGGGACCGTCGGTCGCGTCGTAGTGCACCAGGGTGCCGGTGACACCGTCGTCGACCACCTCCGGGATCCCGCCGACATCGCTGGCCACCACCGGTGCGCCGCAGGCCATCGCCTCCAGATTCACGATCCCGAGCGGTTCGTACACCGACGGGCAGCAGAACACCGTCGACGCGGTCAGCACCTGCTTCACCTCGTCGAGGGTGAGCATGCCGTCGAACCAGAACACGCCGGGGCGGGCGGCCTGGAGGGCCCGGATCGCGTGGGCCGTCTCCTCCGCGATCTCCGGGGTGTCCGGCGCCCCGGCGCACAGCACCAGCTGGATACCGGGATCGAACCGATGGGCCGCGGCGATCAGGTGTCCGACGCCCTTCTGCCGGGTGATCCGCCCGACGAACGAGGCGATGGGCGCGTCCAGGTCGACGCCCTTGGCGGTCAGGGCCGAGCGGTCGTCGGTGGCGTGGTAGATCGCGGTGTCGATCCCGTTGCGGATCACGTGCACCCGGGCCGGGTCGAGATCCGGGTAGCAGTCGAGGATGTCGGCGCGCATGCCGTCCGATACCGCGATGACGGCGTCGGCCGCCTCGTAGGCCGTCTTCTCGGCCCAGCTGGAAAGGCGGTAGCCCCCACCGAGTTGTTCGGCCTTCCATGGCCGGCGCGGTTCCAGCGAATGCGCGGTGACGACGTGAGGAACCCCGTACAGCAACTTCGACACGTGGCCGGCCATGTTCGCGTACCAGGTGTGCGAGTGCACCAGGTCGACGTCACCACAGGCGGCGGCCATCGACAGGTCCACCGACAGCGTGGCCAGGGCCGGGTTCGCCTCGGCCACCTCGGCCGCCGGGCGGTGTCCGGACGCTCCCGGGCGGTCCTCGCCAAAGGCCTCGACGTCGATGTCGATCAGCTTGCGCAGCTCGCGCACCAGGAAGTCGACGTGGACTCCGGCGCCGCCGTAGACGTCGGGGGGGAACTCTCGGGTGAGGATCGCGGTACGCATGCAGGCAACTTAACGTGCCGGTGGGGGAGCCCGCTGGGCGAGTCCGTTCCGCGCCCGTTAAGGTTCGATCATGGCCCCCAAACCAAGAGTGCTCGGCATCGTTCTGGCTGGTGGTGAAGGAAAGCGGCTGTGGCCGTTGACCGCTGACCGCGCGAAGCCCGCTGTGCCGTTCGGCGGAAATTTCCGCCTGGTCGATTTCGTCCTGTCCAATCTGGTGAACGCGGGGTATCTGCGGATCTGCGTACTCACGCAATACAAGTCGCACTCGCTCGATCGGCACATCACCACCACCTGGCGGATGAGTCAGATGCTGGGCAACTACGTCACCCCGGTCCCGGCCCAGCAGCGTCTGGGCCCGCGCTGGTACACCGGGAGCGCAGACGCGATCCTGCAGTCGCTGAACCTGGTCTACGACGACGATCCCGAGTATCTCGTGGTCTTCGGTGCCGACCACGTGTACCGGATGGATCCGTCGCAGATGGTGGCCGATCACATCGCCTCCGGTGCCGAGGCAACGGTGGCCGGGATCCGCGTGCCGCGCCACGAGGCCACGGCGTTCGGGGTCATCGACACCGACGAATCCGGTCATCGGATCACCCGATTCCTGGAGAAGCCGGCCGACCCGCCCGCGGTGCAGGACGACCCGAACGTCTCCTATGCCTCGATGGGGAACTACGTGTTCACCACCAAGGCGTTGATCGAGGCGCTCAAGCAGGACGCGGGCGACGAGAACTCCATCCACGACATGGGTGCCAACATCATTCCGATGTTCGTCGAGCGCGGCACGGCCAACGTCTACGACTTCGACCGCAACCAGGTCCCGGGCTCGGAGGAGCGCGACAAGGGGTACTGGCGTGACGTCGGCACGCTGGACGCGTACCACGACGCCCACATGGATCTGGTCTCGGTGCACCCGATCTTCAACCTGTACAACCAGCAGTGGCCGATCCTGTCCGTTCCGCCGACCCTGCCGCCGGCGAAGTTCGTCGAGAACGGCATGGCCCTGGACTCCATGGTCGGGCCGGGCACGATCATCTCCGGGGCCACCGTCCGCCGGTCGGTGCTGTCGGAGAACGTGCGGGTGTCGATCGGGGCCAGCGTCGAGGGGTCGGTCATCATGCCGGGCGTGCGCATCGGCCGCAATGCCGTCGTGCGCAACGCGATCCTCGACAAGAACGTGGTCGTTCCGGACGGGGCGACGGTCGGGATCAATCTCGAGTCCGACCGCGCGGCCTACACAGTGACGGCGTCGGGCATCACGGTCATCGGCAAGGGCGTCACGGTCGCGCGCTAGCCGAGCGGACTGGACGCGGCCCCGGGGGTGATCCTCCGGGGCCGCGCCGTCTCGGCTGTGGCCGCTAGGGCTTGGGCAGCCGCGCCGGGCAGCCGTAGGTCTTGTAATGGGTCGAGTACTCGAAGTGCCAGGTCTCGTTGTCGTAGATCCGGCAGAAGCCGAGCCGGCCCTTCGTGGCCTGCAGCCACTGGATCGCCTTGGCCGGCTGGACATCGACGGCGTACCCCTTGACGTGGGCCGACTTCTGCCACGGCAGGACCAGGTTGTTCGCCGTGGTTCGACCGTATTCCTTGACGTAGAGGTTGTAGATGGCGATCTGCTGGGCCTTGCTGCGTTTGCCGTCGTTCAGACAGAGCCGGACGCCCTTGGCCGCGGCCTGCTTCTTCACCGAGATCCAGGCCGCCTTCACATCCGCCCGCAGGCCGGTCGGCGCCTCGTCGGAGTACTGCGCGGCGACCGGGCACTGCGGCCCGTTGTCCGGGCCGGCCGCGTCGAGGTCACCGTCGGCCTGGACCAGCGGCGGGATCGCGGTCCTCGACGTGCTCGCGCGGGACGAGGCCGAGGTGGACGAGGCCGACGGACGAGCCGGTGTCGCGGTCGACCTGGTGCTCGGTGCGGACCGGGCCGTCGGGCCGGACCTGGTCGGCGGGCCGCCCGGGGACTCCGCGACGTGCTCGGTCGTCGGGCTGATCGGGGAGTTCACGGTGACGGTCACCGGCGACGTGTCACCGGCGCCGGAGCAGCCGGCGACCAGGGTCGTCGCGACGATCAGGGCGACTCCGAGGGTCTTCCTCAACGCTTGACCGCGGCGAGCAGCCCGTCGCCCAGCGAGGTCATCATCGGGACCAGATCCTCGTCGTCACGGACCAGCCGGCCGGCTTCACGCACGGCCACCGTCTCGGCATCCCGCTGGGTCGGGTCGGCCACCTTGTCGCCGTGCAGTGCGCCGGCCAGCACCAGGACCCCACCCTTGCGCAGCAGCCGGACCGCTTCGGCCACGTACTGCGGATAGCCCGTGCGGTCGGCGTCGACCAGGACCAGGTCGTAGGCGCCGTCGGTCAGCCGAGGCATCACCTCGAGGCCGCGACCGTTGATCAGGCGGGCCCGGCCGGGCGCGACACCGAACAGACCGAAGACCTCCTTGGCCACCCGCTGGTGCTCGGCCTCGACATCGATCGAGGTCAGCACGCCGTCCGGGGCCATGCCGGCCAGCAGATGCAGCCCACTCACCCCGGTACCGGTGCCGATCTCGACGACGGCCCGGGCGGAGACAACGGTGGCCAGGAAGGTGAGGGCGGCCCCCGCGCCGGACCCGATGGGTTCACACCCGAGGTCGGCGGCCCGCCCGCGAGCGGTCAGCACCGCATCGTGTTCCGGGACGAAGAACTCGGCGAAGGACCTGCTGCTGGTCACGGCCATACCTTTCGAAAATCATCGGTGATCGACCCCCGGGGGCAACGTACCGGGAAAAGGGCGGACTTCGCCGAAGGCCCGCCGCGTTCTCGGCTCAACCACCGTGACGGTTCACAGGATGCTCACACAGGGGCGCGGAACAATCATCACCAATCGGCCGTTCACCGATCAAGATCGTTTTTCCGCACCAATCTCGCTATGAGGTGAGCCCACTGTCCATCCTGCCCGCACCGACCGGCAACCCCGGTTCCAGTGCCGCGCCCGACGTCGCCGGCTGGACGCCGCCCGCCTGGGAAGACATCGTGAAGGACCACGGAGACCGGGTGTACCGGCTGGCCTATCGGCTGTCCGGCAACTCCCACGACGCCGAGGACATCACGCAGGAGACCTTCATCCGGGTTTTCCGTTCCCTGGACGGCTTCAAGCCCGGCTCCTTCGAGGGCTGGCTCCACCGCATCACCACGAACGTCTTCCTGGACATGGTGCGCCGCCGGCAGCGGATCCGGATGGAGGCGCTGCCCGAGGAGACGGATCGGATCGCCGGTCGTGAGCCGTCCCCGGAGCAGGCGTTCCAGGACGCGAACCTCGATCCGGATCTGCAGGCCGCCCTGGACGAACTGCTCCCGGAGTTCCGCGCCGCGGTGGTGCTCTGCGACGTCGAAGGGTTGTCGTACGAGGAGATCGGCGCCACTCTCGGCGTCAAACTCGGGACGGTCCGGTCGCGGATCCACCGCGGGCGCCAGGCACTGCGGGCGTCGATCGAGCGCCGACGTGAGGCGCGGGTCGAGGGTGGGTCGATCAGAAACCTGCGCAGCTCGCTGCTGCCCAAGGTCGTGATGCCATGACCAGCGTCTTCAACGAGCATCTGACCCTGGACGTGGTGGTCGCCTACGCCGACGGGGAGATGAGCCTGACGGCGTTCCAGCGCGCGGCCGCCCACGTCATGCGATGCGCCTCCTGCGCGGCCGACGTGGCCGAGCAGACCGCGGCCTCGCAGTACCTGCGGCAGGCCACCCTGCCGCGGATGCCGGGCAGTCTGTTCGACACGCTCAAATCGATCCCGGTCGCGTCGCCGCGGCCCGGCCCGGTGCCAGGCGTGCTGGTCGATTCGGCGTCCGGCCGGACGATGCGCGCCGCCGATTCCGCCCTGCCCGGCCGCGGCCGCCGCTTCCGCCTCGGCGCCGGTGCCCTGGTCGCCGGGTTGGCCGTCGGGGCCTTGGTGGTGGCGGCTTCGGGCGACGCTCCGGTTGCTCCGCCGACCCCGTCCCGGTCCGACCCGACAGTCGTTTCCCGGTCGAGCGGGCCCGGACATCCGTCGGCCGCGAGCGTGGTCGTCCAGCCGGCTGTGGCCCGAACCGCCGCCACGCGATGATCAGTGTCGTAGCCTGCAGGGGATGACACCACCACCTGCCGACCCGACCGCGAACGGGCGGCCGACGCTGGCGCCCCGGCCGCTGTGGCGCCCGATCGTCGACCCGGCCCAGTCCGCGGCGTTCGGCCGCCCGGCCGGCGTCCCGTCCTCCTTCCATCCCCTGGGTTCGCGTCCTCCCGGCCCGGCCCTGCCCACCGGGCCGGCCGTTCCCGAGATGCTGGCCGACGCGTTCGGGCGTCCGGCCGGCGGCGGTCCGACGCTGGGACGCGCGCCGGAGGACCCGCCGACGGTCGAGTCGGCCCGTCCGCCGTCCGACCCGTGGCGCGACCCCGAGGCATCCGTCCGGCTGGGCGAACCGGCCCTGACGCGGCCCCGGCCGGAGATCGTCGAGCAGCCGCCGGTCGAGCGTTTCACCTTGCGCCAAGCGCTGTTCGATCGCCGGATCCGTCCCGGCGGATTGGTCCTCCTGCTGGTGGCGGCCCTGGTCATCGGTGGTGTCGGTGCGGCCATTGGGGTGTGGGCGGGCGGTCGCCTTCCGGCGCTGTCCACCGACCCGACCTTCCAGATCGCTGGGTCGTCGGCGGCTGTCGACCGTGCTCCCGGTTCCGTCGCGCAGGTCGCCGCTAAGGTCACCCCGGCCGTGGTGTCGATCGAGGTGCGCGAGGGCGACACCGGGGACACCGGGTCCGGGGTGGTGATCGACGGCAAGGGTTACATCCTGACCAACAACCACGTGATCTCGCTCGCCGCCACCGACAAGGCGGCCCAGCTCACCGTGGTCTACTCCACCGGTCAGCGGGTGCCGGGCACCATCGTCGGCCGCGACCCGGAGAGCGACCTCGCCGTGATCAAGGCCAATGTCAGCGGCGCGACGGTCGCCACGCTTGGCGATTCGTCGAAGGTGCTGGTGGGTGATTCGGTGATCGCGATCGGGTCGCCGCTGGGACTCTCCGGCACCGTCACCACGGGGATCGTCTCCGCGCTCGACCGGCCGGTGCGGCTGTCCGGTGGGGGCACGGACACCAACGCGGTGATCGATGCCGTGCAGACCGACGCCTCGATCAACCCGGGCAACTCCGGCGGTGCGTTGGTCGACTCCACCGGTGCCGTCATCGGGATCAATTCGGCGATCCGCACCCTGGGCGGCGACAGCAGCGGATCGATCGGACTCGGCTTCGCCATCCCGATCAACTATGCGAAATCCGTTGCCCAGGAGCTGATCCGGACCGGCAAGGTGGTGCACTCGACGATCGGGGTCAACGCGAAGTCGGCGACCGACGGCGCCACCGACGGCGCGCAGGTGCAGAACGTGGTCGACGGAGGTCCGGCGGCGAAGGCCGGGATCGAAGAGGGTGACGTGATCACGAAGGTTGGGGCGCGCGCGGTCGGGAGCGCGGACGACCTGGTGGTGGCCGTTCAGGCCCACGAACCGGGCCAGAGCGTGCCCGTGGTGCTCACCCGAGGTGGCAAGACCCTCACGGTCCAGGTGGTTCTCGCCGCCGAATGACCCGTTGCCTCGCCGTCGCCGCCGGACCACGGACCGCCCTCGGTAGGATGGGTGAGCGAAGATCGGTGTGACAGCAGGTCGGGCCGGAAGAACGAAGTACGCATCAACGCCCGCGGTGAGCCATCGCCGGCAGATGCCCGATCAGGGACGGAGTCCGGTCAGATGTTCGGCATGTCCTGGGCAGAGATCGCCATCATCCTCGTCGTCGGGATGTTCGTACTGGGCCCGGAGCGGATCCCGGTCGCCGTCAAGTGGGTCAGCAGCACCCTCCGGTCGGTCCGCAGCATGGCGGCCGGCGCACAGGAGCAGTTGCGGGGCGAATTCGGTCCGGAGATCGACGAACTACGCCGACAGATCGCCGATCTGCAGTCGCTCAAGGAGATCCAGGAACTGCGGAGCCTGCGCGACCTGAACCCCCGCAGCATGATCACCAAGAACCTGCTCGGCGAGGAGTTCTCCGGCGGAGTGTCGGGCTTCCTCGGGCTCAACGGCATCAAGGATGCCCTGAACGCCACCGGTTCCGGCGCCGCCCCGGAGTCGCCGGGAGAGCCGCCGCCCGGCCAGGCGGCCGCCGTCCCGGCGGTCACGGTGAACCAACCGGGCGCCCGCCCGGAGCCGGTCCACCTGGTCAAGGACGTTCCGCCCGCGACCGCCGAGCCGGTCCACGTCAACGACCCGAACGCGAACGCCGCCGCGCCGGTGTCGTTCGACGTGGATGCCACCTGAGCTTGTCGGGTCGGGCCGGGTTTGCCGTGGCTCGGTTCACCTTGGCTCGGGCGACGTCGGTCCGGTCAGCGACGGTCAGCGTCGAGCCGGGGCGATCCCGAGCGAGACCCCGACCAGTGGGCGCTGACGGGCGGCCAGGTCGTCGGCGACGCGCTGCAACGCCACGGCGGCCGGCGAGGTCGGGTCCGAGATCACCAGCGGAACGCCGGCGTCGCCGGCCGCCCGCAGCGAGACCTGCAGCGGAATCTGCCCCATCAAGGGGACGGTGGTGCCGGTGACCCGGCCAAGCGAGTCGGCGACGACCTGACCGCCCCCGGAGCCGAAGAGGTCGAGCACGGTGCCGTCGGGCAACGTCATCGCGGTCATGTTCTCCACCACGCCGGCGATGCGCTGGCGGGTCTGCAGCGCGATCGAGCCGGCCCGTTCGGCCACCTCGGCTGCTGCCACCTGTGGGGTGGTGACGACCAGGATCTCGGTCGTCGGGATCAGCTGAGCGGTGGAGATGGCGATGTCGCCGGTGCCCGGCGGCAGATCGAGCAGCAGCACATCCAGGTCACCCCAGAACACGTCGGCCAGGAACTGCTGCAGCGCACGGTGCAACATGGGCCCACGCCAGACCACCGGGGTGTTGCCGTCGACGAACATGCCGACACTGATCACCTTCACCCCATGGGCCTCCGGGGGCAGGATCATCTCGCCGATCCGCGTCGGCCGCCCGGTGACGCCGAGCATCCGCGGGATGGAGAAGCCGTAGACGTCCGCGTCCAGGACTCCGACGGCCAGTCCCTTGGCCGCCAATGCCGCGGCCAGGTTGACCGTGACGGTGGACTTGCCGACACCGCCCTTGCCCGACGCGATGGCGTAGACGCGGGTTCGTGATTCCGCGCGGGCGAACGGGATGTCCTTGGTGGCGCCGCCTTTGAGCCCGTCGCGCAGGGCGGTCCGTTGCGCATCGGTCATCACGCCGAGCGTCAGACGGACCTCGGAGACCCCGGGGACGGCCCGTACGGCGGAGGTGACGTCCTCGGTGAGTTTGTCGCGCAGCGGGCAGGCGGCGATGGTCAGCAGGACGGTGAGTTCCACGATGCCGTTGTCACTGACGTCGACCCGGTCGACCATCCCCAGATCGGTGATCGGGCGGCGGATCTCCGGATCCTTCACGGCGGCCAGAGCGGTGCGGACGGCGGCGGTGAGTTCAGCGGCGGTGGCGGGCATGACCTTCACATTACGGGCGATTTTTTGACCCGGGCTACACATCGGATGCACACCTTTCTGTGTCAGCATGATTCTCATGACATCGCCATTGGGCACGTCGCAGATGCGATTTCGATCGGGTGCCGTCGGCCCCGCGCTCCCCACTCCGCCGACCGGCTTCGCGGTCGCTGCCTATCCGACCTACGCACAGGCCCAGGAGGCCATCGAACACCTGGCGAAGAACGATTTCTCCATCGAGGACGTCACCATCGTCGGGACCGACCTGCAAATGGTCGAACGTGTGACCGGCCGTCTGACGGCCGGGAAGCTGGCCGGCGCCGGCGCGGCCTCCGGGGCCTGGTTCGGGTTGTTCGTCGGCCTGTTGATGAGCTTCTACGGCGGCACCAACGCCGGGTTCGCGCTGATCGCGGTGTCGGTGGCGATCGGCGCGGTCTTCGGTGCCGTGATGGGCTACCTGGGATATTCGGTCGCCAAGGGCCGACGCGACTTCACCTCGTCCTCGCAGGTGGTGGCGCGGCGGTACGACGTGCTGTGCCAGCCGCGGACGGCCGAACAGGCGCGGAACCTGCTGGCCCGGATGGAGCTCGGCGGCCGGGTCTGAGTTCTCACAGCCAGCGCTTGCGCCGCAGGAACAGGTACAGCAGCGAGCAGATGAAGGCGATGCCGAGGATGGCCATCGGGTACCCGAAGCGCCAGTGCAGTTCCGGCATGTGATCGAAGTTCATCCCGTAGATCCCGGCGATGGCGGTGGGGACGAGGGCGATCGCGGCCCAGGCCGAGATCTTGCGCATGTCCTGGTTCTGCCGGTTCGCCACCTCGGCCAGCGCGGCCGAGATCAGTGTGGTGAGTATCTCGTCGAACGTCGAGATCCGTTCCGCCACATGGGAGACGTGGTCCTCCACATCGCGGAAGTACTCCCGGACGGCGTCCGGGATCAACGGATTGGGCGTGGTCGACAGTGACCGCAGCGGCCCGGCCAGGGGAGCCACGGCCCGGCGCAGACGGAGCACCTCCCGCTTGAGTCGATAGATCTGCTCGGTGTCCACGTCCTGGTCGGGATCGAAGACACTGCTTTCCATCTCGTCGATGTCCTCCTCGATCTCCCGCACAACGGCGACGTACTCGTCGACCACCCGGTCGGTGATCGCGTGCAGTACGGCGGCCGGACCGAGGGCCAGTTGCTCCGGATCGGCCTGCAGGCGGCGCCGCAGGTCGGCCAGCTCGGAATGCTCGCCGTGCCGGACGGTGACGATGAAGTCGTGACCGAGGAACACCATGATCTCGCCGCTGGACACGACGGTCCCGCCCTGACTGGTCGCGCTCACGTGGTCCTGGAACTTGACGGTCTTGAGGACCAGGAACAGGTAGGAGCCGTAGCGGTCCATCTTGGGCCGTTGGTAGTCGTGCACCGCGTCCTCGACGGCCAGCTCGTGCAGGTCGAACGTCTCCATCACGCCGGCCAGTTCTTCGTATGTCGGCTCGTGGAAGCCGACCCAGACGAAGCCGCTGCCGGTCTGGCGTACCCGCTGCAGTGCGGTGACCGGGTCGTTGCACGACGAATCCTTGACGCCGTCGACGTAGGCGGCGCAGTTGACCAACGCTCGCCGCTGTGGCTTGACCAGGACCGGCGGTTGGGGCTTGCGCCCGATCGTCATGAAGCCCGGAAGTGGTGGCAGGACAGGCATGGTGCCCTCCTTCGACGTCGGTAGCCGGGCCCACGGTACCGCGGTGGTCGGACCGCGCTCCAGCGACGGGCAGGATGAGGGTAATGCTCATCGACCTGCACACCCATTCCGATGCCTCCGACGGCACCGACACCCCGGCCGGACTGGTCGCCGAGGCCGTCGCGGCCGGTCTCGACGTGCTCGCCATCACCGACCACGACACCACCGGTGGGTGGTCCGAGGCGGTTGCGGCGCGGCCGGCCACACTCGGGCTGATCCGCGGGTCGGAGTTCTCGACCCAGGTCAGGGCGGACGGTCACGCGGCCAGCATCCACCTGCTCGGGTACCTGTTCGACCCGGACGATCCCGCGGTCGTGGCCGAACAGGCCCGCCTGAAGGCGGAGCGCCGTCGGCGCGGGTTGGCGATCGTCCAACGCATGATCGATGGGGGGCTGCCGATCACCGCGGACCAGGTGTTGCGCATCGCCGGCAATGCCCCGGTCGGTCGACCCCACATCGGCCGGGCGCTGGTCGAGTCGGGGGTCGTCGGTTCGGTGGATCAGGCGTTCGCCTCGCATCTGTCCGGGCGCGGGCCGTACTACGTGCAGAAGGTGGACACCGATCTGCTCTCCGCGGTGCGGATGATCCGGGTCGCCGGTGGCGCCAGCGTGATCGCGCATCCCCGGGGCCGGGGTGAGGGGCGGGTGCTGTCGGCCGATTTGATCGGCACCCTGGCCCAGGCGGGTCTGACCGGGCTCGAGGTGGAGCATCCCGATCACAGCGAGGCCGATCGCGCCGAACTCCGGGAGATCGCGGCGCGGTTCGGCCTGCTGGCCACCGGTTCGTCCGACTATCACGGTCACAACAAGAAGCTCCGGCTCGGCCAGGAGTCGACTGCGCCGGATGTGCTGGCCGCCCTGATCGCGACGACGAGTGGCGTGACGGCGCCCTTGGGGCCGGTGAGCTGAGGCGGTGGCTCTCCCGCGAATCCTGCGGACGGTCGAGGCGACCGCCGGGCTGCTGTCGGCCGGGGTACTGCTCAGCGGCGTCGTCCTGGCCGTGTTGGCCGCGGTTGCGCCGGCGCTCATCGGCGGTTCCGGCCTGTCGGCCACCGACGGACCGCGGCTCGACCGGATCCTGGTACCGCTGATCGTCGGCGGGGCGGGGGAGTCGATGCGCTTGTTCCGCCCGCGTTGGAACACCCCGGTCCGGGCGGTCGCAGCGGTGGCCGTGGTTGTTGCGAGCCTGCTCGCCCTGTGGTGGGGCTGGTGGCGGTAGACCGGGCGGGTTCAGGGGCACGTGACCGCCGGCATGGATCAACTTCGGCGTTATGGGACGGGTGGGACAGAAGTGAACAAGTTCAGCCCTGCCTGCGAAATTGATCCACGCCGAACGGGGACCTGCTACTGCTGGCTGGTCCAGCTCCGCAACAACGGCAGGAGCAGGTCCAGCAGGGCATGGGGCGCTTCGACGGCCGGCGAGTGAGCACCGCCGGGCACCAGCTGGAGCTCGGTCCCGAGCGTCCGGGCCATGCCGCGCTGGACGTCCAGGGGCCAGGCGTCGTCGGCCTCGCCGGCGATGACCCGCACCGGAATCCGGCGTTGGTCCAACTCCGCGGCCAACTCGTCGGTCCGGTCGGGCTCGGTCAGCAGGGCCTGGCCCATCCCGAGCAGGGCCGCTTCGCTGGAGGCCAGGAACCGCCGCCGGAGGAACTGGGCGAGCGGCGCCGGGTCCTGCGGATCGAGCCCGGCGGCCCGCTGGCCACCGTCGTACAGGGCCGCCGCGCCGTGGGTGCGGAGCACCGGCGCCCCCGCAGTCAGGGCGTCGTACCGGTTGCCGTGGCTGAACGCGGCCGGCCCGGAGCACAGCAGGATCAATCCACCGATCGGGGCCCCGTCCAGGACGGCGGCCCGGGACACCAGGCCGCCGAAAGAATGGCCGAGCAGGATCACCGTGCGGTCCAGCGCCAACCCCTCGATCACCGAGGTGATCACCGGCCCGAGAGCGGTCGGGGTGTAGGCCGTCTCGTCGTCCGGGCCGGCGGATTCGTTCTGACCGGGCTGGTCGATGGCGATCGCCACGAACCCGGCCCCGACCAGCGGATCCAGCAGGGGGGCGAAGTCCTCCTTCGATCCGGTGTACCCGGGCACCAGCAGCACCACCGCAGCCGTTGCGCTGTCCTCCGGGGACGCGACGAGCGCTGCCAGCGGGCCGGCCGAGGACTCCACCACCGTGCGCAGCGCGACCGACGGAGTCAGTTGCGCGTGCGAGGAGGCGACGCGCAGTGGGGCGGAAGACTCGGTCATGTTCGTCATTCCAGTCCGACCACGGTCGAGCCGCGGTCCTCGATGATCATCTTGCCGATGGCGGTGGCGTCCACCCGGCCGGTGTAGGAGCCACGATCGACCTTGATCACCGTGCCGGGGGTGGTCCCGGGGCCAGTGGACGCGTCGAACACCGACAGGCCGGCCTTGGTCGGGAGCAGCACGCGATTGCCCAGCGTGGCCGGCAGGCCGAGCGCATCCGCGGCGACCCAGTCGAGCTTCAGGTCGATGACCGTGACCGTGGTGGGTGCCGACGACGACGGCTTCAGCACGTCGCTGATGTTGGACGAACTGGTCACCGTGCCGCCGCCGAACGAGGTCTTCGGCGCGATGGCGTCGACGCTGGGCGTCGAGATGGCCAGTACGTGTCCGCCGATGAACGAGTAGCGCTCGTCCTGGGTCTGCACGGCCGGAGTGATCTTGACCGGCGCCTTCACCGAATCCGCGGCCTCGATGGCCGCGGCCGGGATGTCCACCGGCGTGGTGGAGGTCTTCTGGCCGGAGGCGTCGTAGACGACGACGGCCGGGGTCGGTGCGGAGACCAGGACGGCAACTCGATCGGCGGTGATGCCGACGATCCGGGCCGCGCCGGCGCCGGTGTCGATGTCGACCCGGATGCTGTGCTCGAAGGTGTCCCATCCGCTCGGATGGTCGGCCACCGACCCCGGGTCATCGAAGTTCAGGACCACGCGGGCGTTGGCCCCCTCCGCCGGGCAGTGCTCGACGGTGGCGAACTGGTTGCTGGCCAGGGCCAGGTCGGTGAAGGTGCACCCGAGCCGGGACTGACCCGCCTTCGGCGGGTTGATCTGATTGCCGTACTGGATCGTCCGGACCAGGTCGAATCGCCACACCTCGATCCGGTCGGGACCGAGCCATCCCGCGTAGGGGCCACCGAAGGCCAGCGCTCCCTGCCGCTCGTTCGGTGAGGTCCGGACGTCGCCGCGGGCTCCGGTGACCGGGTCGAAGGTCGTCACCTGGGAGCAGAAGCCGTTCTCCTCGTACACGGTCGCGATCCCGGCGACGGAGCCGCTGGAGCCCATGTCGGTCGGACCGACGTCGCCCGATCCGACCGCGCAGAGCGTCCGGTTGGACCGGCTGTAGGACCACCGCTGCACCCCGGTGTAGGCGTCGCGGGCCACCATCGTGGTCTTGTTCGTGGTCACCACCACGCCGGACGCCGAGGCGACCGCCCCCAGCGTCGGGTCGGTCGGGGCGATCCACTGCTGGGTCAGCGCCGTCGGCACGTTCGAGGTCGGGGACGGGATGGTCGCCGCCGACCAGGCGCCGGACGGGCCGTTCGATGGGCTGGTGGTGTGCAGGCTGGTGTTGGCGATGTCGCTCGAGGAGTACACGACGAAGCCGATCGCCACCACGGCCAGGGCGAGGCCTACGGCGATCGCGCGATCGCGCAACCGGCGCGGGCGAAAGGGTGGTGAAGTCACCGCGCGAGCCTACGCAACGAGCCCGCAAGCTCCGGGTGAGGCCGGCTCACTCGGCGGCGGGAGCCGGAGCAGCGGTGGTTGCGCCGGCGTCGCCACCGCGGGTACGACGGCGTGACCGCTTCCGGCGGGGGGTGGCCGGTGCGTCTCCGGTCTGGTCGGCGACGGTGTCGCTGGCCGCCGGCGTCTCCGGCGTCCGGCGGACCTCGCCGCGGCCGCCGGTGCGGGATCCGGTACCGCCGGCGCGAGCCGGTCCGGTGGCCGCCTTGCGGCGCCGGCCCCCGGTCTCGCCCAGGTCCTCGACCACTTCGGCGCCAAGGCCCTCCCGGGTCCGCTGGGACTTCGGCAGCCGTCCGGTGATGCCCTCGGGGATGTCCAACTCGGCGAAGAAGTGCGGCGAGTTCGAGTAGGTCTCGACCGGGTCGGGGAAACCCAGCCCGAGCGAGTCGTTGATCAGCTTCCAGCGGGGGATGTCGTCCCAGTCGATGAAGGAAACGGCCACCCCGGTCTTGCCGGCCCGGCCGGTGCGGCCGATGCGGTGCACGTAGGTCTTGTCCTCCTCGGGGCACTGGTAGTTGACCACGTGGGTGACGTCCTCGACGTCGATACCGCGGGCGGCGACGTCGGTGGCCACCAGGACGTCGACCTTGCCGGCCCGGAAGGCGCGCAGAGCCTGTTCCCGGGCCCCCTGGCCCAGGTCGCCGTGGACGGCGGCGGCGGCGAAACCGCGCTCGACCAGCTCGTCGGACACCTTCTGCGCGGTGCGCTTGGTCCGGGTGAACACCATGGTCAGGCCGCGTCCTCGGGCCTGCAGCAACCGGGCCAGCATTTCGATCTTGTCCAGGGCGTGGGCCCGGTAGACGAACTGCGTGGTGGTGAGGTGGGTCTGTCCCTCGCTGGCCACCTCGGCCCGGATGTGGGTCGGCTGGGACATGAAGCTGCGGGCCAGGGTCAGGATCGGTCCCGGCATGGTGGCCGAGAACAGCATCGTCTGCTTCTTGTCCGGGACCATCGACAGGACCTTCTCGATGTCCGGCAGGAAGCCCAGGTCGAGCATCTCGTCGGCCTCGTCCAGCACCAGCACCTTGATGCCGCCGAGCTGGAGGTGGCCACCGTTGGCCAGGTCGAGCAGTCGGCCCGGGGTTCCGATGACGACGTCCGCGCCGGCGTGCAGGGCGGCGATCTGCGGCTCGTAGGCCCGGCCGCCGTAGACCGCGGTGACCGAGAGACCCAGGTACTTGGCCGCACCCTGGAGGTCACGGGTGACCTGTACGCAGAGTTCGCGGGTGGGCACCATGACGAGCGCTCGCGGCGCGCGGCCGGCGGCCAGCTTGCCGTTCTCGTCCAGGGCGGCGGCGTCCCAGGACAACCGGTGCAGCAGGGGCACGCCGAAGCCGAGGGTCTTGCCCATGCCGGTGCGGGCCTGGCCGATGAGGTCAGAGCCGGTCAGGGCGATCGGGAGAGTCAGCGCCTGGATGGCGAAGGTGCGCTCGATCCCGGCTTCGGTCAGGGCCTGGACGATCCGGGGATCGACCTGCAGGTCGGCGAACGTGGGGGCCTCGGGCGCGACGGGCGCGTCACCGGACAGCGGGTGCGATACTGCTTCCTCGTCCAGCGGGGCACTGTCGGAGTGCTCCAGGGCGACGGGGTCGA
Source organism: Nakamurella panacisegetis (assembly GCF_900104535.1). NCBI lineage: Bacteria > Bacillati > Actinomycetota > Actinomycetes > Nakamurellales > Nakamurellaceae > Nakamurella > Nakamurella panacisegetis. The sequence goes on along the minus strand of NZ_LT629710.1, from coordinate 4,568,706 downwards.
CGATCTCGGTCATGGGTGGTCAAAGCCTTCCGTGCGGTCCGCGCGCGTTGGCAGTGACGAGAAGATCTTCAAGATTGGGCGACGCGCGCACAATGCGGCGGCGCCGTCCTGGCGCCGCCTGTCGGTACCCATGGTACGTGGCCGCGTCCGGTGGCCCGACGAGGCCGTGCGTCCCGGTCGGGCCTGCCTGCGCGTTCCCCGCCCGGCCCCTTAGGCTCCAAGGCATGACGGAATCAACGGGGACCACCATCGCGGTTCCGCCGGGCACCACCGATCTGCTCGGAGTTCTGGCCTACGGCGAGCTCTCGGCCTTCGACCGGATGGCGGCCGATGCCCGTTACGCCCCCACCCTGTCCGGGCGGATCGCGCTCTCGCAGATGGCCTCGGCCGAGATGGGCCACTTCCGTCGGCTGGCCGCCTACCTCGAACAGCTGGGTGTGGCCGTCGAGGACGCGATGACGCCGTTCGTCGCGCCGTTGGAGGCGTTCCACGACTCGACGGCCCCGCACTCCTGGTTGGAGTCGCTGGTCAAGGCACACGTGGGGGACGGCCTGGCGGCCGACTTCTACCGGGAGATCGCCGAGTGGCTCGACCCGGTGACCCGCGACCTGGTGTTCGAGGTGCTCAGCGACACCGGACACTCCGCGTTCGCCGTCCGCGAGGTGCGCAAGGCCTGCCAGGCCGATCCCCGGCTCACCGGGGCGCTGGCCCTGTGGGGGCGACGTCTCCTTGGTGAGGCGATCACCCAGGCCCAGTACGTCGTCGCCGACCACGACGACCTGGCCACCTTGATCGTCACCGGCTCCGGTGACCTGGCCGGGATCGCCGCCCTGTTCCGTCGCCTGCAGATGGGCCACACCGAGCGGATGAAGTCGCTCGGCCTGGCCTGACCGGCCGCGATCAGGCGCCCAGAATTCCCTGGTAGAACCGCAGTTCGGCCTCGAGCGCCGTCTTCCGGGCCGCGGCCGAACGAAAGCCGTGACCTTCCTCCGGGAAGATGATCAGGTCGTGCTCGATGCCCTTGGCCGCGCAGGCCGCGGCGAAACTCTCCGCCTGATCCGGCGTCACGATCGGGTCCCGTCCGCCCTGGAGCAACAGCACCGGAGTGGCCAGCCGATCCGTGTGCCGCAGCGGCGACCGGGCGTCGAGCACGTCCGGGTCGGAACCGAGAAGGCCTTCCAGATAACGGGATTCGAAGTCGTGGGTGCTCACCAACAGCGCCCTCAGGTCGCCGATGCCGTACGACGAGGTGCCGCCGCCGAACGGATTGCCCTCGGTGGTCAGGGCTCCGAGCACGGTCAGTCCGCCCGCGCTCCCGCCGCTGATGAACGCGATGCCGGCCGATCCGTCGGCCAACAGCCCGGCGGCGACCGTGATGGCGTCGGCGATGTCCAGCTCGGCCCAATGACCCCGCAACGCGTCCCGGTAGGGACGGCCGTAGCCGGTCGACCCGTGATGGTCGACCGCGGCGACCGCGAAGCCGCGGCTGGTGAAGTACGCCGTGGTGGCGCTCAGGGTCCGGTTGTGCTGGGCGGTCGGGCCTCCGTGCACGGTGATGATCACCGGCGCGGGGCCCGGGTCCGCGGAGAAGCCGGGATTCGTGGGCGGGTACACGATGGCGTGCACGCCGTCGAACGTCCGCTCGACGGGGACCGGGGCCAGCCCGGCGGCCAGGGGGATGTCGGATGCCGAGCGGACCACGGACCGGAGACCACCCGGCGTGATCGACACGATTTCGGACGCCGCCACATCGCTGCCGACGATCACGGCCATCCGGCCGGTCCGGTCGGCGGCCAGGTCGCCGGTCCAGGTCCAGGCCGGATCCAGCGCGGTCAACTCGTCGGTGAAGGTGTCCAGGAGGGACGGGCGGCCGTCCGGCCGGACCAGCAACCGGCCCCCGGGGACGGCGGCCCAACTGCGTCGGCCGAGGACCCACAGGGGTGGAGCGAATTCCTGTTCGACCGTGCTCAGGGTGCGGCTCGATCCGGTCCGGGGGTCGATCAGCGTGGGCTGCCACCACCCGGTGGCGTCGCTCATCACCACGACGGAACCGTCCGGCAGGAAACCCGGGTCGACGACCGACACCCCGGGGCCGCCGGCGATCACCCTGATCGCGCCGAGGCCGCCGCCCCGGGCGACCGGGGCCAGGTGGGCGGTCGTGCGGTCCCACGGCATGTCGGGGTGGTTCCAGCTGATCCAGGTGAGTGCGTCGCCGTGACCGGACAGACGCGGGCCGGCCAGGAAGTCCGCCCGCGGTGCGCCGGCCAGGAGGTCGACCACGGCCGAGTCGTCGGTGGCTCCGGCGCCGTTCACGGGGATGCCGACGATCGTCCGGTCCACGGTGCCGAAGGTGCCGTCCCCGCGGTGGGTCTCGCGCACGGCCAGGATCCGCGAGCGGCGTTCGTCCCATTGCAGGTCGGCGTAACGCAAACCCGCCGCCCGGGCCGGCTCCGGCGTCAACGGGACCGGCTGACCACCGGCCGCGAGCCGGTACAGGCGCTGGTCGTCGAGGTTGGCGAAGACGAGATCGAATCCGGACGGCCCCGGGACCGGGAGCCAGGAGGTCCCGCCGTACTCGTGCACCCGGGTGCGGGCGTTCCACGGGCCCGGCAACAGGTCGACGACCTCACCCGCGCCGCCCCGGGTGCAGACCACCACGCGCCCGCCGTCGTCGGGGCGGCCCTCGGACCACCACAGCTGGTCGCCGGCGAAGGCGACCGCTTCGAGCGACCGTCCGGACGCGACGGCCTGGTCGGCGGTGATCGGGGAGGGCCAGAATCCGGGGCGGCTCACGCGTCCAGCTCGATCGGCGCTCGGCGGGCCACCGACCGCTTGGCCTCGTCGGACAGCCCGTCGACGCCGACCAGCCGGGCCAGCAGGGCGGGTTCGACGGTCAGCGCGCGGAAGGCGACCCGGACGGTCACGCCGTGATCGGGTCGGTCGACGACGCGGATCGCATCACCGGCGCCCACCGGGCCCGGGGTGATCACCCGCAGATAGGTGCCGGGAGCCGAGCGCTCGGTGAACCGTTTGACCCACCCCGCTTCGCCCAGGAAGCCGGCAAACGTCCGGCAGGGGATCCGTGGATCGGAGACCTGGAGGACCAGGGTGTCGCCCACGGCCCAACGTTCGCCGACCACGGCGTTCGTGATGTCGAGGCCGATGGTGGTCAGGTTCTCCCCGAAGCACCCGCTGGGCAGATCACGACCCAGCTCCGCCGACCAGGTGTCCAGGTCCTCCCGGGCGTAGGCGTAGACGGCCTGGTCGTCCCCGCCGTGATGCCGGCGGTCGCAGACGTCGTCACCGGCCAGGCCGCTGCCCGCGACGTGTTTGGGCCCGGGTGCGGTGACCATCACCGGATGATCGACCGGTCGCTTGTCGATGCCGGTGTGCGATGCGGAGGTGTGCTCGAACTCCATCGCGCGGCCGATGTTCACCGACAGCACGCGTCTGCCACTCGTCGTCATGGCGTTGAGGTTAGTGGGGGACCGGCGGCCGGCGACCAGCCCGGTCCGGCGTCCACCCGTGGGAGAATGGGCCGGTCATGACGAAACCTCTCCCGCTCATCTTCAACGCCCCCCGCCGCGGCAAGCCGCCGGTGCACCTGGCCGACCTCGACGTCGATGCCCGCAAGGCGGCCGTCACCCAGGCCGGTCAGCCGGCGTTCCGGTCCGACCAGTTGGCCCGCCACTACTTCGGCGGCCTGACCCGCGATGCCGCCGAGATGTCCGATCTGCCGGCGAGCGGGCGTCAGGACTTCGTCGACGCCCTGCTCCCGGAACTGCTCACCGAGGTCCGGTCGATCGCCTGTGACGACGGGGACACCCGCAAGACGCTCTGGCGGGCCCACGACGGCACGCTCATCGAATCGGTCCTGATGCGGTATCCGGACCGGATCACCCTGTGCGTGTCCTCCCAGGCCGGATGCGGCATGGCCTGCCCGTTCTGCGCGACCGGACAGGGCGGGCTGCAGCGCAACCTGTCCACCGCGGAGATCGTGGAGCAGGTGCGGTTGGCCGCGCGTGCGGCACGGGACGGCGCCATGGGCGAGCCGGGACGGCTGTCCAACGTCGTGTTCATGGGCATGGGGGAGCCGCTGGCCAACTACAACCGGGTGCTGGCCGCCGTGAAGATGATCACCGCCCCGGCCCCGCACGGGCTGGGGATCTCGGCCCGTTCGGTCACCGTGTCCACGGTGGGCCTGGTCCCGGCCATCGAGAAGCTGACCGCCGAGAAGTTGCAGGTTCGGCTGGCCGTCTCGCTGCACACCCCGGACGATGAACTGCGGGACACACTGGTCCCGGTCAACGACCGCTGGAAGATCGACGAGGTGCTGCGGGCCGCGCGGGCCTACGCCGACACCACCGGCCGTCGGGTCTCCATCGAGTACGCGCTGATCAAGGAGGTCAACGACCAACCGTGGCGGGCCGACATGCTCGGCGAGCTGCTCCGCCGCCACCTGGGCCAGCTGGTGCACGTGAACCTGATCCCGCTGAACCCGACTCCGGGCAGTGAGTGGGACGCCTCGCCGAAGCCGGTGCAGGACGAGTTCGTCCGGCGCGTCCGGGCCCAGGGCGTGGCCTGCACGGTGCGGGACACCCGCGGCCAGGAGATCGCCGCCGCCTGCGGGCAGTTGGCCGCCGAAGAGCTGGTCTAGCCGACGCCGCAGTGGTCGAGGGCCAGTACGGCCAGGGCCCGCGCGGCGGTGAGCACCTCGTCGATCGGCACCGACTCGCCGGGCCCGTGGGCCAGGGTGACGTCGCCCGGACCGTAGTGCACGGTGGGCACGCCGCCGATGTTGTTCATCAGCCGGAGGTCGCTGCCGTAGGGAGCGCCCCAGCGCTGCTGCGGCCGCGACGAGACCGAGGCGTGCGCCCGGGCCACCGACTGCAGGATGGGCGCACTGTCGGCCGTGCGGGACGACGCGAACTGCCCACCCCACCAGGTCACCCGGATCGGGTGGTCCCGCAGCCACGGATCGGCCGCGCCGGCCGCGCGGACGGCCTCCTCGAAGACGGCCCGGGCCTGCTCGGGTGTTTCGTCCAGGCGGACGCCGTAACGACCCTCGGCGACCAACAGGTCGGGCACCGACGACGACCAGTCGCCGGCATGCACCTGGCCGACCTCGATCGGATAGGGCACGTCCCACCGGTCCATCATCGGATCGGCGCCCACATTGCGGTCCCGTTCGAGCGCCCGCAAGGCCAGGAACACGGGCAGGAACTTCTCGATCGCGCTGACCCCGGCGGTGCGCCGCGACGCGTGCGAGGCCAGCCCCGGAATGTGGAGCCGGAAGGTCAGCGCACCGCCGTTGGCCGGGACCAGATCCAGGGAGGTCGGTTCGGGGATGACGCAGGCGTCGGCCCGCCAGCCGCGGGCCAGGGTGGCGTAGGTGCCGAGCCCGCCGTCCTCCTCGCCGATGACGAAGGCGAGCAGCAGGTCGCCGCGCAGCGGCACCTTCGACGCGGTCAGGGCCTGTACCGCCCACAACGCCGCGACCAGGCCGCCTTTCATGTCGCACGCGCCGCGGCCGTACACCCGCCGGGCGTCGGCCCGGCCGTCGAACGGGGCCTTGGCCCATCCGTTCAGGTCGCCCGGGGGTACCACGTCCACGTGCACGTTCAGCATCAGGGACGAGCCGTCGCCGGTGCCCCGGGCCCGGCCGACCAGACCCCAGGCGTCACTCCGGTCCACCTCGGCGCCGGGAAAGTCAGCGGCGGTGAGGGTTTCGTCGAGCGGGATCTGCCAATGGTCGACCTCGACCCCCAGGTCGGCAATCCGACCGGCCAGGTCCCCGACGATGGAGTTCTCCTCGTCGCTGCCGGAGATGCTCGGCACCCGGACGAGCGAACTCAGCTCACCGACGGCGTCGGCGGCGTGGTCGTCCAGGTATTGCAGGGTCCGGGCACGCCAGTCGGTGCGCACGTCAGGGTCGGATGCGGCGTTCGCGCCGGCGCTGCAGATGGGTCCGAGCCATCCAGGCAGCCATGATCAGGGCGATGAGGACCAGGAAGTAGTCCTCGACGTGGGACTGGTGGTTGCCGATCAGCATCAACAGCAGGCCGACCACGCCCAGGCCCAGCAGCAGGAAGCGTCCGCGCGGGGCGAAGTCGCTCCAGTGTCCGTGCCAGCCCCACTCCTCGCTCGGCGCGTCCGGGTTGTAGGACACGACCGCACCGTGGTGAGCGGTCTCGAGGTCGCCGTGCGAATCGTGCTTCTCGAGATCGGTTCCGGACACTGGTACCTCCTGGACGTGCGGGCGCGGGGCAACTGCTGGAGTCAGTTTCGCACACGCCGGGTGGGCGGGGCGGTGAGCGGATCCTCCGGCCAGGCGTGGCGCGGGTACCGGCTCCGGAGCTGGGCTCTGGCCTGCGGGTAACCCTGCCGCCAGAACGACGCGAGGTCACCGGTGACCGCGGCCGGACGCCCGGCCGGGGACAGCAGGTGCAGCAACACCGGCACCCGGCTGTCGGCGATGCGTGGTGCGTCCAGCCAGCCGAACACCTCCTGGATGCGGACGGCCATCACCGGGCTCCCGGTGCCGTCGAACTCGACCGCGGAGTAGTCGACCCGCACGGCCGAGCCGGACGGGACCTCGAGCCGTTCGGGAGCCAAGGCGTCCAGCCGAGCGGCGGCCGGCCAGGGCAGGAGCCGGCGCAGAGCAGCCGCGGTGTCGATCCGGGCCAGGTCGGACGCTCGCCGCACCCGGGCCAGGTCGGCACCCACCCAGTCCTGGAGGCGGCCCAGCAGGGCCTCGTCGGTGACCGCGGGCCACGGCGGGCCGAGGTGGTGGTGCAGCAGCGCCATCCGGCGGCGCAGCCGGACGCCCGCATCCGTCCACCGGAAGACGGCCGGCCCCGACCGGGCGATGCCATCCAGGACGGCGGCCTCGATCCGGGCCGGATCGGGATCGGTCAACGGCCGTTCGGCCAGCGTGACGGCGCCCAGGGTGTCGCGCTCGCGCAGCAGCAGACCACCTTGCTCCCAACGGATCTCGCGGACCGTCCGCAGCAGGGCGGCGCCGATCTCCCTGGCCGTGGCCTCGTCGATCGGGGCGGCCAGCCGGATGCGGGCGTCGGCCCGGCCGACCGGCCGGTCAGCGGCGGCGATGGCCAGCCAGGGCAGTCCGTACAGCCCGGACCCGGGGCGCAGGGCGGCTCCGGAGCCGCCGCTCATCAGGTAGCTGCCGGTGCCCGGCCGCACCCGGGCCAGCCGGTCCGGATAGGCCAGCGCGGCGATCACCCCGGCCGCGGCGTCGTCCCCGATCCCGGGCCCCCCCGCTCCGGCGGCGGTGCGCAGACGTCCGACCTCCTGACGCCAGCGGGCGGTGGCCGCGGCGTCCCGGCCGTCACGGAGCCGGCGGCGGCGCTGGGCCAGGTCGTCGTCGGTGTCCGAGCCGGTGTCGTCGGACAGGATGGCCACCAGTTCCGCGGCCCGCTCGGCGCCGACCAGGTCGGCGCCGTCCAGCAGCGCCCGGGCCAGCCGGGGCGGGGCCGGCACCTGGGCCAGGCGCCGGCCGCGAGGCGTGATCCGGCCGGTGTCGTCGACCGCGCCCAGGCCGAGCAGCACCTCTTGGGCCGCGGCCAGCCCGGGCCCGGGTGGGCGGTCGAGCAGGGCTAACCCGTCACCGCCCGGATGTCCCCAGTCGGCGGCGGCCAGGGCGAAACCGGTGAGGTCGGCGGTGGCGATCTCCGGGGCCGGGTGCTCGTCCAGGTAGGCCTGCTCGAGTTCGCTCCAGCAGCGGTAGGCCCGGCCCGGTCCCTCCCGGCCGGCGCGTCCGGCCCGCTGGGTGGCCGAGGACTTGGAGACCTTCACCGTGGTCAATGACCCGAGGCCCCGCGCGACGTCGATCCGCGGTTCGCGTGAGAGCCCGGCGTCGACCACGACCGCGACTCCGGGAACGGTCAGCGAACTCTCGGCGACCGCGGTGGTCAGCACCACCCGACGGTGGTTCGACCGCCGCAGGACGGCGTCCTGCTCGGCCGCGCTCTGCCGGCCGAACAACTCACGGACGTGCTCCAGATCGCCCAGACGTCGTGTCACAGCGCGGATCTCGGCCTCGCCGGGCAGGAAGACCAGGACATCTCCGGTGGACTCGGCCCACGCTCGGCGGACGACTGCGGCGACATGGTCGAGCAACCGTGGGTCGACCCGGGCGTCGGCCAGCAGGGGCAGCGGCCGGGGCGGCGGGGCGTAGACGAGATCGACGGCGAACACCCGGCCCGGGGCGTCGATCACCGGGGCCGGGAAGTCCATCGATCCGAGCAGGGCGGCCAGGCGTGTCGTGTCGGGAGTGGCCGAGGTGGCCAGCAGCCGCAGATCGGGGCGCAGGTTGGCCCGGACGTCGAGGGCGAAGGCCAGCGCCAGATCGGTGTCGAGCTGCCGCTCGTGGACCTCGTCGATGATCACCACGTCGACCCCGGCCAGCTCCGGGTCCCGCTGCAGGCGCCGGACCAGGAGCCCGGTGGTCACCACCTCGACCTGGGTGGCCCCGGAGACCCGCCGATCGCCGCGCACCGAATAGCCCACCCGCTCGCCGACGGCCTGCCCGAGGGAGGACGCCATCCGCCGGGCCGCTGCGCGGGTGGCGATGCGCCGCGGCTCCGCGACGATCACCCGACCCCGGTGGGCGTCGGCCAGGGCCAGGGGCAGCACGGTCGTCTTGCCGGACCCCGGAGGCGCGGTCACCACCGCCGTCCCGGACCCGGCCAGCGCGGCCAGCACGGCCGGGACAGCGGCGCGAACCGGGAGTTCCTCTGGCACGCCCGCGACGCTATCTCAGGGACAATGACCTGGTGACTCCAGTGACCGGCCCGCGCCGTGTGGTGATCCTCGGCTCGACCGGCTCGATCGGGACCCAGGCGCTCGAGGTGATAGCCGCCCACCCGGACGACTTCCACGTCGTGGGTCTGGCCGCCGGTGGCGGGCACCCGGAGCTGCTGGCCGAGCAGGCCGCGGCCCATCCGGACGCCATCATCGCGGTCGCGGGTCCGTCGTTCACGTTGCCCGGACGCACGGTGCTGACCGGAGGAGATGCCGCCACCGAGCTCGTGGCGACGGTGGACGCCGACGTCGTGCTCAACGGGATCACCGGTTCGGTCGGGCTCGGACCGACCCTGGCCGCGCTGGCCGCCGGGATGACATTGGCCCTGGCCAACAAGGAATCCCTGGTCGCCGGAGGTTCCCTGGTCACCTCGGCCGCAGCGCCCGGGCAGATCGTCCCGGTCGACTCCGAGCACTCGGCCCTGGCCCAGTGCCTGCGGGGTGGCTCGGCCCAGGAGGTGGCGAAGCTGGTGCTCACCGCGTCCGGCGGGCCGTTCCGCGGCTGGTCGGTGGCGGACCTGGAGCTGGTGACGGTCGATCTGGCCCTGAAACACCCGACGTGGGCCATGGGCCCGGTCGTCACGGTGAACTCGGCCACACTGGTCAACAAGGGCCTGGAGCTGATCGAGACGCACCTGCTGTTCGGCGTCCCCTACGACCGGATCGATGTCGTGGTCCACCCCCAGTCGATGATCCATTCGATGGTCACCTTCCGCGACGGGTCCACCCTGGCCCAGGCCTCGCCCCCGGACATGCGCCTGCCCATCGCTCTCGGGCTGACCTGGCCGGACCGGATGGACCGGGTGGCCGCGGCGTGCGACTTCAGCTCCGCGTCGACCTGGACCTTCGAACCAGTCGACACCGTCGCCTTCCCGGCGCTGGACCTGGCCCGGGCCGCGGGTGGCGCGGGCGGGCTGGTCCCGGCCGTGTTCAACGCGGCCAACGAGCAGGCGGTGGCCGCTTTCCTGGCCGAAAAGCTCTCGTTCACCGGCATTTCCCATGTTCTGGCGGGCATTCTGGACGAGTCTGATCACGTCAGAGCCGAACCCAGCAGCATCTCGGACGTCGTATCGGCGGAGGACTGGGCCCGGGCCAGGGCCGAGGAACTCATCCATCAGTTGGCGAAACAGTAGGAGCGCAACCCTTGTTGACCGCGATCGGCGTCATCCTGTTCGTCCTGGGGCTGCTGTTCTCCATCGCCTGGCACGAACTGGGCCACCTGGCGTTCGCCAAGTTGTTCGGGGTCCGGGTGACCCAGTACATGGTGGGCTTCGGCCGGACCCTGTTCAGCCGGCAACGGGGGGAGACCGAGTACGGCATCAAGGCCATCCCGCTCGGCGGCTACATCCGCATGGTCGGGATGGTGCCGCCGGCGGCGGGGAAGAACGGCGGCCGCTTCCGCGGGCCGGGGACCACGGCCATGGGCCCGGCCGGCATGGTGCGGCAACTCATCGAGGACTCCCGGTCCGGCGACCGCTCGCAGGTCACCGAGCAGGACGACGGCCGGCAGTTCTACCAGCTGCATCCGTTCAAGCGGATCGTGGTGATGTTCGCCGGTCCGTTCCAGAACCTGATCCTGGCCGTCGTCCTGTTCATCGTCATCGTGATCGGCCTGGGCGTGCCGGTCACCGTCCCCACGGTGGCGACGGTGAGCACCTGCGTGCTCCCGGCCACGGCCACCAAGAGCACCTGCGCCGCGAGCGATCCGGCCACTCCGGCCGCCCAGGCCGGTCTGAAGCCGGGCGACAAGATCGTGTCCTTCGCCGGGTCCACGATCACCAGCTGGGACCAGATGCGCGAGCTGATCCGCGCGTCGGCCGGCAAGACGGTCGCCCTGACCTACGAGCGCGACGGCGTCGACACCACCAAGCAGGTCCCCATCGTGGCCAACACCCTGGCCGTGCTGGACGACCAGGGCAAGCAGACCGGCACCACGGTCGGTGGTTTCCTCGGTATCACCGCGGCGACGGAGTACCAGTCGCAGTCGGTCGGCGAGGCGTTCACCATGACCGGCTCGTTCATCGGCAGCGCGGCCCACGCCGTGGTCAGCATCCCGTCCCGTATCCCCGCCCTGTGGGACTCGATCTTCAACGGCAAGGCGCGTGACCAGAACTCCCCGGTCGGCATCGTCGGGGCCGGGGTGATCAGCGGCGAGATCCTGTCCTCGGACACCGCCGCGAAGGACAAGATCGAGCTGTTCCTGCAACTGCTGGCGGGCTTCAACATGAGTCTGTTCCTGCTCAACCTGCTGCCGCTGCTGCCGCTGGACGGCGGACACATCCTCGGCGCGATCATCGAATGGGTGCGGCGGGGCTGGTCCAAGGTGCGTCGCAAGGCCGATCCAGGCCCGTTCGACGTGGCCAAGCTGATGCCCGTCGCGTACGTGGTGGCATTGTTGTTCATCGGGCTGTCTGTGCTGACCCTCGTGGCCGACGTCGTCAACCCGGTGAAACTGTTCGGCTAGCTCCACTCCACAACAACGGAAGAAGCAAGATGTCTCAGGCGACAAGCGGTCCAGTGGGCGCGACGCGGGCCGGAGGCGGCCCGGCCATCGGTCTGGGCATGCCCTCCCTGCCGGTCGAGCGGGCGGTTCCGGTGCTGGCTCCGCGCCGGCCGACCCGGCAACTGAACGTCGGCGGCGTCTGGGTGGGCAGCGACCACCCGGTGTCCGTCCAGTCCATGTGCACCACCAAGACCGCGGACGTGAACGCGACCCTGCAGCAGATCGCCGAGCTGACCGCGGCCGGCTGTCAGATCGTCCGGGTCGCGGTACCGGACACCGACGACGCGGAGGCGCTGGCCGCCATCGCCCGGAAGTCGCAACTGCCGGTGATCGCCGATATCCACTTCCAGCCGAAATACGTCTTCGCGGCCATCGACGCCGGCTGCGCCGCGGTCCGGGTCAATCCGGGCAACATCCGCAAGTTCGACGACCAGGTGGGGGCCATCGCCCGGGCGGCCAAGGACGCCGGGATCGGCATCCGGATCGGGGTCAACGCCGGCTCGTTGGACAAGCGGCTGCTGGAGAAGTACGGCAAGGCCACCCCGGAGGCGCTGGTCGAGTCCGCGCTCTGGGAGTGCTCCCTGTTCGAGGAGCACGACTACCGCGACATCAAGATCTCGGTCAAGCACAACGACCCGGTGATCATGGTGCGGGCCTACGAGCTGCTGGCCCAGCAGTGCGACTACCCGCTGCACCTCGGGGTGACCGAGGCCGGACCGGCCTTCCAGGGCACCATCAAGTCGGCGGTGGCGTTCGGAGCGCTGCTGTCGCAGGGGATCGGCGACACCATCCGGGTCTCGTTGTCGGCCCCGCCGGTCGAGGAGGTCAAGGTCGGCCTGCAGATCCTGGAGTCGCTGAATCTGCGCGAGCGCGGATTGGAGATCGTCTCCTGCCCGTCCTGCGGCCGGGCCCAGGTCGACGTGTACAAGCTGGCCAACGAGGTGACGGCCGGTCTGGAGGGGATGGACGTGCCGCTGCGCGTCGCGGTGATGGGTTGCGTCGTGAACGGACCCGGTGAGGCCAGGGAGGCCGACCTCGGGGTGGCGTCGGGTAACGGCAAGGGGCAGATCTTCGTCAAGGGCGAGGTGATCCGTACCGTGCCCGAGGCGGCGATCGTGGAGACGCTCATCGAAGAAGCCATGAAGCTGGCCGACATCATGCGTGCCGCGGGTACGCCGAGTGGCGAACCCTCGGTCAGCCTGGTCTGAGTCCAGTCATGTTGACGGCCGGATTTGCCCGCGTGCTCGGGCCGGCCCAGGGCGCGGAAGTCGCCCGGGTGCTGGCGTCCGATCCGATCGCCGCCTGCCTGGTCGCGGCCCGGTTCGAGCAGGCCGGTATGGACTCGCGGGCGCTGGGTGGTCAGTTCTGGGGGGTCGGCGGTGGCCGGGACGGGGTGTGCTTCGACGGCCCGAACCTGGTGCCGCTGTCCGGGGACAAGCACTCGCTGAAGGCGTTCGCCCAGGCCGCGTCACGGGGCGGTCGCCGCTGCGCGTCGATCCTCGGCCCGGCCGAGTTGGTGCTGCCACTGTGGGATCGGCTCTCCGGCCGGTGGGGCCCCGCCCGGGAGGTACGGGCCGACCAGCCGCTGATGGCCTGCACCGAGCGGGTGCAGTGCGAGATCGACCCGATGATGCGGCCGGTGCAGATCAGCGAGATCGACGCGTACTACCCGGCCGCGGTGGCCATGTTCACCGAGGAGGTCGGCGTGGATCCGCGCTGGCCCGACGGCGGGGTCGGGTACCACGCCCGGGTGGAGGAGCTGATCCGTGCCGGTCGCTCGTTCGCCCGGTTCGAGGACGGCCGGGTCGTCGTCAAGGCGGAGATCGGTGCGCTGTCGTCGCGCGCCGGGTTGATCCAGGGGGTGTGGGTGGCGCCGGACCATCGCGGCCGCGGACTGGCGGCACCGGCGGTGGCCACCGTCGCGCAGTACCTGCAGACCCTGCGCCGGATTCCCAGTCTCTACGTGAACCACCACAATCTGGCCGCCCGGGCCGCCTACCGGCGCATCGGCTTCCGTCAGGTCGGCACCTTCGCCTCGGTCCTGTTCTGAAACTTGCTCGCGTTCGGCGATGCGGGCGTGTGTGACGGCCTGCCCGGCCCGGCCCGGGGAATACTGACGGCTATGAGTCCTGGTCCGCGTATGCGGCGCCGACGACGGCCCGGCGGACGTGGCGCCCTGGTCGCGCTGCTGCTGTGGTGTCTGGTTCTGGCCGGGTGCACCGGCGGCGGGTCGACCGCGGCGTCCGGCCCGTCACCGGAGGCGGCCGTGGCCAAGCTGGCGGCGGCCTGGGCTTCGCTCAACCCGGATTCGATCGCCGCGTTGACCTCCGACCCGGGGTCGGCGGCCGCCTCCATCGGGTCGGTGCTGACCAATCTGGCTCCCACCTCGGTGGTGGTGAAGGCGGGGCAGGCCACCGAATCGACACCGACCGCGGCCACCGTGTCCGCCGCGTTCGCCTGGACTTTGCCGCACGGCGTTTCCTGGAACTACACCGCCACCTGGTCGTTCGCCCGCCCCTCGGCCAGCGACGACTGGACCGCCACGTGGTCGTCGACCCTGATCAACCCGCAGTTGGGTGACGGGCAGTCGCTCGACGTGCGCAGCATCGCCGCCACCGACGGAATCATGGTGGACCGCAACGACCAGCAGATCGTCGCTCCGGTCACCGTCTACTCGGTGATCGCGCTGCCCGGCAAGATCACCGATCTGACCGGCACTGCCGCGGCACTGGCCAAGATCCTCGGCCCGCTCGATCCGACCGTCACGACGGCCTCGGTGGCCGCCGGCGTGAAGGCGGCCACGGCGACGGCCGGCTACACCGTCACGAACCTGCGCCAGGCCGACTACGACACGGTCAAGGCGCAGCTTGGCGCGATCAACGGGTTGACCTTCCCGTCCACCGTCCGCGACCTTCCTCCGACCAAGGACTTCGCGAAGATGCTGCTGGCCGAGGTCACCCCGGCCGCGGCCAAGATCACCACCGGGATCGACGGATGGGAGATCGACACCGTCGACGCGACCGGAGCCGAATTGGCGACGCTGGCCACACAGGCCCCGCGGAACGGGCAGAAGGTCACCCTGACCATCGACACAGCCGCCCAGAAAGCGGCCGAGAAGGCGGTCGCCACCACCAAGACGGCGGCCGTGCTGGTGGCCATCCAGCCGTCGACCGGTGAGATCCTGGCGGTCGCGCAGAATGCCGCGGCCAATCAGTTGGGTCCGATCGCGCTCCAGGGCCAGTTCCCGCCAGGGTCGACCTTCAAGATCATCACCGCGACCGCCGCCTTCGAGCGGAACCTGGTCACCCCGACGACCCAGGTGGCGTGCCCGGGCGTGGTGGTCTTCGATTCCCGCCCGTTCCACAACGCGCACGACTTCGACCTCGGATCGGTCGACGTCACCAAGGCCTTCGCGCGATCCTGCAACACCACGTTCGCCCGGCTCGCCACCGAGATGCCGTCCGATGCCCTGCCGACCGCGGCGGTCAAATATGGGGTCGGATCGGACTTCGTCGTCCCGGGGATCACCACCCTGACCGGGAAGGTCCTGCCCGCGGACACGCTCGTGCAGAGGGCGGCCAACGGTTTCGGTCAAGGCACCGACCTGGTGAGCCCGTTCAGCGAGGCCATGATGGCGGCGACCGTCGCCCACGGATCATTGGTGCTGCCCACGGTGATCCGCGGCACGACGACCACGGTCGACCAGGTCCAGCCCGCGCCGTCCACCGCGGCGATCAGCGGCTTGCGCACCTTGATGCGGGCCGTCGTGACCGAGGGCACCGGTGCCCATCTGCAGGATGTGGGCGACGTGTTCATCAAGACCGGTACCGCGGACTTCGTCGGCACCGACGGCAAAGCTGGGGCACACGCCTGGACCACCGGATACCGGGGTGACGTCGCATTCAGCATCCTCATCGTCAATGGTCAGAGTTCGGGCTTCAGCAACCTGATGGCGGCCACGTTCCTCAAGGGGCTCCCGGGCGGCCCGTAGGCTGGCGGCATGTTGCGCACCGCCATCTCGCCTGGGGTCCGGACGCCTGTGCGGCCCGTTCCGCCTGACATTCCCCGTCCCGAGTACGTCGGCCGCCCGGCCCCGGCCAAGAGCACCGATCCGTGGGTGCAGACCGACGAGATCATCGAGAAGATGCGCATCTCATCTCGTCTGGCCGCGCGCGCGATGGGCGAAGCCGGCGCGGCCGTCGCGCCCGGGGTCACCACCGACGACCTCGACCGGATCGTGCACGAGTACCTGTGCGACCACGGGGCGTATCCGTCGACCTTGGGCTACCGGAACTTTCCGAAGTCCTGCTGCACCTCGCTGAACGAGGTCATCTGCCACGGCATCCCGGACTCGACCGTCATCCAGGACGGGGACATCGTCAACATCGACGTGACGGCGTACATCAACGGGGTGCACGGCGACACCAACGCGACCTACCTGGCCGGCGACGTCTCGGAGGAGAACCGGCTCCTGGTCGAGCGCACCGAGGAGGCGCTGCGGCGGGCGATCAAGGCGGTGGCCCCGGGACGGCAGCTCAACGTCATCGGGCGGGTGATCGAGTCCTACGCCAAGCGTTTCGGCTACGGCGTCGTCCGTGACTACACCGGGCACGGCATCGGGCGGACCTTCCATTCGGGCCTGGTCATCCTGCACTACGACGATCCGAGTGTCACCACCGTGCTCGAGAAGGGCATGACCTTCACCATCGAACCGATGATCACCCTGGGCGGGATCGCCTGGGACCTCTGGGACGACGACTGGACGGTGACCACCCGGGACAAGTCCTGGACGGCCCAGTTCGAACACACCCTGGTGGTGACCGACACCGGCGCGGAGATCCTCACCCTGCCCTGAGCCGACGCCCTGAGGTCGGGCCGTGCCGGTCCCGCGCCGGGCCGCCGGCGCCCGGGTCAGCGCGGGACGTCGAGGCCGAGCAGGGCGTTCTCCACCAGCTCGGAGAGGGCCGGGTGGATCCAGTACTGGCCGCGGGCGACCTCGTGAGCCGTCTGCCCGAACGACATCGCGTGGATCAGGGGCTGGATCACCGTGGCCGCCTCTGGACCGATGACGTGGGCCCCGAGCAACAGACCGGTGTCCGGATCGGCCAGCACCTTCAGGAAATGGGTGGTGTCCTCGCGCGCCCAGCCGGCGGCGATGCCGCCGTAGTCCTGACGCTTGACCACGTACCGGATGCCCCGCGCGATCGCGTGCTGTTCGGTGACCCCCACCGAGGCGATCTGCGGATCGGTGAAGACCGCGGCCGGCACGAAACGGTGATCGGAACTGATCGGTTGCTGGGGGTGGGCCAGGTTGTGGCGGACCACCCGGGCTTCGTGGTTGGCGACGTGTTTCAGCTGGAACTCCGTGCTGATGTCCCCGAGCGCGTAGATCCCCGGGATGCACGTCTGCTGGTGCGCGTCGACCATCACCCGTCCGTCCGGACCCAACTGGACGCCGGTGGCCTCCACGCCCAGGTTCGCACCGTTGGGCCGGCGGCCGGTGGCGACCAGCAGCATCTGGGCCTCGACGGTGTGATGGCCGTCCGGGGTCCGGAACTGGACCTCGACCCCGGCGCCGGTCTGACTCACCTTGTCGCCCTTGACGTTCAGGTGGACCTGGTACCGGGCCGACGCCTCGGCGGTGAAGGTCTCGGAGACGTCGGTGTCGTGGGACCGCAACAGTTGCGGGCCCCGGGCGAGCTGCGTGACCTCGACCCCGAAGGAGGAGAAGACATGGGCGAACTCGGCGGCGATGTATCCGCCGCCCATGATGACGATGCTCTCCGGCAGATCGTCGATCCGCATGATCGTGTCCGAGGTGTGGAACGGCACGCTCGAATCGCTCAGGCCGGGGAGGTCGGGGACCACGGCGTGCGAACCGGCGGCCAGCACGAAGCGGTCCGCGGTGATCTCGGCGGTTGTCCCGTCGTGGAGTTCGACGCGCAGCGCCTTGTGGCCGGTGAACTTCCCGCGCCCGGCGAACACGGTGATGTTCGGGCATTCCGGGCCCTCGCGGTAGGCGCGACCGCCGGCCTCGATGGAGTCGATCCGGCCGAAGATGCGATCCCGCATGCCGGGCCAGTCGACCGCGTCCAGATGGGACCGCACGTTCAACCGCCCGGCATGACGAGCGGCGTCCGCCAGCTCGGCCGGGTGGACGAACATCTTGGTCGGGATGCAACCGACGTTCAGGCAGGTGCCGCCGAACAGTCCGTCCTCGACGATGGCGATGTCCCAGTGATCGAACTCCGGCCCCGGGATCGAGTTCCCGGAGCCGGAGCCGATGATGACCAGATCAAAATGTGGCATGAGTGAAGGCTAACCGCGGGCGATCCCACCCAGATGCAGTGCCAGCAACTCACCGTCGGCCTCGAGGACGCCGCGGCGGGCGAAGAACCCCGCGATGACCTGCGTATCGCGGCGCAGGAAGGTCTCTCCCTGCGGATTGGCGATCACGTCGACGGCCTGCGGCAGGTCGATGATCACGCAGCGATCCTGGTGGACGAGCACGTTGTACGGCGACAGGTCGCCGTGCGTCAAGCCCTCCTGGGCCAGGATCTCCAGGCCGGCGACCAGGTCGTGCCAGAGCTCGGTGAACTCGGCGGCATCGCCCGTCCAGGAGGAAAGACGCGGCGCGGCAACACCATCGGGCGATCCGATGAATTCCATCATCAGTTCCGACCCCAGCATCTGGACCGGGTAGGGCACGTTCGCCCCGGCCCGCCACAGCGTGGACAGCACGGCGAATTCGGCCGTGGCCCACTTCGAGGCGAGCAGCTCCCGCCCGAACGCGGTCCGGGTGGCCATCGCCCGCGACTCCCGGGACCGACGGGTACGGCGGCCCTCCTGATAGCCACTGTCGCGATGGAACATCCGGTGATGGCTGTCCCGGTAGGTCTTGACGGCCAGGAGGGAGCCCGGTCCGCTGGG
This sequence comes from Nakamurella panacisegetis, assembly GCF_900104535.1. Taxonomy (NCBI): domain Bacteria; kingdom Bacillati; phylum Actinomycetota; class Actinomycetes; order Nakamurellales; family Nakamurellaceae; genus Nakamurella; species Nakamurella panacisegetis. Next base: position 4,550,450 of record NZ_LT629710.1, on the reverse strand, counting down.
GACGGCCCGCTCCAGCAGGGCGACGTCGGCCTCCTTGCCGGACTTCAGGGGGCCGAGCGTGGTGTCGCGGGCCGACGCCGACGTGATCACCCAGTCGGGCACCGGGTCGGGGCCGTGCGAGGCCACGTCGTAGGACGAGAAGGGCGGGCCGGCATCGATCCCCAGGTCGAGATCGGGCGTCGCCCGCCCGGAGCGGCCCTCGACGACGAGCCGGGGGCCGGAGGTGAGCGGTCGCGGACGGCGCCGGCGGACCGGATCGTCGATCTCGCCGAAGGGGTCGTCGGCGTCGTCGGAGCAGGGGTGGGTGGAACGCGGGGAACGAGACAAGTCGGGGCTCCTGGGACAGGTGCCCGCAGCCGGCGCCACCGACGTGTTGCTGGGGTCAGGCGGACGGGACGGGGGCGGGCGGGACGGGGGACGGGGCTACCGCTCGAACATCCATGGATGCCTCCTCGTCGTCCGCCGAACGCCTGATGCGTCCGAAGCCGTCACGAGCATGTCCGTCCGCCCGGTCGTCACGCAACCGAATTTCGTCCCGACCCGATCCGAGGTCGATCAGTGCGCGACCGGCGCCGTCAGGTCGATCGACATCGGGCCGGTCCGCTTGACGGCCAGGCCCGCCCGATAGCTGACCCGGAGCAGCGCCGGGATGTCGTCCACCTCGGCCCTGGTCGTCCCGACCAGCCGGGCCAGCAGGCCCTTGATCGCCTTGTTGTCGTGGCTGACCGGCTTCACCTCGCCGCCGCGGGTCACGGTGACCACCCGGACCTGCACGGCCCCGGGAGCCGGGGCGAAGGCGGCGTACGCGCCGGACCGCAGATCCAGCACCGGCGCGTCCAGACCGGCCAGCGCCTCCGACAGGGCAGGTCGCCACAAGGCGGCCATGGTGGGCAGGCCGGGCAGCCGGGATCCCGCCGACAGTCGGTAGGTCGGGATCAGATCGCCCGCCCCGACCAGCCCGAACATGGCCGAGGTGATCAGGATGCGGCCGGCCGCCCGGCTGCGCTCGGCCACCGTCAGCTTCGGCGTGTCCAGTGCCGTGTAGAGGACGCCGGTGTAGCGGGCCAGGGCGGGCAGGGTCGGGCCGGTCGTCACCACCGCGTTCGAGCCGATTTCGTGGTCCATGCGGGCCGACACCTTCAGCGCGGCCCGGGCGGCGGGCAGATCCTGGCTCAGGGCCGCGGCGGCGGCGATGACGCGGTGCCGTACCGGGTTCAATCCGGGAAAGCCCAGGCGGTCCGGGTCCAGCGGCCGGCCGTCGCCGCCGGGGTGTTTGGTCTCGGACGGGGGCAGGAGTACGTACACCGGACTGACGCTAGCCTGCCGCGCGCACTCGGCCGGGCCGAAATCGTGCGGGTGCGCGATCGACCAACCGATAGGCTGACCGGCGCGAGGCCCGCACCCCGCGGCCGGCTGATCGAGGAGTTCTGAGCGTTGATAACCCGGATGTCGACCCTGTTCCTGCGCACGCTGCGAGAGGATCCAGTCGACGCCGAGGTGCCGAGCCACCAGCTCCTGGTGCGTGCCGGATACGTCCGGAGAGCCGCGCCGGGTATCTACTCCTGGCTGCCGCTGGGCTACCGGGTGCTGCGGAACGTCGAACGCATCGTCCGGGAGGAGATGGACGCCATCGGCGCCCAGGAGGTGCACTTCCCGGCACTGCTGCCGCGGGAGCCCTATGAGGCCACCGGCCGCTGGACCGAGTACGGGGACAACCTGTTCCGGCTCAAGGACCGCAAGGGTGGGGACTACCTGCTGGGCCCGACCCACGAGGAGATGTTCACCCTGCTGGTGAAGGACATCTGCTCCTCGTACAAGAGCCTGCCGCTGGCGCTCTACCAGATCCAGACCAAGTACCGGGACGAGGCGCGTCCCCGGGCCGGCATCCTGCGCGGCCGCGAGTTCGTGATGAAGGACTCCTACTCCTTCGACATCGACGACGCCGGTCTGGACGCGTCCTACCTCCGGCACCGCAAGGCCTACATCCGGATCTTCGACCGGCTCGGGCTGAACTACGTCATCGTGGCCGCCACCTCCGGGGCCATGGGCGGCAGCGCGTCCGAGGAATTCCTGGCCGACTCCGAGGTCGGCGAGGACACCTACGTGCGCTCGCCCGGCGGCTACGCGGCCAACGTGGAGGCCGTGACGACACCGGTGCCCGCCGCCCTGCCGTTCGACGACGCCCCCGCCGCCCATGTGGAGGACACCCCGGACACGCCGACCATCGACACGCTGGTGGCCGTGTCCAACGAGCGGTTCCCCCGGGCCGACCGGCCGTGGACCGGTGCCGACACCTTGAAGAACCTGATCGTCATGCTCCGGCTGCCCGACGGCACCCGGGAGCCGCTGGCCATCGGGCTGCCCGGCGACCGGGAGGTGGACATGAAGCGGCTCGAGGCCCAGGTGTCGCCGGCCGAGGTGGAACCGTTCACCGAGCAGGACTTTGCCGCGAACCCGGCGCTGGTCAAGGGCTACATCGGCCCCGGGGTGCTGGGCAGCGAGAACGCCAGCAAGATCCGCTACCTGCTGGATCCGCGGATCGTGCCCGGCACCCGCTGGATCACCGGCGCCGACGCCAACGGCCGGCACGTGTACGACCTGACGGCGGGGCGCGATTTCACCGGGGACGGGGTCATCGAGGCGGCCGAGATCCGGGACGGCGACCCGGCCCCCGACGGGTCAGGGCCGCTGTCGCTGGCCCGCGGTATCGAGATGGGCCACATCTTCCAGCTCGGCCGCAAATACGCCGACGCCCTCGACCTGCAGGTGCTCGATCAGAACGGCAAGCGGGTGACGGTGACCATGGGCTCGTACGGGGTGGGCGTCTCCCGGGCGGTGGCCGCGGTGGCCGAGAACTCCCACGACGACAAGGGTCTGATCTGGCCCCGCGAGCTGGCCCCGGCTGATGTGCACGTCGTGATCGCCGGGAAGGGCGCCGAGATCGTCGGTGCCGCCGAGGATCTCGCCGCCCAGCTGGACGCGGCCGGGGTTCGGGTGATGCTCGACGACCGGAACGCCTCACCGGGGGTGAAGTTCACCGACGCCGAGTTGATCGGCGTGCCGACGATCCTGGTGGTGGGCCGGGGTGTGGCCACGGGCGTCCTGGAGCTCAAGGACCGCCGGACCGGCACCTCGCAGGAGATCGCCGTCGACCAGGCCGTCGACACCATCACGGCCCTGGTCGGAGCCTGACCGCAGCGGCCGGCGGGAGCCGGCCGGCCGCGGCCGGGCCACCGGATGCCGAGCCGTCAGCCGGCGGCGACCCGGTCAGCTGACGCCGGGCAGGGCGACGGTGACCGGTACGGTCCGGGCCGCCATCTTCATCTGGGTCAGCCACACCGCCGAGTCGGACAGACCGGCCAGTGCGGACGTGCGCAGACTCGTGCTGTCGGTGCTGCCGATCACGACCCGCCAGGCCGCCGCGCAGTCGGTCTCGACCGTCGTGCTCAGGGCCCGGGCGCTGGCCACGTCGGTGACCGGCTTCGGGATCGAATAGGCCGGGGCCGCGATCGGCGCGGTCGACCCGCCACTGACCAGGAGGCTGGCCGTAGCGTCGCGCCGGGCCAGATGACCGGTCCGGATGGTGGCGATCAGCGAGGCGTCCGCCGGGTCGTAGGCCGCCACCAGGTCGTAGGCCCAGACCGCGACCTGTTCGGCGGCCAGCGCCGTCTGCAGTGCTTTCGCCGTCTCGCTGGCCAGCTTGGTGGCCGGTGCGGCGGCGGTCGGACGGGCGGACGACGGACCGCTCGTCGGGGCGGCGGGCGTCGTCACGAGAGGGCCTCCTGGTGGCTGGCCAGACAGGCCGCGATCGAACCGAACAGAGCCGCGCGATAGCGCGAGGCCAGGGAGAATGCATCGATGAAAGCGGTCTGCGCCGTCGCGGCATCGGACTTCATGGCGGCCAGCAGCACCGGTGAGGCACCGGTCGGGACGGCCAGGGTCGGGTCCGACGTCGGCTTGGCCTTCTCGCTCGCCCCGGCCTGCGGGCTGGTCCGGGACACCTCGGCGATGAGCTGCGCCAGGTGCACCTGGCGGTCCTTCAGCAGCGGCGTGAGCCGGGCCGCCACCGGCTTGTTCGCCGCAATGACGTTCGCCAGCCGCACCACGTGCAGGCGGGTGATCGCGGTCAGGGTCAGCATCGGATCGACGGCCGGGGCCGCGGACGCGGTGACGGTTCGGGTGACCCGCGTCGGGGTCGAGAAGGGGTTGCACCCGGCCGTGGCCAGCAGGGCCGCCGTCCCGGCGCCGAGCATCAACGTGCGTCGCGCCAGAACCGGCGGGGGCGGCAGGCGTCGTGGGGAGGAAGGCACGGCACCATCATGTCAGGACCGGTGTGAGGTCCGAGCCAAGCTAGGATCGGCGTGTAGCAGCCGACAGGCGCGCCCGAATCGCACCACCGGAACCACGACAACTACAGACGCCCGGGAGGCATCATGGCATCAGCGGACCAGGCGAAGTTGCGTGAGGTGGTCGACGCCGTCGCCGCGAAGGCCGGATACGACGTCGAGGAGATGACGGTGGTGGCGGCCGGACGGCGGCGCCTGCTGCGGGTGGTCATCGACTCCGATTCCGGGGTCGACCTGGACGATGCCGCCGGCGTGAGCCGCGACATCTCGGCCCGGCTCGACGAACTGGACGCCGCCGATCCGATGGGCGCCATGGCTTACACCCTCGAGGTCACCAGCCCCGGCATCGGCCGCCCGTTGACCCTGCCCCGCCACTTCCGGCGCGCCCGCGGCCGCCTCCTGGCCCTCACCCGCACCGACGGCACCTCGATGACGGCGCGTGTGCTCCGCGCCGGGGACACCGAGCTCGAATTGCTGACCGGGCGGTCCGGACTGGAGCCGCTGACCCTCTCGTACGGCACGATCGCCAAGGCCAGGGTGGAGGTCGAGTTCAGTGCGCCGTCGGTTGCCGTGCTGGCCCGGCTCGGCCCCGAGACGGCCGAGAAGTTCTCCCAGGCCGACGTCGAGGCCGACGAGGGCCTCGATGACGAGCTCGATGACGAGGCAGAACTCGATGCAGACCAGCAGGACGAAGAAGAGGACGAAGAAGAACGATGAACGTTGACATCACGGCCCTGCGCGCGGTCGAGAAGGAGAAGGGGATCGAGTTCGAGTCCCTGATCGAAACCCTGGAGACCGCGCTGCTCACCGCGTACCGCCACACCGACGGGCACTTCCAGCACGCTCGGGTCGAGGTGAACCGCAAGACCGGTTCGATCAGTGTGCTGGTGCGTGAACCGGACGAGGCCGGCGGGCTGTCGGCCGAGTTCGACGACACCCCCGACGACTTCGGCCGGATCGCCGCCACCACCGCCCGTCAGGTCATCCAGCAGCGGTTGCGGGACGCCGAGAACGAGCGGACCTTCGGGGACTTCGCCGGCCGGGAGCACGAACTGATCACCGGCACGGTCAGCGCCGATGCCAAGGTGAACGCCCGCGGTGTCGTCGTGGTCAGCCTCGGCGAGGTGGAGGGCATCATCCCGGCCGCCGAGCAGGCACCGGGGGAGACCTACGTCCACGGGCAGCGGCTGCGCTGCTACGTCGTCGCCGTCACCCGCGGTGTCCGGGGCGCGCAGATCACCCTGTCGCGCACCCACCCCAACCTGGTGCGCAAACTCTTCGCGCTGGAGGTACCGGAGATCGCTGACGGCAGCGTGGAGATCACCGCGGTGGCGCGTGAGGCCGGTCACCGTTCCAAGATCGCCGTCCGGCCCATGGTCCCCGGCATCAACGCGAAGGGCGCCTGCATCGGCCCGATGGGTCAGCGGGTGCGAGCCGTGATGAGCGAACTCGGCGGCGAGAAGATCGACATCATCGACTACGACGACGATCCGGCCACCTTCGTGGGCAACGCGCTGTCCCCGGCGCGGGCCCTGTCGATCACCGTGGTCGATCCGGTGGCCAAGGCGGCGCGGGTCGTCGTACCCGACTTCCAGCTGTCGCTGGCCATCGGCAAGGAGGGGCAGAACGCCCGGCTGGCCGCGCGGCTCACCGGGTGGCGGATCGACATCCGCAGCGACGCGGCGCCGGCCGTGCCGCCGACGGCGCCGTGAAGCGGTAGACTCAAACGGTTGGGTCGAACGCCCGTCCTGTCGGACGGGTCGTGACGGCCGTCATCTCTCCGGACGGAACTTTCTTTCATGCTGGGTCCGATCCGGACATGTGTCGGTTGCCGCGACAAGGCGGACGCCTCAACTCTGCTCCGCGTCGTCGTCGTGGACGGGGTCATCACCCCCGATCCGCGGCACCGCCTCCCTGGAAGGGGAGCGTGGCTGCATCCCCGTGCGGAATGCCTGGACCTCGCGGAGCGCCGTCGTGCGTTCGGGCGGGCCCTGCGGTTCTCGTCCGCCGGGTCCGACAGCGCTGGCGAAGCCACTCGTGGCGGAGCCGGCGGCAGTGCAGATGTCAGCGAGGTTCGAACGTTCCTCACACCGAAAGCAGGTCGACCGTCGTGAGTACGCCGTGAAGTCCCAGCAATGAGCCGGTACAACTAACACGAGGTCGAGCGGTCTTTGCCGCCCGGCCTCACCGTAAGGAGAGCAGTGGCAGGCAAGGCCCGAGTGCATGAGCTCGCAAAAGAGCTCGGCAAGTCAAGCAAGGAAATCATCGCCAAACTCAACGAGTTCGGCGAGTTCGTCAAGAGCGCGTCCTCGACCATCGAGGCGCCCGTCGTCCGCAAGCTCAAGGACGCCTTCCCCACCGGACCGGCAGCAGCCGCTCCGGCCAACGGCGGTGCGTCGGGAGCCCCCGGGCGTTCGGCGAGTCCGTCCCGTCCGGGCGCTCCGGCCGCTTCGCGACCGGGTGCACCTTCGGCCCCGCGGGCCACACCGGGCGCACCGCGTCCCGCCGCGCCCGCTGCTCCGTCGGTGAGTGCTCCCGCTCCGGCGGCGACCCCGGCTCCGGAACGTCCGGCCGCCACCGTCACGCCGGCCACGCCGGCGGCTCCGGCGCCCGCCGCTCCGTCGGCCGGTCCGGCCTTCTCTGCACCGGTTGCACCGGCCGCCTCGGCCGTTCCCGCGACACCGGCCGCACCGGCGACCCCCGAGGCTCCGGCGGCGTCAGCCGCTCCGGTCGCCCCGCGTCCGCCGCGCGTCCAGGGCGGCGTTCCCGGCGCTCCGCGTCCGCCCCGGATGGGCAACAACCCGTTCGGTGTCAGTACCCCTCGCAACGCTCCGGCGTCGCGTCCGGGTGGCGTCCCGGGTGCTCCTCGCCCGCCGGCCGCCGCTCCCGGCGCCCGTCCCGGTGGTGCTCCTGGAGCCGGCGGTCCACGTCCGGCCCCGGGCGCTCGTCCCGGTGTCCCCGGTGGCGGGCCTCGTCCGGGTACGCCCGGCGGACGCCCGCAGAGCGCTCCCGGCACCCGTCCGGGTGCCGGTGGCGGTGCCTACCGCGGCGGTGGCCCCGGTGGGGCTCCGGCCGGTGGCGGCGGTTACCGCGGTCCGGGTGGTGCTCCGGGTGGAGCGCCGGCCGGCGGTGGCGGCGGAGGCCGTCCCGGTGCCGGTGGTCGCGGTCGCGGCGGTGCCGCCCCGGGTGCCTTCGGGCGTCAGGGTGGCCAGGTCCGCAAGGGCCGCAAGTCCAAGAAGCAGCGTCGCCAGGAATTCGACAACATGCAGGCGCCGTCGATCGGTGGCATCACGCTGCCCCGCGGCAACGGTGCGGTCATCCGGATGGCGCGCGGCTCGTCGCTGAGCGACTTCGCCGACAAGATCGATGCCAACCCGGCCTCGATGGTGCAGGCGCTGTTCCATCTGGGTGAGATGGTCACGGCGACCCAGTCGGTCTCCGACGACATCCTGGAGTTGCTCGGCTCCGAGATGGGCTACGAGGTCCAGATCGTGTCCCCCGAGGACGAGGACCGCGAGCTGCTGGACACCTTCGATCTCTCCTACGGGGAGAACGAGGGCGGCGAGGAGGACCTCCAGGTCCGGCCGCCGGTGGTCACCGTCATGGGTCACGTCGACCACGGCAAGACCAAGCTTCTCGATGCCATCCGCAGCACCAACGTGGTGGCCAAGGAAGCCGGTGGCATCACCCAGCACATCGGCGCCTACCAGGTGGCCACCCACCTGAACGACGTCGAGCGCCTGATCACCTTCATCGACACCCCGGGCCACGAGGCGTTCACCGCCATGCGGGCCCGTGGATCCAAGTCGACGGACATCGTGGTGCTGGTGGTCGCGGCGGACGACGGCGTGATGCCGCAGACCGTCGAGGCCATCAACCACGCGAAGGCCGCTGACGTGCCGATCGTGGTGGCCATCAACAAGATCGACAAGGAAGGCGCGAACCCGGACAAGATCCGGCAGCAGCTGACCGAGTACGGCCTGGTCGCCGAGGAGTACGGCGGGGACACCATGTTCGTCGAGATCTCGGCCCGCCAGCGGACCAACATCGACGGGCTGCTCGAAGCCGTGCTGTTGACCGCGGATGCCGCGTTGGACCTCCGGGCCAACCCGAACATGCAGGCCGAAGGTGTGGCCATCGAGGCCCACCTCGACCGCGGCCGCGGTGCGGTCGCCACCGTCCTGGTGCAGCGCGGAACGCTGCGCGTGGGCGACTCGATCGTGGCCGGCAACGCCTACGGTCGAGTGCGGGCCATGCTCGGGGACCACGGCGAGAACGTCGCCGAGGCCACTCCGTCGCGTCCGGTCCAGGTGCTCGGGTTCACCTCGGTGCCCGGCGCCGGCGACTCCTTCATGGTCGTCGAGGAGGACCGCGTCGCCCGGCAGATCGCCGAGCGTCGGCAGGCCAGGACCCGCAAGGCCCAGGTCGCCAACCGTCGCCGGATCACGCTGGAGGACTTCAACACCGCCCTCCAGCAGAACAAGGTCGAGCAGCTCACGCTGATCATCAAGGGCGACAACTCGGGCACCGTCGAGGCGCTCGAGGACTCCCTGATGAAGCTGGACGTCGGCGAAGAGGTCAACCTCCGCGTCGTGCACCGTGGCGTCGGCGGGATCACCCAGGACGACATCAACCTGGCCGTGATCACCGATGCGATCGTGATCGGCTTCAACGTGAAGCCGGTCCGTGGAGTGCAGGAGCTGGCGGACCGCGAGGGCGTCGACATCCGGTACTACACGGTGATCTACCAGGCGATCGACGAGATCGAGGCGGCCCTCAAGGGTCTCCTCAAGCCGGAATTCGAAGAGGTCGCGGTCGGTACGGCGGAGATCCGTGAGGTGTTCCGTTCGTCCAAGTTCGGCAACATCGCCGGTTGCATCGTCCGGTCGGGCGAGATCCGTCGGAACGCCAAGGCCCGTTTGCTGCGAGCCGGGGTCGTCATCAACGACAACCTCACGATCGACTCGCTCAAGCGGTTCAAGGACGACGCCGTTGAGGTCCGGGAGGGCTTCGAGTGCGGTATCGGTCTCGGCTCCTGGAACAACATCGAGGTCGAGGACACCATCGAGACCTACGAGATCCGGGAGAAGCCCCGCGCCTGATCAGTTGTGCCGTGGTGGGCGGTTCATCCGCCCACCACGGCCCGGCCCAGGGAGGGCGACAGATGTACGTCGGAGTCCTCGAGCTCGATGTGCTGCTGGGCGAGGTCGACTCGCTGAAGTACAAGCGGGCCGTGATCCGGCCGATCATCGCGCGACTGCGTCGTCTGGACGTCGCGGTCACCGAGGCCGGGGATGCCGACCGGTATCGACGGGCCCTGATCGGCATTGCGACCGTGTCCGGGGATCCGGCCCAGGTGCAGCGCGTGCTGGACACCTGCGAGCGTCAGGTCGCCGGTGAGTTCGAGGTCGAGTTGCTCAGCGCACGCCGTCGGGTGATCGGCGCCCAGGACGACGAGTAGTACCCAACAACACAGATCGAAGAAGGAGTTCCGCCATGGCCGATTCCGCACGGGCCCGACGGTTGGCCAAGCGCATCGTCGCGATCGTCGCCACCGAACTGGAGCTCAAGGTCAAGGACCCGCGGCTGGCGATGACCACCATCACCGCCGCCACCGTGACGCCGGACCTGCGCGAGGCCGTGGTCTACTACACCGTCTACGGCGACGACGACGAGGTCACCTCGACCGCGGCCGCGTTGGCCAGCGCGACCGGTGTGCTGCGCAGCGCGGTCGGTCGCGAGACCGGGATCAAGTTCACCCCGACGCTCGCCTTCAAACTGGACACCATCCCGGAGAACGCGCATCGGATCGACGACCTGATCGCGGCGGCCAAGGCGTCCGACGCGGCCGTCGCCTCCCAGGCCGCCGGGGCCACCTACGCCGGCGACGCCGACCCCTACAAGGTGCCGCGGGCGGCCGAGGACGAAGATGAGTTCGAAGACGAGGAAGCCGAGCTCGGCGCAGCCCAGTAGTGCGGTCCGGTCGTCCTGGCCGGATCCGCAGCACTCTCTTTCCGGAGGTAGTTGGTGAGCAGCGCGCTCGAGGTCTCGACCGATCTGGTCCGTTCCTGCGCGCTGATCGACGCCGCGCAGTCCCTGGTCCTGCTGGCTCACGTCGGGCCGGACGCCGACGCGCTGGGCAGTGCCCTGGCCCTCGGTCTGGCCCTGGAAGCGGCCGGTCGCGACGTGTGCGTCGCCTTCGCCGAACCGGCCCGCGTGCCGGAGTCGTTGCGGGGTCTGCCGGGCCAGCACCTGGTGACACCGGTCGAACGGGTGCCGGTTCATCCGGACCTGGTGGTCACCCTCGACGTGAACTCGCGTGAACGCCTGGGCGTGCTCGAGTCGCTGCTGGACACCGCATCCTCGAGTCTGGTCATCGACCACCACGCCTCGAACACCCGGTTCGGCCACCACCACCTGGTCGAGACGGCGGCTGAATCCACCACCGTGCTGGTTGCGGCGGTGCTGGACCGGCTCGGGCTGTGCATCGACCGGGAGATCGCGGCCAACATCTACGCCGGACTGGCCACCGACACGGTCGGCTTCCGATTCGCCTCGGCCGCGGCCCACCGGCTGGCGGCCCGACTGCTGGACGCCGGCGTCGATCCGGACACCCTGATGCGGCCGATCACCGACTTGCACCCGTTCGCCTGGCTCGGCATGCTGGCCAAGGTGCTGGGCGCGGCCGTCCTCGATCCGGCGGCGGCCCGGGGCCGCGGTCTGGTCACCGCGGTGATCAGCGCCGAGCAGGCGGTCGGGTTGCGCCAGGAGGAACTGGACTCCGTCATCGACATCCTGCGGACCGCGCACCAGGCGGACGTGGCGGCCGTGCTGAAGCAGACGGGTCCGACCCAGTGGCAGGTGTCGCTGCGATCGCGCGCCGGAGTGGACGTGGCCCACGCGGCGGGTCAGCTCGGTGGGGGCGGCCACGTCCGGGCCGCCGGGTTCGGATTCGCCGGCACCGCCGCGGCCGCGATAGCGGCCCTGACGATGGTGCTGGCCACCGGCTCCAGCTGACCGGTCTCCCGGGCTCGGCGGGGTCCGGGAAACGCCGAAGCCGTGCCGTACGATAGATACATCATGGATGCAACACCCCCGCCCTCTGCCGCCGAGCGGGTCTACCGGCACGTCCGCGACGGCATCCTGACCCGCCGGTTCGCCGACAACGATCTGCTCGCCGAGGGGCACATCGCCGACGAGACCGGAGTCTCCCGGACCCCGGTTCGCGAGGCCCTGCTGCGGCTCGAGGCCGAAGGAATGGTCCGGCTGCTGCCCAAACGAGGGGCGCTGGTCCTGCCGGTGAGTGCTCAGGAGTGGCGGGACGTGCTGGCCACCCGTGAACTGGTGGAGACCCACTGCGTGCGGCGGGTGATCGAATCCGGTCAGGCGCCGCGGCTCACCGCCTCGCTGACCCGCGCCCTGGAGGAGCTCCGGGCGGCCGACCGGGCCGGTGACGTCGCCGCCTACGTCGGGGCCGACCGGGACTTCCACGCGGCCATCGTGGCCGCGGCCGGCAACAGCATCCTGGTCCGGCTCTACGGTTCACTGCGCGACCGTCAGATGCGGATGGGCGCGGCCAACCTGTTCACCGAGGGCGGCCTGGTCGACGCCGGCCGGGTGGCCCGCACCGTCGCCGACCATCAGGCGATCGCCGATGCCATCGCCGCCCAGGACGCGGACCGCGCGGTGGCCCTCGTCCTCGACCACCTGGCCACGGCCGCCCGAACCCTTGCCTGAGATGGAGACCGTCATCAACTCGTCAGTACCGGTGCGCGCCCCCGGCAAGGCCTGGCTGGTCTGGGCCATCGGGGCCGGCGTCTACGTACTGGCCGTCTTCCACCGCAGCACCCTGGGCGTGGCCGGCCCCCAGGCGGCCGAGCGGCTGCACCTGTCGGCGCCGCAGCTCTCGTCCTTCGTCATGCTGCAACTGGCCGTCTACGCCCTGATGCAGGTGCCGACGGGCATCCTGGTCGACCGGTTCGGTCCCCGCCGGATGCTGTTGGCCGCGACCCTCACCATGGGCTGCGGTGAGCTGGCCTTCGCCTTCGTCGGGGGCTACGTCCCCGCGCTGCTGGCCCGCGGCGTCGTCGGCTGCGGCGACGCGATGACCTACATCTCGGTGTTGCGCCTCGTGGCCGGCTGGTTCCCGGCTCGCCGGTACGCCGTGCTGACCAGCTTCACCGGCCTGGCCGGATCGGCCGGCAACATCATCGCGACCCTGCCGCTGACCGGACTGCTGCACGGGCTGGGCTGGGCGCCGACCTTCGGGATCGCCGGCGGCCTGTCCGTCGCGTACGCCTTCCTGCTGCTCCGACCGGCCACGGCGGCGCCGTTCCGGGCGGCCGAGGAACGCGCGGCCGGCGGGCCGGTGGCCGGACGGCGGGTCTTCTCCGAGGTGCGCAGCGCCTGGCACCTGCCGTCCGGGCGACTTGGTTTCTGGGTCCACTTCACCTGCATGGCCGGGCCGACGACGTTCGCCACCCTCTGGGGCTTTCCCTACCTGACCCAGGGCCTGGGCTACAGCACGGGCACCGCGTCGTCCTTGATGCTGCTCCTGGTCCTCGGCGGAGTGCTGGCCAACCTGGCCGTCGGCCAGATCGTCGGGCGGCGACCCGAGGTACGGACGCCGATGGCCGTGATCGTCTGCGGGGTGTCCATCCTGGCCTGGCTGCTGTTGATCGCCTGGCCCGGAGGGGTGCCGCCGACGCCGGTGGTCGTGCTGGTGGTGATCGTGTTCTCGGTCAGCGGCCCGACCTCGGCCGTGGCGTTCATGCTGGCTCGCGACTACAACCCTCGTCACCGCATCTCGACGGCCACCGGCATGGTCAACATCGGGGGCTTCTGCGGGGCCGTCATCGGCATCTTCCTGGTCGGTCAGATCCTGAACCTGGTCGAGCCGCACCGCGCCACGCACACGGTGGAGGGCTTCCGGTTCGCGTTCTGTGCTCTGGTCGTGGTGACCGCAGTCGGGTTGAGCCGCATGCTGACCTGGTGGCTGCGGACCAGGGCCATGGTCCTGCTGGCCGCGGCGCGGGGCGAGGATGTACCGGTCAACCTGCACGTGCGCCGGTGGGAACTGGTCGACGAGGCAGAATTGGCCCGAGAAGCGGATCGGGTGCGAGCCCGGGGCCCCGCACCGGACGAACTGTGAGGGGACCGACATGAGCGACCTGGTGGGCGGCGGCCTGCTCCTGGTGGACAAGCCGGCCGGATGTACCTCGCACGACGTCGTCGGCCGGCTGCGGCGGGTCCTCGGTACGAAGAAGGTCGGGCACGCCGGCACGCTGGACCCGATGGCCACCGGGCTCCTGGTGATTGCGGTGGAACGCTCGACCAAACTCCTGGGCCATCTGTCGCTGACCGACAAGACCTATCTGGCCACCATCCGGCTCGGTTCCTCAACGACCACGGATGACGCCGAGGGGAAGATGCTGGCCACGGCTGAGCCGGCCGCCCTCGACGCGGTGACCGACGACGCCGTCACCGCGGTGATCGGGACCCTCACCGGGCCGATCCTGCAGGTGCCCAGTTCGGTGTCCGCGATCAAGGTCGACGGGCAGCGTGCCTACGACCGGGTTCGGGCCGGTGAGCAGGTCGAACTGGCCGCCCGCCCGGTGACCATCCATCGGTTCGACGTGCTCGGCCCGATCCGGCGGGGCGACGACGCCATCGACCTCGACGTCCTCGTGGAGTGCACCACCGGCACCTACATCCGGTCGCTGGCCCGTGACCTCGGAGCCGCGCTGGGCGTCGGGGGCCACCTGACGGCGCTGCGGCGGACCACGGTCGGGCCGTTCGCCATCGCCGGGGCGGTCGACGTGTACGGGCCGGACGGGGTCCCGGAACGAGGTGGGCCGCGCCCGGAGATCACCGCCGAGTTCTCGGCCCGGGTGGCGGCTGCGATCATCCCGGCGGCCGACGCGGTCCGGCTGGCCTTCGCCACCCGCGATGTCGACGGGGCGCTGGCCCGGGACGTCCGCTACGGCCGCCCGGTCCCGGCGTCCGGTATCCCCGGCGTCTACGGCCTGCTGCACGACGGCGACCTGCTGGCCCTGGTCGAGGAATCGGGCGGACAGGCCCGCCCGCGGCTGGTGTTCGACCCGGCCTGAGTCCGGCTGGGATACTGACCGGCATGGAACGCTGGCGAGGACTTGACGCGATACCGTCCGGATGGGGTCGCTGTGTACTGACCATCGGGGTGTTCGACGGGCTGCACCGGGGGCACCAGGAGCTGGTGCACGCGGCCGTGGCCAAGGCCGCGGAGCTGGGTGTGCCGGCGGTGATGATGACCTTCGACCCGCACCCGGCCGAGGTGGTGCGGGCCGGCAGCCACCCGGCCGAGCTGATCACGTTGCGACGCAAGGCCGAACTGGCCGCCGAACTGGGCATCGACGCGTTCCTGGTGCTGCCGTTCACCCCGGCCCTGGCCGCCACCGAGCCGGAGACGTTCGTCCACGACATCCTGGTCGAGACGCTCCACGTGGCCTGCGTGGTCGTCGGCGAGAACTTCCGTTTCGGGCACCGCGGTGCCGGCGACGTCGAACTGCTGCGGGCGCTCGGCGCCAAGTTCGGATTCACCGCGCTGGGGGTGGGGTTGGTGTCCAAGGACGCCCTCCCGGTCACCTCGACCCTGGTCCGGGCCAGTGTCGACGCCGGGGACGTGCACGCCGCGGCCCAGGCCCTGGGCCGACCTCACCGGGTGGAGGGCATCGTCGTGCACGGTGACGGCCGCGGCGGCAGCGAACTCGGTTACCCCACGGCCAATCTCGACGTCGTCCCGCACGGTGCCGTGCCCGGCGACGGGGTCTACGCCGGCTGGTTCGTGCTGGGCGGCCGGCGCTCGCCGGCGGCCATCTCCATCGGGTCCAACCCGACCTTCTCCGGCCGGGTCCGGACCGTGGAGGCGTTCGTGCTCGACGACGGCGGCAACTTCTACGGCCGCCGGGTGGCCCTCGACTTCGTCGAGCGGCTGCGCGGCATGGTCAGGTTCGACTCGGTGCCGGCGCTGATCGAACAGATCGGCCGCGATGTTGAACGGACCCGCGAGATCCTGGCCATGGACCGCTGACGGGCCCGGTGGCCGAGCCGATGACCGGGATCACCTGGTCGGTCCGGGTGGCCGACGCCGACACCGGCGAGGTGCTGATGGACGAGCACCCGACGAGAACCCTGCGGACGGCGAGTGTTGGCAAGGTGCTGCTGCTGGTCCGGGTGGCGGAGCTGATCGAGTCCGGCGCCATCGACCCGGCCCGACCGCTGCGCCGGACCCCCGATCAACTCGTGGCCGATTCCGGTGTCTGGCAACATCTCCGCGTGGACGAGCTGCCGGTGGAGGACCTCTGCGTGCTGGTCGGCATGGTCAGTGACAACCTGGCCACGAATGTGCTGCTGGCCCGCGTCGGCCTGCCGGCCGTGGCGGCCACTGCCGCCGGGCTCGGACTGGTGCGGACCGGTCTGCACGACCGGGTGCGGGACGTGCGGACTCCGGCCGACCCGCCGACCCTGTCGACCGGATCGGCGGACGAACTGGTGCGCCTGATGGTGGGGCTGCGGCCGCCGGTCACCCACTGGCTGAGCAACGGGGTGGACCTGTCCCAGGTGGCCGCCGGGTGGGGTCTGGATCCGCTGGCCCATCAGGCGGGCGACCTCGGCCTGCACCTGGTCAACAAGACCGGTACCGACCACGGTGTCCGCGCCGATGTCGGGGTGCTGACCGGTCCGGCCCGGCGGATCGGCTACGCGGTGCTGGCCAATTTCCCGGGTGGGGACCAGAACCGGGCGACCGTGCTGGAACGGCAACGCGCGCTGGGTCTGCGGATCGCCGGAGCGGCTCGTGGCAACTGGTAAACTCGGCGATTGGGTCCGGCCTCAGTCCGTGGCGGCCGGTACCGTCATCCCCCCGGCGCATCGTCCGGTGCGGGCAGCGCACGTGACAGTAGTTCGCAAGGAGCAGCAACTGTGGCCCTGACCACTGAGCAGAAGAAGACCATCCTGGCCGAGTACGGCCTGCACGAGACCGACACCGGTTCGGCCGAGGCCCAGGTGGCAATGCTGACCAAGAGGATCTCGGATCTCACCGAGCACCTCAAGGAGCACAAGCACGATCACCACACCCGCCGCGGCCTGCTGGCCCTGGTCGGGAAGCGCCGTCGGTTGCTCCGCTACCTGCAGAACATCGACATCGCTCGCTACCGTTCGTTGATCGAACGGCTCGGCTTGCGCCGCTAGTACCGAACGTCAGGGGAGTACCCACCCGGGTGCTCCCCTGACGTGCACCACCAGCAGTACACGCCACCCGCCCGGTGAGAAAGCCTCCACGCTCGCCGGTCCTCGGTAGTGGCCGTCGGAACTCCAGTCGCACCAGCGCGGCAGTGAGGTCCGCCGGCTTCGATCGACGGCCGGTCAAGACCAGAGCCGACAGGAACTCTCCGGTGGTGGGGTGGCACTCGCGCTCGGGCACCGATGTCCGCCCGCGAAGCAGCACCACCGCGGCCTACGAGGCCGCGGTCACCAAAGAGGAGACGCATGTCTATGTCCACAACCCCCACCACGGCCACCGCTGTCATCGACAACGGCAGCTTCGGCACCCGCACCATCCGCTTCGAGACCGGCCGGCTGGCCCAGCAGGCCGCCGGTTCCGTCGCGGCGTACCTCGACGAGGACACCATGCTGCTGAGCGCGACCAGCGTCGGCAAGCACCCGAAGGAAGCGTTCGACTTCTTCCCGCTGACCATCGACGTCGAAGAGCGCATGTACGCGGCCGGTCGCATCCCGGGTTCGTTCTTCCGTCGTGAGGGCCGTCCGTCCGAGGACGCCATCCTGACCTGCCGCCTCATCGACCGGCCGCTGCGCCCGTCGTTCACCGCCGGGCTGCGCAACGAGGTCCAGGTCGTCATCACCGTCATGGCCCTGAACCCGGACGTCCTGTACGACGTGCTGGCCATCAACGCCGCATCGGCGTCGACCCAGATCTCCGGGCTGCCGTTCTCCGGCCCGGTGGCCGGTGTGCGGGTCGCCCTGATCGAGGGCCAGTGGGTCGCCTTCCCGACCCACTCCCAGCTGGAGAAGGCCGTGTTCGACATGGTCGTCGCCGGCCGCGTCACCGAGACCGGCGATGTCGCCATCATGATGGTCGAGGCCGAGGCCACCGAGAAGACCATCGAGCTGATCGCCGGCGGCGCCACCGCGCCGACCGAGGAGGTCGTCGCGGCCGGTCTGGAAGCATCCAAGCCGTTCCTGAAGATCCTGGTGCAGGCCCAGTCCGAACTGGCCGCATCGGCGTCCAAGCCGGTCGCCGAGTTCAAGTTGTTCCCGCCGTACCAGAGCGACGTCTACGACGCCGTGGAGAAGGCCGCCGCCGGCCCCCTGGCCGCCGCGCTGGTGCTCACCGGCAAGCAGGAGCGCGACGAGGCCACCGACGCGGTCAAGGCCGACGTCATCGCCGCCCTGGGTGATCAGTTCGAAGGGCGCGGCGCCGAGATCGGCCAGGCCTTCCGCAGCGTCACCAAGAAGCTGGTCCGCCAGCGCGTGCTCAAGGACAAGATCCGCATGGACGGCCGCGGGCTGTCCGACATCCGGACCCTGTCCGCCGAGGTCGGCTACCTGCCCCGCGTGCACGGCTCGGCGCTGTTCGAGCGCGGTGAGACCCAGATCCTGGGCGTCACCACGCTGAACATGCTGCGCATGGAGCAGCAGCTCGACACGCTCTCCCCGGAGACGCGCAAGCGCTACATGCACAACTACAACTTCCCGCCCTACTCCACCGGTGAGACGGGCCGCGTCGGTTCGCCGAAGCGTCGCGAGATCGGTCACGGAGCGTTGGCCGAGCGGGCCCTGGTGCCGGTGCTGCCGACCAAGGCCGAGTTCCCGTACGCCATCCGCCAGGTGTCGGAGGCGTTGGGTTCCAACGGTTCCACCTCGATGGGCTCGGTCTGTGCCTCGACCATGTCCCTGCTGAACGCGGGTGTGCCGCTGAAGGCGCCGGTGGCCGGCATCGCCATGGGTCTGATCTCCGACACCGTCGACGGTGTCACCCAGTACGTCGCGCTGACCGACATCCTGGGCTCCGAGGACGCCTTCGGTGACATGGACTTCAAGGTCGCCGGCACCAAGTCGTTCGTCACCGCTCTGCAGCTGGACACCAAGCTCGACGGCATCCCGTCGGACGTCCTGGCCGCTGCGCTGACCCAGGCCCGCGAGGCTCGCCTGACCATCCTCGAGGTCATGAACGAGGCCATCGACGCACCCGACCCGATGAGCGACAACGCGCCGCGCATCACCACGGTCAAGGTCCCGGTCGACAAGATCGGCGAGGTCATCGGGCCGAAGGGCAAGATGATCAACTCGATCACCGAGCAGACCGGTGCGGAGATCGCCATCGAGGACGATGGCACCATCTACGTGTCCGCTGCGTCGGGAGAGGCCGCCGAGGCGGCCATCGCGATCATCAACTCGATCGCGAACCCGCAGTTGCCCAAGGTCGGCGAGCGGTTCCTGGGCACGGTCGTCAAGACCACCGCCTTCGGGGCGTTCGTCTCGCTGCTGCCCGGCCGCGACGGCCTCGTGCACATCTCCAAGCTCGGCAACGGCAAGCGGATCAACAAGGTCGAGGACGTGGCCAACGTCGGCGACAAGCTGCAGGTCGAGATCGCCGAGATCGACGCCCGCGGCAAGATCTCGCTGATCCCGGTCGTCGCCGAGGACGCATCCGCCGCTGCGGCGTCGGTCTGAGCTAGTTGATGGCCGCCCGTACCCGTACCTCAGTCCTGGAACGGGGCGTTGACGGCTCGGTCGTGACGCTCTCGGTGATCCCCGGCGGTCTGCGGGTGATCACCGAGAGCGTGCCGACGGCACGAAGCGCCTCGGTCGGCATCTGGGTCGGCGTCGGCTCTGTCGACGAGACCACGAAGCTGGCCGGGGCGTCGCACTACCTGGAGCACCTGCTGTTCAAGGGCACCAGCCACCGCACCGGTCACGAGATCGCCGCGGCAATCGATGCCGTCGGTGGCGAGCTCAACGCCTTCACCTCCCACGAGTACACCTGCTACTACGCGCACGTACTGGCGTCCTCCGCCGAACTGGCCGTGGACATCGTCTGCGACGTCGTGCTGGACGCGGTGATCTCGTCCCCGGACGTCGACGTCGAGCGACAGGTGATCCTGGAAGAGATCTCGATGCGGGACGACGATCCCGAGGACACCCTCGGCGACGCGTTCGCGGCCGCCATGTTCGCCGGTCATCCGGTGGCCGCCCCGGTCATCGGGTCCGAGCAGAGCATCATCGACATGACCCGCACGCAGATCGCCGGCTACTACCGCCGGCGGTACTCACCGGAGAAGATGGTCGTCTCGGTGGCCGGCGGCGTCGACCACGCCGACGTCGTGAAGTGGGTCCGGCGGGCGTTCGGTTCACGCCTGGACCCGGCCCGCACCGCGGATCTGCCGCGCGTCGGCCGCGGCACGGCCAGAGCCCTGTCGGGGGCGCTGGTGGTCGAGCGCGACATCGAACAGGCGCACCTGTCGATCGGCGTGCCGTCCGGTGGCCGCAACGACCCGGACCGCTACGCGACGTCCGTGCTGGCCGCGGCCCTGGGCGGCGGGATGAGCTCCCGCCTGTTCCGCACCATCCGCGAGGAACACGGGCTCGCCTACTCCTGCTACGCCGCCACGTCGGGCTACGCCGATGTCGGGTCCTTCTCGGTGTACGCCGGCTGCCAGCCGGAGAACCTGGGCACCGTCTCGAAGCTGATCGGGCTGGAACTGGCCGCCGTGGCCGAACGTGGCCTGGAGACGGCGGAACTGGCCCGGGTCCACGGCCAGTTGGCCGGCGGCATGATCCTCGGCCTCGAGGACACCGAGTCCAAGATGAGCCGGATCGGCAAGAACTTGTTGGTCCGCAACGAGTATCGGTCGGTTTCGGACGAACTCGAGGCGATCGCCCGGGTTGACGCGGACCAGGTTTCGGCGTTGGCCGCGCGCCTGCTGACCCAGCCGATGACGGCCGCCGTGGTCGGCCCGTACGCTGCCGAGACGGATCTGCCGGAGCAACTGACGTCTCTGGTGCAAACAGGAGGGCAACGTCGCCATGTCGGATGAGACCAAGTCGAACGAAGTACTGCGGGTCGGGGTGATCGGCGCCCGCGGGCGGATGGGTTCGCAGGTCTGCCAGGCGGTGGACGCCGCGGACGACATGGACCTGGTGGCCGCGGTCGGCGGCCGGGAATGGTTGTTCTCCCTGTCCGACGCGGGCAGTCAGGTGGTGGTCGACTTCACCCATCCGGATGTCGTCATGGACCACATCCGGTTCTGCATCGACCAGGGCATCCATACCGTGGTCGGCACGTCGGGCATCGGTGACGAGCAGGCCGAGCAGATCCGGCACTGGCTGGCCCTCAAGCCCGAGGTCGGCGTCATGGTCGTCCCCAACTTCGCCATCGGCGCCGTGCTCACCGCGCGGTTCGCCCGTCAGGCGGCCCGGTTCTTCGAGTCGGCCGAGATCATCGAGCGGCACCACGCGGGCAAGATCGACGCCCCGTCCGGGACGGCGATCGCCACTGCCCGGGGCATCGGTGCGGCGCGTGCCGCCGCCGGCCTCGGGGCGGTCCCGGATGCGACCACGATCGAGGCGCCCGGCGCCCGCGGGAATCTGGTCGAGGGCATCCACGTGCACTCCGTGCGTCTGCCCGGCTTGGTGGCCCACCAGGAGGTCGTACTGGGCAGCACGGGGGAGACCCTGACCATCCGGCACGACTCGCTGCATCGCAGCTCGTTCATGCCCGGTGTCCTGACGGCGGTGCGGGCCATCGTCGACCGCCCCGGCCTGACCCTCGGCCTGGAACAACTGCTCGGGCTGGACTGACCGGTGAAGGCCCGGGTGACGGTCGCGCTCCTGACCGGAGCTCTGGTGGCCTACTTCTACCTGTTGGGCCAGCGCGGCGTCTACCTGGTCGAAACCGGCACCGCAGTCGGTGTCGCGCTGGGCATCGGGGTGTTGCTTCTGCCCGTCATCGGGGTGGTGCTGGTCGTCTTCGAGCTCCGATTCGGCGCGGCGACGGCTCGGCTGGCGCGGAAGCTGTCCGAGACCGGCGACCTGCCGACGGACGAGGGCCTGACCCGGCGACCGTCCGGCCGGATCGAGCGGACGAGCGCCGACGCCTACTTCGAGACGGTCAGGACCAGGGTCGAGGCCGACGAGGAGAACTGGCGGGCCTGGTACGAGCTCGGCTACGCCTACAACCTGGCCGGGGACCGCAAACGAGCACGGGCGGCGATGCGCCGCGCCATCGAACTCGAGCACCGATAGCCGGCGCGGTCTCTCACAGCAGGATCAGGTCCAGGTTGCCGCTGTAACGGATCTCGGTGAACGTGCGCTCGCTGGTGTCCAGGACGCGCCGGCCGCCGTCGGCCGCCCACCCTACGCCGAGCAGGAACTGCTGGACGCTCTCGTCGGTCTCGGGAGCCCACCAGGTGCCGCGGGTGGCTCCGGACTTGCGGAGCTCGGCCGCGGCCGCGCCGAGCAACCGGCCACCGTGCCCGCGGCGGGACCACCGCGGCAGGACGTGCAGCAGCTCGACCTGTCCCTGGCCACGGTCGTCCGGATCCGGATCGGTGCTGGCCAGGCCGACCGGCTCCGTGCCTTCGAAGGCCAGCAGCACCGCTCCGCCGGCCGACACCCGAGCCGCCCAGACCTCCGCCTGGACCTGCGGATCGGCCAGCAGGGCGGCGGCCGGCAACAGGTCCGGATACGCCTGCTGCCAGATGCCGATCTGCAGCCGGGCCAGGATCGGGGCGTCGTCCGGACCGGCCGGGCGGACCAGGGCGTCGGCCATCAGGCCTGGATCACGCGGACATCGGCGTCGACGAACGCGGCCACCTGGGCCGGATCGGCGGCGGTGTCGGTGATCAGCACGTCGACGGCCGAGGTGGCGCAGATCCGGGCGAACGAGCGATGTCCCAGTTTGGAGGCGTCGGCCACCACGATGACGGTGGTGGCCTGGCTGACCATCAGGGCGTTCACCGCCGCCTCCCCCTCGTGGTGGGCGGTGGCGCCGGTCTGGACGTCGAAGCCGTCCACTCCGAGGACCACGTAGTCCAGGTGCAGGCGTTCCAGGGCGGGTTCGGCCAGCGGCCCGATGAGCTCGTAGGAGCTCGGGCGGGCCACGCCACCGGTGACCACCAGTTTGATGTTGCGGCGCACGGCCAGGTCGTTGGCGATGTTGAGCGCGTTGGTGACCACCGTGAACGACGGGTTGTCGCCGTGTCCGTCGACATCGGTGCCGGCCGGCACGGTGACCAGCGCCCGGGCCACCTCGGAGGTGGTGGTGCCGCCGTTGACGGCCACCACCGAACCGGGCCGGATCAGGGCGGCGGCCGCGGTACCGATCCGGAACTTCTCCTCGGTGTGACGTCCGGTCTTGTACCGCAGCGGCAGGTCGTAGGCGACGCTGGCCGGGGCCGCTCCGCCCCGGGTGCGGCTCAGCAGCTGCTGGCCGGCCAGATGATCCAGGTCGCGGCGGATCGTCGCCGCGGACACGCTCAACTCGTCGGCGGCCAGCGCGACATCCAACCGGCCGTCCCGGCCGAGGATGTCCAGCAGCGCTGTCCAGCGCTCGTGCGGGCCCATTGGCTGATCTTGCCTCGCCGGGGGTGGGAAAAGCCACTTGTCGGGGCTCGCTGGCACCATGTCGTCCTGTGACATCCTCCCGGCCCGTGCCGCAGTTGCAGATCACCGCCGCCCAGGCCCGCCGTACCGCGATCGCCGCACAGGGGCTGTCGGCGCCCCTGCCGGCGGCGGCGGGCGCCTACAACCGAGGGCACCTGCGACGGCTGGTCGACCGGATCGGGCTGCTGCAGATCGATTCGGTGAACGTCCTGGCCCGCGCTCACTACCTGCCGTTGTTCTCGCGGTTGGGCCAGTACCGGGTCGACCTGCTGGCCGGGGCGGCCTGGCCGGCGCGTCCGGCCGACCGCACCCTGCTCGAGACCTGGGCCCACGAGGCCTCCCTGGTGCCCATCGAGTTGCAGCCGCTGCTGCGCTGGCGGCAGCGCAAGTTCGTCGACGGCCCGTGGTCATCCGCGGCGAAGCTCCGGGCCGAGCATCCGGGGTTCCTGGAGGACGTGCTGGCCGTGGTCCGCGACCACGGGCCACTGTCGGCCGGGGAGATCGAGAAGGTGCTCGAAGCCCCGGGGCGCGGCAAGCCCGGATGGTGGGAGTGGTCGGCCACCAAGACGGCCAGCGAGTACCTGTTCGCCGTCGGCGCCATCGGGACCTCGTTCCGGCGCGGGTTCGAGCGGGTCTACGACCTGACCGAGCGGATCCTGCCGGCCGCGGTGCTGGCGACCCCGACGCCGGCCGAGTTCGAGGCCAAGAAGGCCCTGATCGCGCGGTCGGCCCGGGCCCACGGGATCGGCACGGTCGGCGACCTGGCCGACTACTACCGGATCCGCAATGACGACGCCAAGCGCGCCCTGCTGGAACTGGTCGAGGACGGGGACGTGCTGCCGGTGCAGGTCCGCGGCTGGCGCGACATCGCCTTCCTGCACCGCGACGCGAAGATGCCCCGCAAGGTGACCGGGCGCGCCCTGCTGTGCCCGTTCGACCCGCTGATCTGGGAACGGGCCAGGACGGAACGGCTCTTCGACTTCCGCTACCGGATCGAGATCTACACGCCGGCGCCCAAGCGGGTCTACGGCTACTACGTGTTCCCGCTGTTGGTCGGCGACGAGCTCGTCGGGCGGTTCGATCTCAAGTCCGACCGGGCGACCGGACGGCTGCTGGTGCAGGCGGCCTGGCACGAACCGGGCACCGTGCCCGGCGAGGTGGCGCAGGCGGCATCGGCAGAGCTGAGCCGGATGGCGCGGTGGCTGGACCTGGACGAGGTGGCGATCATGCCCCGGGGCAACCTGCACGGCGCCCTGGCCGCGGCCATGTGAGGTGGTCGCGGACGCGCCGAACCGGCGGCGTGGCCGGCGGTAACCTACCTGCCGTGAACAGACTTCCGGCCGGGGTGGCCGCCGGACATCCGGCCACCGCCGCCGCCGGGTTGGACGTCCTGGCCGCCGGCGGGTCGGCCGCCGACAGTGCCGCCGCGATGATCCTGGCCGGTTGTGTGGCCGAGACGATCTTCTGCGGCCTGGGCGGCGGTGGATTCGCGACCGTCTACGAGGCCGCCACCGGCACCGTCACCTGTCTGGACTTCTTCGTGACGGTCCCTGGCCTGGACGGCACCGTTGCCGGTCCGGCCCAGGAGATCTCGGTGTCCTTCGGCGGGGTGGCGGTGCCCTACGCGATGGGTGGGCCGACGGTGGCCGTGCCGGGGACTCCGGCCGGGGTCGCCGCCCTGCACTCGCGGTTCGGCCGGCTGTCGTGGGCCGAGATCGTCGGCCCGGCGCAGAAGCTGGCCGCCTCCGGGGTCGAGTTCTCGACCGCCCATGCGGATCTGCTGCCCGACGTCGCGCCGGCCATGATGGCCGACCAGGGTATCGAGAGCTACTCGCGGGTCGACATCGCCGGCGCCCGCCGGCTGCTGCAGGCGGGCCAGCGGCTCTACCACCCCGGGTTGGCCGAGACCCTGGCCGCCCTGGCCGAGCAGGGCCCGGACGTCGTGACGACCGGCGAGCTGGGCCGGGCCATGGTCGACGCGGTCCGGGCCGACGGAGGTGCGCTGTCGGTCCTGGACATGGCGGCCTACCGGGTGCTGGACCTGGTGCCGACCCGGGTGCCGTTCGGGCCGGGAATCCTGCAGGTGCGGTCGAACGACCTGGACTCCTTCGCGCGGTCGTCGGCTTCGCTGGACCGCGATGCGGTGGCCCGCGGCGGTGTTGACCGGGCCCGGGCGCTGGTGGCGGCGCTGCGCGCACCCGCGCGCCGGACCGAGACGACCAGCGTGGTCGCCGTCGACTCCGTCGGCAACGCCTGTGCGGCCACCCATTCGCTGGGTCTCGGATCGGGGATCTGGGTCGGCGGGGTGCACGGCAACTCGATGCTCGGCGAGGGTGAACTGCTGCGCGGCGAACTCCTCCCCGGCGCCCGGATGCCGTCGATGATGGTCCCATCGGTCGTCACCGGGCCGGACGGAGATCTGCTCTTCGCCGGGGGAGCGGCGGGCGGCAGCCGGATCCGGCCCGCCCTGCTGCAGGTGATGGCCGGCGTGCTGGTCCAGGGGCGGGGCGTGGCCGAGGCGGTGGCCGCTCCCCGGCTGTCCGTCACGCCGGAGGTGGTGCACCTGGAACCGGGCTTTCCGCCCGAGGTGATCGCCGGGCTGCGCGCGGCCGGTGAGGAACTCGTGCTGTGGGACGCGCCCCGGCCGTACTT
The DNA here is from genome assembly GCF_900104535.1 of Nakamurella panacisegetis. Lineage (NCBI taxonomy): Bacteria > Bacillati > Actinomycetota > Actinomycetes > Nakamurellales > Nakamurellaceae > Nakamurella > Nakamurella panacisegetis. The sequence continues at coordinate 4,524,792 of NZ_LT629710.1, read as the reverse complement.
CGGCGGGGTCGCGGCGGCCGCGGCCGACGGGCCGGCGGCCGACCCCCGGCGCGGGGGTGCGGCGCTGGCCCTCGGGTGACGCCCCGGCCGCCGGTGCAGCGCCTCGGACGCCGCCGGTGACGCGAGCGGCGCCCGGTACCCGGATCCGGGTGACCGAGCGCCGCCGGTAGGGACTCTCAGGCGGCCCGGCGCAGCCGGATGTCACCCGATGTCGTCGTCACCGTGATGGTCAGGATGGGTGCGTCTCCGTCGGAGACCTCGTTCTGGACCTCGAAGTCGGTGTCGGTGGTGCCCGACACGGTCGACAGGTTGATCGACGCCAGCGATCCGGGGTGAACGCCGATCTCGACGTCGCCGGACACCGCGTTGACCTCGGCCTGCCCGGCCGTGGCGTCGGACACCCGGACGTCGCCGGACACACTGCGCGCGCTGATGTTGCCGGTCACCGCGCCCAGACGGACGTCGCCCGAGGTGGTGTGCACCAAGGCGTCTCCCTCGATCGGGCCGGTCTGGACGTCCCCCGACGCGGTCCGGATGTCGACGTTGCCGGCCGCCGCCGCGATGTCGATGTCGCCGGAGGCGGACTGCACCAGCGTCCGGGTCCCGGTCTCGTCGAGCCGGACGTCGCCGGAGGAGGTCCGGACGTCGACCAGGGCGGCCGTGCCGGTCACGGTGAGATCGGACGACTGGGCCTGGACCCGGATGTTCGAGCCGGTGGGGGCGGTGACGGTGACGGAGAACGAGGACCGCCAGCCGTCGCGGGCCGGATCGGTGTCGACGATCACCGTCGGGTCGTCGCCCTCGCGGTGTTCGATCCGGACCAGATCGGTCAGGTTCTCGCGGGTGTCGGCCGTCAGCGGGTCGCCGCTGTCGTTCCCGGCGTCGCCGAACGGGCCGCCGTGGTAACCGCGGCCCCGGGCGAAGCCCTCGAATCGGCGACCCGGGCCGCCGAAGGCCTTGAACACGTCGTCCAGGAAACCCAGCGGGTGGCTGGTTCCGGCCGTGACGTCAACGGTGGTCGTGCTGGTGTCGGTCAGGATGATCTGGATGTCGCCGGTGGCGTTGCGGATCTCGAGGGTGACGGGATCGGGGGTCAGGAACGTTTTCATGGTGTCCTCGGAGGCGAGAAGGGAGCAGGGGAAGTCGGAACGGGGCTTGAGGGTCAGCCCTTGATGAAGCCGGTCACGGTGCGCCCGCCGGGGCCCCTGGGCTTCCGGCCCTTCACACCGGGCGGCATGGCTGTACGGACCGAGTCGGACACGGCTCGGGAGATGTAGGTGTTGAGCGACACTCCCTGCTCGGATGCGGCCTGCTCGGCCTGCGACTTCAGATCGTTGAACAGCCGCACGGTGGTGCGGGACAGTTCGCCGCCGGCTTCCTGCATCGCCCGGCGGAGTTCCTCGGCGTGCAGGTGCGCGGCGAAGCGGCCGTCGTGTTCGGTGTCGTCGGTGTCGTCGGCGAAGGCCCCGGCCTTCGCCGAGACGGTGACCCGGACGTCGCGGCCGTCCAACTTGACCTCGACGACGTTCTTGTCCAGCGCCTCGGTGACCTCGGCCGCCAGGTCGGACAGGGCGTTCATGATGGCCAGTCGCCCGGCCGGCTCGATGGCGGCGCCCAGGAGGGCAGCCGCGCGACGGGTCTCCTCGTCACCCAGGGCAGCGGCCGCGAGCAGGTCCTCGCGGAGATTTCGGATGTACTGGTTCAGGTCCATGACACCATAGTGACACCACCAATGACGCCACGCAACCCGGATTGACGTCAGGGTTGACCCGGATTGACGTCATGGTGGTGTCGCGAGTGGCTCGGCCCGTGCGACCTTCCCTACGATGTCGGCATGACGACCACCGCTGACGCGCCCACGACCTACGCCGACCTCCTGCGCGCCCAGATCCGCAACGAGTTCAACGCCAGCCAGCAGTACGTCGCCATGGCTGTGTGGTTCGACGCCCATGACCTGCCGCAGCTGGCCGCGCACTTCTATCGGCAGGGCGTCGAAGAGCGCAACCACGCGATGATGATGGTGCAGTGGATGCTCGACCGCGACCTGCAGGTGGCCATCCCCGGTATCGACGAGGTGCGCTCGGAATTCGCCGACATCTCCGACGCCGTGCGTGTCGCCCTGGCCCAGGAGAAGGCCGTCACCGAGCAGATCAAGGCCCTGTTCGCCAAGGCGCGCGAGGAGAACGACTTCCTGGGCGAGCAGTTCATGCTGTGGTTCCTGTCCGAGCAGGTCGAGGAGGTCGCCGCCATGACAACGCTGCTGACCATCGCCGAACGGGCCGGCGACGACTGGTTCGAGGTCGAGACGTACCTGGCCCGGGAGACGGTCGGCGACGCCGGAGGCAACACCGGGCCGGCCGCCGCGGGCGGGGCCCTGTAGTTCCGGAGAGTGGTGCCTCAGGGCGCTTCCCCTCGGTACTGTGCGGACATGACCCTGGCCCGCACGGAACGCTCCGCCCTCGCCGACCTGCTGACGGCGGTCGGGCCGGATCGACCGACGCTCTGCCAGGGCTGGACCACGGCCGACCTGCTGGCCCACCTGCTGGTCCGTGAGCGGCGGGTCGGTGCCGCCCTCGGCATCTTCGTTCCGCCGTTGGCCGGTTGGACGGCCCGGGTGTCCGACGAGTACCGGCGACTTCCCTGGAACGAACAGGTCGAGCTGCTCCGGTCCGGCCCGCCCGCGTTCAGCCCACTGAGCTGGGGTTCGTGGGACGAGAAGGCCAACGGTCTGGAGATGTTCATCCACCACGAGGACGTCCGCCGGGGGGAGCCGGGCTGGGAGCCGCGCGAGCTCGGCGACAGCGACCGGACCGAGTTGATCCGCGCGCTGACGTCATCGTTCGTGCTGCGCGGGCTGAAGAAGAAGGCGGTGCCGATCACCGCCCGGCTGACCGATGAACCGGGCAGCCAGGATCGGCCGATCGTTCTGGTGCCGTCGAAGGACACCGACGTGGCCGAGGCCCCTCCGGGTGTGGTGGTGCGCGGCGGGGTGGCGGAAATCCTGTTGTGGCTCAGTGGTCGCACACAGGTGCGGCTCGAGTTCGAGGGCGACCCGGAATTGGTCGCCGAGATCAAGCGGTAAGTTTTGACCCATGACGTCGCTCATCGCCGGTCCGGCCGGTAGGCCAGGTCGCCCGTTCGGAACGGTACTGGCGGCCATGGTCACCCCGTTCACCTCAGCCGGCGAGCTCGATCTCGACGCCACCGCGGCGCTGGCCGCCAAGCTGGCGGACGAGGGGCACGACGGGCTCGTCGTCAACGGGACGACGGGGGAGTCGCCGACCACCACGGATGCGGAGAAGGCGGCCATCGTGCGGGCCGTGGTCGATGCGGTGGGCGATCGCGTGACCGTGGTGGCGGGCGTCGGCACCTACAGCACCGCCCACTCGGTGCAGACGGCCAGGGAGGCCGAGAAGGCCGGAGCGCACGGCACTCTCGTCGTCACGCCGTTCTACTCCCGGCCCCAGCAGGAGGGCCTGCTGGCCCACTTCGCCGCGGTGGCCGACGCCACCGACCTGCCGGTGATGCTGTACGACATCCCGGCGCGGTCCGTGGTGGCCATCGCCCCGGACACCCTGCTGCGACTGGCCGAACACCCACGGATCACGGCCGTCAAGGACGCCAAGGGCGATCTGTACGCCGGCTCCCAGGTGATCGCTCATTCCGACCTGGCCTACTACTCCGGCGACGATCCGCTGACCCTGCCGTGGATGAGCATCGGCGCGGTGGGCGTGGTCAGCATCATCTCGCACGTCGTCGGGCCGCACGTGCGGGCCATGGTCGACAGTGCCGCCGCAGGCGACTTCACGCGGGCCCGCACCATCCACGAGGCGCTGTTGCCCGCCCATCTGGCAATGTCCCGAACCGGAGGCGGAGCCGGCCTGGTGTTCGCCAAGACCGCACTGCGGCTCGCCGGTTTCGAGGTCGGCGATCCCCGCCTGCCTCAAATCCCGGCCACCCACGAACAGAGCGCGCAGATTGCGCGCGACCTCGAAGAAATCGGTAATCTGCGATGACGGCAACGTCCAAATCCATCCCCCCGCCCCGGCTGCCCAAGGGCGGCCTGCGGGTCGTGGCCCTCGGCGGCATCGGTGAGATCGGCCGCAACATGACGGTCTACGAATACGACGGCCGCCTCCTGGTGGTGGACTGCGGCGTGCTGTTCCCCGAGGACGCCCAGCCCGGGGTCGACCTGATCCTGCCCGACCTGCGCCTGGTCGAGGACCGGGTCGACGACATCGACGCCGTGGTGATCACCCACGGCCACGAGGACCACATCGGCGCGCTGCCGTGGTTGCTCCGGCTGCGCAAGGACCTGCCGGTCATCGGCGCCAAGTTCTCCCTCGCCCTGATCGCGGCCAAGTGCCGCGAGCACCGGATCACCCCCAAGCTGGAGGTGGTGGTCGAGGGTGAGCGCCGTCGGGCCGGAGCCTGGGACCTGGAGTTCTTCGCCGTCAACCACTCGATCCCGGACGCGCTCGCGGTGGGCATCCGGACCCCGGCCGGCACCGTGCTGCACACCGGCGACATCAAGCTCGACCAGCTGCCGCTCGACGGTCGGCTGACCGACCTGGCCGGCTTCTCCCGCCTCGGGGAAGAAGGGGTGGACCTGTTCCTGGTCGACTCGACCAACGCCGAGGTCCCCGGCTTCGTGGCTCCCGAACGGGAGATCGGGCCGGTGCTGGACAACTTCATCCGCTCGGCCAAGCAACGGGTGATCGTGGCCAGCTTCGCCTCGCACGTGCACCGTGTGCAGCAGATGCTCGACGCGGCCCAGAACCACAGCCGCAAGGTCGCCTTCGTCGGTCGGTCCATGGTCCGCAACATGCAGATCGCCCAGGAACTGGGCCTGCTCACCGTCCCCGACGGCCTGGTCCGGTCGCTGGACAAGGTGCTCGAACTGCCGCCGGAGCAGGTGCTGCTGATCTCCACCGGATCGCAGGGCGAACCGCTGTCGGCCCTGTCCCGGATGTCGCGGGGGGAGCACCGCCAGGTCAACCTGATCCAGGGTGACACCGTGATCCTGGCCAGCTCGATGATTCCCGGCAACGAGACCAGCGTCTTCACCGTCATCAACGAACTGGCCAGGGCCAACGTGACCGTCGTGCACCAGGGTGTGGCCAAGGTCCACGTCTCCGGACACGCGTCGGCCGGCGAGCTGCTGTTCATGTACAACGCGGTGAAGCCGAAGAACGTGATTCCGGTGCACGGCGAGTGGCGTCACCTGCGCGCCCAGTCCCGGCTCGCCGTGATGACCGGCGTACCGCCCGAGCGGGTGGTACTGGCCCCCAACGGCACCGTGGTCGACCTGGTCGACGGGAAGGCCAGGATCAGCGGCCACATCGACGTCGGCATGGTCTACGTCGACGGCGCCGCCGTGGGAGACGTCGGGGAGAACACCCTGTCCGATCGGCTGATCCTGGGCGAGGGCGGCTTCATCGCCATCACCGTCGCCATCGACGCGCACACCGGCCGGGCCGTGGCCTCGCCGACCATCGCCGGCCGGGGGTTCTCCGACGACCCGGGCGCGTTGGCCAAGGTGGTCCCGTTGGTCGAGGCCGAACTGGCCCAGATGGAGGCCGACGGCGTCACCGATCCGCACCGTATCGCTCAGTCGGTCCGCCGGGTGGTCGGTCGCTGGGTGGGCGATGTCTACCGTCGCCGCCCGATGATCGTCCCCACCGTGCTGGCGCTCTGACGGGACCGGCGTGATCTACCACCTGGCCTATGCCTCGGACTGGGATGCGGCGCTGACCGTCGGGTCGTACCGCATTTCCGGCCGGGGCATGACGTTGGAGTCCGAGGGGTTCCTGCACTTCGCCTACGCCGACCAGCTGGCCGGCGTGGCGGAGCGGTACTGGCGCGATCCGGAGGAGCCGGTGGTGCTGCTGACGGTGGATCCGGATCTGGTCGGGCTGCCGGTGGTCGCCGAGAACACCTCCGGCGGTACCACCGCGTTCCCGCACGTCTACGGGCCCCTTCCGGTCGCGGCCGTGGTCCGGGTGGACCCGGTCGCGGTGACCGACGGCGGCGAACTGGTGCTCCCCGAGCTCTGAGGCCGGGCCGCGTCAGTAGCGGTTGTCGTCGGTGAAGGTGGGGTCGTAGGCGATCCGGTAGCCCCGCTTGACCAGGGTCTGGATGATCTTCGGGTTGCCCAGCGCCGTGCGGAGGCGGGCGATGGCGACCTCGACCGCATGCTCGTCGGCGCTGGTCCCCGGCAGCAGGCTGACCAGATCGGCCCGCTTGACGACCTGCCCCGGATGTTCGGTGAGCTTGTGGAGCAGGGCCATTCCGGTGGGTGGCAGGGCCACGTACCGGCCGTCGACCACCACGCCCTGCCCCCGCACCTGGAGCTGGCGCCCGGCCGCCGCCAGCTGCTTGGACAGGCGCCGCGGCAACTGATCGGCCGTCTCCCGCACCAGAGCGCCGAGCCGGGCCCGTTCCGGCTGGATCACCGGAACGCCGGACCGGTCCAGCGGGGCGGCGGTGACCGGACCGACCGCGATGGCCATGACGTCCCGCTGCATGGCCTCGATGAGCTCGGCCTCCAGGCCCAACCCCCGCGCACAGAGCAGGTACGACGCCGCGGCCGGCGCGCTGGTGAAGGTGACCGCGTCGACGGTGCGATCGACGACGGCCCGGCACAGGCGCTCCAGGGGCGCCGGGTCGGTCGGTGGCCGCCAGCGGTAGACCTGCACCTCGATCACCGTCGCCCCGGCCGCGGCCAGCGCCTCGGCGACGTCGGGCAGCGGTTCGCCGTGCTGCTGGATCGCCACCCGCCGGCCCTGCAGGTCCATCTCGAGCAGTCGTTCCAGCACCTCGGTCGACGACTCCGAGGCCGGTGACCACTCTCCGGACAGCCCGGCGGCCCGCATCGCCCCGCGGGCCTTCGGGCCCCGGGCCAGAAGGACGGCGCGGCCGAGGCAGTCCAGCAGGGCGTCGCCGAGCCCCCAGCCGTCGGCGGCCTCGATCCAGCCCCGGAATCCGATCCCGGTGGTGGCCACCACCACGTCCGGCGGGTGGGCCAGACAGTCCAGGGTCGTGTCGCGGAGCGCCTCGTCGTCCTCCACCTGGACGATCTGGATGGCCGGGCCGTACATCACCGTGGCCCCGCGGCGCTCAAGGGCGGCACCGAACTCCTCGCGGCGGCGGGCGGCCGTGATACCGATGGTGAAGCCGGCCAACGGGCCCACGTCAGGGGTGCGTTCGTCGTTGTCCACCGCTGCATCCTGACCGGCATCGATCACGTCGATGCGTCCGCTGTGTGAACGGCAGCGTCACGAGGCCGCCGGATCAGCGGTGCGCGGCCAGCCGGCGCCGCAACTCGCTGCGGATGGCCGGCCACTCGACGGCGATGATCGAGAAGACCAGGGTGTCCCGCAGCGTCCCGTCGCGGGCGATGCTGTGGCTGCGCAGCACTCCGTCCTGTTTCGCCCCGAGCCGGGCGATGGCCGCCCGGGACTGCTGGTTGAGCCAATGGGTGCGGAACTCGACGGCGATGCAGTCCAGCGTGTCGAACGCGTGGTGCAGCAGCAGCAGCTTGCTCTCGGTGTTGGTGCCGGTCCGCTGGGCCGAAGCCGCATTCCAGGTCGACCCGATCTCCACCCGCCGGTTGGCGGCATCGACGTTCATGAAGGTGGTCATGCCGATGATCGCACCGGTGTCGTTGCGGCGGGCGGTGAACGGCAGCATCACCCCTTCGGCCTGCAGATCCAGCCGCCGCGCGATCTCGGCGCCCATGTCCTCCGAGTGGGGAACCGAGGTGTACCAGAGGTTCCACAGCTCGCCGTCAGCGGCGGCGGCGGCCAGGCCGTCGACGTGGGCCGGGGCCAGGGGTTCGAGGGTGACGAGGTCGCCGGCGAGAGTGACCGGCTGCAGGAAGGTCATGGGCAAACCCTAGATTCACCCCGGGCGCGACCTCACAACCGGTCGGGCCGCGCTGTGCGGAGAACGGAACCGACCGGAAACTGCGGAGTCACCGGACGCTCGACTCGCCCTCCCACCATGGGGTCCATGTCCGCCACCCGCACCCATTGCCCGTACTGCTCTATGCAGTGCGGCGTGTCGGTGAACCTCCCGAGGACGGGCCCGCGGGCGGCGACCATCGAGCCGCAGGAGGACTTCCCGACCAATCGGGGCGGCCTGTGTTCCAAGGGCTGGACGGCGACCAGCCTGCTCGACCACCCGGATCGGTTGCTGACCCCGTTGGTCCGGTCCGTCCCGGGTGACCGCACCAGCGCCCTGGTGCCGGCCACCTGGCCGGAGGCCATCGGCGTCATCGTCACCGCCATCGAAGCGGCCCAGGGACACGGCCGGGACGCGGTCGGATGCTTCGGCGGCGGGGGCCTGACCAACGAGAAGGCCTACCAGCTGGGCAAGTTCGCCCGGGTCGCCCTGCGGAGTGCGGCCATCGACTACAACGGCCGGTTCTGCATGTCGTCGTCGGCCACGGCCGGGAACCGGGCCTTCGGCATCGACCGGGGGCTGCCGTTCCCGTTGTCCGACATCGCCGAGGCGAAGGCCGTCCTGCTGGTCGGGGGCAATCCGGCCGACACCATGCCGCCGGCCATGCAGTACTTCGACGCGGGCCGCGCGGCCGGGGCCGTGCACATCGTGGTCGATCCGCGACTGACGTCCACCGCCGCCGGCGCGGCGCTGCATCTCGCGCCCCGTCCGGGCACGGACCTGGCGCTGGCCAACGGCCTGCTGCACATCGCCATCCGGGACGGGGTGATCGATCACGACTACATCGCCGAGCGCACCAGCGGCTTCGACCAGGCCGCGGCCGCCGTCTCGTCCTTCTGGCCGGACCGGGTCGAGCGGATCACCGGCGTGCCGGTGGCGCAGCTCCGCCAGGTCGTCGCCCACCTGGCCGCGGCCGAGTCGGCGATGATCCTGACCGCTCGCGGCACCGAGCAGCACCGCAACGGCACCGACACCGCTCAGGCCTGGATCAACCTGGCCCTGGCCCTCGGGCTGCCCGGTCGGCCGGCCTCGGGCTACGGCACGATCACCGGCCAGGGCAACGGGCAGGGTGGCCGCGAGCACGGGCAGAAGGCCGATCAGCTGCCCGGCTACCGGAAGCTGGACGACCCGGCGGCCCGGGCCCACGTCGCCGCCGTCTGGGGCGTCGATCCCGAGGAACTGCCGCAGCCCGGGCTGTCGGCCTTCGAGATGATCGACCGCCTCGGCACCGCCGGCGGGGTGCGGGCGCTGCTGGTGTTCGCCTCCAACATCGTTGTCTCGGCCCCCGACGCCAACCGGGTCGCCGCTCGCCTCGCGGCGCTGGATTTCCTGATGGTGTCCGACATCTTCCTGTCCGAGACCGCGGCCATGGCCGACGTCGTGCTGCCGACCGCCCAGTGGGCCGAGGAGGAGGGCACCATGACGAACCTGGAGGGTCGGGTGCTGCACCGGCGGCGGGCGCTGCCGCCGCCCCCCGGGGTCCTGGACGATCTGCAGGCCCTCACCGCGATCGCGTCCGGACTCGGCCGGGGACAGTACTTCTCGGACGATCCGCGGACCGTCTTCGACGAGTTGCGGCGGGCCAGCGCCGGTGGGATCGCCGACTACGCCGGGATCACCTACGAGCGGATCGACGACGAGCAGGGGGTCTTCTGGCCCTGTCCGAGCACTGATCATCCGGGCACGCCGCGGCTCTTCGCGGACGCGTTCGGCACGCCGGACGGTCGCGCCCGGTTCCTGCCCACCGAGTACGCCGAGCCGTCCGAGGTGCCCAGCCGCGCGTTCCCCTTCGTGCTGACCACCGGCCGCACCATGGCCCAGTACCAGAGCGGTAACCAGACCCGCCGGATCCGGGCCCTGACCCACACCGGGCCGACCGTGCAGATGCACCCGGACCTGGCGCGGCGGATCGGGGTCGGTGCCGACGACATCGTGGCCGTGCTGACCCGCCGGGGGAGGGCCCACTTCCGGGCCCAGGTGGACGAGAAGATCCGCCGGGACACGCTTTTCGTGCCGTTCCACTGGGGCGGTGCGTCGAGCGCGAACGCCCTGACCGAGGCCGCCCTCGATCCGCACTCCCGGATGCCCGCGTTCAAGGTCTGCGCCGCCAATGCCGAACGCATCGGCGGCGCGGACGACGACCACCTGCTCACCACCCGCCCGGCCGCCCTCCCGAACCGACCGATCGTCCTGCCCACACCGGCCGACCCACAACCCGAGGACAACACCATGGCCAGCAAGAACCGTTTCCTGCAAGGCGTCTTCCGATTCCAGGGAGCCGGCCTCGACCAGCCGATGCCGCTCGATCCGAGCCTGACCTACGTGGTCCCGGACGGCGCCCGGGCCCAGGCCCTCTACTTCCGCGGCGGCAACAGTGCCGACGAGCTGATCACCCTGGTGCTGATGAAGGACGGCGCCCCCGTGCGCTACTTCCCGATCGGCGCCAAGGGGGATGTGCACGTACCGCTCCGGGTGGTCGAGGACATCGAGTCCTCCTCGGCCGTCGAGCTTCGGCTGGCCGCAGCCGACGGGGTGAGCGGGACGGTCGTCATCGACCTCGGGTTGGTGGAGATCTGATGACCGCGACCCTGCCGCCGCGGACGGGGGTGCAGACCCGACGACTGGTCGTCATCGGGAACGGGATGGCCGGCGCCCGGGCGGTCGAGGAGATCCTGGAGCGGGCAACGCCCGGACAGTTCTCGATCACGATGTTCGGCGACGAGCCGTACGGCAACTACAACCGGATCATGCTCTCGCACGTGCTCTCGGGCGAGGAGAGCGACACCGACATCTTCCTCAACACCCTGAAGTGGTACCAGGACAACGACATCACCCTGCACGCCGGTTGCCGGGCCACCCGGATCGACCGGTTCGCCAAGCTGGTCCACGCCGTCGACGCGGGCGGGGTGCCGTCGGTGACGCCCTACGACGTGCTGATCATCGCCACCGGCAGTTCCTCGTTCATGCCGGCCATGGAGGGCCTGACCATCGGGGAGGAGGCCGACAGCCCCCGCAAACCCGGGGTGTTCGCCTTCCGGACCATCGACGACACCCGCGGCATGATCGAGTACGCCCAGCACGAACACCACCGCAGGGCCGTGGTCATCGGCGGCGGTCTGCTCGGCCTCGAGGCGGCCCGCGGGTTGCAGGCCTACGGGCTCCAGGTGGACGTCGTGCACGCCGGTCCGCACCTGATGAACGCCCAGGTCGGCCCGCAGGCCGGGGAGATCCTCCGGCAGAGCGTGGAGAAGCTGGGCATCGAGGTGCACCTCAAGGCCAGGACGACCGCCATCCTGGGCGAGGAGAAGGTGGAAGGGATCTGGCTGCTCGAGCACCCGAGGATCGAGTGCGACATGGTGGTGGTCGCGGCCGGGATCCGGCCCAACGTGCAACTCGCGGTGACCAGCGGGTTCACCGTCGAGCGGGCGATCGTCGTCGACGACCAGATGCGCACGGTGGACGACGATGACGTCTACGCCGTCGGGGAATGCGTGCAGCACCGCGGCGAGGTCTACGGGCTGGTTGCGCCGCTCTGGGAGCAGGCGGTCGTGCTGGCCGATCACCTCACCGGCAAGGACCGGCTGGCCGCGTACCACGGTTCCCGCACCGCCACCAAGCTCAAGGTGGCCGGCGTCGACGTCGCGTCCATGGGCCTGCAGGGCCCGGAGCGGGAGGGCGACGAGCACCTGGTGTTCTCCGAACCGAAGAAGGGGATCTACAAGTCCCTGGTCATCCGGGACGAGAAGCTCGTCGGGGCAACGGTTCTGGGGGACACCTCCAAGGTCGCCTTCCTGATGCAGGCGTTCGACCGGGGTCTGCCGCTGCCGGCCGAGCGGCTGGAGATGATGTTCGACCTCGGTACCCCGACGGCGCAGGTCGGACCGGCCGACCTGGACGACGACGCCCAGGTCTGCAACTGCAACGGCGTGACCAAGGCCGCGTTGGTGCACGCCGTGGAGGGCGGCTGCAAGTCGGTCGGCGCGGTGATGGACAAGACCAGGGCCGGCAAGGGGTGCGGATCCTGCAAGTCGCTGGTCTGCCAGATCGTGGAGTGGGCGGCCGGCGACGCCGTGCAGGTCGACCCGGCGGCCGCCTGGTACGTACCGGGTATCCCGATGGACAAGCCGGCCCTGATGGCCGCGATCCGGGAGCAGGAGCTGCGGTCGGTCTCCTCGGTCTTCGCGGCGCTGGCCCCGGACGGGGCCGAGGACGCCAAGTCGAAGATGGGTCTGGCCTCGCTGCTGAAGATGATGTGGGCCGAGCAGTACGTCGACGAACGGGACGCGCGGTTCATCAACGACCGGGTGCACGCCAACATCCAGCGCGACGGCACGTTCTCGGTGGTGCCGCAGATGCGCGGCGGGGTGACCTCGCCGGACCAGTTGCGCCGGATCGCCGACGTCGCCGAGAAGTACGACGTCAAACTGGTGAAACTGACCGGGGGACAACGGATCGACCTGCTCGGCGTGCGCAAGGAGGATCTGCCGGCGGTGTGGGCGGACCTGGACATGCCGTCCGGGTACGCGTACGCCAAGAGCTTCCGGACGGTGAAGACGTGTGTCGGCAGCGACTTCTGCCGATTCGGGGTCGGTGATTCGACCGCGCTCGGTATCGCCATCGAGACGAAGTTCCAGGGACTGGAATCGCCGGGAAAGCTCAAACTCGCCGTATCCGGTTGCCCCCGGAACTGCGCAGAGTCGTTGTGCAAGGACGTCGGCGTGGTGGCCATCGACGGCGGGCGGTGGGAGATCTACATCGGCGGCGCCGCCGGGGCCCACATCCGCAAGGGTGACCTGCTGGCCACGGTGGACGACCCGGCGGTCGTCATGACGTTGGTCGGGCGGTTCATGCAGTACTACCGGCAGAACGCGAAGTGGCTGGAGCGCACGTACGCCTTCGTCCCGCGGATCGGGCTGGATCGGATCCGGGCCATCGTGGTCGACGACAGCGACGGCATCGCCGCCGATCTCGATGCCGGCATCGAGGAAGCCGTTGCCGCCTACCGCGATCCGTGGAAGGAGGGAGGCGAGCCGGCCAGTGCCGGGCAGTTCCGGACCTCCCTTCCGCTCGAGGTCCTGCCCCGGGTGCCGGTCCGATGAGCACCCTTGGTCTCGGGTCGGTCGAGCAGATTCCCGTCGGGGAGGGGCGCGCGTTCGACGTGCAGGGTCGGCAGGTCGCCGTCTTCCGGCTGCGGGACGGGCGCGTGCGGGCACTGTCGGCCGTCTGCCCGCACCGCGGCGGCCCCATCGCCGACGGCCAGATCGACGGGGCCGTCGTGCTGTGCCCGTTGCATCTCAACGCGTTCGAACTCGACACCGGATGTTCGACCACCGGCCAGGCCGATCTGGACAGCTGGGCCGTGACCGTCGACGACGGCCAACTCATGATCCACCCGACACCGAAGGAGAGGGACCGATGAGTTCCACCACCGACACCACCGAAACGACCACGACCCGGCCGGACGGCCGGAGGACAGGGCGTCGCTGGATCACCGACTGGCGGCCGGAGGACCCGGCCTTCTGGGACAACGGGGGAGCCGGCGTCGCCCGGCGGAACCTGATCTTCTCCGTGCTGTCGGAGCACGTCGGCTTCTCGGTGTGGAGCCTGTGGTCGGTGCTGGTGCTGTTCCTCGGCCCGGCGTACCACATCGACCCGGCCGGAAAGTTCCTGCTGACCGCAGTGCCGACGCTGGTCGGAGCAGTGCTGCGGCTGCCCTACACGTTCGCCGTGGCCCGGTTCGGCGGACGCAACTTCACCATCTTCAGCGCCCTGCTCCTGCTGTTGCCGACGCTGTTCATCGCGGTCGTCCTGGAACCCGGGGTGTCGTACTCGACGCTGATCGTGGCGGCCGCGGTGGCCGGGGTCGGCGGCGGCAACTTCGCATCGTCGATGACCAACATCAATTCGTTCTACCCGCAGCGGCTCAAGGGATGGGCGCTCGGGCTGAACGCCGGCGGCGGAAACCTGGGAGTGGCCGTCGTCCAGCTCGTCGGGCTGCTGGTGCTGGCCACGGCCGGGGCCGCCCACCCGAAGGTGTTGGTGGCGATCTACATCCCGCTGATCGTGCTGGTCGCCCTCGGTTCCGCCCTGACCATGGACAACCTGGCGGTGGCGTCGAACGCGCAGGGCGCCATGCGGCGGGTCTGTCGCGACCGGCACACCTGGATCATCGCCCTGCTCTACATCGGCACCTTCGGATCGTTCATCGGGTTCGGCTTCGCCTTCGGGCAGGTGCTGCAGGTGCAGTTCAAGGGGACGTTCTCGACGCCGGTCAAGGCGGCCTACCTGACGTTCCTCGGACCGCTGCTCGGCTCGCTCGTCCGGCCCTACGGCGGCCGGCTGGCCGATCGGTTCGGCGGCGCCCGGGTCTCCTTCTACAACTTCATCGCCATGGCCCTCGGAGCCGGCCTCGTGCTGTTCGCGGCGATCGGGAAGTCGCTGCCGCTGTACCTGGTCGGGTTCGTACTCCTGTTCATCTTCTCCGGCCTCGGCAACGGCTCGGTCTACAAGATGATCCCGGCGATCTTCAAGGCCAAGGCGGCGACCCGGATCGCGGGCGGGGCCGACTTCGAGATCGAGGCCGCGGAGTCGCAACGTCTGTCCGGTGCCCTCATCGGGGTCGCCGGTGCCATCGGTGCGTTGGGTGGCGTGCTGGTCAACCTCGCCTTCCGGCAGTCGTTCCTGTCCACCGGGTCGGCCAACGCCGCCTACGTCGCGTTCATCGTCTTCTACGCGATCTGTTGCGCCGTGACCTACGCGGTCTACGTCCGCCGCGGTCCGCGGACCCTCGAAGGAGTCTGACCGGGATGGACGAGCCCGAGCTGCTGCCCCTGCATCTGGCGTTGTCCGGGCGCCGGGTGCTCGTGGTCGGCGGGGGAGCGGTGGCGGCGCGGAAGGTGATGACCTGCCTGCGCTCGGGAGCCGACGTCGTGGTGGTGGCGCCGTCGGTCGGGCAGCAGCTGGCCGGGCTGGCCGCCGCCGGCCGGATCCGGTGGCGGCGTCGCCCGTTCCGCCGCGGTGATCTGCGATCGGCCTGGTTGGTGTACACCGCCACCGGAGTGCCGGACGTGGACGCGCGGGTGGGGCGGGGGGCCGAGCGTCGACGACTGCTGTGCATCCGGGCCGACGACGGCCGGGCCGGAACCGCCCGGTCGGCGGCGGTACTGCGCCACCAGGGCCTGCTGATCGGGATCTCGAGCGCCGACCGGCCCGATCCCGCCCGGCTGGTCCGGGTGCGGGACGCCCTGGCCCGGGAACTGGACGGCGTCAGAACCTGACCCGGGCGCCTCGGCGACCGGCCGAACGCGCGGCGACGCCGGCGGCCCGGAGCCGGGGCCCCGGCGCTCGGTGTGGCAACTGGGACAGGAGTGACTCGAGCGACTACCGTGAAGGCCATGGCCGGAAAGACCTCTGCTTCACCGCGTCCTCGTTCGGGTGGCGAGGGCTCGCCGGCCACGCCACGGGCCAGAACGGCGGTCGGGAAGTCATCGACCGGGTCGGCGAAGTCCGCCGCCGGCAAACCGGCCGCCGCCAAGGCGGCAACGACCAAGGCCGGCAGCAAGCCCAGGACGACGACCGCCCGCACGCCCGCTCGCGCCACCGCGGCCAAGGGGGCCTCCGGCCGCACCGCCCAGTCGGCGGGTGCGCGCTCGTCGAACCGGGCCGCGGCCACCCGCCCGGGTCGCGCCGTTGCCCCGGCCCCGTCCCGGCCGTCGGTCCCGTCCCGAATCGGACGCGGACTCGGGCGCGGTATCGGCGCCGTCTGGCGTCTGCTCGCGAAGGGAGTCGGCAGCATGGTCAGAACGGTCGGACGCAGCGCCGTGGCGGCCCGCGACCTCGACGCCGCCCATCGGCGGGACGGACTCGCGCTCGGCCTGGTCGCGCTCGCGGTGATCTGCGCGATCGGTTCCTGGTTCCATGCCGCCGGCCCGGTCGGCCACGTCATCGACCTGTCGGTGGCCACCCTGTTCGGCGCGCCGGGCGTCATCCTGCCGGCCCTGCTGCTGGCCGGTGCGGTGGTGCTGATGCGCACGCAGGGGGATCGCGAACATCGCACCCGACGGATCCTCGGAGGGCTCTTCCTGACCCTGTCGGTCACCGGCACCTTCGAGGTCGTCCACTCGGCGTCGTTGCACGGCGCCGCTGATTCCGCGCAGGCCCGCCGATCGGCCGGGGGCGCCGCCGGTTGGCTCCTTGGCCGCCCCCTGGACGCGGGCGTCACCGCGGCACCGGCCGTGGTTCTGCTGGTCCTGCTCGGGATCTTCGGGTTGCTCCTTCTGACCGGCACGGCCATGCGTGACGTGCCGGCCGCGATCCGGGACGCCCTCGGGCGGATCCAGGGCGAACGCCGCGAGCCCGACGACGACCAGGCCTACGACTCCTACGACGATCCGTACGGCACCGGCGACGAGTTCGTCGACGGTGACCTGGCCGACGACTACCGGGTCGGCGGATCGGTGGCGCTGGACGAGAACGTCGATCTGGCCGCGACCACCCGCCTCCGCCGCCCTTCGAAGCGACGTCAGGCGGCGGACGCCGAGCACACCGCGGCGATCCTTCCGGCCTTCGAACCGGTCACCGCGCCCCTACCCGCCGCCGGGCCGGTCCTGCCGACCGATGATGCCCAGCCCACCGAAGTCCTCCCGGCCCGCCTGCGGCCCCGGGTGATCAAACCGGCGGTGGAGGAGACGCCGGCTCCGGCGTCGGTGGCCGAGCCCACCCAGTTGACCCTCGACACCGCGATCGACGGGACCTACCAGCTGCCGCCGACCAGCATCCTGAAACTGGGTGCCCCGCCGAAGCTGCAGACGGCGGCGAACAACGAGGTCATCGAGCGAATCTCCCGGGTGCTGGCCGAGTTCAAGATCGACGCCGCCGTGACCGGCTTCACCCGCGGCCCGACGGTGACCCGGTACGAGGTCGAGGTCGGACCGGGCGTCAAGGTCGAGGCCATCACCCGCCTCACCCGGAACATCGCCTACGCGGTGGCGTCCGAGCACGTCCGGTTGCTGGCGCCCATCCCGGGCAAGTCGGCCGTCGGCATCGAGGTGCCCAACATCGACCGGGAGATGGTCCGGCTGGGTGACGTGCTCGCCGCGCCGGAGTCCCGCAAGGACCAGCACCCCCTGGTCATCGGGCTCGGCAAGGACGTCGAGGGCGGCTTCGTCACGGCCAACCTGGCCAAGACGCCTCACCTGCTGGTGGCCGGGGCCACCGGATCGGGCAAGTCCTCGTTCGTGAACTCGATGCTGGTGTCCCTGCTGCAGCGGGCCAGTCCGGCCGAGGTCCGGATGGTCCTGATCGACCCCAAGATGGTCGAACTCACGCCGTACGAGGGCATTCCCCACCTGATCACCCCGATCATCACCAACCCGAAGAAGGCCGCCGCGGCCCTGGCCTGGCTCGTCGAGGAGATGGAGCAGCGGTACACCGACATGCTGGCCCACGGGGTGCGGCACGTCGACGACTTCAACAAGAAGGTCAGATCCGGCCAGATCACCGCCCCGCCCGGTTCTGAGCGGGTGTACCGGCCGTATCCCTACATCCTGGGCATCATCGACGAGCTGGCCGACCTGATGATGACGGCGCCCCGCGACGTCGAGGATGCGATCGTCCGGATCACCCAGAAGGCCAGAGCGGCCGGTATCCACCTGGTGCTGGCCACACAGCGCCCGTCGGTGGATGTGGTCACCGGGCTGATCAAGACGAACGTGCCGTCCCGGTTGGCCTTCGCCACCTCCTCGCTCACCGATTCCCGGGTCATCCTGGACCAGCCGGGGGCCGAGAAGCTCTCCGGCATGGGTGACGGCCTCTACCTGCCGATGGGGGTGCGCAACGCCATCCGGATCCAGGGCGCCTACGTCAGCGACGAGGAGATCGCCGAGGTGGTGGCGTTCGCCAAGACGCAAGCCGAGCCGGAGTACGCGGAGAACGTCACCGTGCCCAAGCCGGACCCGTCGAAGAACGTCGACCCGGACATCGGCGGCGACCTGGACGAACTGATCGAGGCCATCAATCTGGTGGTCACCTCGCAGCTGGGCTCGACCTCGATGCTGCAGCGGAAGCTGCGGGTCGGCTTCGCCAAGGCCGGTCGCCTGATGGACCTGATGGAGACCCGCGGGATCGTCGGCCCGTCGGAGGGGTCGAAGGCCCGCGAGGTGCTGGTCAAGACGGACGAGTTGGACTCCATCCTGATGACGTTGACCGGTGGCACCGAAGGCGTTCCGGACGAGATCTGAGCCGGGTGCGGCCCGCGGGGCGGGAGCCTGCCATCGGCTCGTCCGTGACACCGTCGGTGGTCGGGAGCATTCTTGGTCCATGAGCGAAGACGAGGCCGCGGCCACTCCCGAAGCTGTTCACCGGCACACCCTCCCCGGCAGCGAGCGCGCCCCGCTCCCGGGCGCCGAGAAGGTCGCCGACCTGTCCGGTGAGGAGCAGATCCAGGTCACCCTGGTGCTGCGTCGCCGGGCTGAACTGCCGGAGGATCTGCCCGGTCCGCTGAGCCGGGACGAGTTGGCCGAACGCTATGGCGCCGATCCGGCCGACATCGAGGCGGTCACCCGGACCGTCCGCGCGGCCGGGGGGCGGGTGGTGTCGGCCGACCCGGCGTCCCGGCGAGTGCTGGTCGGCGGGTCGGCGTCAATTCTCCAGACTCTGTTCGGCACCAGGCTGGAGGTGGCCACGGCTCCCGACCGGTTGTCCGGCCGCGAGGTCCGCTACCGCGCGCGGGAGGGGACCCTGAGCGTTCCGGGTGACCTGCAGGGCGTGGTGACGGCCGTCCTCGGCCTGGACGATCGACCGCAGGCTCGGGCGCGATTGCAGTCGGCGCGGGCCGAGGCGGTGTCGGTCAGCTACACCCCTCCGGAGCTGGGCAAGGTCTACCGGTTCCCGGTTGGCACGGACGGCAGCGGGCAGCGTGTCGCCATCATCGAACTCGGAGGCGGCTTCGCCCAGAGCGACCTGGACGCCTACTTCTCCGGGCTCGGCCTGTCCGGTCCGAAGGTCACGGCCGTCGGGGTCGACGGTGCGGACAACCAGCCCGGCGGCGATCCGAACGGCGCCGACGGCGAGGTGCTCCTGGACATCGAGGTGGTCGGGGCGCTGGCCCCGGGCGCCACCGTGCTGGTGTACTTCGCGCCCAACACCGACGCCGGCTTCCTCGACGCGGTGTCCGACGCCGCGCACGCCCAGCCGGCCCCGGCCGCGATCAGCATCAGCTGGGGCCAGAGCGAGGACGGGTGGACCGGGCAGGCCCGCCAGGCGATGGACGCGGCGTTCGCCGACGCCGCCGCCCTCGGGGTGACCGTCACCGCGGCCGCCGGCGACGACGGCAGCACCGATCGCGCCACCGACCAGAAGGCGCACTGCGACTTCCCGGCGTCCAGCCCGCATGCCCTGGCCTGCGGGGGGACCAGCCTGCAGGCCGACCCGGCCGACGGCTCGGTGACCAGCGAGGTGGTCTGGAACAACGGGACCGGCCGGGGAGCGACCGGGGGCGGGGTCAGTGACACGTTCCCGTTGCCCAGCTGGCAGCGCGGCGCCGGGGTACCGGCCCGGGCCGGCGGGCAGATCGGCCGCGGCGTTCCCGACGTGTCCGGCGATGCCGACCCGCGGACCGGGTACGACGTGCTGATCGACGGCACCCGCACGGTGATCGGCGGGACGAGTGCCGTGGCCCCGCTGTGGGCCGCCCTCACGGCCCGGCTGGTGCAGGCCCTTGGCCGGCCGCTCGGGCAGATGCAGCCGGTGCTCTACGCCGGGGTCGCGGCCGGTGTGGTACAGCCCGGCTTCCGGGACATCGTCACCGGCAGCAACGGCCAGTACCAGGCCGGGGCGGGGTGGGACGCTTGCACCGGCCTGGGAGTTCCGGACGGCGACGCCCTTCTGGCGGTGCTGCGCGGCCACGCCTAACCAGCGGGGGCGTCATCGAAACCGGTGACACGTATCGAATCCGGGCGGATCGGCGATAGCTACATCACATCGGCCGGCCCGCCCGGGGCGACCGGCGCTGGTAACTTGAGTGGTTGGCAAGGGTGACATCTTCAGGACCCGCTCTGATCGCTCGCGGTCACGGATCGAATTCTGTGGAACCGCGAGGAAGGCTTACATGGGCGAGAACGCCATTCACCGTTTCAGCAACACCGTAGTGCTCTCGGTCTGCGCGATCGAGGCGCCCCAAGTGATCACCTCCGACGAGATCGACCGTCGGCTCGAGGCCGTCTACGAGCGGGTGGGCCTGCGGGCCGGGATGATCCAACGGCTGGCCGGTATCGAGGAACGTCGCTGGTGGGACCGGGGCACCACGTTCGCCGACGGCGCCGCGATGGCCGGGGCCAAGGCCATGGCCGAGGCGGGCGTCCAGCCGCGGGACGTCGGTCTGATGATCAACACCTCGGTCAGCCGGGCCCACCTGGAACCGTCGACCGCGGCCGGTGTGCACGACGCACTGAACCTGCCGCCGTCGTGCCTGAACCTGGACATCACCAACGCCTGCCTGGGATTCGTCAACGGGATGCAGATGGCGGCCGCCATGATCGAGTCCGGGCAGATCGAGTACGCGCTGGTGGTCAACGGTGAGGACGCCCGCGGCATCCACGAATCCACCATCAGCCGGCTGCACACCGACGGCAGCGACGCCAAGCAGGTCTTCAGCCAGTTTGCGTCGCTGACCCTCGGGTCCGGAGCCGCGGCGATGGTGCTCGGGCGGGCCGACCAGCATCCGGCCGGCCACCGCTACGTCGGCGGCGCCACCCGGGCCAGCACGTCCCACCACGACCTGTGCGTCGGCGACATGGACGACATGCGGACCGACAGCACGGGCCTGATGAACGCCGGTCTGGAACTCACCAAGGGACTCTGGGCCGAGTCGGCCGCCGACTTCGGCTGGGACACCGGCATGGACTGCTACGTCATGCACCAGGTCAGCAACGTGCACACCCGGGCCATCATCAACCTCCTCGACCTGGACCCGGCGAAGATCCCGCTGACCTTCCCGGTCCGGGGGAATCTCGGGCCGGCGGCCATCCCGTTCACGCTGGCCGGGGTCAGTGCCGAACTGAGCGAGGGGGACCGGGTGTTGCTGATGGGCATCGGCTCGGGTCTCAACGCCTCCCTGTCCGAGATCATCTGGTGACACCCAGATCCACGGCCGCCTCCACGCCACCGACCGGACTGCCCGGTCTGAACCCGTCGTGGTCCCGGTTGGTGCCGGTCGTGGACGCCAAGGGCATCCGGCGCACCTGGCACGTGCTGGACACGTGGGCCGGACGGGAGGACAGGACCAGTCCGGAGCTGACCCTGCTGTGCCTGCACGGCAACCCGACCTGGAGCTATCTCTGGCGTGGGTTGCTGGCCCGCGCCCCCGCGCAGTGGCGGGTGGTGGCGCCGGACCACCTGGGCATGGGGTACTCCGAGCGCCCGTCCCGGCCGCGAGTTCTGTCCGACCGAGTCGACGACCTGAACCGGCTCACCGACGCGTTGTCGATCGACGGGCCGGTGGTCACGGTGGCCCACGACTGGGGCGGGATCCTGTCCATGGGATGGGCCGCCGAGCACCGCGAGCAACTCCGGGGCGTCGTCCTGACCAACACGGCCGTCCACCTCCCGGCCGACGAGCGCGGTCCGCTGCTGGTCCGCCTGGCCCACGTCCCCGTGCTGAACCGGCTGGCCGTCCGATGGACCCCGCTGTTCGTCCGGACGACCACCTCACTGACCTGGCCGCGGCCGCCCCGTCCGGTCCGGAACGCTTTTGCGGCACCGTATTCCACGCCGGCGCGCCGGGCCGCGGTGGCCGACTTCGTCCGCGACGTGCCGTTCGCGCCGGGTCATCCGAGCCACGCCGCGGTGGACCGGATCGCGGCCGAGATGACCACGTTCGACGTGCCGGCCCTGTTGTTGTGGGGACCCCGTGACCCGGTCTTCGGTGATCTGTTCCTCCGGGACGTCCAGACGCGTCTGCCCCGCGCGGTCCTGCAGAGGTACGAGACGGCCAGCCACCTCCTGCCCGAGGACGCCCCCGGTTACGCCGACGCCGTCGTCGACTGGGTCACCGCGATCGAATCCCGGCCGGCCCCACCCACCCGGCGGCCGAGCGCGGACGATCAGGTGGCGCAAGGCATCTCGCCACTGGACGAGTTGGACCGTCGGGCGGACGACACCGAGATGGCGGTCACCGAAGTGGGCGGGGCGAGCCTCACCTGGGCCCAGCTGCACACCCGGGTCGGCGAACTCGGCGCCGGACTGGCCGCGGCCGGCGTCGGTCCCGGGACCCGCGTGGCGTTGATGGTGCCGCCGTCGATCGAACTGACCGTCGCGCTCTACTCGGTGTGGCGGGCCGGTGGCGTGATCGTGGTGGCCGACAAGGGCCTTGGCCTGCGCGGCATGGGCCGTGCACTGCGCGCGGCCCGGTTGGACGTTGTCATCGCCGAGCGTCCGGGGCTGCTGGCGGCCCGGCCGATGCGCCTGCCCGGCCGCCGCATCTCGGTCGGTCCGCTGTCCCCGGTGCTGCGGTCGGCCCTGCAGGTCGAGTACTCGTTCGGCGACCTGGAACGGATCGGCCGGACGGCTCCGGTCCCACCCGGGTCCGGGCCGGATGACGAGGCGGCGGTCTTGTTCACTTCCGGTGCCACCGGGCCGGCCAAGGGCGTGCTGTACCGGCAGCGTCAGGTGCGGGCCCAGCTGTCGCTGGTGCGTTCGGTCTACCGGTTGACCGCCGACGACCGCCTGGTCGCCGCGTTCGCCCCGTTCGCCCTGTTCGGACCGGCCCTCGGGATCCGGTCGGCGGTGCCCGACGTGGACGTGACCCGCCCGGGCACCCTGACCGCGGTCGCATTGGCCCAGGCCGCAATCGCGGTGGACGCGACCGTGGTCTTCGCCTCGCCCGCCGCGTTGAAGAACGTGCTGGCCACCGCATCCGCGCTCACCCCGCGACATCGGGTTGCGCTGGCCACGGTGCGGTTGGTGGCCAGCTTCGGGGCGCCGATCCCGGTACATCTGCTCCGTGACCTGGCCGCACTGCTGCCCGGTGCTTCGCTGCACACGCCGTACGGCATGACCGAGGCGTTTCCGCTGACCGACATCTCCCTGCCCGAGATCGAGGCCGCCGGCCCCGGAGACGGCGTCTGCGTGGGCCGGCCGCTTCCGGGCGTCGAGTTCGCGGTGGCCGAATTGGACGTTCTCGGGTCACCGGGCACGGATTTCACCGACCGGACCGGCCGCACCGGGGAGATCTGGGCCCGTTCCGGGCACATCCGTGATCGCTACGACGCGCAGTGGGTGCTCAACCGTGCCGCGCAGGCTCATCCCGGGTGGCACCGCACCGGCGATGTCGGATACCTGGACGAGAGCGGCCGACTGTGGATCCAGGGTCGTCTCCAGCACGTGATCAGTGCCCCCGGCGGCCCGGTGACCCCGGTCGGCATCGAGCAGCGCATCGAGGCGGCGCTGAAGGCCACCGGAGCCGACCGCGCGGCCGCGGTCGTCGGAGTGGGACCGGTCGGCTCTCAGCAGGTGGTCGCCGTGCTCACCGGGCCGGGCCGGGCCCTGGCCTCGACGGAATTGACCGACGCGGTCCGGGATGCGGCCGGCGCCCCGATCGCCGCCGTTCTGGTGAAACACCAACTCCCACTGGACATCCGGCACAACTCGAAGATCGACCGGGTCGCCGTCGCCGCTTGGGCCGACCGGGTGCTGGCCGGCGGATGAGGATCCTCGTCACCGGGGCCGGCGGCCTGATGGGGGCCGCGACCGCGCGTGCCCTGGCTGCCCGCGGGGACGATGTCACCGTCCTGCAGCGCCGGCCGGCCGGGTTGGACGTCCGTGAGATCCGCGGGGACATCGGCGATGTCGACGTCGTCCGCCAGGCGGTGCGCGGCCAGGACGTGGTGGTGCACGCCGCGGCCAAGGTGGACGTGTTCGGGCCCTGGGAGCAGTTCCGGCGGACCAACGTCGAGGGCACCCGCAACGTGCTGGACGCCTGCCGGGCCCTGGGCGTCGGGCGGTTGGTCAACGTCTCCTCACCGTCGGTCGCCCACGCCGGACGCGCGCTGGTCGGTGCCACGGCCGGTCCGGCCGACCCCGCATCGGCGCGCGGTTCCTACGCCCGGTCGAAGGCGATGGCCGAGCAATTGGCGCTGGCCGCCGACCACCCGGATCTGGCCGTGTTGTGTCTACGTCCGCATCTGGTGTGGGGCCCGGGGGACACCCAACTGATCGCACCCATCGTGGATCGGGCTCGGGCCCACCGCCTGCCGCTGATCGGCGACGGTACGGCGCTGATCGACACCACCTACCTGGACAACGCGGTCGATGCGCTGGTGGCAGCGGTCGACGTGTGCGGCCCGGTGCACGGGGAATCCCTGGTCGTGACCAACGGCGAGCCCCGGCCGGTGGGGGAGATCCTGCGCCGGGTGTGCGCCGCGTCCGGGGTACCGGGTCCCCGTGGACGGGTGCCGCTGACCGTGGCCGCCGGTGCGGGCGCCGCGATCGAAGGACTGTGGCGCCTCACCGGGCGTACCACGCGGCCGCCGATGACCCGCTTCCTGGCCGAGCAGCTCGGCACCGCGCACTGGTTCGACCAGCGACGCACCCGCGATGCATTGGGCTGGTCGCCGAAGGTGAGTCTGCAACGCGGTTTCGAACTGCTGGCCGCAGCCGATCGGGCCGGCAGCGTCACGGCCCGAGGATGATGTTCAGGCCTCCCAGAACCGGGATGACGACCCACATCACGAACACGACGAAGATGCTGATCCGGCCGATCACGTCGTCGACCTTGCCCATCCGCCCGGCCCGGACCCTGGCCTGGACACTCGGAATATGTCCGACCAGGGCCGGGGCCGCCCCGACGTCTCCGGGCCGGTAGCCATGCTCCGGACCGATGTCGTACCCCATGGTGATCGCGTTCATCTCACGACCTCACTCCACCCGAGAGGTCAACGATAACCCCGGGGCCGGCGGACCGTCAGATCAGGCCGAGGCCGGTGATCGCGTCGCGCTCGTCGACCAGTTCCGCGACCGACTTGTCGATCCGTCCGCGGGAGAACTCGTTGATGTCCAGGCCCTGGACGATCTTCCACTGTCCGTTCTCGGCGGTCACCGGGAAGCCGGACATCAGACCCTCCGGTACACCGTAGGAGCCGTCGGAGACGACTCCGGCCGTGGTCCAGTCGCCCTCCGGGGTGCCGTGCACCCAGGTGTGGATGTGGTCGATGGCGGCATTGGCGGCCGAGGCCGCCGACGACGCACCGCGGGCATCGATGATGGCCGCTCCGCGCTTGGCTACGGTCGGGATCAGGGTGCTCTCCAGCCATTCCTGTTCTACCTGCTCGGCCACCGACCTGCCGCCGACCCTGGCGTTGAACAGGTCCGGGTACTGGGTGGCCGAGTGATTGCCCCACACCGTCATGTTGGTGACGTCGGCGACGGACACTCCCAGCTTCTTGGCCACCTGCGACAGGGCGCGGTTGTGGTCCAGGCGCATCATCGCGGAGAACCGGTCGGCCGGGACGTCAGGAGCGTGTGAGCGCGCGATCAGCGAGTTGGTGTTGGCCGGGTTGCCGACCACCAGGACCTTGATGTCGTCGGCGGCACCGGCGTTGATCGCCTGGCCCTGCGGCTTGAAGATGCCACCGTTCGCGGCCAGCAGATCACCGCGTTCCATGCCCGGTCCGCGCGGACGGGCACCGACCAGCAGGGCGATCGAGGTGCCGTCGAAGGCGGCGGTGGCGTTGTCGGTGATCTCGATGCCGGACAGCAGCGGGAAGGCGCAGTCGTCCAGTTCCATGGCCGTGCCCTCGGCCGCCTTGAGGGCGGGGGTGATCTCGAGCAGGCTCAGCGTGACCGGAGTGTCCGGGCCGAGCATCTGACCCGAGGCGATACGGAACAGCAGCGCGTAGCCGATCTGGCCGGCGGCACCGGTGACGGTGACTTTGACTGGTGGCTTGCTCATTGGTGGTTCTCCTCCTTGAGGACCCGATGGCGGCGGTCGATCCGGTCGCCCTGGCCTGAATGCATCCCGGTCAGCATCTCAGTTCGAGCATCGTGCACTTTGCGCAGCAGGGTGTCTGCTCCGTCACGCCGTGAAGGTCACGCCGGACTGCCCGGCCGGCAGCCGGGCCGCCGATCCCCGATCGAGCAGGAACAACGTCCGGGTTCGCCCGGTCGCACCGGCCACCGGAAGTTCGACCTCACCGGCGCCGGACAGGGCCCGGTGCACCGCGTCGGCCTTGCCGTCGCCGCCGGTGATGATCCACACCTCGTCGGCCCGGCGGATGGCCGGCAGGGTCAGCGACATGCGAGTGGGCGGCGGCTTCGGGCAGTCGCGAACGGCCACCACGGTGGCCGCCTGTTCGAACACGGCCGGCGACTCCGGGAAGATCGACGCGACGTGTCCCTCGGGCCCCATCCCCAGCATCACCACGTCGAAGGCCGGATCGTCGCCGACGACGGCGGCGTACGCCGCCGCGGCCCGGTCGACATCGTCGCCGAACTCGCCGTCCGACGCGGCCATCGGGTGCACCTTCGCCGGGTCGACCCGGACGTGGTCCAGCAGCGCGTCACGGGCCTGCTTCTCGTTGCGCTCCGGGTCCTGTCCCGGCACGAAACGTTCGTCGCCCCAGTAGAACTCGATGCGCGAGAAGTCGATGTCGTCCTTGGCCGGCGAGGCGTTGAGCTCGGCCAGCAGCCCGATACCGGACCCACCGCCGGTCAGGGCGATCCGCGGCACCCGGCCCTGCGCCTGGATCTGAACCAGCTTGGCCGCCAGCCGCGCGGCGGTGCTCACGTTGAGGTCGGTGGTGTCGCGATGCACCACGACCTCGACGCCGGTCACGTGGCCGCCTTGGTCGCGCGCGGCTTCGATGGCCCTGACTTGCCGTCCGAGGCCTTGGACCGGACGGCCGGCGTCCTGGTGGCCCCCGGTGCGCTGGCGGCCGGTGCCGTGGCAGCCGGTGCCTTCGTCGCCCGGGTCTTGGCGGCCGGTGCGGCGGCCGCCCCAGCCTTCACGGCCCGGGCCTTGGCGGCCGGAGCCTTTGCCGCCGGTGCCTTGGCGGCCGGTGCCTTGGCCGCCGGAGGTGCGGTCTTCACCGGCCGCGCGGCCGGCGTCTTCGTCTTCGGCGCGGGATCGGGGGCCGTCATCGCCTCGGCCACGGCCTTCGTGCCGGTGGCGCGGGCCGCCCGCACTCGGGCGGCCGGAGTGGCGACGTCGGCCGGGACCTTGACGACCCCCTTGGGGGCGGCAGCCTTCGCCGCGGCCCGCCGAGTGGCGCTGGCCCGGGTTCGGGCCGTGGCCTTCGCGGCCGTTCCGCTGTCCGCCGCGGCGTACTTGGCCACCAGATCGAGCCCGGTGGTCAGCACCTCGGAGTAGACGTCGTCGGCATCCAGCCGGCGTAGCTCCTCGGCGATGCAGTCGCGCAGGTTGCGGCGGGGCAGCGTCATCTGGCGGGGCGGCTGGCTGGTCACCGATAGGGTGGCCGTGCTGCCCTCCGGGCGGACCAGGCTGACCTCGCCGGACCGGCGCACCAACGTGACCGACCGCAGTCCGCTTCCGGCCCGGTCGACCTTGACCCGCTTCACCGGGCAGCGCAGCTGGAGGGCCAACCAGCCGGCCAGCAGCTCGGCCGAGGCCGAGTCGGACGCGCCGGAAACGACGACATCGACGATCTTCTCGTGCGGCGGCTGGTCGAGGGCGGCGGCCAGCAGACCCCGCCAGTTGGTCAGCCGGGTCCAGGCCAGGTCGGTGTCGCCCGGGCGATAGGCGACCCGGCGGCTGGCCAGAGCGGCCAGCGGACGGCGGACCGCGGCGGAGTCGGTGATCCGGCGGGTGGCCAGAGCCCCGATCGGATCCTGGGCCGGGATCTCCGGGGACTCACCCGGCCACCAGGCGACGATCGGCGCGTCGGCCAGCAGCAGCGGGATGACCACGGCCGCGCCGTGGTCGGCCAGCGGACCGTAGAGCCGGAGGACGATCACCTCGCTGGCCCCGGCGTCGCCGCCGACCCGGATCTGCGCGTCCATCCGGGCGGTGCCCCGACGGGACCCGCGGGCGATGACGATGACCCGGCACGGGTGCTCGAAGGAGGCGCCGTTGGCGGCCGCGATCGGATCCTCGGAGGAGTCCTCGTCGGTGACGATGACCAGGGTGAGCACCCGGCCCTGGGCGTTGGCCCCGCCTTGCTCGCGCATCTCGATCATGCGCTTGTTGATGGCCGAGGAGGTGGTCGATGGCAGATCGATGATCAACGCCGGTCGCCTTTCCGGAGGTCTGGAGGAGTGTCGACGCGGGCCGTCATGGCCGGCGCCAGGTGCGGCCGTCGCGGGTCATCATGTCGTCGGCCGAAGCCGGACCCCAGGTGCCCGAGACGTACGCGTCCGGTTGCACGTTGCTGCGCTCCCAGTGCTTCTCGAGGGGATCGAGGATCTTCCAGGAGAGCTCGACCTCCTCGTCCTGGGGGAACAGCGACGGCTCGCCCAGCAGGACGTCCAGGATCAGCCGTTCGTAGGCCTCCGGCGAGGCCTCGGTGAACGACTGGCCGTAGGAGAAGTCCATGTTGACGTCACGGACCTCCATCACCGGGCCGGGGACCTTGGAGCCGAACCGGATGGTGACCCCTTCGTCGGGCTGCACCCGGATGACCAGGGCGTTCGAACCCAGGGTCTCGGTGTCGTTCTGCGAGAACGGCAGGTGCGGGGCGCGCTTGAAGATGATGGCGATCTCGGTGACCCGCTTGCCGAGCCGCTTGCCCGTCCGCAGGTAGAACGGGACGCCGGCCCAGCGTCGGGTGTCGACCAGCAGCTTGATCGCCGCGTACGTCTCGGTGGTCGAGGTGGGGGAGATGCCGTCCTCCTCGAGGTACCCGGGCACCTTGGTGCCGCCCTGCCACCCGGTGGCGTACTGGCCCCGGGCGCTGGCCTGCGACAGGTCGGGCGGCAGCCGGACGGCGGAGAGGACCTTGATCTTCTCCGTGCGGAGTTCCTTCGGGGAGAAGGAGACCGGCTCCTCCATCGCGGTCAGCGCGAGCAACTGGATGAGGTGGTTCTGGATGACGTCGCGAGCGGCGCCGATGCCGTCGTAGTACCCGGCGCGGCCACCGACGCCGATGTCCTCGGCCATGGTGATCTGCACGTGGTCGACGTAGTTGGAGTTCCAGATGGGCTCGTACAGCTGGTTCGCGAAGCGCAGCGCAAGGAGGTTCTGGACCGTCTCCTTACCCAGGTAGTGATCGATCCGGAAGACCGACTCGGCCGGGAAGACCTCGTTGACGAGCTGGTTGAGATCCTGTGCGGACTCCAGGTCGTGCCCGAAGGGCTTCTCGATGACAACCCGCCGCCACTCGTCTCCGTGCGGGTCGGCCATGCCCGACCGGCGCAGCTGCTGCAGCACGGTCGGGAACGCCCCCGGCGGGATGGAGAAGTAGAACGCGTGGTTGCCGCCGGTGCCGCGGACACGGTCGAGGTCGGCCAGGGTCGCGGCCAGCGCGTCGAACGCGTCGTCGTCGTTGAAGGTGCCGGAGACGAACCGGAAGCCCTCGGCCAGGTGCCGCCAGACCTCCTCGGAGAACGGCGTGCGCGCGTACTGGCGCACCGAGTCGTGCACCACCTGCGCGAAGTCCTCGTTGGCCCAGTCGCGGCGGGCGAAACCGACCAGCGCGAAGCCCGGCGGCAGCAGGCCGCGGTTGGCCAGGTCGTAGATGGCCGGCATCAGCTTCTTGCGGGAGAGGTCGCCGGTGACCCCGAAGATGACGATTCCGGATGGCCCGGCGATGCGGGGGAGACGCTTGTCCCTCGGGTCGCGGAGCGGGTTGACGTGGCTGCTCGTCATGGGTTGTTCTTCGGGTCCTTCCCGGCGATGGTGGTGCTGGGCGAGTCTGCTGACAGCTCCGGCCGACGGCGCGCGCGCCGTCGGCCGGAGCTGGGATCGATCAGCTGGCCAGCGACTTGGCCACGGTGGCCTGGAGCTCTTCCCAGGACTTGACGAACTTGTCGACGCCCTCGGACTCGAGTACGGCGAACACGTCGGGCAGGTCGACCCCGACCGCTTCGAGCGCACTGAAGGTGGCCGAGGCCGCGCCGTAGGTGCCCTGGATGGTGTTGCCCCGGATGACGCCGTGGTCGGCCACCGCGTCGATGGTCTTCTCGGGCGCGGTGTTGACCGTGTTGGGGGCGACCAGTTCGACGACGTACTGGGTGTCGTCGTAGTTCGGGTCCTTCACGCCGGTCGAGGCCCACAACGGGCGCTGCGGGTTGGCGCCGGCCGCGGCCAGCTCCGACCACTTCGCCCCGGCGAACTTCTGCTCGAAGAGCTGGTAGGCCAGCCGAGCGTTGGCGATGGCGGCCCGGCCCTTGAGGGCGTTGGCCTCGTCGGTGCCGATCTTGCTCAGGCGGGCGTCGATCTCGGTGTCGACCCGGGAGACGAAGAACGACGCCACCGAGTGGATCTTGGAGATGTCGTGCCCGTTCTCCCTGGCTTTGGTGATGCCGGCCACGAAGGCGTCGATGACGCCCTCGTAGCGCTCCAGGGAGAAGATCAGGGTCACGTTCACGCTGATGCCCTCGGCCAGGGTGGCCGTGATCGCGGGCAGTCCGGCCAGCGTGGCCGGGATCTTGATCAGGACGTTCGGCCGGTCCACGATCTTGGACAGTTCCTTGGCCTGCGCGACGGTGCCGTCGGTGTCGTGGGCCAGGCCGGGCTCGACCTCGATCGACACCCGTCCGTCCCGGCCTCCGGTCGACTCGTACAGAGCGGAGAACAGGTCGCAGGCATCGCGGACGTCGTCCGTCGTCATGGCGCGGACCGCGTCATCGACCGAGGCGCCGCGGGCGGCCAGCTCGTCCGCCTGGATCTGGTAGGACTCACCGTCAGCCAGGGCGGCCGCGAAGATCGACGGGTTGGTGGTGACCCCGACGATGTGCTTGCTGCTGATCAGGTCCTTCAAGTTGCCCGAGTGCAGGCGCTGACGGGACAGGTCGTCCAGCCAGAGCGAAACACCGGCGGCGGAGAGTTCCGCGAGGGTATCGGTCATTTTTTCTGCGCTTCTTCCTGAGGTCGGGGAGGGTTACTTCGAGTCGAGGTCGACGCCGGCGTCCTCGAGCGACGTCGTTCCGTGCGAGACCGTGTCGGGGGTGTTGGCCGCCGTCAACGACTCCTTGGCGGCGGCCACGGTGGCCTCGGCGGTGATGCCGAACTTCTCGTACAGCGTCGCCGCGTCGGCGGAAGCGCCGTAGTGCTCGAGCGAGACCGGGCGTCCCTGCGATCCGATCCAGCGCCACCACGGCTGTGAGATGGCCGCCTCAACCGAGACCCGAGCGGTGACCGCCTTCGGCAGCACGCTCTCGATGTAGTCGGCGTCCTGGGCCTCGAACCAGTCCAGGCACGGGACCGACACCACGCGGGTGCCAATGCCCTCGGCCTGCAACGACTCACGGGCGGCCAGGGCGATCTGCACCTCCGAACCGGAGGACAGGATGATGACCTGCAGTTCACCCTCGGCATCGGCCAGGACGTAGGCGCCCTTGGCCACACCCTCGGCGCTGGTGCCGGCCAGGGTCGGAACGGCCTGACGGGACAGGGCGATGCCGACCGGCCCGGTGTTCCAGACGCTCTGCTTCTCCAGCACGGCCTGCCAGCCGAAGGCGGTCTCGTTGGCGTCGGCCGGACGCAGGATGGCCAGACCCGGAATGGCCCGCAGCGCGGCCAGGTGCTCCACCGGCTGGTGGGTCGGGCCGTCCTCGCCGAGGCCGATGGAATCGTGGGTCCAGACGTAGACGGCCGGCGCGCCCATCACGGCGGCCAGCCGGACGGCGCCGCGCATGTAGTCGGAGAACTGCAGGAACGTCCCGCCGTAGGGCCGGGTCGGTCCGTGCAGGGCGATGCCGGACAGGATGGCGCCCATGGCGTGCTCGCGGATGCCGAAGTGCAGCGTCCGGCCGTAGGGGTTGGCGTTCCATTCGGACGTGGCCGCGGCGACCGGCCCGAACGAGTCGGACCCCTTGATCGTGGTCAGGTTGGACTCGGCCAGGTCGGCGCTGCCGCCCCAGAGTTCCGGCAGGACCGGTCCGATGGCGGTCAGCACGGCGCCGGACGCGGCCCGGGTGGCGATGCCCTTCGGGTCCACCGGCCAGGACGGCAGCGAGTCGAGCCATCCCTCGGGCAGGTCGCGGGCGACCATCCGGTCGAACAGGGCCTTGTTCGCCGGGTTGGCGGCGGCCCAGGCGTCGAACTTGCCCTGCCAGGCGGCTTTCGCGGCCTGGCCGCGGTCCAGGGCCAGCCGGGTGTGCTTGATCACGGTGTCGTCGACCTGGAAGGTCCGCTCGGGGTCGAACCCGAGGATGTTCTTGATGCCGACGATCTCCTCGGCGCCCAGGGCCGCGCCGTGGGCCTTGCCGGTGTTCATCTTGGTCGGCGCGGGGAAGCCGATCACGGTGTGCAGCTGGATGAACGAGGGCTTGTCGGTGACCGCCTTGGCCGCCTCGATGGCGTCCAGGATGCCGGAGACGTTCTCGCCGCCCTCGACCTTCTGCACGTGCCAGCCGTAGGCCTCGTAGCGGGCCGCGACGTCCTCGGACAGGGCGATGTTGGTGTCGTCCTCGATGGAGATCTGGTTGTGGTCGTAGAACACGATCAGGTTGCCCAGCTGCTGACGACCGGCGATGGAGGACGCCTCCGAGGTGACGCCTTCCTCGATGTCACCGTCAGAGGCGATCACGTAGATGAAGTGGTCGAACGGGCTGTTGCCGGCGGCCGCCTCCGGGTCCCACAGGCCGCGCTCGCGGCGGGCGGCCATGGCCATCCCGACGGAGGACGCCAGGCCCTGACCGAGCGGTCCGGTGGTGATCTCGACCCCCTTGGTGTGGTGCACCTCGGGGTGGCCCGGGGTCAGCGAACCCCAGGTGCGGAGCGCCTTCAGGTCGTCCAGTTCCAGGCCGAAACCGGCCAGGTAGAGCTGGATGTACAGGGTGAGGCTGGAGTGCCCGGCGGACAGTACGAACCGATCGCGGCCGGTCCAGTCGGGGTCGGCCGGATCGTGCACCATCACCTTCTGGAACAGGGTATAGGCCAGTGGGGCCAGGCTCATGGCCGTGCCCGGGTGACCGTTGCCGACCTTCTGCACCGCGTCGGCGGCCAGGACGCGGGCGGTGTCGACGGCCCGCTTGTCCAGATCGGACCAGTCGTCGGGGACGTGAGCGGTGGTGAGCTCGGAAATCTGGGCGGTACTGGTCACAGGTTGCGACCTTCCTCGGCCGGGCGGCCTAATGGGCCGCGGTTGCGTGCGCGTCGGACCATGCGGTCCCGATACTGGAGGTGACGCGGTTTTCCAGTTCCAAACCCTAGTACCCGCACGCGGGACCTCTGACGCCGCTCCCGCCCGCGGGATCGACCCGGCGGCCACCGCCCGGCTGATCGGTGCCGCGCGGCACGGCCGGGCCGTTCTACTACACAGCGTCGAAGCACATAGGATGGCCGGGCGGGAACCTGGAACCCGCCGCCTCGATGGCGATGCGTACGGCTGATGTGGAGGTAAGGCGTGTCGTTCCCGACCTCCGCCGGTGAGTCGTCCGCTGCGCACCCGGCGGTGGTCCTGCCCGAGCCGACGGCGCCGGAAGCCGCCGCGACCGGCCGGTCGTTCAAGGTCACGGTCGGCGCGTACGTCGCCCTGACCAAGCCCCGCATCATCGAACTGCTGCTGATCACCACCATTCCGGCCATGTTCGCCGCGCAGCGCTCGGTCCCGACGCTGTGGCTGGTGCTGGCCACGCTGGTCGGCGGCACTCTCGCCGCCGGCAGCGCCAACGCGCTGAACTGCGTGGTCGATGCCGACATCGACGCCGTGATGCGCCGGACCAGGGCCCGGCCGCTGGCCCGTCATCTGGTGCCGACCGGCCACGCGCTGGTCTTCGGGGTGCTCCTCGGGGTCGCCTCCTGCGGGTTCTTGGCCTGGGCCACCAACTGGAAGGCGGCGGCGCTGGCCGTCGCGGCGATCCTGTTCTACGTCTTCGTCTACTCCATGTGGCTCAAGCGCCGGACCAGCGCGAACATCGTCTGGGGCGGCCTGGCCGGCTGCATGCCGGTGGTGATCGGCTGGTCGGCCATCACCGGTGGGATCGGCTGGCCGGCGTGGGTCTTCTTCGGCGTGATCTTCTTCTGGACGCCGCCGCACACCTGGGCGCTGGCCATGCGCTACCGCGAGGACTACGCCGCCGCCGGCGTGCCCATGCTGCCGGTGGTGGCGCCCGAACGGGTCGTCGTCCGGCAGATCGTCATCTACTCGTGGGCCATGGTTGCCTGCTCGTTGCTGCTGATCCCGGCCTCGTCGTGGATCTACGCGGCGGTCGCGGTGCCGGCCGGCCTGGCCTTCCTGGCCATCGCCCACGTCCTGCACTTCCGGGTCCTGCGCGGGGTTCCGGCCACTCCGATGACGCTGTTCCACCTGTCCAATCTGTATCTGACCGCGATCTCCGTCGCCTGGGCGGTGGATGCCGCCGTGGGTCTGACCGTCGTCGGGTGGCCACGGTGAGCGCATCACCGGAGAAGAATTCGCCCGAGGTTGCGGCGCCGGATCACTCCTCGTTGATCGCCGGCCTGCGCTCGTTCATCGCCCGACACGGCGGCGGCGGCACCGCGGTGCTCAACCACATGGGTCGGCGCGGGGTCCGGATCGTCGTCATCTCGGCCGACGGCCCGTTCACCGACGGGATCGTCCCCGACCTCGAACAGGCCGGTGCCGTGTGCGCCGCCGCGGGCCTGTCCGTCGGTCAGTGGGACCGCGAGAGCACGGGCAAGATCACCGTCAGCGCCGCCGATCGCATCAGGATGGCCGGCACCGGCCGCTGACCGTCCCAGCG
The DNA here is from genome assembly GCF_900104535.1 of Nakamurella panacisegetis. Classification (NCBI taxonomy): domain Bacteria; kingdom Bacillati; phylum Actinomycetota; class Actinomycetes; order Nakamurellales; family Nakamurellaceae; genus Nakamurella; species Nakamurella panacisegetis. The sequence goes on along the minus strand of NZ_LT629710.1, from coordinate 4,489,992 downwards.
GGACGGCGTGGAGCTCAGGTCCGGATGCCCGCTACCTCGTCCCGGATGAGGGCGTCGCGCTCGGCCAGGGTGGAGGGCCGTCCGGGCACCCCGGGCCGCATTTGCCACGGTTGTGGCCCCGACGGCCGGCGGTACTCGACCCCGACCGCGTCCAGCCGATCGAGGTGGGCCGCCAGTCGCGCGCTGAAATCCCCGAAGTCACGCGCATCCGGGCTCCACAGCACCTCGGCCAGTGCGCACAGCCGAGGGAAGGCGAAGTAGTCGACCATGCGCGGGGAATCCACGTGCTCGGACCAGATGTTGCCCTGGCCGCCGAGGACATGGGCCGCCTCGGCGGGACTGAGCCCGTCGGGCACCGGGTCGAAGCCGTAGACCCGTTCCAGGGTCAGCGGTATGCCGACGGCGATCGGTTCGTCGGCCGACTCGGACTGGCGGTAGTCCAGATACGTCCGGTCGTCGGGGCAGCTCACCACGTCGAGACCGCGCCGCGCGGCGGTGACTGCGCCGGTCAGGCCCCGCCACGAGCCGATCACCGAGCCGGCCGGGAGCGGCCCCTCCAGCAATTCGTCCCAGCCGTAGAGGCGGCGCCCGCGCGCGTTCAGGTGGGCCCCGACCCGGCCCACGAACCAGGCCTGGAGTTCTTCTTCGGTGGTCAGGCCGCGGGTACGCATCAGTTCCTGCGTGCGGGGATCGGCCTTCCACTGGTCCTTGGGGCATTCGTCCCCGCCGACGCCGATGTAGGGGCTGGGAAACAGCTCCATGACCTCGTCGAACACGTCGAGATAGAACGCGACGGTGGATTCCTCGGTGTTGAGCACGTTGACGTCGACGCCCCACCGGGTGGCGACCTCGAGCTCGGCGCCGGTGACGCCCAGTGCCGGGTAGGCGGCGATCGCCGCGTGCGAATGACCGGGGAGATCCACCTCGGGCACCACGGTGACGAACCGGGCGGCGGCGTAGGCGACGATCTCGCGGAGATCGTCCTGGGTGTAGAAGCCGCCGTGCGGCCGGCCGTCGGTCGGGGCGTCCGGCGTCCCGCCGACCTGGCTGGCCCGGCGCCAGCCACCGGTTTCGGTGAGGAGGGGATAGCGGCGGATCTCCACGCGCCAGCCCTGGTCGTCGGTCAGGTGGAGGTGCAGCACGTTGAGCTTGTGCATCGCCATGAGGTCGATGAACCGGAGGACGTCGTGCTTGGGCATGAAGTGCCGGGCGACGTCGAGCATGGCCCCACGCCAGCCGAAACGGGGTACGTCGGAGATGTCGACGCCCGGCAGCGCCCACCGCACACCGGACACCTTCGCCCGCCGGAACACGGCCGGGGCAACGAGTTGGAGCAGCGACTGGCATCCGTGGAAGACCCCGGCGGCGTCCCCGCCGGTGATGCGGACCGCGTCCGGCCCGGCCACCAACCGGTATCCCTCCGCCGGCAGGTCGGGATCCAGGCCCAGCTCGATCACCCCGCCGGTGCCGGTGGCCGGGCCGATCGGGAATCGGAACCCGGTGGCCGGGCGCAGGGCGTCCCGTAACCATTCGGCGGTCGGGAGCACCTCGTCGGTGGCCCGGATCGCGGTGTCACCGGTGAGTTCGAATCCGCCGGCGACCGTGCGGATCGTCGCCGGGCGGGGCAGGAGCGTGGGCGCGTCGACCACTCAGTGATCCGGCACCGGACGGACGCGGGTGGCCATGGCCACCGCGGCGGCGGACGCGGTCAGGACCACTGCCCCGAGGACGTGGGAGACGACCAGCGCCTCCGGAACCCCGGTGGCGTACTGGACGAGTCCGATCAACCCCTGGGCGGCCGTCACAAGGACCAGGATCACGGTCCGTTTGATCAGGCGGGGCGGGGCCTTGACGGCCAGGAATCCGACGCACAGCGCGACCAGCAAGCCGAAGTAGGTGAACATCAGGTCGGCGTGCAGCTGGGCGAGCGACTCCACCGGCAGATCAAGGCGCGGCGTCGCCGCGTCGCCGCCGTGTGGTCCGGCCGCGGTGACCAGCGTTCCGGCCATGCACAGCAGCACCAGGACGCCGACTGTGGCGAAGGTCAGCACCTGGAGCGGCCGCGGCACCACCGCGACGGCCGGCCGATCCGACTCGCCGATCCGGGACAGCACGACGATGGCCACGAACAGCAGGCCGAGGGAGATCAGCATGTGGGGGGCCACGGTCCACCAGGCCAGTCCGGTGCGCACCGTGATCCCGCCCCAGACCGCCTGTAGCAGAACGCCTCCGGGCAGCACAGCAGCCAGGCGGGTCAGGCCGGGACGGCGACGCGGAGCCAGCAGCAGAGCGAGGAAGATGCCGAGCGAGGGAATCAGCACCACACCGGTCAGAGTTCGGTTGGTAAATTCGATCGCCTGATGGAAGGCGGCCAGACCGGACCGGGAGACGGGCACCAGCGAGCCCGGGCTGCACTGCGGCCAGGTGGGACAGCCGAGCCCGGAACCGGTCACCCGGACGGTGGCTCCGGTGACGGCGATCCCGCCGTTGGCGATCACCGCCAGCCAGCCCAGCACGAGCTGCACACGCGCGGTCGGCCAGCGCCGCCACCATCCGGTGGCGGGGGCGACGGATCCGGTCTTCGAGTTCACGGTCACTGCCATCGGAACCACCGTACGGTGCCGCCCCAGCCGACCGCGATCCACACCAGCAACGCCGCCAGGCTCGCGGCCGTCGGCGCCGTCCCGTACTGCAGAACCGCCCGGAGTGCGGTGGACAACGCACCGGCCGGAGTGAGCTCGCCGACGATCCGTAGCCAGTCCGGCGCCTTGGTCAGCGGGATGACGACCCCGCCCACCACGACCAGGGCCAACCACACGACGTTGGCCAGGGCCAGCACCGCCTCGGCCCGCAACGTCCCGCCGAGCAGCAGCGCCAACCCGATGAAGGCGGCCGCGCCCAGCACCACCAGCACCGGGACCCAGGCGGCGTTGCCCCGCGGGTGCCAGCCCAGGCCGAAGGCGACGGCCCCGAGGAGCGCCCACTGGGCCACGATCACGACCAGCGCCGCGCCGCACTTCCCGGCGACCAGCAGGGTCTTGCCCATGCCGGCCGCGGCCAGCCGCTTGAGTACGCCGTACCGCCGATCGAAGGCGGTGGTGATGGCCTGGGAGGTGAACGCGGTCGACATGATGGCCAGGGCCAGCACGCCCGGTGTGACCGTGTTGACGCGCGGAGCGGTCAGATTGATCACGGTGGTGGTGGTGAGTCCGACCAGCGCGCCCAGCGGGATGACGACGGCCAGCAGCAGCTGTTCGCCGTTGCGGATCAGCATCTTCAGTTCCAGGCCGGCCGCGGCCCGCAACATGTGCCACCGGCCGGACGGCCGGGGGTCCGGCCGGAACGTTCCCGGTGCGAAGACCGGTCCGGGTCCGGTGGCGGTGGAATCGGTCATGAGCGCAGTTCCTTACCGGTGAGCTCCAGGTAGACCTCGTCCAGCGAACGGGATCCGACCTGCATCGCGGACGGCATCACCCCGACCCGGGCGCAGAAGGACGTGACCGTGGCCATCGTCGAGGGCGCGATGTCGCCTTCCAGGAGATACCGTCCGGGCGCGGTCTCGGCCACGGTGAACCCGAGCGGCAGGGCCGACCGCAGTACGTCCAACTCCAGCCCCGGGCTGGCCGTGAACCGCAGTTGGGCCCCGCCGCCGGTCAGTTCGGCCGGGGTTCCGGCCGCGACGCAGCGGCCGTTGTCGACGATCACGATCCGGTCGGAGAGCAACTCGGCCTCGTCGAGCAGATGGGTGGTGAGCAGGATGGAGACCCCGTCCGCCCTGGCCGCCCGCAGCAGGTCCCAGACCAGGTGCCGCGCCTGCGGATCCAGGCCGGCCGTCGGCTCGTCCAGGAACAGCAGTTCGGGCCGGCCGACCAGGGCCATGGCCAGGCTGAGCCGTTGCACCTGGCCGCCGGACAGACGCCGGACCGGCGTGCGGGCGGACGGGGTCAGTCCCAGCAGGTCGAGCAGGGCGGCCGGATCGAGCGGGTTGGCCGAGCAGTTGGCGACCAGGTCGAGCATCTCACCGGCGCGGGCCGACGCGTGCGCCCCGCCGGCCTGCAACATGACGCCGATCCGCGGACGCAGCGCCGCGCTCTGGCGCCACGGGTCCAGACCGAGCACCCGGACCTGACCGGCGTCGGCCCGGGTGAAGCCCTCACAGATCTCCACGGTGGTGGTCTTGCCGGCCCCGTTGGGTCCCAACAGCGACAGGATGGATCCGGTGGCCATCCGGAACGAGAGGCCGTCGACCGCGGTCACGTCGCCGAAACGGCGATGCAGACCGTCGACGACGATCGCGTCGTCCGGCCCCGGACGGTCGGGTCTCGTCAGCCCGGAGGTGCTCGGGACGATGGGCGGCGATGTCACGTTTCCCGATGGTAGGGATCGTCGGCGGATGCGGTGGTATCGGCGCTGTCCGATGGGATGCCAATCACTGCGGCGGTGATCGTCCGGGCCGGCGTCGAGGTGACCGGATGGAGCAGGCCGCCCGGTCGCGGCTCGGCCGTGGGCAGCCCGGTGCGACGCAGCAGCAGCAGGACCGCTCCGGCCACCACGGCGGCCACGATCACCGCCTGCACGATGGTGAACACCGGGATCGTGGCCCCGTTGGGCATGATGATCACCGAGAAGATGGTGGTCAGCCAGACGGCGATCCGGCGGTAGCGGGAGAGTCCGGTCGACGCCGCCAGCGGCAGCACCGCCCACAGCAGGTACCAGGGCTGGATCACCGGGCTGAGCAGGACGAAGGCGCCGAGTCCCAGGGCGAGGCCCTGCATCGGCTCGATCCGTCGCTGCCAGCACCGCCACATCAGGTAGACGGCCAGCAGGCCACCGACCACCGTTCCGAGCGGCTGCATGACATCGATCGCGCCCTGGGTGTGATCGCCCAGCCCCAGCAGGAGTCCGAGCTGACCGGCGCCGACGGCCAGGCTGGTCGACAGGGAAAGGAACGACTGCACGCTGCCCGGTGCGGACAGCGCATGCACCCAGCCGAGCCCGGCTCCGGCGGCGACGGTGAGCCCGGCGAAGGTGGCGGCGGCCACCGCGCCGGCCCGCACGGTGAAGCGGAACAGATCCGACCAACGGTTCCCGGCCCGGCGGGCGAGGGCGATGACCAGGAAGGCCAAGGCCATGGCGGCCGTCACCTTGATGCCGGCGGCGAGGGTGATCAGAGCGGTCCCGGCAGCGATCCGGGCCGAGTCGGCGCTCCACCAGCGGGGCGTGCCGTCCTTGACCGCCAGGCCGATCTGCAGACCGGCCAGCATGAGGCCGATCATCAGCGCCTCGTTGTGCCCACCGGCGACCAGATGGAACAGCAGGAGAGGATTGAGGGCGCCCAGCCAGAGGGCGCTGACCGGGTCGATGCCACAACGTCGGGCCAGCCGGGGAAGGGCCCACACGATCAGCGCGACGCCGATCAGTTCGACGAAGCGCTGGATGAGCACGCCCAGGACGACGTGGTTGCCGGTGACCAGCACCACCGCCTTGGCGATCAGGAGGAAGGCCGGTCCGTAGGGGGACGAGGTGTACTGCCACCGCAGGTCGACCTGGTGGGCGAGCGGGTTGCTGTCACCGAGCGCGGGGTACGGGCCGGACTGGTACGGGTTGTCGCCGTGCACCATCATCGCGCCGACGGCCAGGTAGGAGTACACGTCGCGGGAGAAGATCGGCGGAGTGACCAGGAACGGCACGGTCCACATGGCCAGCGTGTGCGTGAGCTGGGTGCGCGACAGCCGGCGCGCCCGGCCCGGGGCGGCGAGCCGCCCGATCATGAACCAGCAGACCACCACGAGGCCGATCCCGGAGTAGGACAGGGCCAGCGTCGGCGCCGCGATCCGGGACAGCAGTCCGACGATGCGCAGGCCGTCGACCGGATTCGGGATGGGGGTCGCGGCACCGTAGGACGACGTCGACCCGACCATCATCAGGAGGGCGCCGGCCGTACCCCATCGGCGCAGCCGGGACAGTTGTCGCCGTTCGACGGAGTCCAGCACACCGGGCAGCCGGTCGGCCGCTCCGCTCGCTCCGCCGTTGGTCATCCGGGCAGTCTAGGAGAGGCAGAACCGGGACCCGGCCACTGTGACTTAGTAGGTAAGGCTTGCCTTGGCTGCGCCGGTCTGCTTATCCTGTGGTGCTCACCTCTTTGATCTTCGGTCGGAAAAAGGTCACACTGGTGTTGTGAAAACATTGGCCGATGGCGCGACCGAGCGCTCGGCGCCGTCCGCGCACCGGCTGGAGATCACCGCGGTCGAGCCGAACGCCGAGGTCAGGACCCGGGAGACCGTCGTGCGCCTGCTCCTGGCGCGCGGACCGCTGACTGCCGTCGCGCTGGCCGAGCAGATCGGGCTGTCGCCCGCCGCCATCCGTCGGCACCTCGATCAGCTCCTGGCCGAAGGCGCCATCACCAGCCGGGAGGCCAGCACGACGGCCCGGCGCGGCCGCGGTCGCCCGGCCCGGACCTACCTGTTGACCGACGTCGGGCGCACCCGTCTGCCGCACGCCTACGACTCGCTGGCCGTCGAGGCCCTGGAATTCCTGGCCGAGTCGGCCGGACCCGATGCCGTGGCCGCGTTCGCCCGCCGCCGGGCGGAGAACCTGGTCGACGCCGTCCGGGACGAGCTGGAGGCGGCCCCCGACGTGCCGGCCAAAGCGCAGATCCTGGCCCGCGCCCTCACCGAGTCCGGCTTCGCGGCCTCCGTCGAGCAGGTCGGCATCGGCGAACAGTTGTGTCAGCACCACTGCCCGGTCGCCCACGTGGCGACGAGATTTCCCCAGTTGTGCGAAGAGGAGATGGCCGTCATCACCGAAGCCCTGGGTACCTACGCGCAGCGCCTGGCCACGATCGCCAACGGCGACTCGTTCTGCACGACCTTCATTCCCGCCGCCCATTCCACCGGGGCATCGGCCCCTCACGCAGTACCCCGCCGCAATGACCAGCACATCTCATCAGCGCCACAGGGAAGGACCACGTCATGACGACTGCTCCGGAACGCACCATCACATCTCCCATCGCCCCGGAGACCGCGCCGCTCTCCCAGGAGCAGGCGATCGACTCCCTGGGGCACTACGCCTTCGGGTGGTCCGACAGCGACGTGGCCGGCGCCTCCGCGCGACGCGGCATCAACGAGGACGTCGTCCGTGACATCTCGGCCAAGAAGAGCGAGCCGGAGTGGATGACCGACTTCCGGGTCAAGGCGCTGCGGCTGTTCGAGCGCCAGCCGATGCCGACCTGGGGCGCCGATCTGACCGGCATCCACTTCGACACCATCAAGTACTTCGTCCGCTCCGGTGAGAAGCAGGCCGCGAGCTGGGAAGACCTTCCCGAGGACATCAAGAACACCTACGACAAGCTGGGCATCCCGGAAGCCGAGAAGCAGCGGCTGGTGTCCGGGGTGGCCGCCCAGTACGAGTCCGAGGTCGTCTACCACTCCATCCAGAAGGAGCTGGAAGACCAGGGCGTCATCTTCCTGGACACCGACACCGCGCTGAAGGAGCATCCGGAGCTGTTCCGGGAGTACTTCGGCAGCGTGATCCCGTCCGGTGACAACAAGTTCTCCGCGCTGAACAGCTCCGTGTGGTCGGGCGGCTCGTTCGTCTACGTCCCCAAGGGCGTGCACGTGGAGATCCCGCTGCAGGCCTACTTCCGGATCAACACCGAGAACATGGGCCAGTTCGAGCGGACGCTGATCATCGTCGACGAGGACGCCTACGTGCACTACGTCGAGGGGTGCACGGCGCCGATCTACAAGTCCGACTCGCTGCACTCGGCGGTCGTCGAGATCATCGTGAAGAAGGGTGGCCGTTGCCGTTACACGACCATCCAGAACTGGTCCAACAACGTCTACAACCTGGTCACCAAGCGGGCCAAGGCCGAAGCCGGAGCCACCATGGAGTGGGTCGACGGCAACATCGGCTCCAAGGTCACGATGAAGTACCCGGCCGTCTGGATGACGGGGGAGTACGCCAAGGGTGAGGTGCTCTCGATCGCCTTCGCCGGCGAGGGCCAGCACCAGGACACCGGGGCCAAGATGCTGCACCTGGCCCCGCACACGTCGTCCAACATCATCTCGAAGTCGGTCTCCCGTGGTGGTGGACGCACGTCCTACCGCGGGCTGGTCCGGGTCAATCCGGGTTCGCACCACAGCAAGTCGACCGTCAAGTGCGACGCCCTGCTGGTCGACACCATCTCCCGCTCCGACACCTACCCGTACGTCGACGTCCGCGAGGACGACGTGTCGATGGGTCACGAGGCGACCGTCTCGCGGGTCAGCGAGGAGCAGCTGTTCTACCTGATGAGCCGCGGCCTGACCGAGGACGAGGCGATGGCCATGATCGTTCGTGGCTTCATCGAGCCGATCGCCCGCGAACTCCCGATGGAGTATGCGCTGGAACTCAACCGCCTGATCGAACTGCAGATGGAAGGGGCGGTGGGCTGAGCGTGGCCACGCCAATCATTGAACGGGTCGCCGTCGGCGACCACGGGAGCGAGACCGTCGTCGGCGGCCGCAACGTCGGTGTCGGGTCGCACTCGCACCGCGTCGGCTCCCGCAACCCGGCCGACCACGGCCCGGTGAGCGGCCGCGAGGAGGCCTGGCGGTTCACGCCGCTGCGGCGGCTCCGCGGGCTGCACAGCGACGCCCCCCTCACCGGGACCGACTTCACCATCTCGGTGCAGGGCCAGGACGGGGTCACCGCGTCCATCCTGACCGGAGCGGAAGCGGCGGCCGTCAAGGGCATCTCGAAGTACCAGCCGATCGACTTCGCGGCCGCCCGCTCGTACCAGGCGGCGCAGTCGGTGTACCTGGTCGACGTCGCCCCGGACACCGTCACCGGTGCGCCGGTGGTCGTCACCCTGCACGGGAATTCGATCGACGAGGCCATCGCCGCGCACCTGGTGATCCGGGTCGGGCGTCACGCCCAGGCCCAGGTCGTGGTGGCCTACGAAGGCAGCGCGACGATCTCCGAGAACGTCGAGATCGTGGTCGGTGACGGGGCCACGCTGACCTACGTGTCCGAGCAGAACTGGGCGGCCGACGCCGTGCACCTGACCAACCATCACGTGCTGGTCGGCCGCGACGCCAAGGTCAAGCACGCGGCCCTGACGTTCGGCGGGGATCTGGTCCGCATGGTCGGATCGGTCGCCTACGACGCGCCCGGCGGCGACGCCGAGATGCTCGGGGTCTACTTCGCCGACGCTGGCCAGCATCTGGAGCACCGGCTGTTCATGGACCACGAGGCACCGCACTGCAAGTCGCGGGTGCTGTACAAGGGTGCGCTGCAGGGTCGCTCCGCGCACACCGTGTGGGTCGGTGACGTGTTGATCCGGGCCGGGGCCGAGGGCACCGACACCTACGAGATGAACCGGAACCTGCTGCTGACCGACGGCGCGCGCGCCGACTCGGTGCCCAACCTGGAGATCGAGACCGGCGAGATCGTCGGAGCCGGTCACGCCAGCGCCACCGGACGGTTCGACGACGAGCAGCTGTTCTACCTGCTCTCGCGCGGTATCCCGGAGGCGATCGCCCGTCGTCTGGTGGTGCGGGGCTTCTTCGGTGAGGTGCTGCACCAGCTAGGGGTCGAGTCCGTCGTCGAGCGGGCCACCGAGACCATCGAAGCCGAACTCGCCGTCATCGGCATCTGACCTGCCACCCACCGCTCGGCGAGGGTGACCGACAACTACTCGTCGCTAGATTCAGCAAAGGCAAAGACAAGAACATGGCAACACTCGAGATCCGCGACCTGCACGTGTCCGTCACCACCGATGACGGCCCGCAGGAGATCCTGCGCGGCGTCAACCTGACCGTCAGCTCGGGCGAGACCCACGCGATCATGGGCCCCAACGGGTCCGGCAAGTCGACGCTGGCCTACTCGCTCGCCGGGCACCCGAAGTACCACGTCACCTCGGGCACCGTGACCCTGGACGGCGAGGACGTGCTGGCCATGTCGGTCGACGCCCGCGCCCGGGCCGGTCTGTTCCTGGCCATGCAGTACCCGGTCGAGATCCCGGGCGTCTCCACGTCGAACTTCCTGCGTACCGCGGCCACCGCGGTGCGCGGTGAGGCGCCGCCGATCCGCAAGTGGGTCAAGGAGGTCAAGACCGCGATGACCGACCTCGAGATCGATCCGGCCTTCGCCGAGCGCAACGTCAACGAGGGCTTCTCCGGTGGTGAGAAGAAGCGGCAGGAGATCCTGCAGATGTCGCTGCTGAGGCCGAAGATCGCCGTGCTCGACGAGACCGACTCCGGACTCGACGTGGACGCGCTGCGGATCGTCTCCGAGGGCGTCAACCGGTACAAGGCCGCCTCGCTCGAGTCGGGTGAGGGCGTCGGCGTGCTCCTGATCACCCACTACACACGGATCCTGCGCTACATCAAGCCCGACCACGTGCATGTGTTCGTAGGCGGCCGGATCGTCGAGTCCGGCGGCCCTGCGCTGGCCGACGAGCTCGAGACCAGTGGCTACGTACGGTTCGCGGGGGCCGGGGCCGGCGCGCCCGGGTCGGCGGAGCGCGGGGAGATCCTGCTGTGACCACGGTCCGGACATCGGCGATCGCCGCCACCGAGACGTTCGACGTCTCGGTGATCCGGGCCGACTTCCCGATCCTGGGACGCACCGTGCGGGACGGCAAGCCGTTGGTCTACCTGGATTCCGGGGCCACCTCGCAGCGGCCGATCACGGTCATCGACGCGGAGCAGGAGTACATCACCACCCATCACTCGGCGGTGCATCGCGGCGCGCACGCGCTGGCCGAGGAGGCCACCGACTTCTACGAGGGCGCCCGGGTGCGGGTGGCGAACTTCATCGGGGCCTCGCGTCCCGAGGAGTTGATCTTCACCAAGAACGCCACCGAGGCCATCAACCTGGTCGCCTACTCACTCGGCAACGCCTCGGTCGGCACCCACGGCGCGGGCGCTTCGCGGTTCCGGATCGGCCCGGGGGACGAGATTCTGGTCACCGAGATGGAGCACCACGCCAATCTCGTTCCGTGGCAGGAACTGTGCCGCCGGACCGGGGCCACCCTGCGGTGGTTCGGTCTGACCGACGACTTCCGGTTGGACCTGTCGGAGATCGACCGGCTGATCAACCCCAGGACCAAGGTGGTGGCGTTCACCCACCAGTCGAACGTGCTCGGGACGATCAACCCGGTGGCCCTGTTGGTCGCCGCGGCGCAGAAGGTCGGCGCGCTCACCGTGCTCGACGCGTGCCAGTCGGTGCCGCACTCGAGCGTGGACGTGACCGCGCTCGGTGTGGATTTCCTGGCCTTCTCCGGCCACAAGATGCTCGGACCTTCCGGCGTCGGCGGCCTCTACGGCCGGTACGAGCTGCTGGAGCAGATGCCGCCGTTCCTGACCGGCGGTTCGATGATCGAGCAGGTCTTCATGGACCACTCCACGTACACCGCACCACCGGCGCGGTTCGAGGCCGGCGTCCCGATGACCTCCCAGGCCGTTGGCCTCGGGGCGGCCGTTGACTATCTCGAGACCCTGGGCATGAAGAACGTCGCCGATCACGAGGCGCAGCTGACCGGGCTCGCCCTACAGCGGCTGTCGGCGATGCCGGGTATCCGGATCATCGGCCCGTCCGATCTGGTCGATCGCGGCGGTGCCGTGTCGTTCCTGGTGGACGGCGTGCACGCGCACGACGTCGGGCAGATCCTGGACGACGCGGGCGTTGCCGTGCGCGTCGGTCACCACTGCGCCTGGCCGCTGCACCGCCGATACGGCGTGGCCGCAACCGTCCGCGCCTCGTTCGCCATCTACAACACCCCGGGCGAGGTCGACGCGCTGGTCGACGCGGTGCGCGAAGCCCAGCGCTTCTTCGGGGAGTAGGGACCAAGCCATGCAGATGGAGCAGCTGTACCAGGAGATCATCCTGGACCACTACCGGGCACCGCATCACCACGGCCTGCGCGAGCCGTTCGACACCCAGGTGCACCACGTCAACCCGACCTGCGGCGACGAGGTGACCTTGCGCGTCAGGCTCTCCGGTCCGGGCTCGGACGCCGTCGTCGAGGACATCTCCTATGACGCGATGGGCTGTTCCATCTCGCAGGCGTCGACGTCGGTGATGACCGACCTGACCATCGGCCGCCCGCTGAGCGAGGCGCTGGCCGTGCTCGACGAGTTCAACCAGATGGTCACCAGCCGCGGCAAGATCGCCGGCGACGAGGACACCCTGGGCGACGGCATCGCCTTCGCCGGCGTCTCGAAGTACCCGGCCCGCGTCAAGTGCGCGTTGCTGGGCTGGATGGCGTTCAAAGACGCCGCGGTCCAAGCGGTCAACTAGTTCTGTTCATTGATAGGAGTGCGGCGACATGACTGAAGCCTCGACCCACACGCACGACCACACCGGTCACGATCACGCCGGGCACGACCATGCCGACCACGATCATGCCGGGCACGACCATTCCGGTCACGACCACGGCTCGGACGATCGGGCCGCTCGTGGCGCGGCCGCCCTCGACCAGGTCCAGGTCACCCCGGCCGTTCCGGTCGACGGGGCCCTGATCGAGGACATCGAGGAGGCGCTGCGCGACGTCGTCGACCCCGAGCTCGGGGTGAACATCGTCGACCTGGGTCTGATCTACGACCTGACGGTGAACGCCGATCGGACGCTGACCATCGACATGACGCTGACCAGTGCCGCCTGCCCGTTGACGGACATGATCGAGGACCAGGTGGGCGCCGCGCTCATGACTCCGGGCGAGGAGCTGGTCGCCGACTACAAGATCAACTGGGTGTGGCTCCCGCCGTGGGGCCCCGAGAAGATCACCGACGACGGCCGCGAACAGCTCCGCGCCCTCGGATTCAACATCTGATCCTCGGCCCCGACGTCACCGATCCGCGGTCACCTGGCTGACCGTTTCCGGCAGCCGGTCGAGTAAGCCGCGCACTTCGGTGACCACCTCGGCTTCGTTGTGCCCGAAAGCGTTGACGTAGGTGCGCAACGCGTTTCGGACCAGCCGTAGGTCTCGTTCACTCAGGTGGACGGTCACAGAGTCGGACATCCTGTTCACCTCCCTCACACGATCGGGTCCATTTTACGTCGGTTCAGGGTCGCGGACGGGGACCTGCGGCCGGTGCCGCGGCGAGTCGTCGCGCAGGCTGCGCGCCGATGAGGAGTGGCCCGCCCGCCGCCGAGGGGTGATCCTGTTGGCATCACGACCTCCCCGGTCGCCGTCCCGAGCACGGGCTCCCGGCCATCGAGCGGTGGGCGCCGGCCACGGATCGCGCGAAGGAGCGGCACGATGTCATCGGGCGGTCTGCTGCGCTTCGTGCCCGGCCTGACCATGCTGTCGCACTACCGGCGGCGATGGCTGCGCTCGGATCTGATCGCCGGCACGGTCCTGGCCACCCTCCTGGTCCCGCAGGGCATGGCGTACGCGGGACTGGCCGGGCTGCCCGCCGTCACCGGCCTGTACACGACGGTGGCCTGCCTGGTCGGGTACGCGGTGCTCGGGCCGTCGCGGATCCTGGTGCTCGGACCCGATTCGGCCGTGTCCCCGATGATCCTGGCCGCGATCACTCCCTTGCTGGTCTCCCGTGATCCGGCCGCGGCCATCGCCCTGGCCGGATTGCTGGCCGTGCTGATCGGCCTGTTCGAGATCGCTCTCGGTCTTGGCCACCTCGGATTCGTGGCCGACCTGCTCTCCAAGGAGGTGAAGGTCGGCTATCTGAACGGCCTGGCCGTGGTGATCGTGATCAGTCAATTGCCGAAGTTGTTCGGCTTCTCCACCGACGCGAGCGGAACGCTCCACGAGGTGAGCGCCTTCGCCGGCGCGCTGAACCACACCAACCTGGTCACGCTCGGGTTCGGTCTCGGCTCGTTGGTGCTACTGGTCGCCCTGCCCAAGCTGACCCGGCGCGTCCCCGCCGTGCTGGTGGTCATCGTCGCGGCCACCGCGCTCTCGGCTCTGCTCGGACTCTCCGCCCGACACGGGGTGCACACCGTCGGGCCGCTCCCACACGGGCTGCCGGTACCCCGGCTGCCGTTCACCCGCTGGTCGGACGTCGGCCCGCTCTTCCTGGCGGCCGTGGGGATCACGCTGGTCTCCCTGACCGACACCATCGCCACCTCGGCCGGCTTCGCGGCCCGTCGCGGTGATCAGGTCAGCCCCGACCAGGAGATGATCGCCGTCGGCGGAGCCAACATCGCCGCCGGTCTGTTCCAGGGGTTCGCGGTGTCCAGCAGTGCCTCGCGGACCGCGGTGGCCGAGCAAGCCGGCGCCCGCAGCCAGCTCACCGGCTTGATCGGCGCGGCCATCGTGGTGCTGCTGCTGGTCTTCTTCAACGGCCTGCTGAGCAGCCTGCCGCAGACCGCGCTGGCCGCGGTCATCATCGGCGCCGCGTGGACGCTGCTCGATGTGGCCGCGCTCCGCCGTTACTGGCGGGTGCGTCCGTCCGCCGTCGTCGTGTCCCTGACCGCGACCGTCGGCGTGGTCCTGCTGGGCGTGCTGGAAGGCATCCTGTTCGCGATGGGCCTGTCGATCCTGCTGTTCTTCCGCAGCAACTGGTGGCCGCACGGCGTGGTGTTGCGCCGCAGTGCCGATCGAGGCTGGCACGCACAGGAGCCGGACGTCGGGGTGGACGAGATACCCGGGGTGGTGGTGTTCCGCTGGGAGGCACCGCTGTTCTTCGCCAACGCCGGTATCTTCGCCCGCACCCTGACGTCGCTGGTCCACGAGAAGCAGGCGAGATGGGTCGTCCTGCAGTGCGAGGCCATCACCGATATCGACGTCAGTGCCGCCGACGCCTTGGAGGACCTCGATCGGCGGCTCAACGACGAGGGGGTGCACATCCTGTTCGTCGAACTGCGGGCCCGGCTCCACCACCAGCTGGACCGCTACGGCAAGTTCACCACCCTGGACCGTGAGCACTTCTATCCGTCGGTCGACGCCGCCCTGGACGACGTCCGTCGGGCCGGTCCGGGTACCTCGGTGTAGTAGCCGGCCGTCCGGAATCGGTTGACGCGATCGGATATGCTCCCGCCCATGTACCGCCGCTCCGGCTTCCTTCCGCCTCCGAGTCGCTGACCGGAGTTCGGACTGCGATCAGGTCGCCCGTGGGACGGGTGGCCCGAAGTGGATGACGTCTGCGCTCCGACCGTGACCAGCGCCCCCACTCAGACCCGGAGCCTCCCGTCATGTTCAACCCGCTCGTCGTCCTTTCCGCTGCGCGCACCAGAACCACCACGGCTATCGGCCATCGACTCGGCCTCGTCCAGATCAGCCTGGCCGCCGCCCTCTGGGGCACCACCGGTGTGGTCGTCCGGAAGTTGCACGAATCCTCGGACCTCGGACCGGTCGCGATCGGTTTCTACCGGCTCCTCGCGGCCGCCGCCCTGCTGCTGATCGCCTCCGGCCCGACGCTGCGGCGATCGCTCCGCGGACTCGCCTCGCATCCGTGGTCACTGGTCGGCGCGGGGGTGGGCCTGGGGATCTATCAGGTCCTGTACTTCATCTCCGTCGCCGACGTCGGGGTCGGTGTCGCGACCGTGGTCAGTCTCGGCATCGCCCCGATCATCACCACGGTCATCGAGGCCGTGCGGACCCGCCGCCGACCGGGCGTCCGGACGGTGCTGGTGGTCACCGCGGCCGTCCTCGGGCTGGGCCTGGTCGCACTTGCCTCGTCCGGCGGCGCCACCGCGGCGGCGCCCCGGCCCGGCCTCGGCCTGTTGGCGGCGGTCGGGTCGGGCGTCAGCTATGCCCTCACCACGATCGTGAGCCGTCATGCCGCGCAGGGGATCTCGGCGGTCGTCATGGCCACCACGTCCACCGTCATCGGGACGATCACCCTGTTGCCGATGGCCCTGATCTCCGGCGCCGGGTTCGTGGTGACCGGCGCCGCGGTGTCACTGATCCTGTATCTCGGTGCGGCCACCACGGTGCTGGCCTATGCCTTGTTCTACGCCGGGCTCCGATCCACCCCGAGCAGCGTGGCCTCCGTGCTGACCCTGATCGAACCGCTGACCGCCACCGTGCTGGCCGTCGTACTGCTGGCCGAGCCACTGCCGATGCTCACCGTCGTCGGCGGGGTATTGCTGCTGAGCGCGGTCTGCGTCCTGTACCTGGCCCCGGCCGCCGCCCGACCCGATCCTCGGTGACGACGGCTGCGCGCCGTCGACCCCGGTAGGTTGCCAGCATGGATTCGCGTCTCGCCCGCCGCAACGGTTCCCCCGACACCGATCCGGTCGCCGCGTACCGCGAGGATCTGGACCGCATCCGATTCTCGCCGTACTTCTCCCGGCTGTCGGCCGTCACCCAGGTGATCTCCCAGGGGGCCGCCGGACAGTCGGTGCAGAACCGGTTGACCCATTCGATCAAGGTGGCCGCGGTGGCCCGGGCGATCGCCGTGAAGTTGAACCGCGGCCCCCACCAGGAACTGCTGGCCGGTCTCGGTGGCTGCGATCCGGTGGTCATCCAGGCTGCAGCCACCGCGCACGACCTGGGGCATCCGCCGTTCGGGCATCTCGGCGAACGCGTCCTGGATCGCATCGCCCGGTCCCGGTTCGGTCTGGCCGACGGCTTCGAAGGCAACGCCCAGACCTTCCGCATCGTGACCGAACTCGACGTGCACGGTACCGACGGCGAAGGGCTGAACCTGACCGCGGCGGTCCGGGCGGCGGTGCTCAAGTACCCGTGGGCCCGGTTCGGCGTCCCGAGCCCGCACCCGAGCACCGCGGCGCACCCGCCCCGGGGCGGCGGCGAGGGCGAGGAGGGCCTTGGGTCGGGGAAGTTCTCGGCCTACGTGCTCGACGCCGGCGAGATGACGGAGGTCCTGGCCGCGTATCCACTGATCAAACCCTGGCGGCAGACGGTCGAGTGCAGCGTCATGGACATCGCGGACGACATCGCCTATTCGCTGCACGACCTGGATGACTTCCACCGGGCCGGGGTACTGCAGCACGCCTCGGTCTCGGCGGAGTTCCGCACCTGGATCCGGCGCCGGGCCGAACTGGAGACGGCCGACCTGCGCGAGTTGCGGGCGAACGAGCGGTTGCCGGGGAATTCCCTGGAGCTCCTCCGGCGGCGGCTGCACGCCAAGGACGGCTGGATGGTCGACGACGAAGCATTCGCCGTGGCGGTGGGGCGAGTGGGCAGCGACCTGGTCGACGGGCTGCTGGCCGTGCCGTTCGACTCGTCGTTGGCCGCGGAGCGCCTGGTGGGTGAGTTCACCCGCAGCTGGATCGCTCATCTCCAGGACTCGATCCTGGTCTCGGCCGATCCGCCGCCGCGGGCCGGTCACGTCTCGTTGGACCGGCAGGCCTGGCACGAGGTGGCCGTGCTGAAGTTCGTCCATCAGCGCTTCGTCCTCGACCGGCCGGACCTGGCCATGTTCCAGCGGGGCCAGGGCCAGGTGATGGCCGCGCTGGTCGGGGACCTGGACTCCTGGCTGGCCGATCCGGCCGACGCCGCCCGGGCCCCGCGGCGGCTGATCGATCTGGTCGAGTTGGCCACCGAGGGCTACCAGCAGCTTGCCGTGACCAACCCGGGTCTGCTGATCAGCAGTACCGGCGAGGCCGGGGGCAGCCCGGACGACCTGATCCGGTGGGGCCGGGGCCGGGGGATCATCGACTACGTCGCCTCCCTGACCGACGATCGGGCGGTCAACTCCGCCACCACCCTGGCCGGCCACGCCGCCCGGCTCTGGGACGCGGGGTCGGCCCTGTGACCGGGCCGTGAGCACCGTCGGACGTCCCCGCCCGGCCGCCGGCGGCGGCATCGAGGTGGAGATCTCGGCCGGCCGCGTGGTGGGTTGGGTCAACCGGTTCGCCGGCCGCAACGAGGGTGTCCAGGATCTGCTCGCGCATCCGGACCGGCTGGAGATCACCGCCGGCGACGGCACGGTGGCGCGGATCGAGGTGCCGTTCGGTCCGATGTCGATCGGAAACCGCGAGCCGGTCGAGGCCCTGGTCGATCATCTGGCCGGTATCGGCCTGCTCGGTCTGGTGCTGGTGCGCGGCGGCGCGCACTCGATCGGCACCGCCCGGGACTCGGTGGTGCTCTCGTCGTCCACCGACCGGGCCTACCTGCAGGGCCGCACCGCGGCCGGCGGTTGGTCGCAGCAGCGGTACGCCCGGCGACGCGGCAACCAGTTGACGGCCTCGCTGGCCGATGCCGCGCAGACCGCCGAGCGGGTGCTGCTGCCGCTGGCCGATCGGTTCGGCGGCCTGGTGCTGGCCGGTGACGCGGCCGCGCTGAAGCGAGTGATGGCCGAACCGGCCCTGAAACCGTTGACCCGGTTGCCGTCCCGGACGTTCGGCGACATCCCGGAACCGCGCCGGGCCGTCCTCGACGAGGTCGCACAGCGCAGCCTGGTGGTGCGCATCGTGGTGCGGACGCGGGAGCAGATGGCCCGGTTGGCCGGACCGAGCTGACCGGGACCGGCCGGTCAGACCGGCTCGGCCACGTTTCGCGGAGCAGCCACCCGGCGCCGCGAGGCCAGGTAGCCGCGGATCCCGAGCACGCCGACGATCGTGCCGAGTATCACCGCCGTGATCACCAGTACCGCGTGGACCAGCAGGAACGACGTCGGTGACGAGTGCCCGACGGCCCCCGACCAGGCTCGACGGTCCTGCCAGACGGCCACTGAGAACCGCGGCCAGATGACCCAGTTGAAGACGCCGACGACGACCAGGAACAGGGACCACCCACGAGTCAGGATCACCGGTCAAGTATCACCCGGGATGCGCCGCGGGTACCGGGACCCAGGTCCCGGCAAGGCACAATGACCCGGGTCCGGGACGAGAAGCCGGTCCGGACACCGCCTTCGCAACCGCACCACGAATTGAAAGCAGGATCAGTGCCCACCGAAGCTGTCAGCGCTCCCGGCGCGCCCGCCATCACGGCCCCGACCGAGGTTCCGAACACGCCCATCCCCTCCGTCAGCAGCCGGATCGCGGCCGAACTCAACGTCGGACAGTGGCAGGTCACCGCGGCGATCGACATGCTCGACGGGGGCGCCACCGTCCCGTTCATCGCCCGCTACCGCAAGGAGGCGACGGGCACCCTGGACGACGCCCAGCTGCGTGACCTCGAGGAACGGCTGACCTACCTGCGGGAGCTGGACGATCGACGGGCCGCGATCATCGACTCCATCCGCGGTCAGGGCAAGCTCACGGTTGCGCTGGAGCAGAGCCTGGCCGCCGCCGACTCCAAGGCGCGGCTCGAGGACATCTACCTGCCCTACAAGACCAAGCGCCGGACCAAGGCCCAGATCGCCCGCGAGGCCGGTCTCGAGCCGCTGGCCTTCACCCTGCTCAAGGACCCGAACCAGACTCCCGAGGCCGTCGCGGCCGCCTTCGTCGATGCCGACAAGGGGGTGAACGACCCCGCCGAGGCCCTGCAGGGGGCCCGAGCCATCCTGGTCGAACGGTTCGGCGAGGACGCCGACCTGGTCGGCGGGCTCCGCGAGTTGCTGTGGACCAGGGGCCGCCTGGTGGCCGCCGTGCGAAAGGGCAAGGAGCAGGACGGCGCCAAGTTCGCCGACTACTTCGAGTTCGCCGAGAAGCTGACCACGCTGCCGTCCCACCGGGTGCTGGCCATGTTCCGGGGCGAGAAGGACGACGTCCTGGACGTCACGGTGAGTCCAGAGCCGGCCGATCCCGACCCCCTGGACGCGACACCGAGTGACTACGAACGCCGGATCGCCGCCCGGTTCGGCATCGCCGACCAGGGCCGGGCGGCCGACAAGTGGCTGCGCGAGACGGTGCGGTGGGCCTGGCGGACAAGGCTCTCGGTCTCTCTCGGGATCGACGTGCGGATGCGCTTGCGGCAGTCGGCCGAGCAGGCGGCGGCCGGTGTCTTCGCGTCCAACCTGCGTGATCTGCTGCTGGCCGCCCCGGCCGGCAGCCGTCCGACCCTTGGGCTGGACCCGGGGTTCCGGACCGGCGTCAAGGTCGCCGTGGTCGACGGGACCGGGAAGGTGGTGGCTATCGACACCATCTACCCGCACCAGCCGCACAACCGCTGGGATGCCGCCCTGGCCGCCCTGCACCAGCTGGTGGTCACCCATCACGTGGAACTGATCTCGATCGGCAACGGCACGGCCTCCCGCGAGACCGACCGGCTGGCCACCGAGCTGATCGCGCGGGTGCCCGGGCTGACCAAGATCGTGGTGTCGGAGGCCGGGGCCTCGGTCTACTCGGCCAGCCCCTACGCGTCGGCCGAGCTGCCCGACCTTGACGTGTCGATCCGCGGCGCCGTGTCGATCGCCCGGCGGCTGCAGGATCCGCTGGCCGAGCTGGTCAAGATCGATCCGAAGTCGATCGGCGTCGGGCAGTACCAGCATGACCTGGCCGAGTCGGTGCTCGCGAAATCGCTGGACGCGGTGGTGGAGGACTGCGTGAATGCGGTCGGCGTCGACGTGAACACCGCCTCGGTTCCGCTGTTGGCCCGCGTCTCCGGCATCACCACGACCCTGGCCGAGAACATCGTCAGCCACCGGGATTCCAACGGCCCCTTCGCCTCTCGCGGCGCGTTGAAGAACGTGCCCCGGCTGGGGCCGAAGGCGTACGAACAGTGCGCCGGATTCCTGCGGATCGCCGGCGGCGCGGATCCGCTCGACCGTTCCAGCGTCCACCCGGAGGCCTACCCGGTGGTCCGGCGGATCCTGAAGGACACCGGCACCGGGCTGGACGACCTGATCGGCAACTCCGCCCTGCTCCGAACCCTGGCTCCGGAGAAGTTCGTCGATGACAAGTTCGGGGTGCCGACGGTGTCCGACATCCTGACCGAGCTGGAGAAGCCCGGTCGCGACCCGCGGCCCGCCTTCACCACCGCCACCTTCGCC
Source organism: Nakamurella panacisegetis (assembly GCF_900104535.1). Taxonomy (NCBI): domain Bacteria; kingdom Bacillati; phylum Actinomycetota; class Actinomycetes; order Nakamurellales; family Nakamurellaceae; genus Nakamurella; species Nakamurella panacisegetis. The sequence goes on along the minus strand of NZ_LT629710.1, from coordinate 4,469,203 downwards.
GACGGCGTCGAGAAGGTCACCGATCTCCGGGTCGGGATGGTGCTGGAGGGGGTCGTCACCAACGTTGCCGCATTCGGCGCGTTCGTCGACGTCGGCGTGCATCAGGACGGCCTGGTGCACGTCTCGGCCATGAGCAACAAGTTCGTCTCCGACCCCCGCGAGGTGGTCAGGTCGGGCCAGGTGGTGAAGGTCAAGGTGATGGAGGTCGACCCCGCTCGCGCGCGGATCTCGCTGACCCTGCGCCTGGACGACGAACCCGGGGCCAAGGCCCCCCGTGCCGGCGGCGGACGGCCAGAGCAGAACCGGGGGACCCGCCCGCCCGGCAAGGGCGGCAACCAGCCGGCCCGGCGGCCCGAGCCGGCGGCGTCCGGATCCCTCGCCGATGCCCTGCGGAAGGCCGGATTCGGCCGGTAGCCGGTCCGGACGTGGGCGGACTCACCAGGCCGGATGCCCGGTCGTGGCGGGGCCGGACCCGCGGCCCCGGTAGAATCGGAACACGTGATCACCGCAACCGGCCTTGAACTGCGGGCTGGGACCCGGATCCTGCTCGCCGACACCACCGTGCGCCTTCAGCACGGCGACCGCGTCGGCCTCGTCGGACGCAACGGCGCCGGCAAGACGACCAGCCTGCGCGTCCTGGCCGGGGAGAGTCAGCCCTACGCCGGCACCATCACCATCAGCGGCCCGCTGGGCTACCTGCCGCAGGATCCCCGCGAGGGCGACCTGGACATGACGGCGAAGGACCGGGTGCTCTCGGCTCGCGGCCTGGACGTCATGGTGGCCCAGCTGGAGAAGGTGCACATCCAGATGGCCGAGCTGACCGGCGCCGAGCGGGATGCCGCGGTCGAGCGGTACGGCCGGATCGAGGAGCGGTTCTCCAGCCTCGGCGGGTACGCCGCCGAGTCGGAGGCGGCCCGGATCACCTCGAACCTGGGCCTGCCCGACCGGATCCTGGAGCAGCCGATGCGCACCCTGTCCGGCGGCCAGCGCCGCCGGGTGGAGCTGGCCCGGATCCTGTTCGCCGCGGCCGACGCCGGCGACGGCACGATGCTGCTGCTGGACGAGCCGACCAACCACCTCGACGCCGATTCCATCACCTGGCTGCGCGACTTCCTCAAGAGCTTCAGCGGTGGGCTGGTGATCATCTCCCACGATGTGGAACTACTGGCCGCCGTGGTCAACAAGGTGTGGTTCCTGGACGCCGTCCGCGGCGAACTCGACGTCTACAACATGACCTGGAGTCGGTACCTGGACGCCAGGGCCACCGACGAGCAGCGGCGACGCCGGGAACGGGCGAACGCCGAGAAGAAGGCGTCCGTCCTGATGACCCAGGCGGCCAAGCTCGGGGCCAAGGCGACCAAGGCCGCCGCGGCACACCAGATGGTCCGGCGGGCCGAGGCGCTGATCTCGAACCTGGACGAGGTGCGGGTCTCCGACCGGGTGGCCAAGATCCGATTCCCGGAGCCGGCCCCCTGCGGCAAGACGCCGCTCACCGCCAAGAACCTGTCCAAGCACTACGGGTCGCTGGAGATCTTCACCGGGGTCGACCTGGCCATCGACCGGGGGAGCCGGGTGGTGGTGCTGGGCTTCAACGGCGCCGGCAAGACGACCTTGCTCAAATTGTTGGGCGGCCGCGAGAAGCCGGACACCGGCGCGGTCGAGCCGGGTCACGGCCTCAAGCTCGGCTACTACGCCCAGGAGCACGAAACCCTGGATCCCGACCGCACGGTGTGGGAGAACATCCGCAGCGCGGCCCCGGATGCCGGGGCCCAGGAACTGCGGAACCTGCTGGGCACCTTCCTGTTCACCGGGGAGCAGCTCGAGCAGCCGGCCGGAACCCTGTCCGGCGGCGAGAAGACCAGGCTCGCCCTGGCCGGGCTGGTGTCCTCCGCGGCCAACGTGCTCCTGCTGGACGAACCGACCAACAACCTCGACCCGGCCAGCCGGGAGCAGGTGCTGGACGCACTCCGCCGGTACGCCGGCGCGGTCGTCCTGGTCACCCACGACCCGGGTGCGGTCGCTGCGCTGCACCCCGAGCGCGTCATCCTGCTGCCCGACGGCAGCGAGGACCACTGGTCGGCCGACTACCTGGATCTCGTCGAGCTCGCCTGACGATTTTCCGGCGCCGCTGCGCCAGCGGTGGCGAAGCCGGACGTTCTGCTCGATCATGGGGTTGATCACTCCCGATGTGGTGTGCGCGATCGTCGACGCCGCCGTCGCACCGGGTCCGACTCGATGAGCAGAAGAAGGTGCGGACGTGGTTGCAGAGTCGCCATCAACTCCGACCAAGGCAGAGTCCGGTAAGGCCGGTGCCATCCGGAAGGGCGCCCGGATCACCGGCTCCGCTCGCGACAAGCTGACCGCCGACCTGCGGAAGAAGTACGAGAAGGGCCAGAGCATCCGAGCTCTGGCCGACGGGACCGGTCGCTCCTACGGCTTCGTCCATCGCCTGCTGGTCGATGCGGACGTCCCGTTGCGAGGTCGCGGCGGTGCCACCCGGACGAAGAAGAAGTAGCGTCTGGTACCAATGACCAGGTGAGCGCCCCCACCGACGAGTCCCCGTTCGACACCGATCTGCTGACCCGGGGACGGCTGGTCGCGTCGACGGCCGGGCCGGTCCTGACGATCACCCTGAACCGGCCCGACATCCGCAACGCGCAGCTCCCGGCCACGTGGGAAGCACTGGCGCACATCGGTTCCCGCGTTCCGGCGGAGACACGGGTTGTGGTCCTCACCGGAGCCGGGGAGGCGTTCTCGGCCGGACTCGACCGGAGCATCCTGGCCCCGAGTCCGGATTCGGTGCTGTTCCAGGTCGCCTCGGCTCCCGATGCGGTGGCGCACAACATGATCGCCGACTTCCAACGCGGCTTCACCTGGCTCTCCGACCCCTCGTTCGTCTCCGTCGCCGCCGTGCAGGGGTACGCCATCGGTGCCGGGTTCCAGTTGGCTTTGGCCTGCGACCTTCTCGTCGCCGCCGACGATGCCCAGTTCTCGATGGCCGAGGTGACCCTGGGCCTGGTGCCCGACCTCACCGGCACCGGTCGGCTGACCAGGGCGGTCGGCTTCCAGCGGGCCCTGGAGATCTGCGCGACCGGGCGCCGGGTCAGCGCCGGAGAGGCCGTCCAGATCGGTCTGGCCCTCACCGCGGTGCCGGCCGACGACCTGGAACGGGCCGTCGCCGATCTGACCGACGCGTTGCTGTCCAGCCCGGTCGAGGCGGTTCGGGCCGTCACCCGCCTGATCGGTTCGGCGGTCACCGCGACGCCGGCCGACCAGCTGCAGGCCGAGCAGCACGAGCAGCTGAACCGTCTGCGTGAACTGGCGGCCGGCGCCGGCCAGTGAGACGGCCGCCGCGGCTCGGACATCCGGGTTGGGGCATGGCACGATCCAGCGTGTGCAGGCGCTGATCACCGAGGTCCTCAACTACATCGGCCTGTCGGCTTTCGCGCTGTCCGGTGCTCTGATGGGGGTGCGGCGTCAGTTCGACGCGATCGGCATGACCGTCCTGGCCACGATCACCGCTCTCGGCGGGGGCGTCATCCGGGATCTGCTGATGGGATCGGTGCCACCGGACGCGCTGACCCACACCTGGTGGCTGGTGGTGCCGCTGGTCGCCACCGCGCTGACCTTCTTCTTCCACCCGCAGGTGACCAGGCTGCGCCGGGCCGTGCAGTTCTTCGACGCGGTCGGGCTCGGCCTGTTCTGCACCAGCGCCACCGCCAAGGCCCTGGCGTTCGGGCTCAGTCCGCTGGCGTCGGTGATCCTCGGCGTCGTGACCGGTATCGGGGGCGGCATCCTGCGAGATCTGTTGTGCGGCGAGATCCCGGCCGTGCTACGCCGCGATTCGCAGCTGTACGCGATCCCGGCCATCCTCGGCTGCACGGTGGCGGTCACCGCCCTCTACTTCGGCGCCCCGACGACCCTGACCCAGTTCCTCTGCGCCGCCTTCATCACCGGATTCCGGCTGCTGGCCATCTGGCGGAAGTGGCGGGGGCCGGTCCCGGCGACGCCGCACGCCTAACGCCTAACGGACATCTCCACGACATCGAGCACGGGCGACATCCGGTCACCGGGCAGGCCCTGGGCCAGGTGAGTGACGAGCCCCTCCAGCACCAGCTCCAGGTAGGAGGCCAGCACCTCGATGTCCACGTCGGTACGCAACACCCCGGCGTCGCGCTGCCGGGCCAGCCGGGCCCGCGTGGCCACCCGGACCTGGGCCGACTGTGCGGCCCAGGCGTCCCGGAATTTGGCGTCGGTGCGGCACCGCCGGGAGATCTCCAGCTGGGTGCCCAGCCAGCCGGTGTCCGGCGCGTCGATCATGTCCCGCATGACGCGCACCAGGCCCTCACGGGCCACCGTGGCCGCCATGGCGGCCGCGTCCTGTCCGGCCAGGGCCATGAACACGGCATCCTTGTCGGCGAAGTGGTGGAAGATGGCGCCCCGGCTCAGCCCGATCTCCTCCTCGAGTACCCGCACCGTCGCGCCCTCGTACCCGTGCCGCGCAAACGCGGCACGGGCACCGTCGAGGATCTGCTGGCGCCGGGCCGCAAGGTGATCCGGACTGACCCGGGGCATTCGCCGTCCCTACTTCGACGCGGCGAGCAGGTTCCGCAGCACGTACTGCATGATGCCGCCATTGCGGTAGTAGTCGGCCTCACCGGGGGTGTCGATGCGCACCTTGGCCTCGAAGACGATCGGTGCCGCCCCGGCATCCGCCGGCGTGGCGGTGACCGTGACGGACTTCGGGGTCGAGCCCTCGTTGAGGGCCGTGATGCCGGAGATGGCGAAGGTCTCGGTGCCGGAAAGGCCGAGCGTGTCGGCCGTCTCGCCGGCCGGGAACTGCAACGGGATGACACCCATGCCGATCAGGTTCGAGCGGTGGATGCGCTCGTAGGAGACGGCGATGACGGCCTTCACGCCGAGCAGCGCGGTGCCCTTGGCCGCCCAGTCCCGGGACGATCCGGAGCCGTACTCGGCACCGGCCAGGATCACCAGGGGAACGCCGGCGGCCTGGTAGGCGGCGGACGCGTCGTAGATGAACGACTGCTCCCCGTCGGCCAGGAAGTTGCGGGTGTACCCGCCCTCGACACCGTCCAGCAGCTGGTTGCGCAGCCGGATGTTGGCGAAGGTGCCGCGGATCATCACCTCGTGGTTGCCGCGGCGGGAGCCGTAGGAGTTGAAGTCCTTGCGCGTCACGCCGTGCTCGGTCAGGTACTGCGCAGCCGGGGTGCCGGCCTTGATGTTGCCGGCCGGGGAGATGTGGTCGGTGGTCACCGAATCACCCAGCTTGGCCAGCACCCGGGCCCCCGAGATGTCGACGACCGGCGACGGCTCGGGCGACATGCCCTCGAAGTAGGTGGGCTTGCGGACGTACGTCGAGTCCGGGTCCCACTCGAAGGTCTTCCCGGTCGGCGTGGGCAGGCTCTTCCAGCGCTCGTCGCCGGCGAACACGTCGGCGTAGTCGCGGGTGAACATCTCCTGGTTGATCGCCTGGGCGATGACTTCCTCGACCTCCGCCGGCGAGGGCCAGATGTCGTGCAGGTAGACCGGGTTCCCGTGCTGGTCGTCGCCGAGAGAGTCGCGGGTGATGTCGATGTCCATGGAACCGGCCAGCGCGTAGGCCACGACCAGCGGCGGGGACGCCAGGTAGTTCATCTTGATGTCGGGGTTGATCCGGCCCTCGAAGTTCCGGTTGCCCGAGAGCACCGAGACGACGGCCAGATCGGCCTCGTTGATCGCGGCCGAGATCTCGTCCTGCAGCGGGCCCGAGTTGCCGATGCACGTCATGCAGCCGAAGCCGGCCAGGTTGAAGCCGAGCTTTTCCATGTAGGGGAGCAGGCCGGCCCGCTCGTAGTAGTCCATGACCACCTTGGAGCCGGGGGAGAGCGTGGTCTTGACCCAGGGCTTGCGCTCCAGACCCCGCTCCACTGCCTTCTTGGCCAGCAGCGCGGCGCCGATCATGACCTGCGGGTTCGACGTGTTGGTGCACGAGGTGATGGCGGCGACGGCGACGTGGCCGTGGTCCAGTTCGAATTCCTGACCGTCCATGACGACCTTGGTCGGCTTCGAGGCCCGGCGCGAACCCGAGGTCGCGGCCGGAGCCGCCGGCACCGGCGGGTAGGAGTCCGAGGTCTGGTGCGGGTCGTGCGACGGCGCGTCCGACGCCGGGAACGTCTCCAGGCCCTGCTCGTCGACCGAGTCGTGCGCGTCGCCGTTGCTGGCGTACGCCTTCAGGGCCTCACGGAACACCGGAACCGACTCGGACAGGATCACGCGGTCCTGCGGGCGCTTCGGGCCGGCGATCGACGGAACGATGGTGGCCAGGTCGAGCGAGAGGTACTCGGAGAAGACCGGTTCGACGGCCGCGTCGTGCCAGAGTCCCTGGGCCTTGGCGTAGGCCTCGACCAGGGCCAGCTGTTCCTCGGGGCGGCCGGTGAGCCGCATGTAGGTGATGGTTTCCTCGTCGATCGGGAACATGGCCGCGGTCGAGCCGAACTCCGGGCTCATGTTGCCGATGGTCGCGCGGTTGGCCAGCGGGACCGCGGCCACACCCTCGCCGTAGAACTCGACGAACTTGCCGACCACGCCGTGCTTGCGCAGCATCTCGGTGATGGTCAGCACCAGGTCGGTGGCCGTGGTGCCGTCGGGCAGCGCGCCGGTGAGCTTGAAGCCGACCACGCGCGGGATCAGCATGGACACGGGCTGGCCGAGCATGGCCGCCTCGGCCTCGATGCCGCCAACGCCCCAGCCGAGCACGCCGAGGCCGTTGACCATCGTGGTGTGGGAGTCGGTGCCGACCAGCGTGTCCGGGTAGGCCTTGCCGCCGCGGACCATGACCACGCGGGCCAGGTGCTCGATGTTGACCTGGTGGACGATTCCGGTCCCGGGCGGGACGACCTTGAACTCGTCGAACGCGGTCTGGCCCCAGCGCAGGAACTGGTAGCGCTCCCGGTTGCGCTCGTACTCCAGCTCGACGTTCCGTTCGAAGGCGTCCGCCCGCCCGAAGACGTCGGCGATGACCGAGTGATCGATGACCATCTCGGCCGGGGCCAGCGGGTTGATCTTGTCCGGGTCGCCGCCGAGATCGGCCATCGCCTCGCGCATGGTGGCCAGGTCGACGATGCACGGGACACCCGTGAAGTCCTGCATGATGACGCGGGCCGGGGTGAACTGGATCTCGGTGTCCGGCTCGGCGTTGGGATCCCAGTTCGCCAGGGCCAGGATGTGCTCCCGGGTGATGTTGGCGCCGTCCTCGGTGCGGACGAGGTTCTCCAGCAGCACCTTCAGCGAGAAGGGCAGCTTGGCCGCGTTCTCCAGCCCGGGGACGTCCTTGATCTTGTAGATCTCGTAGCTCTGGTCACCAGAACCGGAAGTGACGGTCAGGGTCTGCTTGGCGGCGAAACTGTCCTGAGTGGAAGACACGCGGTAGCTCCTTCTTCGATGGCGGCGAATCGTCCCGCGGCAGGGAAGTGCCCGTCGCGGATCCACCCGTGCGGCGAGCAGGCTGGATGAGGTCGGCGAAACATGTGACGCGGCGTGAAAGCCACCATACAAAGCGCATTTCGAGCGCTCTCGCGTGGGCACCTTCGACCGCGTTGATCCAAACAGTACGCTTGTCCTGTTAGAGCGGCAACCGGGCTCGACGGGCCGGGGTGAAAAGCACGAGAGGCCGTGCGGAGCAGATGCTCCGCACGGCCTCCGGCGTCCGGGCGAGTTCACCCGGGCCGAGGTCTACTTCGGGCCGATGTCTACTTCTTGGCCAGCGTCAGCAGGTAGTCCACGTCGGCCGGCTCCAATCCCTTGAGCAGCGACACGAAGATCTCCGCATACGAACGGACCGGGCTGACGTACCAGGAGTTGCCGTCCTGCGTCATCACGACACCGAGGCCGAGCAGCTGCTGGAACTCCTGGGCGGCGATCTTGAGCACCTGCGGCGGGACCGAGTTGGACGAACTGCCGCCCATGATCTTCGAGGTGATGAAGTCCCCGATGGTGTCCTTGCTCAGGACCACGTCCGGCTGCCCGGCGACACTGACCGTCAGCGTGCTGCCGTCGACCTTCACGGTGACGGTCTGGCTGCCCGCGGTCACGGTCAGGGTCTTCAGCGAGACCTTCTTGCCGCCGGCGACGTCGGTGACGTTCCAGGTCGCGTTGGAGAACTTGACCGAACCCATCGCCGACCCGTTCGACGCCGGGATCTTGCCGACGATCAGCTTGCCGTAGTCGTGCATCACGCCCATCTCCTGCGGGGGCAGCAGGGCGATCAGCTTGGTGTAGTCACCGCTGGTGGCCGCGCTCAGCAGCTGGTTCATCGCGTCCTCCGGGCTGCTGCCGCCGGCCGGGGCGATGTAGTCGGCGGAGGTGGGGTTACCGACCTTCGCCGACTGGGCCCAGTAGTCGGCCGCCGTGTAGAACAGGCTCGGATACCACTTGCCGTTGCGATTGACGGTGGCGATCCGGATGGGGTGACCCAGCTTCTTGACCTCGTCGGCGATGTTGTAGGTCTTCGTCTGAGCGGACTTGGCCAGGGCCGTCCCGGCGGCGTTCTTGATCTTGTCGGTGACCGGCAGCTGGGACGGATCACTGGTGACGGTGACGGTCCCGCCGGTCAGGGTGACCACCTGCTCGTGGTCGCTGATCTGGTCGGTGGCGCCGTAGGTCAGGCCGGAGACGGTGATCTTCGAACCCGTGAGCGAGGTGGCACTCGCGCTGGGCTGCAGGATCTGCAGGCGCTTGAGCTCGGTGAGGAACTCACCGTTCAGATCGGAGAAGAGGGACGCCTCGGCCGGGTCGAGCTGATCGGCCACACCGATCGGATCCTTCTGGCTGAGCGAAACGAGCATCGCGTTGGCCGCCTCCTGTGGGCTGGCCTGACCACCGGCGCTCTTGGTGTCCCTGATGCCGAACCAGTAGATGCCGCCGCCGGCGAGCAACGCGACCACGACCGCGACCACGGTGACGATGAGGGCCGTGTGGCTCTTCTTCACCGGGGCGGAGGGCGTCGGAAGACCAGGACCGCCCGGACCGAACTGCTGTCCGTACGACGGCTGGTTGACATCGGACGCCGGCTGCCCGTACTGCGGCTGACCCGGCCCGTAGCCCGGCTGCCCGTACTGGGGCTGCCCGTACTGGGGCTGGGCCGGCGGTTGGCCGTACTGGGGCTGGGCCGGCGGTTGGCCGTACTGGGGCTGCGCTCCGGTGCTGGGCGTTCCATAGGTGGGCTGCCCTCCGCTCGGCGGGCCCTGCGGCTGCCATCCGGGCTGCCTCCCACCGGGCGGGCCTTGCGGCTGCCAGCCCGGCTGACCCCCTGGTGTCTGCCCGTATGGATTCTGCGGTCCGTAGTTCTCACTCATCCTGGCTCCTCCCTGTCACTGATATCGATGCGCTTCGTACGAGTCTGGTTGATGCGTCCGACGTGAGGAATCCGCGAAGGGTTCCGCTGATACGTGGAAAGGATGGATCGGCGGCAGGCGTCGTCGGCGGCGCTCGAGGACGAGGTGCGGGATCGATCCGCACAGCACGAGCACGGCACCGATCACGGTGACCACCGGACCGGACGGATCGAGGGCAATCCCCGCCGTGCGGTGCCCGGAGGCCACGGCCAGCACGCCCGCCCCGATCACCCCGATCAGCACGCCGAACAACAGCGACAGAACGGACGCGGTGCGCCACCACCGCAGGATGCCGGCGATGACCGGCACGATGGCCAGTGGTCCGAGCAGCGGCCACCAGGACAGGGCATGGGCGCCGAAGCCGTCGCCCAACACTCCCAGCCGATCGATGATCCCGACGATCGCGTAACTGTTCCGCTCGACACCCCCGGACACCACCCAGGAACCGAAGGTGCCCCCGACCGCGAGGGAGAGCCCGAGACCGGTGCCGGCCACGCAGGCGACTCGGCCCGCGAGCGTCGGGCGCGCGGCTCCTGTGTGCGGACTGTCCGCTACGTAAGGGTTGGCTGTCGGCACGGCTCCAGTGTGACCGATCCCGCTCCCGGTCCGGTCCGGTTCGGCCGGAATAAGTTGATTCCGGCGGCCAGAGCCCCGTGACTGACAGTCACCGCGTTCGGCTGCGGCGCCCAGAAGGATGAACTCTGCCCGAAATGTCCGAAATGGGACCAGTGTGTTGGCAGTGACCACTGGCGTTTCGGGGGGACAAAGTGGCATGGTGCTACCTGGCGTGTCGCATTGACAGAAGATACGCATGAGGTTCGTCGGATCTCTCACAGGATCCGTTATCCAGCCGTGGTCACCACGGGGGAGGAGATGTCGTGGCGTCTGCCGGCCGTGCGCGATCCATGATCTCGACCAGCATCTGCGCGATCCTTTCCATCAGCCTGTTCCTCGGCGTTGGCGTACAGGCCGGGGCGGTGCCACCGCCGCCGCCCAACCCTTCCGATCAACAGATCCAGGATTCTCAGTCGACCGCCCAGAGTTCGGCCGCCGAGGTGGGTCGCCTTTCCGGTCTGGTGTCGAGCACGCAGAACCAGATCACCCAGTTGAACGACGACATGGAGCTCAAGGGTGAGCTGGTCAAGAAGGCCCTGATCGACGTCCAGATCGCCCAGTCCGACGCGGCCGAGGCGCAGACCGCGGCTGACAATGCGGAGAAGGCCGCGGTCACCGCCGGTGGGGCCATCACCGACGCCCAGGACAAGGCGGCCGCGTTCGCCGCGGCGTCGTTCCGGCAGGGCTCGGTGCTGGGCTCGATGACCGCGCTGATGGATTCCTCCAGTGCCAGCGACCTGCTCTCCCGGCAGCAGCTGCTGACCGAGATCTCCAAGTCCCAGCTGAACGTCATCGCCAAGCTGCAGACGTCGCTGAGCGACAAGGCCAACGCCGATTCGGACGCAAAGGTGGCCCGGGACAAGGCCAATGCCGCCAAGGAGGCGGCGACGGCGGCCCAGGCCACGGCCGTCCAGGCCAAGAAGACGGCTGATGACGCGTTCGTCGCGGGCAAGGCGCGTCTGGCCCAGTTGAACGCTCAGCTCGACCAGCAGGAGAACGACTACCAGCTGGCGCTGAGCAAGGTCGCGGACCTGCAGAACCAGCGCGCGCAGTACAACCAGTGGCTGGCCGCCAAGAAGGCGGAGGAAGAGCGCATCCGTCTCGCCGCGATCGCTGCCGCGAAGAAGGCCGCCGCCGAGAAGCTGGCCGCCGAGAAGGCAGCCGCCGCCAAGGCGGCGGCCGAGGCGCGCGCAGCCGCCGCCGAGCGGGCCCGCATGAAGGCGGCCGCGGAAGCGGCCGCCCGGGCCGCGGCCGCACAGGCCGCGCGGGAGCAGGCGGCGGCGCTGGCCGCGGCCAAGATCGCCAAGGCCCGGGCCGACGAGGCGGCCGAACTGCGTGCGGCTCAGGCCCAACGGAGAGCCGACGCCGCTGCCGCGGCGGCCGCCGCCGACAAGGCGAACGCCGCCAAGCCGTCGGTGGTCTACTACGCCACGTGCGCCGATGCCGTCGCGGCCGGCGCGGCGCCGATCAAGCGGGGCAAGCCGGGCTATCGGTCCGCACTCGACAGCAATGGCAATGGCATCGCGTGCGAGGTCCTGCACAGCGGCTCCGGCTCTTCGTCGTCCGGCTCGTCCTCGTCGGGTTCCTCGTCCGGCTCGTCGTCCGGTTCTTCGTCGTCCTCGGGCTCCTCCGCTTCCGCAGGTGGTTGGTCAGCGACCAAGGGCCAGGCTGCGGTCGCCGCCGCCGAGCGGTGGGTCGGCACCCCGTACTCGTGGGGTGGTGGCAACAGCAGCGGCCCGACCCTGGGTATCTGTGGCCCGAACGGCGCCGAGAACGACTGCAACATCGTCGGCTTCGACTGCTCGGGTCTCACGTCCTACGGCTGGGCCCAGGAGGGCGTCTCCATCCCGAACTACTCGGTCTACCAGTACACGCTGGGCCAGCACGTCTCGCAGTCCAACCTGATGCCCGGCGACCTGCTGTTCTACGCGAACGACACGTCGGACCCGAGCACCATCCATCACGTCACCATGTACGCCGGCAACGGGATGATGGTGGAGGCTCCGTACTCCGGTGCGTACGTCCATATCACCTCGGCCGTCTTCGACAACGGCTACATCGGTGCCACCCGTCCCGGCACCTGATCGTCCCCGTTTCGCGGTCATCTTGGCCGGCGGCTCCGGCCGCCGGCTCGGTGATGTCGACAAGCCCGGGCTCCTGGTCGCCGGATCCACCCTCCTGGACACCGCGATCCGGGCGGTGGCGCCGGCGCTGACCGTTGTCGTCGGCCCACCGCGTGAACTCCCGCCCGGTGTCCGTCAGACCCGCGAGTCGCCGGCCGGCGGTGGACCGGCCGCCGGACTGGTCGCCGGACTGGCTGCCCTGGCCGACGCCCTTCCCGCACCGGACGACCTGGTCGCCGTCCTGGCCGCTGATCTTCCGGGCATTTCCGCTGAAGCGATCGACGAACTCACCGGGGCGATGCGGACCGCCGACCGGACGGGGGTCGTCCTGGCCGATCCGGACGGCCGTCAGCAGTACCTGGCCGGCATCTGGCGGTGGTCGGCCCTGCGGGCGGCGGCCGGCTCCCGTGAGAGTTGGCACAACGGCCGGCTGTCCGACCTGCTCGGCCCGTTGATCGCCGGCGTGGTGAACGCCAACCGCACCACCACGGCCGACATCGACACCCCGGACGATCTGCGACGGTGGGGCGGATCGGGTCGAACCCACACATGTGGTCATGATTGAGTGGTGGGATTGGCGGGGTAGGCAGTGCACAACATGAAGGAGCAGCCGGTGACGGCCGAGGCAACCAGCGAATCCGAGTTCGACCCGGCACGGTCGGACAGGAGCCGGCCGGGTGTACCCCAGTCACCCGCCTCCTTCACCCCGCCGCCGCGTCCGTACGCGCAGGGCCAGCCCCCGCCGGGAGCTCCGCCGGCCGCCGCCCCGTTCGTCCAGGGCCCGCCGCCGGTCGGATACCAGGAGCGTCCGGCTCCGTCCCGCGACGCACAGTTGTTGGAGCGCACTGTCTTCGAGGTCAAGAAGGTGATCGTCGGGCAGGACCGTCTGGTCGAGCGGATGCTGGTCGGACTGCTGGCCAAGGGACATCTGCTGATCGAAGGTGTGCCCGGCGTGGCCAAGACCCTCGCTGTGGAGACCTTCGCGCGGGTGGTCGGCGGAACCTTCTCCCGGATCCAGTTCACCCCCGACCTGGTGCCGTCCGACCTGCTCGGCACCCGCATCTATCGCGCCGGTCGCGAGGAGTTCGACACCGAACTCGGGCCGGTCGTGGCCAACTTCGTCCTCACCGACGAGATCAACCGGGCTCCGGCCAAGGTTCAGTCGGCGCTGCTCGAGGTGATGGCCGAGCGGCACGTCTCCATCGGTGGGAAGACCTACCCGATGCCCGATCCGTTCCTGGTGATGGCCACCCAGAACCCGATCGAGAACGAGGGCGTCTACCCGCTGCCCGAGGCCCAGCGCGACCGTTTCCTGTTCAAGCTGATGGTCGGGTATCCGGAGCCGGACGAGGAACGCGAGATCGTGTACCGGATGGGGGTCACCCCGCCGGTGGCCCAGCAGGTGCTGCCGATCACCGAATTGTCCCGGCTGCAGCAGGTGGCGGCCAACGTGTTCGTCCACCATGCGCTGGTCGACTACGTGGTGCGCCTGGTCTACGCGACCCGGACGCCGGCCGAGCACGGTCTGGCCGACGTGGCCGGCTGGCTCTCCTACGGTGCGTCACCGCGTGCCTCGCTGGGCATCATCTCGGCGTCGCGGGCGCTCGCCCTGGTGCGAGGGCGCGATTTCGTGGTGCCCCAGGACGTCATCGACGTGGCGCCGGATGTGCTGCGGCACCGGCTGGTGCTCTCCTACGACGCCCTGGCCGACGGGATCCCGGTGGACACCATCCTGACCAAGTTGCTCCAGGCCATTCCGTTGCCCCAGGTGAGCCCGTACACCAACACCGGGGTCGCCTGATGCCGGAGGCGGGCCGGGGAACCCGCCGCGCCGCGCCGCCGTCGACGGCCGACCCGGCGCGCCTGGATGCCGCCCTGACCTCGCTGGAGCTCACCGTCCGCCGGCGGTTGGACGGTCTGCTGCAGGGCAACCATCTCGGGCTGGTCCCGGGCCCGGGCACCGAGCCCGGTGACGCCCGGCCGTACTACGCGGGTGACGACGTCCGCCGGATGGACTGGTCGGTGACGGCGCGCACCACCGAGGCGCACATCCGGCAGACGGTGGCCGACCGGGAGCTCGAGACCTGGCTGGTCGCCGATCTGTCCGCGTCTCTGGACTTCGGGACGGCCGACTGCGAGAAGCGGGACCTCGTGGTCGCCGCGGCGGCCGCGGTCGGACATCTGACCGGGGGTGGCGGCAACCGGCTCGGCGCCGTTGTCGCCTCCGGCAGCGGCACGATCCGGTACCCGGCGCGAGGCGGTAAGGCCAGCCTGCAGCACCTGTTGCGCGCGCTGGCCACGACACCCCGGTCCGAGGTCGGCCGACGCGGTGACCTGGCCGCGGCGATCGAGCAACTCCGCCGCCCGCCGCGGCGGCGGGGTCTGGCCGTGGTGGTGTCCGACTTCCTCGGTGACATCGACTGGGAGCGTTCGCTGCGGGCGCTGTCCGGCCGGCACGACCTGCTGGCCATCGAGATCCTCGATCCCCGCGACCTGGAACTGCCGGCGGTCGGATTGGTCACCCTGCTCGACCCGGAGACCGGCCGCACCAAGGAAGTGCACACCACGGCGCGGTTGCGGGCGGACTTCGCCGAGGCCTCGGCCGAACATCGGCGCAACGTGGCCACCGCGCTGCGGCGCTCCGGAGCCGCGCAGCTGACGTTGCGGACCGATGGGGACTGGATCGCCGACGTCCTGCGCTTCGTGCTGTCCCGCAAACGCGGTTGGGCCGGCGGCCCGTCCACGGCGGCCGGATCGGCGATCACCCCGGCCACGGCGAGCGGGGCACCCCGGTGAGTTTCGTCCATCCGGTCTGGTTCACCGCCGGCATCGCCGTCGCCGCGTTGATCATCGGTTACGTGCTCGCCCAACGGCGGGCCCGTCGTCACACGATGCGTTTCGCCAACCTGGAACTGCTCGAGCGGGTGGCCCCGAAGCGGCCGGGTCGGCTGCGTCACCTGCCGACCGGCGTCATCCTGGTCGGCCTGATCCTGCTCACGGTGGCGCTGGCCGGCCCGACCGCGAGCACCAAGGTCCCCCGCAACCGCGCCACCGTGATGCTCGCCATCGACGTCTCGCTGTCCATGGAGTCGACGGACGTCTCACCCAACCGGCTCGACGCGGCGAAGGCGGCGGCGACCGAGTTCGTGAAGGAGCTGACCCCCGGGGTCAACCTCGGGATCGTCTCGTTCGCCGGAATCTCGACCGTGCTCGTCTCGCCGACCACCGATCGGGCGCCGGCCATCGCCGCGATCGCCGGCCTCAAGCTGGACGAGCGCACCGCCACCGGTGACGCGATCATCTCCTGCCTGCAGACGATCAACGTGTTCGCCAAGACCATCAGCGGCGCCGACGGGCCGGCCCCGGCCCGGATCGTGATGATGACCGACGGCAAGCAGACGGTCGGACGCAGTGTCGACGACGCCGCGAAGCAGGCGGCCGCGGCCAAGGTTCCGATCTCCATGATCGCCTTCGGCACCGACCACGGGACCATCACCTTCCAGGGTTCGGTGATCGCGGTGCCGCTGGACACCTCGTCGATGCAGCAGATCGCGAAGGTCTCCGGCGGCGACTTCCACACGGCCGCCACTGCCCAGGAATTGAAGTCGGTGTACTCGCAACTGGGCGAGCAGATCGGTTACGAGGTGAAGCAGGCGGACGTGTCCCGCCCCTGGTTGATCGCCGGCACCCTGCTGGTGATGCTCGGCGCGGCCGGTGCCCTGGTGATCGGCGGCCGCATTCCCTGACGCGGGGACGGTGGTCACCGTCCGGCCCGTCGATCCAGCAGTCGCCGCAGTCGGCCGATAGGGTCATCAGGCGCGGCGGGGCCAATCGCCCTGCGGCGTCATCATGCCCGCACCTGTAGGAGGTCCGCCCCCGTGTCATCGGTTGAATCATCGGTCGCATCCGCCGACGAGAGCTCGTTCGTCCCTCGCTCGGTGCTGGTCACCGGAGGCAACCGGGGGATCGGACTGTCGATCGCCCGCAGCCTGGCCGCGGCCGGACACCGGGTTACCGTGACCCACCGCAGCGGTGAAGCGCCGGCCGGCCTGGCCGGAGTCATCTGCGACGTCACCGACGCCGCCGCGGTCGACGCCGCCTTCAAGGAGGTCGAGGCCCGGCAGGGCCCGGTGGAGATCCTGGTCAGCAACGCCGGTATCACCGACGACGGGTTGCTGCTGCGGATGAGCGAGGACTCGTTCACCTCCGTGGTCGACGCGAACCTGACCGGGGCCTACCGGATGGCCAAGCGCGCCGCATCCGGCATGCTCAAGAAGCGGTGGGGCCGGATGATCTTCATCTCGTCGGTCGTCGGGCTGTCCGGTGGGGCCGGCCAGGTGAACTACTCGGCGTCGAAGGCCGGGCTGGTCGGGCTGGCCCGCTCGGTAGCCCGTGAGCTCGGGTCCCGGAACATCACGGCCAACGTCGTCGCCCCCGGCTTCGTCGACACCGACATGACCAGGAGCCTCCCGGAGGCTCGCCGGGCCGAGATCCTGACGCAGGTGCCGCTCCGCCGCTATGCCTCGCCCGACGAGATCGCGGGCGTGGTCACCTTCCTGGCCTCGGACCAGGCCGCCTACGTGACCGGCGCCGTCATTCCGGTCGACGGCGGCCTCGGCATGGGGCACTGACCCGCTCCACCCGCTCCTATCACGCGAAACGAAAGACAAGCGAGGACAACGAACATGACCGGAATCCTGACCGGGAAGAACCTGCTCATCAGCGGGGTCATCACCGAGGCGTCCATGGCCTTCCACACGGCCCGGCTGGCCCAGGAGCAGGGGGCGAAGGTGGTTCTGACCGGTTACGGCCGGCTGTCGCTGGTGGAACGCATTGCCAAGCGGCTGCCGGAGGAGGCGCCGGTGGTGGAACTGGACGTGACCGACCAGGCGCACCTGGACTCGTTGGCCACCCGGGTCTCGGAGTTCGTGCCGACCATCGACGGCGTGCTGCACTCCATTGGGTTCGCGCCGGCCGGTGCGCTGGGCGGTGACTTCCTGGCCACGGCCTGGAACGACGTGGCGACGACCGTGCACACCTCGGCGTACTCGCTCAAGGCGCTGGCCGTCGCCGCGCTGCCGCTGATGTCCTCCGGCGGCTCGATCGTCGGGCTCGACTTCGACGCCCGGCAGGCGTGGCCGGCCTACAACTGGATGGGCGTGGCCAAGGCGGCCCTGGAGTCCGTCTCCCGGTACCTGGCCCGTGACCTCGGTCCGCGCGGGATCCGGGTGAACCTGGTCTCGGCCGGCCCGATCCGGACCATGGCGGCCAAGTCGATCCCCGGGTTCTCCGGCCTCGAGGACGCCTGGACCGGCCGTGCCCCGCTGGGTTGGGACACCTCCGATCCGACGCCGGTGGCCCAGGCCGCATGCGCCCTGCTGTCGGACTGGTTCCCGGCCACCACCGGCTCGATGATCATGGTCGACGGCGGGTTCCACGCCCTCGGATTCGCCGAGGGCGAGTCGGCCGCCCGCTGAGCGATCGGCTGTGCGGTGGGCGAGTGGCTGTGCGTTGGCCGGCTGCGCGTTGGCACGATTGGCTCGGGACCGGAGTGGGCACTGATCCGGTGACCGAAGTCAGCAACGGAAAGGCAGAGCCATGTCTGTAGGAGACAAGATGAAGCACGCCGGCGAAGAAGCGGTCGGCAAGGTCAAGGAAACCACCGGCAAGGTGACGGGCAACGAAGACCTCGAGGCGCGTGGGCAGGCCGAGCAGGCCAAGGCCGACACGAAGCAGGCCGGCGACAAGATCGCCGATGCCGCCCGGGATGTCGTCGGAAAGTAGCACGCACCGGCTGGATCAGGGGCGCCGCGGGACCTTCGGGTGTCGCGGCGCCCTTTCTGCTGTGCGGCGCTGTTCGTGGGTGTTCCGGTGCGGTGTTCTCGTGCGGTGTTCGGCGCGGGGCTGGGGGGGTCAGCGGCGCGAACGGACCGACTGCTGCGCGAGCACCCTGGCTGCTTCGGCCACCGCGGCGCGGCGTCCGGCGCGCACCGCGGTGGTCAGGGGGCGGAGGGCGTCGTCCACGACGGCCAGTTCGCGGCTCGTGACGGCCGCTGTTTCGTGCCCGGCGGCCACGGCGAGAAGGGCCTCCAGCGAGATCACCTTGGCCAGCAGAGCGGAGGCGGCGGTCGGTGTCCCGGGCGGGGTGTCCACGGCCTCGTCCAGCATCCGGCGCCGGACGTTCTCGCGGACCTGTTCGGAACCTCGGGCGATGTCCAGGGTCACCAGCGAGCGGGTGGCCTCGGCCATGGCCCCGTCGATCTCGGCGTTGGCCTCGCCCAGGCTCAGAGCCGGGTGGTGGCCGGGACAGCTGTGCACACGCCACTGGCCGTCTGTCGGCACGACGCCGACCTCGAGCTCCGGGAACACGACCACTGCGCCGGAGTCGAGGGCGGGAACGGTGATGTCGCCCTTGGGTGGTAACCCCCGCAGGTCGCCCGCCGTGGGTAGCAGCAGCACCGGCACCCCGCCGGACGTCATGAGCGGGAGCAGGGCCATCGAACCCGCCGTCGGGGAGCCAGGCCCGGGAAGTCCGGTGCGGTCGGCGACCGTCGCGGTGGCGGCGCGGACGCCGACCCGGTGACCGGCCGCGTCGACCGCGGCGAGCACGTCGTCGGTGCTCCGGCCGCCGGCGCGGGCGGCGGCCCACAGCGCAAGGGTGGTCGCGGCGTGCACGGAAGACATGGCAGCCACCGTACGGGACGGACGATTCGGCCCTGGTGGGGCCGCCGGACCCGGGCGACCCGCCGAGCGTGAGGTGATACCCGGCCCACCGCGTGGGGCTGCCGTAGCGTCGGCCGGCGTGAGCAAGGGATACGACGACCGCGTCCGCATCAGGTACCAGGCTCCAGCCGGAGCACCGGCCCGACCGGCCCGACCGGCTCGCCCGGCCGACCCGTACGGCCAGGACATCCTGTCGACGCCGCGCCCGCGCAAGCAGATCCCCGAGGTTCCGGCCGTGGTCGACGTGGTCGCCGAGGACTCGGCGAGCGGATTCTGTGGGGCGGTCGTGGTCTGCACCTCGACCGCCGTCACGCTCGAGGACCGCAAGGGCAATCGCCGCGTGTTCCCGCTCGAGCCGGCCCGGTTCCTGATCGACGGGGAACCGGTCACGCTGGTGCGCCCCGCTGCCGCAGCCGCCGCCCCGGTGAAGTCGGCGTCCGGGTCCCGGGCCGTGGCCGGCCTGCGGGCACGGACGGCCCGGGCCGCGCGGATCTGGGTCGAGGGGATTCACGACGCCGCACTCATCGAACGGGTGTGGGGTCATGATCTCCGGGTCGAGGGCATCGTGGTCGAACCGATCGACGGGTTGGACAACCTCCCGGCGGCGGTGGCCGAGTTCAGGCCGGCCGCGGATCGGCGCCTCGGCGTGCTGGCCGACCATCTGGTCGCCGGTTCGAAGGAGTCGCGGATCGCGGTGCAGGTCACTTCGCCGCATGTACTGATCACGGGGCACCCGTACATCGATGTCTGGGAGGCGGTCCGTCCGGAGTCGGTCGGGATCAGGGCGTGGCCGTCGGTGCCGCGCGGCGTGGACTGGAAGACCGGCGTCTGTGCCGCCCTTGGCATCTCGGACACTGCGGTGATGTGGGGCCGCGTCAACGGTGCGGTCGGCAGCTACCGGGACCTGGCCACGCCGTTGATCACGGCCGTCGAGCGCTTGATCGACTTCGTGACCGAGCAGTAGGCCCGCCCGGCCACAAGTCACAACTGGAACACAAGTGCACACCGGTCACGCTCGCGGGCCATGGTGCGGCCAAACCGTCATGGCAGACTGGACCCATGCCGGCCTGGGTGTGGTTCAGCGGAGCAGTTCTGCTGTCGCTGGCTGAACTGCTGGGTGGCGAGTTCGTGCTGCTCATGCTGGGTGGGGGCGCGCTGCTGGCGGCCGGGGTGGCGTTGATCGCGCCGGACCTGTTGTGGCTGCAGCTGATCGTATTCGCGCTGACCAGCGTCGGGTTGGTGATCGGAGCCCGGCCACCGCTCTTGCGCCGGTTCCACGGTCCGTCCCAGATCCGCACCGGCATCGACGCGGTGATCGGATCGAAGGCGACGGTCGTGTCGACGGTCGACGCGTCGGGCGGGCAGGTGAAGATCGGCGGTGAGGTGTGGTCGGCCCAAGGGGTTGACGGGCACCGGCCGCTGCCACCGGGTACTCCGGTCACGGTGGTCGAGGTGCGTGGCGCGACAGCGGTTGTCATTTGGGGACCCTGAACAACTCAGCGAGGAGCCGTCGTGGATCCAGTTCTCATCGGTGCACTGATCGTCGCCGTTCTGGCGATCATCATCGTCATCAGATCGGTCAAGGTCATCCCACAGGCCCAGGCGGCGGTGGTCGAGCGGCTGGGCCGGTTCCACAAGACGAACAGTGCCGGGTTGGTCTGGCTGGCCCCGTTCCTGGATCGGATCCGCGCCCGGATCGATCTGCGTGAACAGGTGGTCTCCTTCCCGCCGCAGCCGGTGATCACCGAGGACAACTTGACGGTGTCCATCGACACGGTCGTGTATTTCCAGGTCACCGATCCGCGAGCAGCCGTCTACGAGATCGCCAACTACATCGTCGCGGTCGAGCAGTTGACCACCACCACCCTTCGGAACGTCGTCGGCGGTATGAACCTGGAACAGACGCTGACCAGCCGCGACGCCATCAACGGGCAGCTCCGTGGAGTGCTCGACGAGGCCACCGGCAAGTGGGGCATCCGGGTCGCGCGGGTCGAACTGAAGGCGATCGACCCGCCGCCGTCGATCCAGGATTCGATGGAGAAGCAGATGCGCGCCGACCGGGACAAGCGCGCGATGATCCTGACCGCCGAAGGTCAGCGTGAGTCGTCGATCAAGACGGCGGAGGGCCAGAAGCAGGCCGCTGTGCTGACCGCCGAGGGCGCGAAGCAGGCGTCGATCCTGGCCGCCGAGGGTGAGCGTCAGTCGCGGATCCTGCGGGCGCAGGGCGAACGGGCGGCGCGTTACCTGCAGGCTCAGGGTCAGGCCAAGGCGATCGAGAAGGTCTTCGCAGCGGTGAAGGCCGGCAAGCCGACTCCGGAGTTGCTGGCCTACCAGTACCTGCAGACCCTGCCGCAGATGGCTCAGGGTGACGCCAACAAGGTCTGGATGATTCCCAGCGACTTCGGAAACGCGCTCGAAGGATTCGCAAAGATGTTGGGCGCCAAGGGCGATGACGGTGTGTTCCGGTACGAACCACCGGCCGACGACCCGAATGCCCCCACCTCTCGTCCAGGGGACATCGATGACGATGTGGCCGATTGGTTCGCCGGAACGTCGGCGGCCGAGGTGGCCGAGGCGGTCAGGCAGGCCGAGCGCGAGGCTCAGCTGACTATCGCCGATCAAGACGCCATCCGGTCAGCGGGGGAGCGGGCCGATGCCGACGCCGCTCGGGCCGCCGCCGCTCGGGCCCTGGCCGCACCGCCTTACCGGGCTCCGGCCACGCCGGCGGTCGAGGCTTCGCGTCCACCGGCTCCGCCCTCGACCGGAGCGCACTACCTCCCGCCCGGAAACCCCGGCTATCCACCGCCCGGTCAGCCTCAACCGGGGCCCGGTCAGCCGGGTCAGCCGCCGTCGGCCGGGCCGCCGGCCTGGTACCAGGCACCGCCTGAGGGCGCACCGCGGCGGGCGCCGGAACCTCCGCCGGAGCAGTGGACGCCAGGGGAGTCACGCCACTGAGCGGGTCCTTTCCTCGAGCAGTTATGCCGAGCCGGTAGCGAAGCTAGGGGCAATGCCACGTGTCCGGCGTCGTACCGGTGGGTCTCCGGGATGGTCTCGGGTAGGTGGGGTCTCGGGTAGGTGGGCGTCAGGCAACCCGTCTGTACTTGTGGTGCGCGGGTGTGACGATGTGGATCCAGCCGGGCGGTAGCGGTTGCTGCTCGGTCCAGGGTGTCGAGCGTGGCGGTGAGGGTGGCCGGCTGACGTAGGCGTGGTTGGCGGGGGTGTGGGTGGTGATGTTGCCGTCGGGCTGGCGGGTGGTGTGCCAGAGAGGGTTCTCTTTGGCGAGGTTGCAGGCTTCACAGAGGCCTTGGGCGTTGGTGATGGTGGTCGGACCGCCGCGGGTGTGGGGCGTGATGTGGTCGATGTGTCGGATGGGGGCGTCGCACCACGGAGTGCGGCAGGTCTGGTCGCGGTTCTGGATGAAATCGGCGACGGCCGCTGGGAAGAGCCGGGTTCGGGCGTCGGTGGTGAGTAGCTGGGTGCCGGTGGGGTCGGTGTAGAGCCGTTTGATCCACGTCTTGGTGCCGGAGCCGGCGTGGCCGGCCAGCAGAGCTCGGGCGATGGGCGCGGGGATGGGTCCGTATCCGTGCAGGTGGGCCGGTTCATTGTCGTCGCCGAACAGGGCACGGTCGGTCATGATGATCCGTAGTTGGATCCCGGGTGGTTCTTTCGCCTTGCCAGCCTGGCCCGCCGAGCACTCGCAAATTCTGTCGGTGGCGGTCCGGTCGATGCGGGCCCTGTTGGAGCCGGTGTACTGCTGCCCTTCGGCGGATGCAGCCCCGCCCACGGTCGCGGGGCGGATCTCGCCCTGGGTCGCGGGGGCTATCTCGCCCTGGGCGGCGACCTCGACACCACCCGCGATCTCGGACTCAATGGCGCATTCGTCGTCGCTCGCGGCGGCGTTGACAGTGGTGACATCGACGCCGGCGACCTCGGGAGTTGCTCCGCGTTCGTCCGCGTCTGCGCGCAGGCCGTCGTCGACGGCATCGCCGTTGCTGCACGTGTTCGCGGCGACGGTGTGGGGCCGATCTGGCTGGTCGGCTGGTTGGCCACCGACGCTGCTGCTTGGGGTCTGGGTCTGGGTGGAGGTGCGGGTGTCGGTCGGGGTGTGGGTGGGGACGCCGTAGGGATCGCAGCCAGTGATGGCGCCGCCGGTGATGCGGCTGATCAGTTCATCGGCCATGATCTGTCCGCGGCTGCGGGGGTCCCCTCCCGGGGCGGTGGTGGTGGCGGCGACTGCTTGGTGCAGGGCGGCATGGACCGCGACGCCGTGGGCGACCGGCAGCAGTGCGGACAGTCGGGTCATGGTGTGCGGTGCGGGGCGCAGGGTGACGTGCCGGTCGGCGACAGCGCCGCGGATCTTGCCCAGCACGGCAGCCGGGTCCAGACGGGCGGCCAGGCCGCGGGCCGTAGCCGCGGTGCTCTGGTTGCCCAGGTGGGGTAGTTGGGGGGCGATCGCCGCGTCGGCGATGCGCCGGTCGGCGCCCGTGAGGCAGGCCAGTTCGGTGACTACGGCCAGAGCCCGCTGTTCGGTGGTACGTCCCGCCTCCAGTGCGGCGCGGGTGTGACGGAGGTCGGTCTGCAGCGCGGTGGCCAAGGTGAGCAGTTGTCGGCCGTGCCAGGGTGATTGCCGGCGGGCCAGTGCGATCTGTCGGGCGATGCTGTCGGTGGCGCGGTCGGCTCGGTAGCGGCGGGAGTCCTCGTCGGCGATGTGCGCCGACACGCGGGTGGTGTGTTGCAGGGCGAAGGTGTGGGTCAGCCGGGCTTGGGCGGCGGCGCAGCTGGCTTTCAACTGTTCCAAGACGGCGATCCGGGCGATCAGGTCGGCGTCGGACGCGTCGGCGTCCAGGGCCTTGACCGCGGCGATCAACTCGGCCAGCCGCGCCGCACCAGGATCTGCGGTACTCCCGATGTTCGGCGCCGTCGACGGGGCAGCAGCGGGCTGCTGCTCGACGAGATGCGGCGCTGATGCCATGACTCAATAGTACAGGTGTTCGAACGCAGGTTCAAGACTTTCCGCAGATCAGCCCCCGTGCCCTTCGTGGCTCGCTCCTGGTCGCGCGGCGTGGATCAACTTCACGCTTCTGGGACCCGCGGGACGCAAGTGAACAAGTTCATCCATGCCTGCGAAGTTGATCCACGCCGGACACGCCCATCCACGGCCGTAGCCGTCGCACCAGGCGAATCCGACCGCATGGATCAACTTCACCGGTTTGGGACCGATGAGTCAGAAGTGAACAAGTTCATCCATGCCTGCGAACTTGATCCACGCGACAGCCAGCCCACGCGGCAGCCAGCCCACGCGTCCAGTCGGCCCGCGCGGCAGCCTGACGCGGCGGCCGACGAACCGGGGCGACGCGGACGGCCAGTAGGGCAAGATCGGCCACATGACTCGCGCATTTGATGTTGACGCCGTCGTCGCCCTGGCCCAGGCGCTGGTGCGACTGCCGACCGCCGTCGCCCCCGGGGTCGAGGAGGTCGAGACGGCCGCGGCCGCACTGTTGGCCGACACCATGCGTGGCTTCGGGTGGGCGGTGACGGTGGACGACGTCGAGTGTGGCCGGCCCAATGTGGTCGCCGTCATCGACGGAACGGGCCCCGGGCGCACGCTGATGTTCGAAGGTCACGTCGACGTCGTGACTCCGGGTGAGGTCGACTCGTGGTCGTTCCCGCCGTACTCGGGGGACGTCGTCGACGGCCGGTTGCTCGGACGCGGCTCGGCCGACATGAAGGCCGGTGTGGCCGCGATGATCCACGCTGCGCGGGCGGTCCAGCAGCAGGGCTTCCCCGGGCGGATCATCGTCGGCATACTCGCCGACGAGGAGGGAATGATGTTGGGCGCCAAAGACTTCGCCCGGTCCGACCTGGCCGGGTCCGGCATCGACGGTGTCATCGTCTGCGAACCCGAGGGCGGCGAGGTCTGCGCGGTGGCCAAGGGGGCGATCCGGATGCGCGTCGACCTGCAGGGTGTGATGGCGCACGGCGCGATGCCCCACCAGGGCCGCAACTCGTTGCCGGCATTGGGATCACTGCTGATGGGCCTGTCGGAGTTGGAGCGTCAGATCAGCGAATCCGTCGGGAGCCACCCGCATCTGGGCAACTTCTACCTGACGCCCACGGTGCTGGCGGCCGGCGATCCCAGCCAGGTCAACGTCATTCCGGCGTCGGCGTCGGTCTGGCTCGACATCCGCACCATCCCGGGCGTCGGCCATCAGGGCCTTCTGCACCTGATCACCCGGCTCGCGGAGCAGATCGCCGACGACGCCGGCCTGACCGTCGCGATCACGGTCATCGACGACCGCCCGCCGGTGAACACCCCGGAAACCGCCGACGTGGTCCGCGCCCTCGTGCTCGCCCACGAGACCGTGACCGGACGTCCGGCCGTCCTGGGCGGAGTGCCCGGTACCACCGACGGCACGATCCTGACCAGGGACGCGGGGCTGGAAACGGTGGTCTACGGGCCGGGCGGCAAATGGATCGCCCACACCAAGGACGAGTTCGTGGCAGTCGAGGACATCCTGACCTGCACCGAGGTCTACATCGAGGCGGCCCTGCGCTTCCTGGACGCTCCGCGGCCGAACTGATGGAGTACCCGGCCGGACCGACCAACTCGTTGCTCGACGTCGCGGGACTGCGCGTCGGGCAGTTCGACCGCCGCGACGACGGCCACCTGACCGGCACCACCGTCGTCCTGGCGCCGGACGGCGGGATGACGGCCGGGGTCGACGTGCGAGGCGGGGCGCCCGGCACGCGGGAAACGGATCTGCTACATCCCACGGCGACCGCCCAGCGGATCCACGCAGTCGTCCTGACCGGCGGGAGCGCCTACGGCCTGGCCGCCGCCGACGGGGTCGCGACCACTCTGGGTGCGGCCGGGGTCGGGGTGGAACTCCCGGGCATCGAGGGTGTGGTGCCCATCGTGCCGGCGGCGGTCATCTTCGACCTGGGCCGGGGTGGCCGGTTCGACGCCCGACCCGGCCCGGAGTTCGGCCGTCGGGCGACGTCGGCCGCGGGCGGGAAGGTCCAGATGGGTTGTGTCGGAGCCGGTCTCGGTGCGGTGACGGCCGGCATCAAGGGCGGGCTGGGTACCGCGTCGGCGACCCTCCCCGACGGGACGGTGGTCGCCGCCCTGGTGGTCACCAACGCGGTCGGCTCGCCGATCGATCCGCGGACCGGGGAACTGCTCGGCGCCCGCCTGCTGCTGGCCGCGGACGGGCCGACCCTCCGGCGCCCCTCCGAGGGTGACCGGGACGCGATCGCGGCCGTCATCGCGGCCGCCGGGCCGGAGCTTCGCACTCCGTCGATCACCGACACCACGATCGGGGTGGTCGCCACCAGCGCGTCGCTGACCAAGGCCCAGTGCGCGAAGATGGCCGCGACAGCCCACGACGGCCTGGCCCGCGCGCTCAACCCGGTGCACACCCAGTTCGACGGCGACACGCTATTCGCCGCGTCCCTACCCGACGGCCCGGTCCCGGATCCGATCGGGTTCCACCACATTCTGTGCGCCGCAGCCGATGTCGTGACCCGAGCGCTGGTCCGTGGTCTCCTCACCGCTGACACCGTGCAGACGCCGGCCGGAATGTGGCGCAGCTATCGAGATCTGGTCCCGTCTGCGGTGATGTAGCCGTGGCCGGTCCGACATCACAGGGCTAGGTGCGGCGGTGGATGGCCCGAGGCGGGATGATGAAGGGGTGACCTCGTCGCCGGTGGACCTGGCAGGCCAGCCCGTGAGTGCGGGCGCTGCTCGCACGTCGGAGAACCTGCTGATCGTCGGTCGGGTGGCGGCCGTCGCCAGCCTGGTGCTCTGCTTGCTCATCCAATACCTCAACCATGACTTCTTCCCGCCGGATGTCTCGGTGTCGCAGTACGGCGTCGGTCCTCGTGGTTGGGTCTTCACCACCTGGACGGCCGTCGTGGCGCTGGCCGCGCTGACCTTGCGCGCCGGCGGGAGCATGAACGAGCACCATGTTGGGTACTGGCTCGGAGCAGGCAGCTTCGGGCTGGTGTTGATGGGCATAGTGCGCACCGATGCCGGCGGCTTGCAGCAGTCGTTCCACGCGAAAGTGCACATGGGAGCGTCGATCCTGGCGTTGGTCGCACTCCCGATCGGCATGGCCCTGGCCATGGACCATGCCTGTGCCTGGTTACGGCGCTCCGCGTGGATCTTCGTCGTACTCGGGGCGGTGGCCCTGGTCATGGTCCTGGTCTCGGCGGCCGGAGTGGCGACGCCCGGCCTCGACGCGCCGCATTCCTGGGCCATGTGGCAGGCCGTGGCCGTCACGCTGGACATGCTGTTGCTCGCCGCGTTCGCCTGGGCCAGCCTGCCCGGCAACCACGACGAGGTTCGCCGGGATGCCTCGGTCGCCCGGGCCGGGCAGCGGACCGACTGAGGCGATCGGGGTCGGCCGACACGAGTGCGTGAAATCGGTGCCCCGAAGATGTGCCAGAATTTGACGGCTGACCCTTGTCCGGGCGGCACGTGATGTAGGCCTTCAATGACGCCGGCCAGCACAAAGAGCCCTAACGTGCTCCGTTTGTCGGCGAAGCCTTTCGCATGCGGCGTTCGGTCGGCGCGAATCAACCATCAGGAGGATCGGCAAGATGACAGACAGCAGCGCACCCGTTCGGATCGTCACGGCCCGGAGGCGCCCCCACGTCGTCATCGTCGGCGGTGGCATGGCCGGGTTGATGACGTTGCGCGGTCTGCGCAAAGCCGATGTCGACATCACGCTGGTGGACCGTCACACCTACAACGCCTTCCAGCCGTTGCTGTACCAGGTGGCCACGGCCGGCCTGAACCCCGGCGACGTCACCTTCTTCCTGCGTGCCGCGCGCATGTCGCAGCGGAACGTCAGCTTCCGTCAGGGCGAGGTCGTCGGTCTGGACCACGAGAAGCAGCGGATCACCTTCGGTGACGGCGGCGAGATGGCCTACGACTACCTGGTGCTGTGCACCGGCGCCACGACGAACTACTTCGGCACCAAGGGCGCCGAAGAGAACACGATGGCGATCTACACCCGCGCCCAGGCCCTCAAGCTGCGCGACAGCATCTTCACCAACCTCGAACACGCCGCCGCCTCGGCCACCGGAGAGGACCTGTCCATCGTCGTCGTCGGTGCCGGCCCGACCGGGGTCGAGATGGCCGGCGCGCTGGCCGAGCTCCGCAACGACGCGATGGCGTCGATCTACCCCGAACTGGACCCGCGGCGCACCCACATCGTGCTGGTCGAGATGACCAACAAGGTTCTCGGCCCGTTCGACGTGAAGTTGCAGGAGTTCGCCGCCCGCGCCCTGCGCGAGCGCGGCGTCGAGCTCAAGCTGGGCACCTCGGTGGCCGAGGTCCGCCCGGACGGAGTGGAGTTCGGGACCGGCGAGTTCCTCAAGGCCGGCGTGATCGTCTGGGCCACCGGCGTGACGATCCCGAAGGCCGTCGCCGGCTGGGGCCTTCCCCAGGGCCGCGGCGGCCGGATCACCGTCGACAACGAACTGCGCGTCATCGGCGTCAAGAACATCTTCGCGGCCGGAGACCTGGCGGTCACGCCGGATCCGCTGCCGCAGCTGGGCACCCCGGCGCAACAGCAGGGCCTGCACATCGGCAAGGGCATCGCCTCCCTGATCGCCGGACGCCCGTTGCACGGCTTCAAGTACCACGACAAGGGCACCATGGCCACGATCGGCCGCCGCGCCGCCGTCGTGGACATCAAGCTTGCCGGCAAGTCCATCAAGTACACCGGCACCCTGGCCTGGCTGACCTGGATGCTGCTGCACATCTGGCTGCTGCTGGGCAACCGGAACCGGTTGGCCACCTTCGTCAACCTGTTCACCAAGTACCTGGCCCCGTCGCGCCGGACCAACCCGATCGTCGGTGACGTGCCGGTGTTCGAGCAGCGCGGCGAGGGTGAGATCACCAAGTAGGCATCCGCACCGTCGTTCCGTCTCCGGCCCCGGGTCCTTCGACTCCGGGGCCGGAGCTTTTTTCGGCGCACGGGCTCGGCGACCGCTGATTTTGCCGGTGCCAGGCGAGGAGCGTCACAGACCGTTCGTATCCGAGCCATGGTGATGCATCAACCAATCACGTACGATCATGGTGTGACGGAAACGAAGTGGCTCAACAACGAGGAATCCAGGGCCTGGCGGGCCCTGCAGCACCTCAACATGCCGCTCTCCGCCGCCCTGAATCGACAGCTCTCCCGCGACTCGAACCTGTCCAACGCCGACTACGCAGTCCTGGTGCAGCTGTCCGAGGCGCCGGAGCAGCAACTGCGGGCGCGCGACCTGGTGCAGGCCATCGGGTGGGAGAAAAGCCGGCTGTCCCACCACATCCGGCGGATGGAATCCCGGTCACTGGTCTCGCGGGAGGAGTGCCCGACCGATGGGCGGGGCGCGTTCATCAAGCTGACCGACACCGGACGGGCCGCCATCGTGCAGGCGGCGCCCGGTCACGTCAACGCGGTTCGGTCGTACTTCATCGACCTGCTGACGCCGAACCAGCTGGTCGCGTTCGCCGAGATCGCGGAGGCCGTCGGGGCCCGCCTCAAGGCCGACGGATGCGCCGAGATCGAGGCCGCCGGCGCCACGGACGACCCGTGCCGGAGCGATCGGATCCGAGCGGCATCGATTCCCGCCGGTGATTTCCAGACCGGATAGTCCAGACTGGGGCAACGACCAACGGAGGACGGCATGCTCGGACAGACTGCGGCATTCAGTGGCTTCTCGGTGGATGACATCGCCGCGGCCCGCGAATTCTACGAGGACAAGCTGGGCATCGCGGTCACCGAGGCGAACGGCATGCTGCACCTGCACACCGCCGGCGACCGGGACACCCTGATCTACGCCAAGGCCGACCATCGGCCAGCCACCTACACGATCCTGAACTTTCCGGTCGACGACATCGACGCCGTGGTGGATGCGTTGGCGGCCAAGGGAGTCCAGATGACCAGGTACCCCGGGATGCCGCAGGATGAGAAGGGGATCATGCGCGGTCGCTCCTATCAACGCGGACCCGATATCGCCTGGTTCACCGACCCGGCCGGCAACGTGCTCTCGGTGCTGCAGGACGGCTGACCGGGGGAGGCGTCCGCCGCGTCACGGGAGATACGGTGGGTGGTGCACGCCGGCCGAGAACCGGTGCGTTCACTGCGCTCACGAAAGGAACAACCATGGCCGACGACGACCCAACTGGTCGCGAGAACGAGGCTGCCGACGATGTTTCGGTGCAGCTGGACAGTGCGGACACCCTGCTCGACCGCGGCCTGGTCGACCCGCTGGACGAGGGCTACTCGCCGCCGGACCGCGAGCCGGTCGTGCATGTGCCAACGGAAGCCGAAGAGCACGAGGGGCTGAGCCTGGACGAGTTGCTCGCCGCCGAGGAGCCCGACGTCGGGGCCGGCGATGAGGACAACCTCTTCTCCGAGTACGGCGACGAGGTTGGCGGGGCACGGGCGGGGCGGTTGGTGGACGCCGACTCGGGTGCCTACGAAGACACCGACAAGGATCTCTGGGCCGGCGACATCGGGATCGACGGGGCCGGTGCCACCGCCGAGGAGGCGGCCGTCCACGTCATCGGCGGGGACGGCGAAGGCGACCTGGACGACTGAGAGACGACGCTGAAAAATCTCGTTGCGAGGTGCTCGAACGGCGGTTACCGTCGGAATCGAACCCGGAAGGAGGTGGTCCCACGTTGATGACGTACAGGACTCGTGAGGTGGCTGGCCGCTAGGCCGCCGTCCCAAGACGTCGGACCGTTGTCCGTTCCCCATCGGGGACGGCGGTCAGGCAAGTAGTGGACAGTCACCCGATTCCCGGGCCGCCGACCATCGTCCAGTCGGCCCTTGCATCGCGACGTAGCGTCAGGTGCGAGGAGCAGCCCGGGTTTCGTACTCCGTTCGCCCGACGGGTCTCATCCGGGCATCAAGTACTTGATCACGGCCAGCACCCGCCGGTTGTCGTCCTCGCTGACCGGCAGGTCCAGCTTCCCGAAGATCGCCGCCGTGTACTTCCCGACGGCCTTCTCCGTGATGAACATCCGGGCGGCGATCGCCGCGTTCGATCGGCCCTCGGCCATCAATCCGAGGACCTCCGTCTCCCGTGGGGTCAGGCCGGCCAGCGGGTTCGCGGTCCGCGGGCGGGCCAGCAGCTGGGCGATCACCTCAGGGTCCAGTGCCGTGCCACCGTCGGCCACGCGCCGGACCGCCTCGACGAACTGGTCCAGGTCCGAGATGCGGTCCTTCAGCAGATAGCCGATCCCACCCCCGCCGCCGGCCAGCAGCTCCCGCGCGTACAGCTGCTCGACGTACTGGCTCAGCACCAGGATCGGCAGGCCGGGGACTTCTCGCCGCGCCTCGATCGCTGCTCGCAGACCCTCGTCGGTGAAGGTCGGCGGCATCCGGACATCGACGATCGCGACGTCGGGGCGGTGCTCGACCAGAGCGCGCAGCAGGTCCGGACCGTTGTCGACCGCCTCGACCACGTCGAACTGGTGGGCCCGGAGCAACCGGATGAGCCCGTCCCGCAGGAGGGCTAGATCCTCTCCGATGACAACACGCACGGCAGCTCCATGGAGATGATGGTCGGACCGCCGGCCGGGCTGGCCACGGTCATCGTCCCGTCGAATGCTGCCAGCCGGCGCTCGATTCCGTGCAATCCGCCACCCGGCGTCGACGTGGCGCCTCCGATTCCGTTGTCACCGACCGACACGGTGAGACGGTTGTGACTGTGCCGCAACCAGATCCACGCATTCCCGGCGGTGGAGTGCTTGGCCGCGTTGGTCAGGGCCTCGGCCACCGCGAAATAGACCGCCGACTCGACCGGTGCCGGTGCCCGGCCGACCAGCACGACGTCGACGTCCACCTCCAGTGGAGCCGCCAGCGCCAGTGCCTGCAGCCCGCCCACCAGGCCCCGGTCGGCCAGCACGGGCGGGTGAATGCCACGCACCAACCCGCGCAGATCGGTCAGCGCGATCGACGCCGAGTGGCGGCTCTCGGCGATCAACTCGCGGGAGAGGTCTGGATCGCGGTCCATCATCTGCTCGGCCAGCCCGAGATTCATGCTCAGGGCCACCAACCGGGCCTGGGCACCGTCGTGCAGGTCGCGTTCGATCCGACGGATCTCGGCCGCCTGGGTGTCGACGGTTTCGGCGCGCGAGGTCGACAGTTCGCCGATCCGTCGCTCCAGCGCCTGCGTGCCCGACCGGCGCAACATCAGGGAACTCAGCGTGAGATAGGTCCGGACGATCACCGGCGAGGCCAGCACGCCCAGGGGCAGGATGAGGTACAAGATCATCGAGGTGAGGCCGAGCGCGAAGCCGGCGGCGACCGACACCACCAGCCAGGTCAGGTCGCGGTAGGTCGCGGCATCGGTCAACCGGGCCCGCAACCCCTCGCGCAGCCCGACGTCGCCGACCGGGCGGTAGGGCGACGGCAACTCGATCCCGAGCATCCGCGCGGCCAGCCGTCGTTCCCACCCGGCCAGCGACCGCGCCAGGGCCAGCGAGCCGGCCAGCATCGGCAGTCCGACCCAGATGACGATCAGAGCGGTGGAGACGATCAGCAATGGCAGCAGCAGGATCGAGAGCAGCCCCTGCAGGGTGATCTCCCCGGCGGCGCCGAGCGAGGCCATCGCCCCGCGGCGGCTCAAGGGTTTCTCCGGTGAGGTCATGGGGCGATTCTTCCGCATCCCCGGGGCCCTGTCCGGGGGCCTGGACCGTGCATCGGTCCGGGGCGTTGACGCCCCGGGTCCGGGGGTCATACCGCTTCCCGCGGCGGCGTGTGGTCCAGCCGACAGCCTGTTCGGTACCCGGGTTACGGCACAATGAGCCGATGACACGAGGCTTCAGCGGGCGCCCCCGTCGTCCCGCCAATGATCGACTTCCCCCCGGACAGTACGACGTGGGCAAGGACTTCCCCGTCCTGACGGCCGAGGTGACCCCCCGACTCGACCCGGAGAAGTTGACCCTGACCATCGACGGGCTGGTGGAACGAGAATCCACCTGGACCTGGAAGGAACTCCACCAGCTCCCGGGCTCGGTGTATCGCGGTGACATCCACTGCGTCACCACGTGGTCGAAGTTCGACACCAGCTTCGGTGGGATCAGCGCCGACATCCTGCTGGCCGCGGCGTCACCCCTGCCCTCCGCGACCCACGTGATGATCAGGTCGACCACCGGCTACACGACCAACCTGCCGCTGTCCGACATCAGCGACGGGAAGGCGTGGGTGGTCTGGGACCACGAGGGACATCCGCTCCCGGTGGAGCACGGTGGCCCGATGCGATTCCTGGTGCCGCACCTGTACTTCTGGAAGAGCGCCAAGTGGGTCAGCAAGCTGACCCTGATGGATCACGACCAGCAGGGGTTCTGGGAGCGAAACGGATACCACGACCACGGGGACCCGTGGAAGGAAGAGCGCTACCAAGGTGACTGAGCCGGACGTCATGGACACCGAGATCGGGCCGGGCACCGGTCCGGCCGCGCCGGTCGGCGGCTGGCGAACGGCCGTGGTCCGGGAGGTCGAGCACCCCCAGCCGAACGCGGTGCGGCTGGTGCTCGACGTGCCCGACCGGATCGCCCATCTGCCCGGGCAGCACTACATCGTCCGACTGCGGGCCGAGGACGGCTACACCGCCCAACGGTCGTACTCGATCGCGTCCTCCCCGGCCCAGCCCGGGATCGAGCTGTTCGTCGAGCGGCTGGAGGACGGCGAGGTCTCCGGATTCCTGGCCGACGTGGTCCAGGTCGGCGACGAACTCGAGGTCCGTGGCCCGATCGGCGGCTGGTTCGTCTGGCGGGGCGACGCTCCTGGGCTGTTGGTCGGGGGCGGAACCGGTGTGGTGCCGCTGGTGTCGATGGTGCGTCACGCCCGTGACGTCGGCCGTCCCGACCTGTTGAAGGTCGCCGTCTCGGCCCGCTCACTGGCCGAGTTGCCCTACGCCGACGAGTTGATCGCGGCCGGGGCGACGGTCGCGTTGAGCCGGACGAGCGACCCGAGCGTGATGCGCGCGGCCGGGCGTCTGGGTCCGGCCGACCTGCAGCCCCTGGTCACCGGTGGTCCGACGGCGTTCGTTTGCGGGTCAACCGGTTTCGCCGAGGCGACGAGCCGCCTGCTGATCGGGGCCGGGGTCCCGTCGTCCGCCATCCGCGTCGAGCGGTTCGGGCCCACGGGCTGACGCACCGCCCTTGGCCCGTCGACGACTCGCCCTTGGCTCGCGACGACTCGCCCTTGGCTCGCGACGACTCGCCCTTGGCTCGTCGACCGGAATGATATTCACGCAAAAGTGGCGCCGGAGCGCAAATATCATTCCGGTCGATGCAGTAGGGGGCGGCGGGCGCAGTAGGGGGCGGCAGGGCTCAGACGCCGTACTCGACCGGCAGTACGCCGCGGGCGACCGCGGCCACCAGGGCGGCGTGGTCGGCCTCGGTCTGATCGGCGTAGAGCCGGGCGAAGCGGGCCAGGGCGATGTCGAGCTTGTCCGACGAGCCGGCGTAGCCGGAGATCATCGACGCGCCGCTCGTTCTGGCGTGCCCCTTGGCCAGCAGCTGGCCGACGATACCGGCGTAGTCGGTCAGGGCCTGCGAGTCGATCGCGTCCAGAGCGATCGTGCCCTTCATGTTCCGGAACTGCCGCACGTAGTACTGCCGACCGTCGACCGTCGCCCAGCCCAGCAGCGGGTCGCTGACCGTCTGCAGCGCCTGCTGGTACTCCACCACCCGCTGGCCCTGGTGCGCGTGCCAGGCCGACCCGCCGTGCACGTACTGGGCCAGCACCGAGCGCCGGGCCTGCTTGAGCTGGAGGAAGACGACGTCGTCGGGGCTGCTGCCCTCGAGCAGCGCGACGTAGGCCCGCAATCCGACGCTGCCGACGCCGACCACCTTG
This sequence comes from Nakamurella panacisegetis, assembly GCF_900104535.1. Lineage (NCBI taxonomy): Bacteria > Bacillati > Actinomycetota > Actinomycetes > Nakamurellales > Nakamurellaceae > Nakamurella > Nakamurella panacisegetis. Next base: position 4,434,481 of record NZ_LT629710.1, on the reverse strand, counting down.
TGGGCGATGTCGACCAGGGTGTAGCCGCCCAGAGCCCGCCGCCAGTGCGGCGCCAGGGTGGTCAGGTACTCGTCGAGAGCGGCCCCGACCAGATCTGCCTCGGCCGCCCCGACCCGGGTGATCAGTGGCGGTTCCTCGACGATTCGCCGGCGTCCCTGGTGCTCCTCGGTGAAGCGGGGGAGCGCGCGGTCGCTGGTCCGGGACCGCGCCCGGCGGGCGGCCCGGTCGATCTCCGTCTTGAGTGACGGGTGGGCGGTGTTCTTGATCAGGTCGTCGACGTCCAGCCGCTGGTAGGACCGGGACAGCAGCGGCTGGTCGGCCAGATGTCGCACCTCGCCGCGGTAGGCGGCCACACAGGCCCGCGCGGCCGCCTCGCAGGTCTGTTCGCTGTGGCTGTTCTGCCGTCCGGCCACCCAGATGCTGGCCACCAGGCGGCGCAGGTCCCACTCCCAGCCACCCGGGTGGGCCTCGTCGAAATCGTTGAGGTCGATGACGAGATCCCGCTCCGGGGACGCATAGAACCCGAAGTTGCCCAGGTGAGCATCGCCGCAGATCACCGGCGTGATCCCGGTGGCCGGCAGGTGGGCGGCGTCTTCGGCCATCACGATGGCCGTCCCGCGCAGGAACCCGTACGGCGACGCCACCATCCGGCCGATCCGGATCGGGATCAACGAGGCCAACCGCCCCTCGTGTGAGGCCATGATCTGGGCCACCGGATCCGGCCGGCCGATGGGCGGCGTCCACTCACCCAGCGCCGCCCGGGACACCTTCGCCCGCAGGGTGCGGCCCAGGTGGTACCGCTGAGCCCGGGAGGTCGGCCGACGGAGCAACGAACCGTAGGACTCGCCCTCGACCTCGGCGAGCACGGTGTGTCCGGCGGGCGGCCGGTGCGGGTCCGTCATCGGAGCAACATCCTCCCGGCATTCGTCGTGCGGCGGCTGGATCAGGACGGGTCAGCTGGCGCGGCCCCGCTCGGTGCGGTACCGGCGCACCAGGGCGTCGGTGGACGAATCGTGTTGCGCGGCCGGGGCAGCGGCCTGGGTCAGCACCGGCAGCAGCTCGACCGCTTGCGTCTTGCCGAGTTCGACGCCCCACTGGTCGAACGAGTCGATGCCCCAGATCACGCCCTCGACGAAGGTGGCGTGCTCGTACAGGGCGACCAGCTGACCGACCACCGACGGGGTCAGCTTCGGCGCGAGAATGCTGGTGGACGGGCGATTTCCGGGCATCACCTTGTGCGGCACCACATCCGCCGGAGTGCCCTCGGCGGCGATCTCCTCCGCGGTCTTGCCGAACGCCAGCACCGACGTCTGGGCGAAGTAGTTGCTCATCAGCAGGTCGTGCATGCTGCCGGTGCCGTCCTGCGTCGGCAGGTCGTCCAGCGGTTCGGACAGCCCGATGAAGTCGGCCGGGACGAGGCGGGTGCCCTGGTGCAGCAACTGGTAGAACGCGTGCTGCCCGTTGGTTCCCGGCTCGCCCCAGAAGATCTCGCCGGTCGACGTGGATACGGGCGACCCGTCGGACCGGACCGACTTGCCGTTGCTCTCCATCGTCAGCTGCTGCAGGTACGCGGCGAACCGGTTGAGGTCGTTGCAGTAGGGGAGCACGGCCCGCGATTCGGCGCCGAAGAAGTTGGAATACCAGACGCCGAGCAGACCCATGATCACCGGCGCGTTCTGCGCCAGCGGAGCGGTGGCGAAGTGCTCGTCGACGGCGTGGAATCCGGCCAGCAGCTCGGCGAAGTTCTCCTTGCCGACCGCGCACATGACGGACAGCCCGATCGCCGAGTCGACGGAGTAACGGCCGCCCACCCAGTCCCAGAAGCCGAACATGTTGGCCGTGTCGATACCGAACTTCGCGACGCGTTCGGCGTTGGTCGACACCGCGACGAAGTGCTTGGCCACGGCGGCCGTGCCCTGCTCGCCGTCCAGGCCGAGGCCGTCGAGCAGCCAGCGCCGGGCGGCGGTGGCATTGGTCAGGGTCTCCAGGGTGGAGAAGGTCTTGGACGCGATGATGAAGAGCGTGGTCTCCGGGTCGAGGTCCGCCGTCTTGCCGACCAGGTCCGAGGGATCGACGTTGGACACGAAACGAGCGCTGATCCCGGCATCGGCGTAGGCCCGCAGCGCCTGATAGATCATCACCGGACCCAGATCGGACCCGCCGATGCCGATGTTCACCACCGTGCTGATCTTCTTGCCGGTGGCGCCGACCCACTCACCCGACCGCAGCCGGTCGGTGAAGTCACCCATCGCCCGGAGCACGTCGTGAACGTCGGTGACCACGTCCTGGCCGTCGACCGTGAGGGCCGCGTCGGCCGGAAGCCGCAGTGCGGTGTGCAGGACGGCGCGGTTCTCGCTGGTGTTGATGTGATCGCCGCGCAACATGGCGTCACGGCGGGCTTCGACGCCGGCGGCGACGGCGAGATCGGTCAGCAGGCCCAGCGTTTCTCGGGTCACCCGGTGCTTCGAGTAGTCCATGTAGAGGTCGGCGGCCCGCACCGTGAGCTCCGCGCCGCGGGCCGGATCATCGGCGAAGATCTCCCGCAGGTGCAGTGGGGTGATCTTCGGTTCATGGGCCTTCAGCGCGGCCCAGGCGTCGGTGGTGGTGATGTCGAGTGCAGTCATGATCTTCGCTTCCCGCGGTAACGGACGTGTGTCCTGCCCATCCTGGCCCAAGGGCCGGACCCGACGCTCACCGGGACCGGCCGGTCGGTCCGGGAAGGCGCCGTAGGCTGGCCGAGGTCCATCGGCGATCACTCCCGTACAGTCGGTGCTACTCGTCGGTAACCAAGGTCTCGTGCCAGTCGATTTCCCGCGCCGAGTACCTGGAGGTCGTGGTGGACGAGAGCGGTTCGACGCAACTGGGCATCGCCGGTCTGACCTTCACCGAGGCCGGACGCGGTGAGCCGGTCCTGTTCATCCATGGGTTGATCAGCGATCATCGGACCTGGTCGGCCCAGATGGAGGCGCTCTCGGCCTCCCACCGGGTGATCGCCCCGGATCTGTTCGGGCACGGTGAGGTCGACGATTCCGACGGTGGCCTGCGTCAGGTCGACTTCTCCCTTGGTGGCCACGCCGCGGCCATCCGCGACCTGCTCGACGGCTTGGGCCTGGACCGCGTCATCGTCGTCGGTCATTCTCTCGGCGGCGGCGTCGCCCTGGAGCTGGCCTATCTGTTCCCGGAGCGGGTGCGTGCCCTGGCCCTGGTCAGTTCGGGCGGCCTCGGCCCGGACCTGAGCCCGGCGCTGCGGCTGGCCACCTTGCCCGGGAGCGAGTTCGTCCTGCCGATCATCGCGTCTTCCTGGATCCGCGCTTGCGGCAACACTGCCTTCGGGTTGATGGCCCGGCTCGGCCTCCCCCTCGTGACGGCCAGCACCGAGGCGGCATGGCTCGGCATGGGAACCTTCGCCAATGCGGCCAACCGCCGGGCGTTCCTGGCCACGTCGAGGTCGGTCATCGACGTCACCGGGCAGACGGTGAGCGCGCTGCCGCGACTGGCCGGTCTGGCCGGGCGGCCGATACTGGTGGTCTGGGGCGGACGGGATCGGTTGATCCCGGCCAGCCACGCGGAAGCAGTACGCACGGCGCTCCCGGACAGCCGGGTGGAGATCTTCCCGCGGGCCGGACACTTCCCACATCTGGACGAACCGGAGCGGTTCCATCTCGTGCTGGCCGATTTCATCGGGGGTCTGACCAACTGACCTGCCGTCATTCGTCGTCCCGGTGGCGAGGGTAGATCGGGAGTACCGAGATCGCCGCCACCCGTCCGTGGCCGGACAGCGGCAGGGCGATAGGGCCGCCGAGGACCGGGCGGTCCAGCCGGACGGCGTCCCCGGGCCTCAGGTCGCGGCCGCCGCGCCAGGTCGGGTCGCCGTCGAGCTTGACCACCACCACCGACCCGCCCGGCGGCACCGGGATGTGCACCGACCTGGTCACGGTGACCAGCTCCAGACGGCCGAACACCCGGTCGCGCTGCATCAGCAGATTGATCGCGCGCGCCGGCGCGGCTGCACGGCAGACCGGCGCCATCTCGCCGGCGAACTCGATCGGCTCCAGCGGCTGCACCAGACGGGGTAGGTCCAACTCCAGGGTCAACTCCACGTCGTCGAGGAGCATGAACTGACGGTCGACGCCGACGAGCTGGGAGAAGTCGCAATCACCCGGGATGTCGGCGATGTTGACGCGCCACAGGATCTCGTCTCGTGGCTCGTCGGGGACATGCCGGCTGACCGATTCGCTGACCCCCTGACCGTTGGCCCACGGTTGGCTCGACCGCCGCGCCCGAGGCAACTGCCAAGGAGTCGAATCCGGTGCGGTCACCGGCCCACTCTCGTCGTAGTCGACGGCCTGTTGCAACCTCCCACGGGGACCGCTCAGCGGGCCGGTGACGTCTCGGAAACATGACGTTGACACGAAGGTCCTTGTCGAATCGGGCACCCGACCGGATGATTCGTCCCATGTCTGCCTCTCTTGCTGAAGTCGCCGAAGATCGCCACTACGGCGCGAAGGTCACCGCCGTGGAACCGGGAGGCGCCGAAGTCATCCCGCTGTCCGAGCGGCACGGCAAGCCGCTGCAGATGCTGTGGACCTGGACCTCGCCCAACATGGAGTTCGCCACCATCTATGTCGGCGTGATCTGTGTGCTCTTCTTCGGCCTGAGCTTCTGGCAGTCGGTGGCCGCGATCGTCCTGGGCAACCTGCTGGGCTCGACCGCTCACATGGTGTTGTCCACCTGGGGACCGGAAAGCGGCTTCTGCCAGATGGTCCTCTCGCGGCGGGCCTTCGGGTTCCTGGGCAACCTGCTCCCGGCAGGCCTGAACTGGCTGATCGCGGGGGTCGGCTGGTTCGCGGTGAACAGCGTCAGCGGTGCCCTGGCGCTGTCGGCTCTGACGAACATGAACAAGTACCTCGCGCTGGTCATCGTCGTCGTCCTGATGCTGGCCCTGGCCTACTTCGGGCACAACCTGATCCAGATCTTCGAGAAATATGCGGCACCGGTCCTGACCGTCATCTTCGTGGTCGGCGGGATCGTCCTGCTGACCAAGTCGCACCCGTCCGCCGCCGGCGCGCCGATCCCCGGTGGTTTCTGGATCGCGCTCGGCGCGACCTTCGGGTATGCCGCCGGTTGGAACCCCTACGCCTCGGACTACACGCGGTACCTGCCGCCGGGATCCGGTCGCAAGGCCGGGATCTTCGCCGGGCTCGGCGTCTTCATCTCCTGCACCCTGCTCGAGGTGTTCGGAGCGGCCGTGGTGACCGCCTTCGGTGCCGCCGCGTTCAACTTCGACAGCCCGAACTGGGCGTTCGCCAACCCGACGGACGCATACACCAGCCTCATGCCGACCTGGCTGGGCAAGCTCACGCTGCTCGGCATCTGTCTGGGCGCCATCGCCGCCAACGCGCTGAACGTCTACTCCAGCGCGCTGTCGTTCACCGCGACCGGCATCAGGTTGCCCACCCCGACCGCACGTGGCGCGGTTGCCGTGATCTCCGGTCTGGCCGGCTTCGTGGTGGCTCTGGTCGGCCTGGACCACATCGACCAGTACGAGAACTTCCTGCTGGTCATCGCCTACTGGATCGGTCCGTGGCTGGGTGTTGTCTTCGTCGACCGCATCCTTCGTCGATCGCGGGCGGACGAGTTGGCCTATGGCGATCCTTCGTACAAGAACTGGGCCGGGCCCATCGCCATGTTCGTGAGCGCGGTCATCTCCATCTGGTTGTTCTCCAACCAGACGTTCTACGTCGGGGTCATTCCCCAGCATGCGCCGGCCGTCGGCGACTTGACGTTCGAAGTCGGGTTCGTGCTCGCCGCCGTCCTGTACGCGGCGCTCTACCGCGCCCTGGCCCAGCCGATCCAAGTGGCGACACCGGAGCAGCTCGCGGCGGCGACGAAGTAGGGCCACCGTCATGGGTAGCGTTCCGACCATTGATCTGACGCCGTGGTTCGACGGCACGCAGGCCGGCCGGGCGGCGGTGGCCGGGGAGATGGACGCCGCCCTCCAGTCGGTTGGGTTCTTCCTGGTCACCGGCCACGGGGTGAGCCGGGCCGACCGGGCCGCGGTGCGAACCGCCGCCCGGGAGTTCTTCGCCCTGCCGCCCGCGACCAAGCAGGCCTACGCGGTGACCGTCGGCGGCCGTGGGTGGCTGCCGCCGGGGGTCGAGGCGAACGGCTACGCCGAGGGAACCGCGACTCCTCCGGATCTCAAGGAGTCGTACTCGGTCGGCGCCACGGAGAAGACCGGGAACCCCGACGTGGACGACTTCTGGTTCTCCGACAACGTCTTCCCGGCCGAGGTGCCGGCCCTGGCGGAGTCGATCACGGGCTACCTGGCGCAGATGCGCGAGTTGGCCGAGACGCTGCTGACCATCGCCGAATCGGCGCTGTCGCAGCGGCCCGGCTTCTTCACCGACAAGACCGCGCACTCCACGCACACGATGAACATCAACTGGTATCCACCGGCGACGATCGCCGGCGAGGCCGAACCCGGCCAGTTCCGGATCGGGCCGCACACCGATTTCGGGACGTTCACCATCCTCGACCGGGAACCGGGCCGGGGCGGCCTGCAGGTCTTCTCGCCCGACGGGGAATGGGAGGACGCGCCGTACAACCCGGATGCGTTCACCATCAACACCGGCGACCTGCTGGCCCGGTGGAGCGGCGACCGGTGGAAGTCCAACCGCCACCGGGTGCTGCCGCCGCAGGCCGAGGCGCCCGACGAGGACCTGGTCTCGTTGGTCTACTTCTACGAGGCCGATTGGGACGCGATGGTGGAGTCGTTGCAGCCACCGATCGGGAAGGCCAACGACTACCCGCCTGTCCGGGCCTCGGACTTCCTCAAGCGGCTGCTGGATGCGATCACGGTCGGCTGAGCGACTCAGCCGATCCGCGCTCCGACGTCCAGCAGGGTGACCCGGAGCAGCAACGCCACCTCCGGCCCGACGACGCCGTCGACGAGATCGATCATCCGCCCGGTGAAGGCCGGGCCGTGGTCGGACTCGTCGTCGGCGGCGAGATGGTGCGCGATCTCGTGCAGCACCACCATCTCCCGCATGGCCCACGCGGTCGCACCGCGGTGCAGTGGCACGGCGATGACGCAGGACGCCCGTTCGTAGTGCGCGCGTTCCTGTCCGGCCCGGGCCCGCACCGTGATCGGCAGGGCCGCCCTCGGCCAGCGGCCGGCCACCCAGTTCAGGGCCAGGACCCGGTCCACGTAGTGCTGTACCGACTCCAGCGACGCGAACTTCCGCTCCGGGGGCAGGGTGAGCCGGGATCCGGCCACGTCGACGATCGGATGGTCGACGGAGCGGTCCAGGATCCGCCGGACGAGGGCCTCGGCCTCGTAGACCTTGGACCGCTGCCGGTCGGGTGCGCTCACCCGTTGACCGCCGGACGGTGGCCTCCGATGGCCCGTTCCGCGCCCAGTCGCGCCGTCCGGCCGGCCCTGTCGCCGGCCTTGCTGGCCAACTCGGAGTAGCCGGAGTTGGCTGACGTGCCGCGCCAGTGCCCGCGCGCGGTGGAGGTGGCCTTGTAGTGGTCCCTCAACTCGACTTCCCTGGCCCGCAGGACGACCGCGACTCCGGTCGCTCCGCCGGTGTCGTCGGCCACGGCCTGTTCCCGGGCCGTCCGGGTCGCCTCCTGGAGCCGGGCACCGATCCGGGAGGCGAAGGCCTGCTGGAAGTTGACCCGGGCCGTGGTGGCGTGCACCGGCTTCTCCTGCCACTCGTACTGCGGCCGACGGCGGAGCGGGCCGGTGGTGGGGACTTCGATCCAGCGTCCGACCTTCTCCGCGGTGTACCGCTTCGACTTGATGTACTCGTCTGAGGCCCGCACCATCTGGATCACCAACGAGGTGTAGAGCGCTTCGACCGTGTCGATGTCGGTGTCGAAGCCGTAGGCGTACACCCGGGTCGAATCGCGGGCGATGTCGCAGGTCAGGTTGTTCGCCCGGCCGATCTCCAGGAACAGCTGGACGAACGTACGCAGACCGCGCTTGCCGGCCTCACCGATGGTGATGGTCCGTTGCGTCGGGACCGCGCGCGCTTCCTTGGCCGTCGAGTGGGCCCGGGCCACGGCCAGGTCGACGGAGGACAGAGTGGCGAGCCGCTGCGCCGCCTGCAGGAAGGCGTCGGCTTCGTGTTCGTTGTCGGTCGTCTCGGCCTTGCGCAACAGGGCCGCGATCTTGGTCAGGTACTTGTCGCTCATGGTCGGTCCAGTGTGGCCTACGACCCCGACAGTCCGGGTGGTGCGGGCGGCCTCGGGTCGGACCCGGGCCCGCCCGGACCGAGCGTCACCCCATCGTGTCCAGTGGGACGTCGACGTCGGCCAGACGGGCCGAATCGACCGGCCGACCGGACCGGATCAGCGCGCTGATGGCATCGGTGACATCCCAGACGTTGACGTTCATGCCGGCTAGCACCCGGCCGTCCCGGAGCCAGAACGCGATGAACTCGCGTCGCCCGACGTCGCCGCGGAAGACCACCTCGTCGTAACCGTCGGGTTCCACGTAGCCGGTGTATTCCATGCCCAGGTCGTACTGGTCGGTGAAGAAGTACGGCAGGCGGTCGTAACGGACCTCGTCACCGAGCATGGCCGCGGCGGCCACCGCCGGCTGCCGGTCCGCATTTGCCCAGTGCTCGACCCGGATCGATCGGCCGAGCAGCGGATGCGCCGCGCGGGCGACGTCGCCGGCCGCGAAGATGTCCGGATCACTGGTCCGCAGCGAGGCGTCCACCACCACGCCGTCGTCGACGTCCAGCCCGGCCGCGGCGGCCAGTTCGACATTGGGAACGACGCCGATGCCGACCACGAACTCGTGGCCCTCGACCACTGTGCCATCGGCCAACCGCACCGCCTTCGCCCGTCCGTCCTCGACCACGAACTGGTCGATCGCCACGCCCAGCCGCAGATCGACACCGTGCTCGGAATGGAGATCGGCGAACACCCGGGCCGCCTCCCGGCCCAATACGCGCAGCAGGGGCAACTCGGCGGACTCGATCACCGTTACCGGCCGGTGTGCGGTCCGGGCGGCTGCGGCCACCTCCAGCCCGATCCAGCCGGCCCCGACGACCACCACGGAGCCGGCCGTGGCCAGCACGCCCTTGAGGGTGTCGGAATCGGTGAGTCGGCGCAGGTAGTGCACGTTCGGCAGGGCGTCCGGCAGCCCGGGGAACGGGCGCGGCCGGGATCCGGTCGTCAGCAGCAGCTTGTCGTAGTGGATCGAGCGGCCGTCCTGCAGGTCGACCTGATGACCGACCGGGTCGATCGCCGTCACCCGGGTCCACATCCGCAGGTCGACGCCGTGGTCGGCGTACCACTCGGCGGGATGGACGAAAACGCTGTCCCGGTCGTCGGTCCCGTTCAGGTAGCCCTTGGACAGCGGGGGGCGCTCGTACGGCGGCTCGGCCTCGTCGCCGATCAGGACCACCTTTCCGGTGAATCCCCGTTCGTGCCAGGCCTCCACCGCTCTGGCCCCGGCCAGACCGGCCCCCACCACGACGAACGTCCGGCCGTCGTGCACGGTCGGGTCGCCGGCCACCCGGCTCGATGGGTTCGATGTCGTCACACCCACGATGCTGTCACCAGCCGACGATCGGCGCCACGCGGGAGCGGGCCGGTCGACGTGTGTCAGGCTTGGGCTCCGATCCCGCCCTTCGAAGGAGACCCGCATGGCCCCGCAGTCTGATTCCCGTGACGCCGGTGGCGATCGCCCGGTGGCCGTGGTCACCGGGGCCAGCAGCGGCATCGGCGAGGCGACGGCGCGTCGGCTGGCGGCGGCCGGGTACGACGTGGTGCTCGTCGCCCGGCGCCTCGATCGCCTCCGCGCGCTGGCCCAGGAGATCGGCGGCACGGCCTACGGACTGGACGTGACCGACCGCCCGGCGGTCGACGCCTTCGCGGCGAACCTGTCCCGGGTGGACGTCCTGTTCAACAACGCCGGGGCCGCGTTCGGCGCCGATCCGGTGGCCACCGCCGACCCGGCCGATTGGCAGGCCATGTTCGACGTCAACGTGATGGGCACCCTGCACGTCACGCAGGCGCTGCTGCCGAAGCTGATCGCGAGCGGCGCCGGAACGATCGTGATCATGTCCTCGACCGCCGGGTTCACCGCCTACGAAGGCGGCGGCGGTTACGTCGCGGCCAAGCACGGTACCCACGCCATCGCCGCCACGCTGCGGCTGGAGCTGTTCGATCAGCCGGTCCGGGTCATCGAGATCGCCCCGGGCATGGTGCGGACCGACGAGTTCACCATGAAGCGGCTCGGCGGAGATGCCGAGCGTGCCTCCGCGGTCTACCAGGGCGTGGCCGAGCCGTTGACCGCCGACGATGTGGCCGACACGGTCACCTGGGCGGTGACCCGGCCGGCGCACGTCAACGTGGATCTGCTGGTGCTGCGGCCCCGCGCCCAGGCGGCCCAGCACAAGGTCGACCGCCGCAGCTGAGCGTCCGCGACGAGAGCCGTCCGGTCGCCCCCGAGCGCGGTCGATCGAGTGCGGTCAGGAATTGAGCGCGGTCAGGAATTGAGTTCGGGCGCGATCTTCACCGACGTGGGCGACGAGTTCCCCCCGGCCGCGGTGCCGGGCACTCCGCCCTGGAAGCCCTTACGGACGGCCTCGAAGATCGCCGAGCCCTGTCCGACCAGCGACGCGGCGATATCGCCGAGTCCGTCGGCCCCGTTGAGCACCGTGACGTTGGCCCCGCTGAGGCCCTGCGCGGCCGACTTCACGATCTCCGGGAGCTGCTCGATGAGCATACGGTCGAGCGCGACCCGATTGTTCGAAGCCGCCGCGGCCGCCAGGATCTGGATCTTCTCGGCCTCGGCTGCGGCCAGGATCTTGGTCTTCTCGGCCTCGGCCTGCGCCGGCTTCACCACCTCCGCCACCAGCTGCTGCTCGCGGAGTTCGGCATTGCGCTCGGCCACGTCCTTCTGGGCCTGCAGCACCTCGAGCTGCGCCTGGGCCTGCGAGAGGGGGCCGGCCTGGGCCGCGGCCGCCTGGGCCCGGTCCACCTCGGCCTTGTACTGGGCCTGGACGATCGTCGTCTGCCGCTGGTACTCGGCCTGCTTGCGCAACGAATCCTGCTCGGCCTGCGCGGCCATCTGGTTGGCGTTGGACTGGGCGATCGCGGCGGCCTGCTGGATCGCCGCATTGTGCGGGGCCGACATCGCCGCGATGTAACCCAGCCGTCCGTCGTCGATGGACTGGATCTGCAGGGCGTCGACGGTCAGTCCGATCTTGGCCATTTCCTGTTTCGAACCGTCGAGCACTTCGGTGGCCAGTTTCTGCCGTTCGGTGACGATTTCCTCGACCGTCATGGAGCCGATGATCGATCGGAGATGCCCGGCGAAAATGCGTCCGGTCAGAACCGACATCTGGTCCTGGTCGGACAGGAAGCGTTGGCCGGCGGCGACGATGGATTCCACATCGCTGCCGACTTTGAAGGCGATGACGGCCTTGACGTTCAGGGCGATTCCCTGTTTGGTGACGCAGGTTTCCTGTACTTCGGCCTCGGTCATGGCCAGGGACAGGAGATTCGCACGCCGGAACATCGGGACCACGAATGCGCCGTGTCCGATGACGACCCGGAAAGGCGCACCGCTGCTGGAACGCCCCCCGGAGATCAGCAGTGCTTCATCCGGATCAGGAACCCGATAACCGAACATCCCAGGCCTACTTTCTCTCGCTCCGCGGTGAGTCCGAGGTGAGCATAGGACCGGGTCCGGTCGGGGTGATCGGTTTCCGCGTCGGCGTGACTGTCTACTGCGGCACAGGAAAATCGGCCCAGGGCACGACGGTCACGTGCCGGTGCGGTGCCACCTCGACGACCATCACGCTCTGCCCCCGGTCCAGCGGAGTGTCGCTGTCGGCGAAGTAGCACTCGCGGACACCACCGATGTTCAGCATCACCTCACCGGGGCCGTCCGGGCCCCGGGTCGGGACGACGATCGTGCCCACCGCGCCGATCGCCCCTCGGTCTGTCATGCGGTTGCCTTTCCCGCTGCGCGCCCCACATTCGCACAGTACAACGCGGGAGGGGGCTGATCACGACGGCCAATAGCCGCCCGCCCCGGCGCCTCCGGCATATCCCTCGCCGATGGTGATGCTCAGGCCGTCGCCGAGCCCGGTAGCCGGAACGCTGTCGCTCCCGGGTTGGGTGTCTCCGCTCGGGAATCCGCTGCCGCCGGGGAAACCGCTACCACCCGGGAAGCCGCTGCCGCCGGGGAAGCCGCTGCCGCCGGGGAAGCCGCTGCCCGTCTGTCCGGAGCCGGCCGATTCGCCGCTGGAGACCCAGGTGACGGAGAACCGGTCGTTCCCGCTCAGTGCCGAGACGGTGGTCATCGGGTTCTCGCTGCTGTCCACCATGGTGATCTTCTCGGCCCCGCCGAGGGTGCCGATGGCCTTGCCGTTCACCCGCACGTCGGAGAAGGTGACCGTCTTGAAGTGGGCCAGCGGCAGCACGCTGGTGCCGCCGGCGGATTCCGACGGGGCTTCGGCGATCACCTCGGCCGAGGCGCCGGTGCCCGAGGGCGATCTGCCGGTCTCGGTCTTCGTCCACTTCTGCGTGACATCGGTCAGCACCAGCTCGAACCGGTCGGTGCCCTTGGCCCACCGGACGGACGCTGTGATCCGGTCGCCGGCCTTGACCTTGTCGGGCAGGGTCACGGAGGCGGACGGGTAGAACTCGTACCAGGCCGAGTAGGTCGCCGTACCCGAGTCGCAGTCCGACGACGTACCGGTCTGCTCGACCGAGTCACTGCCGTCCCCGTCCAGTCCGACCCAGTCGGCGGAGTAGCTGGTCTCACCGGTGGTGCAGATGACGGTGGGCACCGTCCACGTCGCCGACACCGAGGTGTAGGTGCCTCCGGTCACGTCCCAGCCGGCCCAGTCGGCGCTGCCGACGCCGGCATTGCCGGCGGCGAGCGAGGTCGAGGTCTCGGAGGAATTACTCGGCCCGGTCGCGGCCTGGGCGGACGGCGCCCCGACGGCGAACACGAGGGCAGCCATGGATCCGACGGCCAGTGATTTCGATCCGAACACGGCGGCCTCCTGCTGGGGGGGATCCGCCTGCGTCCGGGCGGTCTGGGTTCAGGATTAGTCGCGCCAGATGTGCGCCGGTCGGGGGTGAGCGCAATGGTTGCTGTGAACCGGCCGTACGGTCCCGCGGATCAACCGGCCCCACGCCGGGCGGCCATCGCCCGCGGGGTGGCGAAACGGGAGTACCGCGGCACCCAGGCGGCCAGAGCCGCCGCGGCGAGCAGACCGGCCGAACCGATGCTGACGATGCCGATGGCCAACGTGGCCGCCGATGCCACCACCGACATGACCACCGGACCGGCAGCGTTGCCCGAGTCGCTGAGCACCCGCCAGATGCCGAGGAACTTGATCCGGCCGACGGCGGGGGCGGCATCAGCTCCGAGGGTCATCATGATCCCGGAGCCGATCCCGTTGCCGAAGCTCATCACCATCGCCACCACGGTCAGCGAGATCGCCCCGGACGTCAACGGCAACGCCATCATCGCGGCGCCCAGGATGGTCATCGAGGGCAGGGCGACGGCCAGCCGACCGTAGCGGTCCATCAGCTTTCCGGCCGGATAGAACAGCGCCATGTCGACGGCCCCGGCGATACCGAAGATCAGGCTCGTCCGTTCGGCACCGAGGCCGAGGTGTTCGGCCCACAACGGCAGCACCGTCTGGCGGGCGGCACGCACCGCGCCGACGGCCAGGATGGCCAACCCGAGCGTGGCGAACAGGCGGCGGTGGTCGGCCAGCATCTTCCGGGAGGTGACGCCGCCCCGTACGGTCGCCGGATGGCCGGCCGGCAGCGCGACGTCGGGTACGACGAGCAGCACGACGCCGGCCGACACGGCCGTCACCATCGCGACCACGTAGGCCGCTCGGAGATCGGTCAGGCTGATCGCCGCGGCGCCGACGAACGGGCCGATGAACAGCCCGATCCGATGTGATCCACCGAGGGTCGACAGGGCGCGGGCTCGCAACTCGACCGGTGCCACCTCGGTGAGGTAGGACTGCCGGGCCAGGTAGAACGTGGAGTTGGCCGAACCGATCAGCAGCAGCGCGAGGCCCAGTACCAGCAGGTTCGGGGCCAGGAAGCAGCCGAGCAGACCCACGGTGGCCAGGCCCGCGGCCAGGACCATGGCGTGCCGGTCGCCGATCCGGTCGGCCACCGCCGAGGCCGGGATGTCCCCGAGCACCTGGCCGACGCCGAGCAGAGCCACCATGAAACCGGCCGCGCTCGGAGAGGCGCCCAGGTGCAGGGCGGTGAGGGCGATGACCGGGGCCGTCGCCCCGTTGCCGATCTCGTAGACCATGGCCGGCAGATAGACCGACGGCGCGATCGATCGCAGGGTCAGCGTCGTGGGCTGGTCGAGTTCGGTCATCCCGGTGAGCGGTCCCGTCCGGAGTCGTCAAGTCGTTAGGAAGGGCAACGACCTGGTTCATTCTGCCTGACGCGCGTCGCCGGACGCCGTCGGGTCACCTCAGAATGCGACCGCCTTGACGAACAGGTACACGGCTATGACCACGCCGAGGCTCACCACGCTCCAGCGGAGCGCCGACTCGTTGACGTACCGGGCCATCCTGGCCCCGAGATAGCCCCCGATGAGCGTGGTCGGGGCCGCGATCAGCACCGCCAGCCAGTTCACTGGGCCGAAGATCCCGAAGATCACCACGCTGATCGAGCAGTCGACGAACGAGACGACGCCCTTGAGCGCGTTGAGTCGGCGCAGGGTGTCCGGAACCGTGAGAGCCAGGACGCCGAGAATGATCACGCCGAGTGCCGCGCCGAAGTAGCCGCCGTAGACCGTGGCCGCGATCATCGCCGGGAACTGCACCGACCACACCCGGCCGCCCTCGCGGGGCTCGCCGACCATCCGCTTGATCGCGGGCTGGAAGGCCAGCAGAGCGGCCGCGACCAGGATCAGCAGCGGCACCACGATGTCGAACGCCCCGGACGGTGTGTTCAGCAGCAGCAGACAGCCGATGGTCGATCCGATCAGTGCGGCCGCCAGCAGAGGCTTCATCCGGGCCCGCTGCGACGGGAGATCCGGCCGGAAGCCGAGCAGGCCGCCGGCGTAACCGGGCCAGGTGGCGACGGAGTTCGTCACGTTGGCCACCAGCGGTGACATTCCGGTCGCCAGCAGGGCCGGGAACAGGATCAGCGAACCGCCGCCGGCGATGGAGTTGATGGCGCCGCAGAGGATGCCGGCCACCACGATCAGCAACACGTACCCAGGACTCACCGGGGCCACCCTACGGAGCAGCCGCCACCGGGGACGAATTTCCAGCGTGTCGGACGGAATCGCCGCCTCCACCTGTCCAAGCGAACAGATGTTCGATATTCTGGATCCATGGAGATCAGCGCGATGGACCGGTACCTGAACGAGGTCGTCCCGGCGACGATCCCCACGAAGCCGCAGGGCCGGGTCCCGGCGATCGCGCGTCTGGTCCTGGATGACGCCGGCACCTACGAGATGTGGCCCTGCACGGCGATCCGCTGGTCGGACGACGCGGTCATGGTCACCGTGCAGTTCAGCCCGGGGGAGCCGGCGAGTGCCCGGCCGCTGTGGCTGGCCGTGGACGACGTGGCCCGGGTCCTGCGTCAGGCGGCGCCGCCGGCGACCGCCTGACGGGAGCCGGCGTGCTGACGGGAGCCAGCGTGCATGGCCGGGCCCGGCGGGCCGTCAATCGGCCGGCATGTCCGGCGCTCCGGCCCGCTCGTCCCGTTCGGCCCATTCGATCAGCGGGTCCAGCGTGAACGGGGCCTCATCGATGCCCGCGTGCAGGTCGCCCAGCTCGGCGAACCGGTCGGGCACGGTGGCGATGGTGCACTCCTGCGGGTCCACGTCGTCGATCTCGGACCAGGTGATCGGGGTCGAGACGGTGCCCCGGGGGACGCCCCGGACCGAATAGGCGCTGGCGATGGTGTGGTCACGCGCGTTCTGGTTGTAGTCGACGAACAGCTGCCGCGGATCGCGGTCCTTGCGCCACCAGGTGGTCGTCACATCCTCCGGCATCCGCCGTTCCACCTCGCGCGCGAAGGCCAGCGCGGCCCGACGCACATCGGTGAAACCCCAGGACGGCACAGTTCGCACGTAGATGTGCATGCCGTGGCCGCCCGATGTCTTGGGCCAGCCGACGGCGCCGATCTCCTCCAGCAGTTCGTGCACCCCGTGCGCGACCCGCCGGACGGTGTCGAACGGGCAGTCAGGCCCGGGGTCGAGATCGATCCGCCATTCGTCCGGTCGTTCGGTGTCGGCCCGGCGGCTGTTCCACGGATGGAACTCCACGCAGGACATCTGGACCGCCCAGATCACGTCGGCCAGGCGGGTCACGCACAGTTCGTCGGCGTGGCGCCCGGACGGGAAGTCGACCCGGACCGTCTCCAGCCACGGCGGCGCTCCGTGTGGCACCCGCTTCTGGTGGACCTTGCCGCCGGCCAGCCCCTCGGGGAACCGGTGCATCATGCACGGTCGTTCGTACAGCGCGCGGACGATGCCGTCGCCCACCGACAGGTAGTAGTTCGCGAGATCCAGCTTGGTGGCCCCGGTCTCGGGAAAGTAGACCCGGTCCGGGTTGGAGATGCGTACGTCGTGTTCCCCGACCCGCAGTTCGATGGCCGGGGAGCTGCTGCCGCGCGTAGCCATGGCAGCAGACCCTAATCGGGGAGCATCGGCATCGACAGGCCGGGATCCCGGCCGAGCAGGACCCCCCTGGTCATCGCGCCGGAGCCGAACCGGTGCCGCACCTCGTCAAGGACCGAGTCGACCGCGGTTGCCGAGAAGCCGTCGAAGGGCAGCTCCAGCTGCTGGGCGGCACCGGCGTCGGCGAAGTTGGCCACGGAGATCCCGACCAGGGTCAGGCCTTTCGCGCCGACCATCGGGGATGCGGCGGTCATCAACTCCCGCACGGCGGTCAGTACGGCGGACGTCTGGTCGGTCGGGCGGGGGAGCGTCGTCGAGCGGGCGGCCCGGGTGAAGTCGCCGAACCGCAGGCGCAGCACCACGGTCCGGCCCCGTCGATCGGCGTCCCGCATACGGCGCGTGACCCGGTCCACCAACCCGATCAGAACCGCGTCGAGTTCGGCCGGCGTTCGCCCCCGGCGCCCGAGCGCCCGTTGCGCGCCGATCGAGCTCCGCCGCTTCCCGGTCTGGACGCGGCGCGGGTCCCGGTTGTGCGCCAGCGCGTGCAGGTGCCGCCCGGAACCCTTGCCCAGTACGGAGATCAGGGTCGATTCGTCGAGGGCGGCCACCTGCCCGACCGTGTGCACGCCGAGGGCGTGGAGCCGCGCCGAGGTGACCTTACCGACCCCCCAGAGGCGTTCCACGGCCAACGGATGCAGGAATCGGAGCTCGTCGCCGACCGGAACCTCCAGCAAGCCGTCCGGCTTGGCCACCGCACTGGCCACCTTGGCCAGGAACTTGGTGCCGGCGATACCGACGGTGATCCGCAGACCGACCTCGGCCAACACTCGCGACCGCAGCCGGACGGCGATCTCGCGCGGTGTTCCCGACACCCGGCGCAGCCCGCCGACGTCGAGGAACGCCTCGTCGATGGACAGGCCCTCGACCAGCGGCGTTGTGTCGCGGAACACCTTGAAGACCGCCTTGCTGGCCACGGTGTAGGCGGTGAAGCGGGGTTCGACCACGATCGCGCCCGGGCAGGCGCGCCGGGCCTGGTACCCGCTCATCGCCGACCGCACCCCGAACGCCTTCGCCTCGTAGCTCGCGGCCAGCACCACGCCGCCCCCCACGATCACCGGGCGGCCGCGCAGGCGCGGATCGTCCCGCTGTTCGACCGAGGCGAAGAACGCATCGAGGTCGGCGTGCAGGATGGACGCGTATTCGGACACGAACATATGTTCGCATGAATGGAGTTCGATGGCACGTCGTCCCACCGGTTCAGGCGGGTGTGTCGACGGCATCCACCGAAGCCGCCTCCGGCGCACGTTCGGACCGGACGGCCGGGCGGCTCCGGACCAGGCCGAGTACCAGCAGCCCGGCCGTCACGCCGGCGATCCCGGCCGTCCAGAACGCACCGTGCAGGCCGGAGATCGACGCGTGATGCACTGCATTGGTCGTCGCGGCGGCGCGGTCGGACCGGGCTTCGGCGATGATCCGTTGGGCCTGGCCGCCGGCCAGTGCCTTCGAGGCGCTGCCGGCGTCGGTCAGTCCGGCCCGGCTGAAGGCGGCGGCGGCGCGGGAAGCGAAGACGCTGCCGAGTACGGCGATTCCGATGGCAAAACCCAACTGCCGCATGGTGTTGATCATTCCCGCGGCCATCCCGCCGCGTTGCGGCGGAACCGCGGCCATCGCTGATGAGGACAGGGTCGGCGTGGCCAGGCCGACGCCGACGCCGATCACCACGTAACCGAGCATGAGCGCGGGCCATCCGGAGGTGTCACCGAGCGCGACGGCGCACAAGCAGGACCCGAGACCGATCAACAGCAGGCCGCCGCCGATGATCGGGCCCGGAGCTCGATGGTGCAGCAGGCGACCGATCGCGGCCGACACGAAGAATGCGGCGCCGGCCAACGGCAGTCCGACCAGGCCGGCCTCGATGGGGGAGAGGCCAAGGACCGACTGCAGCCAGATCGACGTGTAGGTCAGAGAGGCGAACGCGGCCAGATTCAGGATCAGGGCGGCCAGCAACGTGCCGACGAAGGATCTCCGCCGGAACAGGGAGAGGTCGACCATGGCCTCGGGGTTCCGGGTCTCGGCCACCACGAAGGTGGCCAGCGCGAGTGCGGCGACCAGGAACGACCCCCAGCACGACAGCGAACCCCAGCCGGAGTCGTTCGCGCGGATCAGCCCGAAGGTCAACGCGCCCGCGGCCACGCTGAAGGTGGCGGTGCCGGCGTAGTCGACGCGCCCACCCCTTGTCGGGTGGTCGGCCGGGAGGGCCCGCAGACTCAAGGCGACGGCGACCACGCTGACCGGAAGATTGACGTAGAAGATCCAGTTCCAGGAGATGCCCTCGGTCAGGACACCCCCGAGGACGGGCCCGACAGCGGCCGAGGCGCCGCTGACCGCACCCCAGACGCCGTACGCCACGCCGCGCTCCTTGCGCTGGTAGGAGGCGTTGAGCAAAGCGAAGGTGGTGGCGAACATGGCTGCCGCGCCAACACCCTGGACGGCGCGCGCGGCGATCAGCACACCGACGTTCGGCGCCAGCCCGCAGGCCAGCGAGGACAGCGCGAACAGGGTCAGGCCGCCGACGTAGGACCGCCGGTGGCCGACCAGGTCGGCCAGGCTGCCGACGCCCAGCAGCAGTGCGGCCAGGGCGAGCGCGTATGCGTCCATCACCCACTGAAGACAGGAGAAGGACGTCGACAGACTGGTTGCCATGTCCGGCAGGGCCACGTTCACGATGGTCACGTCCACCAGCAACATGAAGGTGCCCAGGGACACCACGACCAGTGGTAGCCATTTCTTCAAGGGGTGCGCTCCTTCGTCGGCCGTCGAGGAAGAGGGTCTTCCTCCGGGGTGCCGACAGTCTGGTCGGACCGGCCCCATGGCAGTGAGCTCTGCGGCCGAAGACGTAGTATTCCTCCATGTCCGAGGCTGGTCCTTCCAATTTCCATGATCTGGATGCGCTGGATCGGGAGATTCTCCAATCACTCCAGATCAACGGCCGGGCCGCCTTCAGCGTGATCGCCGCCGCCCTCGGTACCTCCGAACAGACCGTCGCGCGGCGATATCGACGGATGCGCGCGGCCGGCGTCGTGCGTGTGGTCGGTGTCGTCGATCCGATCACCGCGAATCAGCTCGACTGGATGATCCGGATCACCTGCCGGCCGCACGCGTCAACGGCCGTGGCGACGGCGCTGGCCCACCGCGACGACGTCTCCTGGGTGTCGCTCATCGGGGCCGGCAACGAGATCGTCGCTTCTCTCCGGGCCCGCACCCAGGACGCTCGGGACGAACTCCTGCTGCGCCAGTTGCCCAAGACCGAGCAGGTACTGGACCTGTCGGCCTGGATCGTCATGCACCGCTTCACCGGACGCTACGAAAAGGACTGGAGCAGCTACGGGCACCGGCTCGACCCGTCGTCGATCGCCGTCCTGCGCGGCGGGGGCGATGACTCCCCGGATGCCGGCCCGACACCGGCGCCGGAACCCATCCGACCCGAGGACGGCCCGCTGATCACTGCGCTGGCTCTCGACGGCCGTACCTCGCTCGCCGCTCTGGCCCAGCTCACCAACTGGACGCAGGGTCGCACGAAACGTCGGCTCGACGCCCTGATCGGAAGTGGGACCATCTATCTCGATGTGGACCTGTCCACCGCGGCTCTGGGATTCCCGTTGATGGTCATGCTCTGGATGAGCATCGAACCCCGGCATCTGGACTCGTTCGGCAACGCGCTCGTGGCTCAGCCGGAGATGACCTTCGCCGGCGCGACCACCGGTCGGTGGAACCTGTTCGCCGCCGTGGCCATGACGGGAGTCGACGAGTTGTACCGCTTCGTCAACCGGATCGGTGACCTGGCCCCTGGACTCCAGCAGATGGAGGTCGTCCCGGTGATCGACCGGATCAAGCAGGCGGGATCGATGGTGAACGGCGGCCGGCTGGTCGATCGAGTCCTGCCCCCAGCCCGAACGACGGCCCGCCGGAGACGATGACCGGGACGACGCATCCCGGGCGGTCCTCGCGCGTCCTATCGTCATGAGTTCGACGACCAGCCGACCGCACAGAACCGACCGACATCTTGCCGCTCACCACAGTTCGGTACGCACCGCTTCGACCGTGAACCGTCCGGTGCGCCCGGCCTCGTACCGCCCGGCGCCGACGCCCACGCCGGGGCCGGCCAACCTGGAGTGCGAAGACCGGTGCCACTACTGCATGGGTCCCGAGACCGACTGAACAGTCCCGAGATCAACTGAGCAGCAGACTGTCTCGCCGCGCCGGCGGGGCTCAGCCGGGGATGATCGGCACCGCGTGGTCGCCCAGCCCGATGAGCGTTCCGATCAACTGCCGCGGCGGTGTGACCGTCGCCAGGCAACCGAGGTAGCCGGCCGTCAGTTCGACCTCCGCCAACGGCATCACGGACGTTCCGTCCATCGAGTAGGCGGCGATGGTGATCGCGCCACCGCCGGTGGGATCGGCCGTCCGCATCGCGCGAGCCGCGAACTTCCGGCAGGTGCGCTGGACGTCTTCGTCCGTCGCCAGCGGGTCGGTGATCTGCGTGGTGGCCAGGATCTCGGCCGTGTGGGGCGCCGCGCACGGCCGGACCGAGCTGTCCGACCGTAGTCGGGTGGCCGCGGGCACCGCCCCCCAGCACGTGGCAAAAGTCGGCGGCAGCACGCCCCGGGTCAGCGCATCGGCGATCCGGCCGGTGTACCGGGTGTTGTCCGACGTGGCGCCGACACAAGCGGTCCACGTCTGGCCAATGCCTTGCTGCAGCCGGTTCGGGCCGACCGGGATCGAGGCGATCGTCACCGCCGCCTGCCAGGCGATGCTCGGGACATTCGGGTCGGTCAGATCGAACGGGCCGATCGATCCGACGTAGTTGACCTCGGCCAGCTCGCACTCCGAGCTGGCCTCCTCGTACCGGCTCAGGGGCACCCGCGGCGCCGGAAGACTCGCGGCCTGGACCGACATCACCTCGCCGACTACATACCCCCGGCACGGGCCGTAGGTGGCGTCTGGGTACTCGACCATCGGATCGATCTCACGGCTGTCGCCCTGTGGAACGGGCGAGAGCGCGGTGACGCACTGCCCGACCCGCGGCGCCGGCGGCAGGTACACCGCGGTGGCGGAGCCGGCCAGTGGCCGCCCGCGCAGGTTCGGGACCACCAGCAGGCTCAGACACGCGAGGATGAGGAGTACCAGGCCACCCAGCCGTCGATCCACAATCTCCAGTGATACACCGCGGCAGCCGCTCGGTCGTTCCGCTCGACGTGTGAGCACGCCACGTTGGGGGCATCATCTGGACATGAGTACAGAAGCGGAAGGGCCCGGTCGCACGGGCGAGGAGAGCGAAAGCGCGGGTTGGAGCGGCGACGAGGTGGTCCGCGACCACGCCGGACAGGCATCGGAGGAGTCCGGTTGGTCGGGCGCCGAGGTGGTGCGGGACGAAGCCGGCCTCCCGGACGGAGGTCCCGACTGGACCGGTGAAGAGGTGGTCCGGGACCGCGGCAACGTGGTCGAGCCGCCCGGCGGCTGGTCGGGTGACGAGGTCGAGTGGAACCAGGGCGAGCGGCCCTCGACGGACTGACGCCGCCCGCGTATCAGCGCGGCGGACCGCGGCTCCTGTTGACCAGTCCGGCCGCCGCCTGATCCGCCGGTCAGGGAACCGGCCGGGGGTCGGCGTCGTCGGACGTGTTGTCGCCGCCCGCCGCTCGCGCTCCGCGCCCGTCCGCCGAGGAACCCGCCATGGCCCGTCCGTCTGCCACCGCTTCGACCGCTCGCCGCCGCCCGACCGGTCGGGGCGCAGCCCAGGAGCCGGTCGGACGGTGGGTGGTCGATGCGGCCCGTTCGACGCTGCAGGTCAGCGTCAAGGTGGGCCCGTTCCTGACCGTGCGGGGCGTGTTCGGCGATGTCACCGGCCACGTGGACCTCGCCGTCGACCCCGCGCGGAGCCGCGTCGAGGTGAGCGTCGGGACGTCATCCCTCACCAGTGGTAGCTCCTGCATCGACGCCCTGCTGCACGGAGCCGGGGTCATCGACTGCGACCGGAATCCGTCGATCGGGTTCGTCTCCCGCGCACTGCGGCCCGGCGTGTCGCCCGGAAGTTGGCTACTGGACGGGCTTCTCGCCACCGACGGGGCCGTGCTCGACGTCATCCTGGAGATGACCGAACCGCTCCGGCGTGACGGCGCACTGGTGTTCCGGGCCACCGGCACCCTGCACTCCAAGGATGCCGTGCGGCTGCTGTCACAACCGGGCGTCGACCGCGTGCTCGGCCGCACCATGGGACTCGATCTGACCGTGACCGCCGTCGCCGCCGGACCGCAGCCGGGCCGCCGGTGCTGACCGCAGGTCAACCGCCCGGTCTGACACCATGAACCTCTGACACCATGAACCAATGCCTGCCGATCCGTCCGCCGCGGCCCGTCCTGCGGCGCATCGCATCGACGTTCCGTTGCGGGTCAACGCGGCCCTGACCATCGGGGTCGACGAGCTCGGCTGGCGCTTCTCCCGTTCCTCCGGGCCCGGCGGCCAGGGAGTGAACACGGCCGACAGCCGGGTCGAACTCACCTGGACGCCGGCGACGTCCCCCGGCCTGGCCGCGATCGGCGAGAACGCTCGCGCCCGCGTGCTCGACCGGCTGGCCGGGCGTTTGATCAACGGACAACTGGTGATCACGGTCTCGGAACACCGGGCGCAGCTGCGCAACCGGGAAACGGCCAGACGGCGACTGCTCTTCCTACTGCAGGAAGCGCTGCAGCCGGCCGCGGCCACCCGTCGGCCCAGCCGTCCCACCCGGGGGTCGGTGGAACGCCGGCTGGCCGGCAAGAAGGCCCGCTCGCAGGTCAAGGCCGCCCGCGGCCGCCCGGCCGCCGACTGACGGTCGCCCGCGCGGCCCTGTCGAGGGATCCACCCGGTGCCGGCGAAGGCGCCCGTGCTGAACTGAGCCCCGTCGGGTACCTCCGGTGGGTCGGCGCGGGAGAGGCGGAGGCGGGACCTTGTTGGCAGGTGTGAAGCAGGCCGCGGGCCGGTTGTGGCGCCGGCCGAGCGTGCGGCACCTGGTCCGGGCCGTGAATCGCTTCGGCGACCGCCTCGGCTTCCAGTTCGCCGCGGCCATCACCTATTTCTCGTTCCTGGCCGTCGTGCCCGTGGTCATGGTCAGCTTCTCCATCGCCGGGTTCGTCCTCGCCTCGCGCCCGCAGCTGCTGACCTCCCTGCGGAATTCGATCATCTCGCTGTTGCCGAGTTCCCTGGCCTCGTCGATCAGCGACCTGCTGACCCAGGCCATCGATGCCCGTCTGACCGTCGGGATCATCGGCCTGGTCGTCGCGCTGTATTCCGGCGTGAGCTGGATGGGCAACCTGCGCAGTGCGATCCAGGCGCTGTGGCGTCCGGACTTCGGAACCGAGCAGGAGATCGCGGCCGAGTCGCTCTGGCGCTACTACCTCAAGAGCCTGCAGTACCTCGCCGCGCTGGCCGTCGGCATCCTGCTCTCGCTCAGCCTCACGGCCATCGGCACCTCGGCCCAGACCCTGGTGCTGCGGTGGCTGCACCTGGACCAGGTCACCTGGCTGACCCCGCTGTTCACCGTCGTCCCGATCCTGTTGGCCGTGGCGGCCGACATGGCGCTGTTCCTCGGCGTCTACCGCGTGCTGCCGCCCAAGCGCTACCCGGCCAAACGCAAGGCATTGCTGCGTGGTGCGGCGGCCGCGGCGATCGCCTTCGAGGTGCTCAAGTTCGCCCTGACCTACGTGCTCCCGACCCTGCTGCGGTCGGCCACGGCGCGGATCTTCGGCCCGGTGATCGGGCTGTTGATCTTCTTCAACCTGGCGGCCACCGTGGTGCTGTTCATCGCCGCGTGGATCGCCACGTCGAGCGGGAACCCGGCCTCCGGAATGCCGGTCCTCCCGCACCCGGGGGGCGAGGCAGCCACCACCGCCGACACGCTGACCCTGACCACGGCGGCCGCGGCGGAACTCGACCGGCTGGCCCAGGCGAAGGGCCTGACCCGCGAGGACGTGGTGCAGACGGCCATCGAGCGGTTCCTGGCCGACCCCGAGTGACCGGCCTGCGATGATCAACGGCGTGGCCACCCCGAAGCTGTCCGACGTCCTGACCGTCCCGAACGCCATCAGCGCCGTCGGGCTGGCGTTGACCGTGCACGGATCCCGACGCGCCGACACCGGCTGGGGGATCACCGAGACGGTGGCCGGCCGTCTGCTGGATCTGTTGGACGGCAAGGTGGCTCGGATGCTCGACCAAAGCAGTGAGTTCGGCGCCGGGATCGACGCCGCGTTCGACAAGGCCGGTGTGCTGGCCATCGGGATCAACGAATGGCGCGGCGGAATCGCGCCGAAGCCGGCGCTGCTCGTCATCGCCGCGCAGAACGCGGTCAACCTCGTCGCGACGGCCGTGGCGAAGCGGCTCGGGGGGCAGGAGGACCTGGCTCCGGTGGTGGCCGGCAAGGCCGCGATGGCCTACCAGAACGGTGCGCTGGGCGCCTACGCCGTCTCGGCGCTGTTCCGTCGGCGCAACCGCGCGGTGTCGGTCATCTTCCGGGTCATCGGCGATGCCGACACCGTCATCGGAACCGGCTGGTTCGGCGTCAAGGCCAGCCGGCAGTACGTTTCCCGCGCGCTCCGACTGGCCCGAGCCCGCTGACGCAGCCGTCGGGTGAGTTCAGTGACTGAACTAGGCTGACGGCATGGAACTTCGCAGGCTTGGACGCACCGGACGCGACATCTCCGTCATCGGGCTCGGCACCTGGCAGCTCGGCGCGGACTGGGGGAACGTCGACGAGGCCGATGCTCTCGCCGTGCTGGACGCGGCAGTCGAGCATGGCGTGACCTTCTTCGACACCGCGGACGTCTACGGCGACGGGCGCAGCGAGCAGGTGATCGGCCGGTACCTCGCCGCCCACCCGGGTCACGACATCTTCGTGGCGACCAAGATGGGCCGCCGGGCCGAACAGGTGCCGGAGAACTACGTGCTGCGGAATTTCCGGGACTGGACCGACCGGTCCCGGCGCAATCTCGGTGTCGAGCGACTTGACCTGGTCCAACTGCACTGCCCGCCGACCCCCGTGTATTCCAGTGGCGAGGTCTTCGACGCGCTGGACACTCTGGTCGAGGAGGGCCGCATCGCCCACTACGGCGTCAGCGTGGAAACCTGCGACGAAGCGCTCACCGCCATCGCCCGACCCGGAACGGCCAGTGTCCAGATCATCCTGAATGCGTTTCGCCTCAAGCCGTTGGAGCGCGTGCTCCCGGCCGCGATACAGGCCGGGGTTGGGATCATCGCGCGGGTGCCGTTGGCGTCCGGCCTGTTGTCCGGCCGGTACACCGCGGCGTCCACCTTCCCGGCCGACGATCACCGGAACTACAACCGCCAGGGCGCCGCGTTCGACGTCGGCGAGACCTTCTCCGG